>QTVU01000015.1 GCA_003460745.1 Firmicutes bacterium AM55-24TS
GCCTTTGGAAAACCGACTACTGCGAGAATGTCTTTTAATTTGAACTGTCCTCGGAGACTGTGGACAATTCTCGCTGTTTTTTCAGAAGAGTTTCCTCCTCTAAACGCAGCCTCCTCAATTCTTTTAAATATGCATTTTCTATGACCATAAACGGATAGAAAGTATATTTACTGCCTGTTCACGAAGGCGGTAATAGTGTCTGGGCGACATATCCAGACGATACAGAATGTCAGACAAACGTAATTTCTCAGGGCTTATGTAGGTCTGATAGATTAAATCATACAGTTTTTGACCATTGTCCGGTTTTTTCTTAAGAACTGACAGCGCCTCATTTACGCGATCAATCATTAATCTTGATTTCTGCACGCTCATCATTCTATTTTCAAGCTTACGGTTCTCCATACCCATTTCTGCATCAAATCTGTCCAAAAGCTCATCTAAGCCTTCAAATGGCTGCTCAAGTTCCTCGGCAAGCGTGTCAGGAAAGCATTCGAGCACCCAAGCAATAGTTCTGTAATTCTTTAAAAGCAACAGTGTGTTATGATATTTCTTCTCCTGTCCTACATTTTTCATTTTTTCCCCATCAATGTTTTTATCGCTTATTATACCCCTTTGAGCAAGCATTTTCATAATCCGTTCTGAATTTGCTATTGTTTGCTCGTTTACCTCCAAATTATTCATTTTTTTATTCTGTTTACTCATAGGTAAAAAACTCCTTTGCTATTTCTGTTAAATCCGCTGGTACGCACGGTCCACGGATATCGTTGTTTTCTGTCGTTGCCATAATACAATAACTATTACTGCAGTCATATATATTCTTACAATTCCAACACAGAGAAATATACGCGCGTATTATATGGTCCGATTTTGCAACGCGATTTTCATCGGTAGTTGTCTAAAATTTATCAACCACTCTCCGGCTGTACCATGCAATAAGCCTGTTGATATATTGATGGTCTGTCTCTCTCTTTGTTGTATTTACCGCATAAGCTCTTATCGCATCAAGAATACGCATAATTTGCTCTTGTGAAGGCGTTACACACTCTGTATCACACGGATACAATTTATTAAACACAAGGCATCCATACGAACCCGGCAAGCGGTATAGATCGAATATATCATTGTATTTCCTAAAAAATCTCCATACCTTTGTCTTTTCCCAGCCCCAGCGTTTGCCGAGTGTTTCCAAAGTCAGTACAGCACCGTATTTGCCAAGCTGGACTGTCGGCGCAAAAAAAGAAAACGCATTGTTTCTGTCCCTTGATACCGAGTGACACCAAATGTCAAGCCATGCGTCTGCTTCTTCCAATATGTAATTATGTTCTATGAGTCTTTCTGTTATACTGCGCGGCATACATAAAAATCCGTATCCGTCTGTCGTATAAACTGTTCCATTCGTACATTCCTCACCAGAGCATCGGATAACCCAATCGGTAATCTGATATGTAAGCTTTTTTGTCTTTACATCAAGAGTGTACCTAATATATCCGAGTTCTGATAGTGCATCAAGCGTTTCAAGGGCTTTCCTACGGCTTCGCACTCCCAAAATGCTCTTAACCCCAACAATTCCTCCAGACCACATACCGGCTATCACTTCATTCTTGTAACCACAATAGGTCGCGTGCCCTTTGCGAAATGCCGCACGCGATGCCAGTTTTGCCCACATTCCCAATATACCCTTACCCTCGGGTAAATGTGAGCGCATTAACTTTACCCAACCGTATCTCATTAGACATTTCATTTGAACACCTCCCTGCTCTAAACAAAAAATAAGTCCATATAATTTAAATACAGACTTATTTTCATATCAAATATTCAATTTTTACACTATGGTTTCTTTTTTTCTTCAAATCCTGTAAAACCTCTGTAAAATGCAAATTACAATCCTCTTTTCCTTTGGTTTTACCTTGCTTTCGGAGTTTATGTTTGTATGTTGCCTGTACATACAAATAATATATTCATAAATTTCGTATCTCCTTTCGTATTTTGTGTGATTCATATTTCGCCACCACTCCGTCACTTCGTGATACCTCCCATAAAGGAGAGACTTTTAGTTGTAAATCCACAAAATCGTTCACAGTGTGGCTTTGCAGCTTTGGTGCTGTACTTACTGTACCGTCCAAGCAAAAAGTGGTGCTGTGGGCGATTTTTCGGTTTTAGACGTGGATTACTCTCTGCGCCGCCGCTTTATACAATCTGTTTTTCACTGCAAGTCCGTAGCCGTCTTTTTCGGAAAATTCGGCAAATACCACTTCAACGCCAAGTTCATCAAATTCACGCAATGCCGCAAACAAGTTTTTTGCATACTCTTTATTTGTACTTCCTGCCGAAAGCATCACTGCTTTATCATACACTGCACCGTACATTGTAAGCACTCCCGTTACTTTCCCCTCGGTCTGTTCAAGAAGTTCCTTTATCTTACTCTGCACTGCGTCTTTTTCACCCTCAACAACGGTTACTTCCGCATTAGGCGCATAATGTTTATACTTCATACCCGGACATTTCGGCACTTCATCTGCCGCAATGGAATGTAATATATTTTTATCTATTTCAACGTCAAGACCTATGCCTTTCAAATCGTCATACGTCACGCCACCCGGTCTTAATATAACCGGCTTTTCACCTGTAAAATCAACGATTGTCGACTCCACACCCACATTACATTCGCCACCGTCAATTATAGCGTCAATTCTTCCCGTCATATCCTTTACAACGTGCTTTGCCTTTGTCGGGCTCGGTTTTCCCGAAAGATTTGCACTCGGTGCGGCAATCGGAACACCTGCCGCTTTTATAAGTTTCTGAGCCGTTTCATGTAACGGAAAACGTATTGCAACAGTATTAAGTCCTGCCGTAACATCATTGGGTACAACCGATTTTTTCTTTAAAATAATTGTCACGGGTCCCGGCATAAAATTATCTATAACTTTCTTTGCACTTTCCGGTATTTCCTCCGCAATATCCTTTATCTGCCCTTTATCGCATATATGCACTATAAGCGGATTATCGGACGGTCTGCCCTTTGCGGCATAAATTTTCTTAGCCGCGTCCGAATCAAAAGCTGACGCACCCAAACCGTAAACTGTTTCAGTTGGAAATGCGACCAGTCCGCCGTTTCTCAATATTTCGCCTGCCTCGGCAATTTCGTTATCATCTGTATGAAATAATTTCGTATCCATTATTTTCTTAACCTCTGTCAATCTTGATATTCTTCAAGCATTGTATGCTTTAAATTCCACAATTTCTCCGACAAATCAACGTAATAAGTATGAGGATTTTCAAATCTCTTAACCTCTTCCCAAAGTCCGTCAATCTCCATTTTACAATATTCGCGAAGTACATTAAGGTCGGGACATTCATACACGCACTTACCCTTTTCAAATATCGGTTTTAACAATTCTCGTGAATAAAAGTCCGTAACAGTTTTCTTCTTCCACGTATGTTCGGGATCAAATATTGTGTACGGTTTGTTGTTATCGATAGTTTCACCGTGCATTGTAATAACGTCCGCAATCGCACGGCTGTCGCTCTTTGAATATAATCTATGCACCTGTTTAAATCCCGGTGTTGTAATCTTTGCAACATTTTCACTAATCTTAATCTTCGGAATAATATTTCCGTCATTATCTTCAACCGCCACAAGTTTATACACACCGCCGAATACAGGCTCTGACTTAGACGTTATAAGTCTTTCACCCACACCGAACATATCAATCTTAGCACCCTGCAAAAGCATATCACGAATTATATACTCGTCAAGTGAATTTGACGCAACTATCTGACAATCCGGATAACCTGCGTCGTCAAGCATTTTACGGCACTTTTTAGACAAATACGTTATATCGCCCGAATCAATTCTTACACCCTTAGGTCTTGCTCCCATGGGTTTTAATACTTCATCAAAAACCTTAATTGCGTTCGGTATACCCGATTTCAGCACATTATAAGTATCAACAAGCAAAGTACAGCCTGTCGGATAATTCTTCGCATACGCATAAAACGCCTCATATTCACTGTCAAAAAGCTGTACCCAACTATGTGCCATTGTTCCAAGTGCCGGCACTCCGTAAAGTTCATCGGAAATAGTACAAGCCGTACCTGCAACACCGCCTATATACGCGGCTCTTGCACCGATAGTTGCGGCACTGTAACCCTGAGCGCGTCTTGAGCCAAACTCCATAACTGCTCTGCCCTGTGCGGCTCTTACAATTCTGTTTGCCTTAGTCGCAATAAGGCTCTGATGGTTTATCGTAAGCAAAATCATCGTTTCGACAAACTGCGCCTGTATTACAGGACCTCTTACCGTAATAATCGGCTCGCCCGGAAATATCGGTGTACCGTCAGGCACTGCCCATACGTCACATTCAAACTTAAAATTCTCCAAATATTTAAGAAATTCCTCTTTAAAAATCCCTTTACTCCGAAGATATTCAATATCTTCCGCTGTAAAGTTAATCTCTTTTATATATTCAATAATCTGCTCAACGCCCGCCATTATGGCAAAACCGCCGTCTTCGGGAACTCGTCTGAAAAACATATCGAAATATGCAATTTTATCCTTATATCCCTCGGCAAAAAAGCCATTCATCATTGTAAACTCATAAAAATCCGTGAGCATTGTCAAATTCATTTCATTTTTCATATATGTTACCTCTGTATTTACTCTGCTTTTATTCTTACTGCCGCACGCACTCCATCTATATTATCTACGTTTGTATGAAGAATAAACCCGTCATTCTTCATATATCTCTGCATTTTGTCATTATAGCCGTATGGGCATAAAATCCAATACGAACCGCGTACATCTATCGTTTTCATCATATCAAGTGTCGGAATATAAACCATATCATCAACGTAATACTTATACGCACTTTCCGAAAGGTCTGCAACCTCGCTTCTTGTCGCACTCCAATAATGAGTATGATCACCGCTCACCGCAAGTCCTCTGTCATTATAAGTAAGCATAACTTCGTTTTCCTTCGGCTCAATTCTTGCAAGTTCGTCCATTGTGAACTCGCTTATAAAGTCGGAATTGAGCCACTGTCTTAAATCACTTGTTTCCCACATATTATTTTCGTCATCAAAAATTCTTTCGGTAACGCAATCCTTGGTAACAATAACCTTACTGCCGTCACCATATTCCTGCATTACTTCCCACTTCAGTGGCTGACCGTTATACGTTCCGAATTCAACAGTTTCCTTAGGCGGCTCAATCTGCAATACTCCTACCACAACGGCAAGTGCCACTATTGATGCAATCCTGTTACGCAGCTGCATATTTACTATTCCTAAAATAATTACAGCAAAAAGCACGTCCATACAATTTGCAAAAAGGAACATATGTTTCATAATATCCGCCTCACCGTTTCCGACAATCGGAAGACACATATTAATCCACAATCCGACTATAAGCACATACATCGCCATAATCATATACAACCTTTTTTCATCGGTTTCTTTATGATTTTTAACAAGATATATGTGTACAAATATAACATACAATGTCATTATAATTGCCATTGCAAACACAATATACGGATTATACAAAAACTTTGTCGCCACTCGCAGATTGCTCCACAGGCTGAAACGGTTTGAATACTGCATTAGCACCGTTTCTGAATTACCCGAATTAAGAGGTCTTAAGCATGACGCGTTTTCTATCGAAAAAGCGATTTTCTTTACGAACCTTACAGGGTGTCTTAAATAGAAAAACACAACATTCGCTTTTGATATTCTGTCGTAAAAATCGTGCTGAAATTCGTCTGTTGTTATATCAATCGGATATTCACCGTCATCCATATAAGCATGAGTATTAACAAGCGGTAAATACTTTTCGTCAATACCGAGCTGTTTTAAATCCTTTTCGGGCGTTTCACTTTCCTTGACCGCACCGAAAAATACCGACTGATACGTTGTATCATAGTGCATCCATGACGGAATACTCATATACAAATTCGTTATACAAACCGCCGCCAAAATAACGCATATAAGCACGCCTATTCTGTAAAACTTGCCCTTACGCAAATACGCAAAAGAAAGTGCAAGCACCGAAACTATAACCGAATACGGCACATTCGCAAGTTTTGAACCTGCGAAAAAGTACAGTGCCACAAAAAAGCAAGCTATTTTCGGTATAGTCGGTCGTTTGTATATCAAAAGCCCCAACGCAATAAGTATCATAAGCGACACATATTGCAGCGGTTCTCCGTACAGCGAATTGAAGTACAGCAAATACCCCGCGTCACAAAATATAAATATAAATATCAGAAATACAGCTATCTGCATTTTTCTCGGCTCATCCGCAAAAAACGTAAATATTCCCCATGCCGCCGTTGACAGCATAAGTATGTATATAAATGCCAAATACGCAATATTGTATGTTGTTTCATCACGCGAAGTTATTTTGTTTGCGACAAAGTTCATAACCTTAGACGCTTTTATGATTATAAACTGCGGTGATGAATATATATCTTCTTCGCTGTTAGACTCACAAAGATACGTTATCTTGTCCCAAAATCCCGCACCCTCGACTTTCATCTTATAATCCTGTTTGAACAGATAATAATAATTGCTGTCGTTTTCATATTCCATATTATTTACAAGCAGTACTCTCCTGAAATCACCGTTATCGGAAAGTCCGATATTATCACCCATATAAAGTACAGAAAAAGAAAGTATAAAAACTATAATCGCACCAATAAGCGGAAATATTCTCTTGTTGTTTTTCAATAATTCCATCTGAATCTCCTTATTTGCTTTTATAGCAAAATAGGCGGAAATACCCTTTCCGCCTACAAAATTCTATTAAAATGAATGAGTGTTCTTTCTGCTGTAGCCGCCTGAACGCTTTGAATCGTTATTACGTCTTAATGTCTGCATTTTTTCATCACTGTCCTGTTTGAACTTTGAAAGTTTATCTTCAAACGACAAACTGTCCGATGATGACGCACTCCAATCTATATCAGCAGGACGTATAGGACCTTTGTTCTCTTGTCTGTGTCTTGGAGCTCTTTCCTTTTTTTCTTCTGCCTGTTTCATGGAAAGACTGATTTTTCCCGACTCATCAATTTTGATGACCTTTACTTTTACATTATCGCCTTTCTTTACGCAGTCATTTATATCCTTAACATATCTTGAAGAAAGTTCGGATATGTGAACAAGACCGGACTGTTTATTTCCGATATCCACGAATGCACCGAACGGCATTACACTTACAACCTTGCCCTCTAATATACTACCTACTGAAACCATATTATTTTGTTTTTCCTCTCTGTTTATTGTTGTTCACCCGATACGTCCACAAAAACCTTAGCGTTGCTCTTGATTAAACCAAGTTTTTCGCTCGCCATTTTTTCTATGTACTCATCGGTATTAACTTTGCCTTTTAATTCTTCAATTTCCTTCTGACGTTCCTGTTCGTATTCGATTTGGTTTGTCAGCTTTGCAACTTCCGCTTTACTTGCATTTATCTGCGGAATTTGCATAAGACCTTTAAATATCATTCCACCTACCAAAAATACAAGTAATGCTATTTTTAGTCCCTTTTGATGTTCCTTTACAAAATTTATTATTAAGTTTTTGTATTCATTCATCATGGGTATCATGACCTTTCCGTCGTTTATTTTTTATAACTCCAATTATAGGCACTATTAAAATTTTATACAAAAACTTCGGCGGTGTCAAGAGTATTTTGAAAATAAACTTAGCAAATTTCAAAATATTTTCAAATATAAACAAAAAAAGCTTTAAAATCCATTTACTAAACAGCAAAAAGTAGAAAACAGCGCCTAAAATTATCCCAAGCGGTTCGTAAAATCTAAATATTCCGCTGTTGAAATTCCACGCCGCCGCACTTATGACAAATGCCGCAAATATCCAAAACAATATATCGCTTGCAGAAACTATCACCGCAGACGGATTTAAAACCATTCGCATTGCCCTGAGCATATCAAATACAACCGCCAACGCACCGCCGCATATAATCATCGCAAGAAATACATATACTTCTCGGCTTATCATTTGAACAGACCTGCAAAAAATCCGTCCTTGCCTTTGTTTACATACTGTATCAAATATATCTCACCTTTAACGTCCAACATTCCCGTATCGGTATTAAGCTGATTTATACTTAGATTTTTACCTTTTATACAAAGTCCGCCCATACTCGTTTTCAGCATAACCTGACTGTCCGAAAATTCAGAAACGTCATTTACTCCGGAAAGCGACATTTCAGACCTGTTCACAAGCGATATTGAATGTTTCTTTTCCGCAAAGCTTTCGGAAAAGCTTTTTTCGATTTTAGACATTTGAGCCATTTAAACCGCCTCCATATATTTAATCAGTTTTTAATCTCTGAATAAATATATGTCCCTCGTTTTTAATTTATGACAACGGCTTGTAAAGTGATGACGCGTCATTTTTCAAAACGTGTTCGGCTATCGCCATAACCTGTACTTTTATAATTCTTTCGCCCATCTTGATTTCGATAATATCATTTTCCTTGACATCATATGATGCCTTTACTACTCTGCCGTTTACGGTTATTCTGCCTTGGTCGCAAGCCTCGTTTGCAACCGAACGTCTTTTTATAAGTCGTGTAACCTTTAAATATTTATCTATTCTCATATGTTATTCTCCCTTTTTTATTAAATTCAGAAAATTCTAATTACCTTTTGAAAAACAAAACAGGAGTACCGCATATGCGACACCCCTGTAATAAAATCATAAAACCGCTTAAATTAGTTGTTTACAACGTCCTTAAGAGCCTTACCTGCCTTGAATGCAGGAACCTTTGATGCAGCGATTTGAATAGCTTCGCCTGTACGAGGGTTCTTACCTGTTCTTGCTTCTCTGTTTCTTACTTCAAATGTACCAAAACCAACAAGTTGTACTTTATCACCTGCACATAGAGCGTCTGTAATAGCTGCTGTTACAGCTGCAACTGCCTTTTCAGCGTCCTTCTTTGATAATTCAGCCTTTTGAGCTACTGCTGCTACAAGTTCTGTTTTGTTCATGATTTTTCCTCCTAAAATTTTCAAAAGTTTCATTCAGCCGTTTTTTCATAATTTTGTTAATCGGCTGTTCATTGACTAATTCTATTACATTTTTTCAGTTCTGTCAATAGCTTTGCACCATTTTAAGCCAATTTCACCTATTTTTTTTCGCAGATTTATGCCTTTTTTACAAATTCCCATAATTCATCAAGCTCTTTTGCCGAAAGTTCTGCCATATCCTTACCGTCCGAAACTGCTTTTTCTTCCATTTCCTTGAAACGATTTACGAATTTATCAGATGCTTTTGTAAGTGCAATTTCAGGTGTAACCTTCAAATGACGTCCCAAATTCACTACCGCAAACAACAAATCGCCGTATTCTTCTTCGATTTCATCAGCATTACCGTTTTTAACCGCCTCTTTAACTTCCGCCGTTTCTTCCGCAATCTTATCATATATCGGTTCTGTTTCTTCCCAATCAAAACCTACACTGCCGGCTTTTTTCTGTATTTTTTCACTTCTCATAAGTGCCGGAAGATAGTGCGGTACGTCCTCAAGCATCGCCGTATATGAATCAAGATTTTTCTCTTTTTTCTTGTTCTTCTCCCACTGTCCAAGTGCTTCTTCTGCCGATACCGCATTATCCTTGCCGAAAACGTGAGTATGACGTGTAATAAGCTTTGTACAGATTTCGTTTACCACATCATCAAAGTCAAATGCTCCTCTTTCTTCCGCAATTCTTGCGTGGAACACAACCTGCAAAAGCACATCACCGAGTTCATTTGCGAATGCGTGGTCGTCACCGCTGTCAAGCGCGTCAATCGCCTCGTAACATTCCTCTATCATACTTTTCTTTATGCTCTGATGTGTCTGTACCTTATCCCACGGGCAACCGTTTTCGCCCCTTAGCTGTACCATTATATCGCGTAAATCATCAATAGAATATTTTTTCATAAGTAACAAATCCCTTTCATATTTTCTTCAATCTCTTGTATTATATCACCCCGCATTATTTTTTACAAGTCTATCCTTTAAGTATTTTCCGCACTTCTTTAACCGATATTGCGTTTGTGAGAAACAGCATAAGTACATATGCACCCATACCGATACCGCACATTACGGCAAGATATACGAATCCGTCCCCCAATATCGCCGAAATATAGTTCGATGAAATGTACATAACACCGAACATAAGCACCGTCGCTATTGCGGGCTTTATAATTATTGCCGTAATATTCAATTTTAAACTCAAACATTTACGAATTGCAATTAAATTTAATATCATTACAAGAATATATGCTGCATTTGAGCTTATCGCAGAACCGTATATATTAATTTCGGGCATAGCTATAAGATACCAACTCATTGAAAGCTTTACCGCACTTCCGCAAAGTGCCGTAAAAAACGGCAGCATTATTTTCCCTGCCGACTGTAATATCGCGGACGTTATCTGCGTCACACACATCATAATAACGCACGGTGCTATCGCCGTAAGCATAGCGGACGATGAACTGTTATGAAATAATACAGTAAGTATTTCATTACTCATCAAGTACATTATAACCGCACAAGGCATTGAAAGCATAACCGCAAGACGTATTCCTATATCGGTCGCGGTTTGTGCTTTTTTTGTGTTGTTTACGGCTATCGCTCCGGCTATTACAGGGAGTATGCTTACACCCAATGTTGCAAGTATTCCGACAGGCAGATGAAAAACGGTAAGTGCGTAACCGGTGTACGCACCGTACAAAAATCTTGCCTCATCACTTGAAAAACCGCCGTCAAGCAGTCTTGACCGCACAAGCGTTGTATCTGCCACATTTATTGCATTCGCCACCACCGACGCACATAAAAGCGGCAATGCGATTGACATAAGCTCTTTTAATATTTCCGCAGTATCGCTCTTTTCGGACTTTACATACTTTTTATCTCTGCCGTAAAAATACATAATCATAAGTATCGCCGTTGCAATAATTTCCCCGGCCGTAACACCCATTATTGCACCGCCGGCTGTTTTTTCAACTCCGTAATTCAAAAAAAGTACGGCTAAATAATATCCTGCCGCAAGTTTAACAATCGCTTCTGTTACTTGTGAAAGTGCGGTCGGTATCATATTTGAAACACCTTGATAATAACTTTTATATGCCGTACCGAGTGCAACGAAAAATATTGACGGTGCAATCATTTGTATTGCATATATCGCCTTTTCTTCTTTCATTGCAAGTGCAAAAAACGGTGAGCCGAAATAAAGCGCAACACTTCCGACAATGCCTATACACACAAGCAATATTGTTGAAATTTTCACTATTCTGTGAGTTTTACTGTATTCTCCTCTTGAATTTGATTCCGCAACCATTTTCGATATTGCAAACGGCAAACCTGAAATGATAAACGATAAAAACATTATGTAAACCTCAAACGCAATATTAAACACCGCCATTCCGTCCTCGTTAAGTATATATGTAAGAGGTATCTTAAATACCGCACCGAGTATTTTTGATATTGCATTTGCTATCATAAGTATTACCGCACCGGTAAGAAAACTCTGCTTTTTCATAACTCCCTCCACGCATTTTAACTTGTCTTTATATCCTATTTATGATATAATTATTTTATAACTAAATTAAGATGTTCCTTGTCTTGTTATCGGGAATATACGGAGGATAAGAAATGGTAATTCAGAAAATAAAAAAAGCCGTCGGACAAATTAAAGTTCCCGGCGATAAATCAATCTCACACCGTGCCGTTATGCTTGGCTCGCTTGCAAACGGTGTAACCGAAATAAGCGGTTTTCTAAAGGGTGCGGACTGTCTTTCAACTATTGACTGTTTCAGAAAAATGGGAATTGATATAGATATAAACGGTGAAAACGTAACCGTTCACGGCAACGGTCTAAGAGGTCTTAAAAAGCCTGATGAAATGCTTTATACAGGCAACAGCGGTACTACGACACGTCTTTTGTGCGGTATTTTGGCAGGTCAAAATTTTGATACGTCAATTACGGGTGACGCGTCTATTCAAAAACGTCCTATGGGCAGAGTCGTAAAACCGCTTTCAATGATGGGTGCAAAAATCGAAAATGAATATTGTCCGCTTTATATTACGGGTACAAAATTGCACGGTATAGACTACAAAATGCCTGTTGCGTCCGCACAGGTTAAGACTGCGATAATCCTTGCAGGACTTTATGCAGACGGTGAAACGGTTATTCACGAAATTGAAAAATCACGCGACCATACAGAACTTATGTTAAGTGCTATGGGTGCGGATTTAACAGTTGATAATCTTGATATTACCGTAAAACCTACAAACGACCTTACGGCAGTTAATGTTGATGTTCCGGGCGATATTTCTTCAGCCGCATTCTTTTTGGTACTTGGTGCAATTATGCCGAACTCGCAAATTACAGTAACAAATGTCGGTATAAACCCTACAAGAACAGGTATTATTGACGTTTTAAAGGATATGGGTGCAGATATTACACTTGAAAATGTACATACTTCGGCAGGTGAAACCGTTGCGAATATTACAGTGCGTTCTTCGTCATTAAAAGGCACAACAGTCGGCGGCGATATTATCCCTCGACTTATTGACGAACTTCCTATTATCGCAGTGGCGGCAGTTTTTGCAGACGGTCAAACAGTTATTAAAGACGCACAGGAATTAAAGGTTAAAGAAACAAACAGAATTCGTGCGGTAGTTGACGAATTTAATAAATGCGGTATCGATATTACCGAAACCGACGACGGTATGATTATAAACGGCGGTAAGAGTATTCACGGTGCTGATTTCAAAACATATGGCGACCACAGAATGGCTATGAGCCTTACAGTGCTTGCACAACTCGCCGACAGTGAATCAACACTTGACGACAGTGATTGTGCGTGCGTGTCATACCCGACTTTCTTTGATGATTTTTATAAATTAGGGGAATAAAAAAATGAGCCACACCTCAGTTAACTGCATTGACAGCTCCCCTCGATGGGAGCCAACAAGCTCTCCTTGAGGAGAGGTGTCACGCAGTGACAGAGTGGTGGCTGTTTTATTTTTTAGCGACCATACAAAAAAGCGACCAATGGTCGCCCCTACAATATCAATCATTTTTCTTAAACGTAAATATCTTCATAAACACAAACGTCACAGGCACGCCGATAATGGCGGCGATTGCGTAAGCGATGACGCTTGGACCGTGAATGAAATTATCAAACAGCCAAACGATAATTGTCTGTATTATGAAGTTCGGAATATACGATATAAAGAATTTTATAAACTTAACAAATCCCAAACGTTCTTTAAATGTAAGCTTACTGTTCAGCAAATACGACACCACATTTGACGTTATATATCCGGGAAAAAATGCAAGTGTGGTATTTGGAATAAACAATGAATATATTGTTGAAAAAATTACATTGCTCACCGTATTAATTCCGCCGACAATAAGGAACGACAAAAATTCTCTTGACAAGAACATTTTTAATTTTGACGGTTTATACTCATTCCACTCAATAAGTTCATTTCCTCTTATAATCATTGCTTTATCCGCAAGTTCGGCAAGCGGTGTATCGGAAAGTGAATCGGAATAAAATTCCTCACATTTAGCATTTGGAAATTTCTCATAAAGACGTTTAACCTTTTCTTCTCCCCAACAGTTTTCACCGTCATACAATCCCGTATGCTTATCAACCTTTGAAGCCATAAGATTTTTTATACCCAATCTTTCGCATATCAGTTTCAATAAAAATTCGGGTGACGCGGAAATTATTATATCATCGTCCTTTTGTCTGTCCTTGTACCAAGATTTAACCTTGTGTTCATTTACATTCCAAAAATCGTTTAACGCACTGTCTATGTCAGGTACATATGTCAAAAATCTATACATTTTTTCCTTAAACTGCGTTTTCGTTTTAACTCCCAAAATGTACAAAAAGAATGTCCATGCCATAATCGGCACACTAAGCAATATTTTAGGGTATTTCTTCAAGCAGTAAAAATAGAAGTCCTTTGTACTGTCACTGTCATAAATTGTTTCATCAAAATCGTAAATATTCAAGCCATATATCCCCCTATTTCAATAATACAACCGCCGTTGCAGAAATGCCCTCACCTCTGCCCTCAAAGCCGAGTTTTTCGGTTGTTGTCGCCTTGATATTGACATCATCAATACCGACATTCAAATCATCTGCAACATTTTTTCTCATTTGCTCAATATACGGTAACATCTTCGGTCTTTGTGCCACTATCGTAACATCTGCATTACCCACGGAATATCCCTTTTCAGCCACTTTCTTTACGACTTCTCTCAAAAGCATACGGCTGTCCGCACCTTTATACTTTTCGTCTGTGTCGGGAAAATGCTTTCCTATATCTCCGAGTGCCGCCGCACCGAGAATTGCGTCTGCAAGTGCGTGAAGTGCCACGTCTGCGTCACTATGTCCCAAAAGTCCCTTTTCATACGGTATTTTAACACCGCAAATTATACAATCTCTGTCCTCTACAAGCTTATGAACGTCATATCCCTGTCCTATTCTCATTCTGTAATACCTCGCTTTCTGAGTATTCTTTCACCGATTATCATATCTTCGGGAGTTGTGAGCTTTATATTATCATAACTTCCGTCACTTATTTTTATCTTTACACCGTAATGTTCGGCAATCATACAATCGTCAGTAGCGACAAAATTTTCGTCAAGTGCTTTTTGGTGCATATCAAGTATCTTATCCAGATAAAACACCTGCGGAGTTTGAATCATAAATGTTTTTTCTCTGTCAACAGTTCCTGCTATAAAACCGTCACTGTCCGCACTTTTCAGCGTGTCCTTGCATTTAACACCGACCGCCGCCGCACCGAATTTTATACAATCCGCAACAGAATTATTAATTTCATCATCTGTCACAAGCGCTCTAGCGCCGTCGTGTATAAGCACAATATCACCTTCGGCTTTTTTCAGTCCGTTCATAACAGACTCCTGACGTGTCGCACCGCCTTCTGTTATATATGATACCTTTTTTATATCGTATTTGTCAACAAGTATTTGACATTCTTCTATATCATTTTTGCCTGTGACAACTATAATATCATCAATTTTATCATTTTTTTCAAATGCCGAAATTGTATAATAAAGCACTTCACGTCCTAATATTTTAAGAAAAACCTTATTTTTATCGGCACCCATTCTTGTGCCTTTGCCTCCTGCAACTATAACCGCTGTTATTTTCATAATATATCCTTTCAAAATAAAAGCAGAGCCATAAAACATAGCTCTGCACTTTTAATCACATATCAAACCAACGCGTCAACAGTATCGTTTAAAATGCTTTCAATATCACTCACATCGGCAACTTCCGACAGGACAAGTTCGCTTACAACAATCTGTTTTGCACTGGTAAGAGTCTTTCTTTCACTTGTTGAAAGACCTTTTATTTTTTCACGGTACATCAGTTCTTTCAATACCAAAATCACTTGATAAATATCTCCCGACTTAATCTTAATAAGATTATCTCTCTGACGTTTATTCCAATTCGCGTCATCTTCAAGCTCCGCGTCACGAAAATATTGAAGTGCCTTTTTTGCCTCCTGCTTTTCTATAACAGGACGAATACCGATTTCTTCACTGTTTTCTATCGGTACATTTGTTACCATATTGCCTATGGCAAACTTTAGAACATAGTATTGACGTTTTTTGCCGACAATCTCTATTTCTTTGATTTCTTCTATTGTACCTGCACCGTGCATAGGATGTACAACTTTATCGCCGACACTATACATCTTTACTTACCGCCTTTCTCATTAACCACTATCTTAACAACATAATTATAACACAAAACGCCCCAAATGTCAAATTTTTTGATTATATCATAGTTACCAAAAAAAATCAACCCCTTTTGTGTAATTTTTTTAATAAATTGTCAAAATAAAAAGGATACCACTCTAAAGTAATATCCTTTTCGTTTTTATTCTTTATTTTGACCTGTGTTGTCGGGAATTATGCTTTCCAAGCGACCCGCCGCAGTAATCGCAAGATTTTTAAGCAAAGTCTTTTGGTTATCGTCACTGCCCGAACCGGCTGTAATCTCAATTATACAGCCTCTGTCGTACACATGGATAGTCGGAAACGCTATATACGATTCCTGTCCTATACCCTCAACCAATTCAGCAGAAGAACGTTTTGACTTTTCCTGTTCGTACTGGTCGAAAAGCATTTGATAATCAATAGTATCTGTGAACTGTGTAACCTTAACCGTTACAGTATCATTTTGACCTATAGGCTCACTTCTGTAAAGCACTGTCGCAACATTACCGTTACGGCTTGTACCTGATTCCTCAATAACAGGTGTATATCCGGCATTTAGTGCAACATCATCAGTTGTGATAAGTGTCGCCGGGTCGATTTCAGGTATCGGTGTAGGTGTCGGCTTTGCAAAAAGTCCGCTGCCACCGCCGCAAGCACACAAACCTATTATCATGGCCAAGCTTGCTAACACAAGCAATAACTTTTTCATAATTTTACCTCCAATGATTATTTCATTGCAATGGCATCTTTTACATTCTTAACGATATTTTCAGGAGTTAAACCGTATTCCTTAAATAATTCAGCCGGTTTACCCGATTTACCGAATCTGTCAGTACCGATAATCTTAACAGGTACAGGAGCATTTGCACATACCACTTCCGTAACGGCACTTCCAAGACCGCCCATAATGTAATGCTCTTCAGCTGTTACGATAGCACCTGTTTCCTTAGCAGCCTTTGTTATTATTTCTTCGTCTATAGGCTTGATTGTATGGATATTGATTACTCTTGCGGAAATGCCTTCTTCTTCAAGCATTTTTGCCGCTTCAAGTGCCATACCTACCATAAGACCGGTTGCAATAATTGTTGCGTCCTTACCATCCTTTAGTTGAACGCCCTTGCCAAGTTCAAACTTGTAGTCCTCACTGTTTACGTCCTCAACGGCAAGACGACCGAATCTCATATATACAGGACCGTCGTGGTCAATAGCCGCCTTAACAGCTTGCATAGCCTCAATATCATCGGCAGGGTTTATAACAACCATATTAGGAATTGAACGCATTAAAGCGATGTCCTCAAGACATTGATGTGACGCACCGTCCTCACCGACAGAAATGCCTGCGTGAGTAGCACCGATTTTAACATTAAGCTTTGTATATCCGATTGAGTTTCTAACCTGTTCAAAGGCTCTGCCGGCGGCAAACATTGCAAATGTTGACGCAAAAGCGATTTTTCCGCTTGCGGCAAGTCCTGCTGCCACGCACATCATATTACTTTCTGCAATACCCATATTTATAAATCTTTCAGGATATGCTTTCTTGAACATTTCTGTTTTTGTTGATTTTGAAAGGTCAGCGTCAAGCACAACTATGTTAGGGTTTTCACCGTACTTTACAAGCGCCGCTCCGTATGATTCTCTTGTAGCTTTCTTTGCCATTACAGACTCGCCTCCAATCCTTTGATTATTTCATCAAGCTCTGCGATTGCTTGATTGTACTGTTCTTCATTAGGTGCAGAACCGTGCCAGCCTGCGTTATTTTCCATAAATGAAACATTCTTGCCTTTAACAGACTTCATTATAATAGCGGTAGGCTGTCCCTTTGTAGCCTTTGCCTCGTCAACAGCAGCCATAAGTTCTTCAAAATTATGAGCACTTACCTTTATAACGTGCCAACCGAATGCCTCAAATTTCTTATCGATAGGATTAGGATTCATTACCTTAGAAATGTCACCGTCTATCTGTAAGCCGTTGTTATCAACGAAAATTGTAAAGTTGTCAAGTTTGTAATGAGCGGCAAACATAGCTTGCTCCCAAACCTGTCCTTCCTCAAGCTCACCGTCACCAAGAACAGAATATACTCTGTAATCCTTGTTGTCAAGCTTTGCGGCAAGTGCCATACCGCCTGCGGCTGATACACCTTGTCCCAATGAACCTGTTGACATATCAACGCCGGGTACTTTGTTCATATCAGGATGCCCTTGAAGATAGCTGTTTACATTTCTGAATGTCTTAATATCCTCTTTTGGTATAAATCCTTTTTCTGCAAGTACACCGTATAGTGCAGGTGCTGTGTGACCCTTTGAAAGAACAAATCTGTCTCTGTCCTCCATTTTAGGATTTTTCGGATCTACATTCATTACCTCAAAGTAAAGCAATGTCAAAACATCTGCTACAGATAATGAACCTCCCGGATGTCCCGATGCCGCACTGTATACGGCTGTAAGAGCGTGCTTACGAACATTGTTTGCAATGATTGACAGCTCTGTGACTCTTTTCTTATCCATGTGTCGTATTTCCTCCCTTAAATTAATTATTATCTAACGCATTTTCATACGCGATATTCATAAGTGTGTCAAGTCTTTCCGTTTCTCCCGAAAGATACAGAAATCCTATAAGTGCCTCAAATCCCGTTGCTCTGCGGTATTCCGTCATATTTGCGTTTTTCGGCACTGTATTCGATTTTGCGTTTCTTCCTCGCTTGTATACCGCCGTTTCATCATCTGTCATATGTTCAAGCATTGCGTCTATACTGTTTGACTGTGCGTGTGCTTTGACATACTGAACAGTCTTTTTATGCAGTTTGTTTGCAGGAAGATTTTCGTGTTCTTCTATAATTCGTGTACGAACAAAAAGTTCATACACTCCGTCACCTATATAGGCAAGCGCCAAAGGCGAAAACTGTGACGGCTTTTTAGTTGTAAGCATAGTTACCTCCCCAAGCACTGTGGGCAAATTTTTTATTCTGAGATGTAGTTCCACTTTACACCCATCGGTGTATCCTTTAACTCAATATTCATAGCTTTAAGCTTATCACGAATTGCGTCAGCTTCAGCCCAGTTCTTCTCACTTCTTGCCTTGTTACGCTTTTCGATTAATTCTTCAACCTCTGCGTCTATCGACTTTTCCTGTGTCTTTTGGAATAAACCGAGTACACCGCCAAGCTCATGTATAAGGTCAAGCGTCTTTTCAACAACAACTTTCGCATTCTTATTTTCATTTGACAATGCGGTGTTTGACGCATAAACTATATCAAATATTGCCGCGATTGCGTCGGCTGTATTCAAGTCGTCGTCCATTGCCGCAATAAATTTAGTCTTGCAGTCATCAAGAGTTTTTGAATACTCCTTTTCACTGTCTGTAAGTTCTCTGTCCTCACTGTTTTGAAGTAAAAATTCAAGATTGTCTATGCAAGTGTAAACTCTTTCAACAGCAGATTTTGCCTGTTCCATTAATTCATTATCAAAATTAATAGGATTTCTGTAATGAGCCGAAAGCATAAAGAAACGTACCACTTCACCGTCATACTGTTTAAGTATGTCACGAACAGTAAAGAAATTTCCGAGTGACTTACTCATTTTCCTGTTATTTATATTAATATATCCGTTGTGCATCCAATAATTTGCAAAAGGCTTTCCATTTGCACATTCGCTCTGTGCAATTTCGTTTTCGTGATGTGGGAAAATCAAGTCCTGACCGCCCGAATGAATGTCTATCGTTTCGCCAAGATACTTGTTCACCATTGCACTACACTCGATGTGCCAACCGGGTCTGCCCATTCCCCACGGGCTTTCCCAAGCAGGTTCGCCCTCTTTTTGCTTTTTCCAAAGTGCAAAGTCCATAACGTCTTTTTTATGTTCGTTTACGTCAATTCTTGCACCTGCCTCCAAATCTTCCAATGGTTGTTTTGAAAGCTTGCCGTATTCGTTAAATTTCTTTGTAGAGAAATACACGTTTCCGTCAACATCGTAAGCATAACCGTTATCAACAAGTTTCTTTACAACATTGATAATCGCATCAATATTTTCCGTTGCTTTCGGGTGAATTGTAGCTTTGTGAATACCGATTGCCTGTGCGTCCTTAAAATATTCCGCAATAAATCTTTCACCAAGCTCTTTTACCGTTATACCTTCTTCATTTGCACGTTTAATCATCTTATCGTCTATATCTGTAAAATTCTGTACAAATGTTACCTTATATCCTTGATATTCAAGATAACGGCGCATTGTATCAAAAACGATAAACGGTCTTGCATTTCCTATATGAAAATAGTCATATACAGTAGGACCGCATGAATACATTTTAACTTCGCCTTTATTTATAGGGACAAACTCCTGTTTTTGTCTTGTTAATGTGTTATAAATTTTCATAAGCACTACTTCCTTTTTCCATTCTGACTTTAATTATATCGCAAAACAAAAGAAAATACAACCTCTATTTTTAAAAAATAGAAGTTGTATTAGATGTAAACAAAACCATTATGATTTTTCCCCTAAAAACACTCAAAAATCACATCATAAGATGTAACTTTTGGAGCTGTCGACATTTTGTCGACAGGCTCTTTTTTATATGCTCGGAATAAATAATCTGTTTCCTATTTCAAGTTTGTCGGATTTCTCCATATTGTTAAACCTCAAAATTTCGCTTTGCGGTACTGCGTATCGTTTTGCAATCTCCCAAAGATTATCCCCTTTTTGAACAAAGTAAATCACTATACCGTTTTTGTCACCGTTTTCAAGCGGTTCTGTCACCACTTCATTCACAAGTTCGATTTTTCTTTTTCTGATTATATTTGCGTTAAGCGATAAAATACATCTGATTTCAATTTCACCCGCCACGTTCAAATTATATGCAGTGTGCTTTACTTCCGCTTTTATTTCCGGAATAAGGTCACTGTACGTACTTTCGCAGTCAAGCATATAGCTGAACGGCAATTCTTTTTTCATACTGTAAACGGGGCTTTCGTTGCTGTCTGTCAAATATAAAATATATGCCTCGATTTTACCCTCTGCCAAAAGTTTACCGCGTTGTATCTGTGCCTTTGTGATATACGGTCTTGTTATCACGTCATACACTCCGGAAACGGACGGTGTACCCGTGCCCATTTCCACCATTTCACGAATTGTGTTCTGTGATGACGGACGTGACACAACTTCTTCAAGTTCCACTTCTTCCTTTAAAAGCTGAGTTTTCGTAAACGGCTCATAGCAATCGCATATCATATCCACCGCCACATTTTCCGTTGCCTTGACCTGTGCCGTAACGGTTACGTCAATATCAACAATTCTGTTATCGCCGTCATTATCCTCGGCAATCTGATACCTTACGTCCGATATGCTGTAATCAATATCGCATATCGTTTCATCGCCGGCGTCGTCACAATCAATAATTTCCGTAAAAGGCACTTCGCTTTCCATAAACTGAATACAACAGTCACTGTCGGTATACAGAACGCATACACTTATTTCTCCCTTTACAACAATCTTTCCCGTAACCGCTTTATATTCCGAATCGGATATTTTTGTATCGACTTTCAATATCTCGTTGATTGATGTCTGACCGTTCGGAACTTCTATTGATTCCTTTACAGAAAATTCAGTTTCCGTCAGTCCGATACAATTTTGCAGTTTTACGTTTTCCTTGAGCAATTCCGCATTATCGCAGTCCTCCGCTTCAACCGCTATCTCAACATTCTTTTCGGCTACAACCTCATAGTCCAAACCCACAATCACCTTAATTCTCAGTTTACGACTGTTTATAAGCGAAAATTCGGCTCTGTCCACGTTCGCCATTATAATTGCAGTCATATCATCGGTTATATTTTTGCTGTCCACATTTTGCGTGAAGTCAAACGACGTTATAATACTTTTTATCTTTTCTCGGTCACTGTCGGGTATGTACAAAATTTTCAAATCAACTCTGCCTGTGACATTTACTCGTCCGTTTGTAATTTCCTTGTTCGTAATACACGATACTGCGTCAAGCTGCAAAATTTTTAGTATATCGGGTTTCACATCGGGTACGATTATGTCCTCATCAACAAGCACCTGCGTGTCGCCCTTGCACGAAACTTGATTTACAGTTACATTCTCCTTTACTAATTCCATAATTAATATAATTCTCTCCTTTCGTTAAATAAAATTCTAAAAAATTGTTCACATTTCTGTGTACAACTTTATTCAAACTTTTCTAATAAAAAAATTCTCATAGTAAATACTATGAGAATTTTTATGAATTATTCTTAATTATGCGTTTTTAATAATTTCTTTCCACTTTTCGTAAGCAGCATCCCACTTTTCTGAATCCTGAGGCTCGTATGTTTTAATATCGAATGAATTGCGAACAACTTTTCTGCCTTCATTGATGTCTTTAATCGCACCCATAGCCATTGCCTGTACAATTACGTTACCGATACTTGTAGCCTCAACAGGGCCTGTGCTAACAACACGCTTTGTTGCGTTTGCGGTAAATTGACAAATCATCTTGTCCTTGATACCGCCGCCGACAATATTAACAACATTGTACTTGTTGCCTGTAACGTCCTCCATACCCTCAACAGTTTGACGATACTTGAATGCAAGACTTTCTGCGATACATCTTACAACTTCGCCCTTTGTTTCAGGCACTTTCTGACCTGTCTTTTTACAGTATTCCTTTATACGCTTAGGCATATTACCCGGTGTTTGGAACTCCGCATAATCCGGATCAACAAGACTTGCAAAAGGTTCTGCCGCATTTGCCTGTCTTTCAAGTTCGTCAAAGCTTAGAAGTTCGCCTTCTCTGTCCCATTGACGTCTTGATTCTTGGATTAGCCATAGTCCCATAATGTTCTTCAAGAAACGGATTGTCTTATTAACTCCGCCCTCATTTGTAAAGTTATGGTTGAATGCACCGTCCGAAGTATTAGGCTTGTCAAGTTCAACACCCATAAGTGACCATGTACCCGAAGATATGTAAATAAAGTCTTTTTGGTCAACAACCGGTACCGAAGCAACGGCACTTCCCGTATCGTGTGAAGCAACCGCAACAACAGGCACTTGTTCAATACCAAGTTCTTCTGCAAGTTCCGGTTTTACTTTGCCGACAATTTCACCCGGGAATATAACATCTGTTAAAATATCTGTCGGAATACCGAGTTTCTTTAACAAATCGTATGACCATTCGTACTTTTCACTGTTGTACATCTGTGTTGTTGACGCATTTGTGTATTCAGTCTTTTTAACACCTGTTAAGAAGAAGTTGAATAAGTCAGGCATCATAAGCAAAGTTTTTGCATTTTTTAGTGAAGTATCACCTGATAGCTTTGCTGACAAAAGCTGATATATTGTATTGAACCAGTTAAAAGCAATACCTGTTTCCTTGAAAATTTCTTCTTTCGGAACAAGTTTAAATGCCTCGTCATACATACCCTCTGTTCTTGTATCACGATAGTGATAAGGATTGCCGATAAGCTTGTCATTTTCGTCAAGCAAACCATAGTCAACGCCCCATGTGTCGATACCGATACAGTCAATATCTCTGTCACCCGAATTTGCACACTTTAAGATACCTTGCTTGATTTCAAAGAATAATCTAAGCACGTCCCAATGCAAATCTCCGTTTATGTTAACAGGGTCGTTTGAAAAACGGTGTTTTTCTTCAAGAGTGATTTTTTCACCGTCAAATGTGGCAAGCATTGCACGTCCCGATGACGCACCAAAGTCAAACGCTAAAAATTTATACTTTTTACCCATATTCTTTCCTCTTTTCTTAAAAATAAATTTTACTAAATATATTATACATTAAATAAAATACTATGTCAATATTACACATAGTGCATTTTTGATTTATAGGAATAAGTTTTTATTTTTACAGTTTAAATAGTATGGTTCGCCACCACTCCGTCACTATCGTGACACCTATCCTCAAGGAGAGGCTTTTCGTTGTCCGCCATATTTCACAAGGCTCATCTTGAGGGGAGCCGGCGGCATAGCCGTCTGAGTGGTGGCTTTTGTAGGATGTCATGGTGCCGTCCACTACTCTCCGTTTTGGGCGACCAATGGTCGCCCCTACAAAGTGTTTCGTGACACCATTCCAACAAAATATATTTCCACACAAAAAAACTCCGACCGAAGTCGGAGTTTTTAAACTAATTAATACCAAGTTTGTGAATCATACTTATCAAGTACGTTTCTGATATTAGCTATTCTTGTTTCCGTATCAATAAGACCGTTATCGTCATAAGCACTTGTTGCCTTCAGCATAGCATCTTCTGCCCAGTGACCGTCAATATCTACGATTGAATACAATTCAGGAGTTACTGTTGTACCGTCTTGAGCTACAAGCCCCATATCTGTACGTCCGATAACATTATTGAACATTTGACAGAATTCTGCTCTTGTCATAACTTTGTCAGGTTCAAATGTTGTATCACTTGTACCGTTCATATAACCGTAAGCAACTACTGTTCGATGTATGACTTATACTGTGAATCAGCAATATCAGTAAATTCAGTTTCGCCTGTCTTTGTCAGTCCCAAACCGTATGCAAGAAGTTTTGCAACTTCGCCTCTTGTAACTGCACCGATTTCAACTGAATCAACACCGTCAAATGCACCCTTTTGAGCAAGATATGCAAGACCTCTTACATACCATGTACCCTCATGCTTTGCAATGTTATCTGTTACAGGATAAACTGTATCTGTTGTACCGTACTTTTGGTCAACCATTCTTGTAATCATAGCTGCAACCTGTTCTCTTGTAACAGCATCGTCAGGAGCCATCTTAACTTCTGCAACCCATTTACCGCCGACTACGTTACCTTCTTCGTCAGTTACATCTACTCTTTGAATAGCAGGTTCATAACCGAATATATACGCATAGCCAAGACCTTGAAGATCCACTTCTTCGCCAGGTGTAACAGTCGGAGCCGGTGTAGGCTCTTCAGTTGGTTCCGGTGTTGGTTCTTCTGACGGTACAGGTGTTACGTCAGGAGTTGTATTACCTGCATGACCCCAAATTACCGCACCATCACCGTAAATATCAAGTGAATTACAGATTAGTTGACCGCGGTTAATACCGTTACCTAATGTTGTACCAATCTTTACATCGGCTTTCGGAGCATATACTGTACCTTCAATATTAGCACCGCCGCCGTAAATGTTGAATGTTTCCGCACTTGTTACAGTGTTACCTACCATATGGCAAGATACTTCATATGAAGTTGCATTGATTGCGTTTACATTACCTGTAACTCTTTCATCAGCATACTGACCGCTGTTTGCAAATCTTACCGTTTCAGCCTTTGTTACAATGTCACCTGTAATCTTACCGTCAAAGTCAAACTTTGATGTTCCGTAAGAATAAATGTCACCCTCAAGAGTAAATGTATTACCGAATGATACAGGTGCGCTGCCTAGAACTATATCACCCTTTGTCGGAGCATTGAATGATAGATTCTGCGGTTCACCGTCATAGTAAATATCAGCACAAATCATAGAGTTTGCACTTGTACTGCCGATTGAAACCCAGCTGTCACCCCATTGACTCGGAACGATAATCCATTTCAAATCGCCTTTACCGAAATCAAATGTACCGTCACCTGTGTCAACTACGTTTACCATAGCCTCACCCGGAGCTTGTGAAATAAGATATGCAGGATTGTCGCCTACTACTTCAATATAACCTTTCTTATCGTTAGAAGTAGAGAATGATAATTGATTAACTTTTACATATACCGGACCGTTTGTTGTGTCGATAACAACCTTACCGCCTTGAACGCTTAGTCCGTCAAATGATGTATTTTCTGAAATTGTGTAATATGGATAACCGTTTTCGTCGGTAGGAAGACTCGGATACGACCAGGCATTAACGCCTACCCAACCTTGTGTAGATGTGTATTCTACATCTTCATAAGCAGGTGTTTCGGGTTTTACAGAATCATCTGTAAGATAAGTATCGGGATAATATGCATCAAGATACTTTGACATATTTTCTTCAACCTTATCCACACCTTTTCTGTTTGTGTCTTTAAGGATTGCAGAATATTCGTCTTGATAGCTTACTTCTTGTGATGAAATTATATCACCGTCAAGATAGTTTTCACCGGCATTGTCAAACTTGACCTGTCCGCCTGCATACACGTCACCCTCAATATTCATTGATTGATGTGCGTTTACCCCATTGAATGCTACAACAGCCGCATTGTCGATTGTAGAAACCTGTGTTTCCGGAATCTGAGCAAAAGCAGACACTGCCATTGTAAGCATTGATCCTGCAACCAAGCAGGAAACCATTTTTTTCATGTTCATAAACCTCTCCCTCTCTCCAGTTATTATAATATCAATATATAGTTATATTAATATTATATACATATAATACCACTCAACATTTATATTTGTCAATATGTTTAAGAATATTTTATAACATAATTTGTCTTTATTTCACCCAGTCAGCCCATTCGTAATCGTTGATTGAATCTTTGATGTAATCCTTAGTAAGTTCCAGTGCAACAATTACATTCAGACACCACTGTGAAGTAAAGTTTGTACTTATCCAGAACATTTCTTCAAGGTTTTCATTATTAAAGTAATTCTTGTAAACACCTATATCGAAATTATCTTTCTTATCCTTGCCTGCCAAAGAATGAATAAGCACTTGCCATACTTGATATGCAAGCTCGGCGTTATTTGTTTCTCTTGCCGCATATCCGCACAAAGCCGATGCCATATACGGATAAACAAATCCGTTGCCGGTCAAAAGACCGTTTGAAATTTTCTTTTTTTCCTCAACCGGCAAGAAGTAAAATTCGCCGTACTGAACAAGCATATCCTTAAACACTTCATCATCTAAAAGTTCCGCAAGTTCAAACCAAGTTTCGGGACCACCCATACAAACGGCAAGGTGTGCACCGCCTGCGGCACTTTCGCCAATATATCCCAAATGACCCGTTTCGGGATCATATTCATAGTTTGAACCCGAAATCATACGCATAGGCGACTTTTTCAAATCATTGATTCCTGTAACAATCTTATCTCTGTAATGATTATCGTTATCTCTCTCCCAAGCCGTATACCAGTTTGAGCAATATGTTGACCAGTCCGGACCGCTTCTTGCGTGAGTAGGAAGTTTCATTTCTTCTTTCTTATAGAAATATCTAAGCGGATCCATATTAAGCGTTGCATAGTCAGCATCCTTAACATCGTCCATTGCGTCACCTATTCTCGGATCACCGCCCATCAAATAATACAATGCTCTGTGATGTCCAGCCATAGCGATACGAGGCTCTTTACATGAATCGCCCCAATGCACTACATTATGACGACTTCCCAAGCCTTTCAAATCGCCGAAATGGTATATGTCCACATCTGCACTGTGACGGCTCATTGCCTCCGCCATAGTGAAAATATCTTCTCTGCCCGAACGCATAAATGCAAGCCACAACCATAATGTCGGTATAAGTTCGGTATTCTGCCAAGCGTAACCGCCCATATCATATCTCCAACAATGACGTTGTGCGTCATATGTGTGCATTATATCGCCGTAATCCCAAAGACCGTACCAATGTCTTTGTTCGACTTCGTTCTTATAAAATGCAAATGCTTTGTCAAGTTCTTCTTCAAGCCACTTTTTAAGCGGTGTATCCTTTGACGGCAAGCTCCATTCACCCATAGCCTTAACTTCGTGATAATATTCAGGAGTTGCAACAAGTACAGACGGTTTCTGTACAGTTTCGGCTTGTTTCATAAGTTCATCGTCCGACGGCACTGTATCATATAAAAACAGTGACATTTCGTTTGTATTCGCAATTCCGTATGCCGACGAGCCTATTTCAGGGAATCCCTCATAATATGTTTGGTCATGTGCAACGGTGTCATAGTGACGCATATCCTGTGCTTCTGCGTCCGGCGGAACAATCCACGCGGTAAGGCTTGCGTTATCCGTACAAAGTCCGTCAGCATAAAGTGATGTAGGATACTTCTCCCAGAAGTTGTGCATACAGAATGCCGTACCTTTTGTTTCGTCCGCAATGTACATAAGTCCTTTTGAGCGTTTGCCCCAATTTGCCTTTATAAATGTACATTCTTCGTGTCCTGTACGTTTCTTTACTTCAAAACTGTCTGCCGTAACCTGTTGCAAACGATAGCTGTCCCACTTTGTTACATTATCAATTTCCTCTTTTGTAACCGCATTACCGTTTCTCAAGTCAACCATTTCCGAAAGGCTTACCTTTTCGCCTGCAAGCTGCTTTGAATAAATCGGCTGAATACCGATTGACGGTCCAAGACGCGGTCGCCACAAATTTAAAAGCTGCATTGTTTCGTGCATAACACCGCAGTCGCCTGTTATCTTTATACGTCTGTTATAAAGTTCACCTTCCATTTTTCTTGTAAGCTGAACGCCGACACCTTTTATAAAATCGGTCTTTTCATCGCCGTCATACAAGAATGTATGGATAATCTTGATTTCATTTTCATCATAGAATACAGAAAATCTGATTATGTAACTCAAAAATTCACTGCCGTCAATGTTTTTGTGTTCACCCGTAACTTTTACCGTTGTTTTCAAATTACCGCAATCTTCAATTTCGACAGTATTGATTTCTCCGATATACGGTATGCTTTTTTTTATTTCAACGTCACTGTCTTTACTGCGAAGTTCTTTTACGGCTTTTAATGTTACATCACCGTAAGGAGTTTTCATCAAGACCGAACCTTGTTTTGGGAATACCGCTTTAAATTTGCCGTTATCAACAGTTATCTCGTTTTCTGTTTCATTTGTCTTTATTCCGTCAAAACCGTCATATTTATCCGCTTTGTTTATTTCAACAGTTTCACTGTCTGTTTTGATTGTGTACGAAGTCCATTTTGTTGAACCGTCGGGATAATATGCAATCGGCTTTTCCTGATATGCGATAGCGTTTCCGTTTTCGTCATTTACTGAAAATACTGTTTCTTTTGTAACTTCGCCTTTTTTCCAAGGCACACCGAATGTAACATATCCGCCTTTTGAACGGTTTTCAAGCCAATGTAATTTTATGCTGCTCATTTTTCACATCTCCTTATATTCTTGCAACGCCCGATTCTCTTGCTGCTTTTGCAACAGCCTTTGCAACGTTTTCCGCTACACGCTTATCGAATGCGTCAGGAATAATATATTCATCATTAAGTTCATCGTCTTTGATAATATCGGCAATCGCCTGTGCGGCTGCCATTTTCATTTCATCATTAATATCGCTCGCTCTTACGTCAAGTGCACCTCTGAATATACCCGGGAATGCAAGCACATTGTTGATTTGATTAGGAAAATCACTTCTTCCCGTACCTATAACTCTTACGCCTGCCTTTTTTGCAACGTCAGGCATAATTTCCGGAACAGGATTTGCCATAGCAAACACGATTGGGTCTTTCGCCATTTTTGCAACCATTTCTTCCGTAAGAATACCAGGTGCGGAAACACCTATAAATAAATCTGCGTCTACGATTGCTTCATCAAGCTTTACGTCAAGATTGTCCGGATTTGTAAGTTCGGCAAGCTTTGCCTGTTCGCTGTTCATTTCAGGGTTTCCTCTGTAAAGTGAGCCGTACTTGTCGCACATAATTACATTCTTCAACCCTCTTGAAACAAGCAGTCTTGTTATCGCCATACCTGCCGAGCCTGCACCGTTTACAACGGCTTTAATTTCCGTAATATCCTTGCCGACTACCTTTAGAGCGTTAAGCACCGACGCAAGTACAACAACGGCTGTACCGTGCTGGTCATCGTGGAATACAGGAATATCACATTCTTCTCTCAATCTTCTTTCAATCTCAATACATCTCGGAGCGGATATATCCTCAAGATTAACACCGCCGAATGAACCGGCAATCATTTTTACCGTATTTACAATTTCGTCAACGTCCTTTGAACGAACGCAAAGCGGAAATGCGTCAACATCTGCAAACACCTTGAACAATGCACATTTACCCTCCATTACAGGCATACCTGCCTCCGGACCTATATCGCCAAGTCCGAGTACAGCTGTACCGTCCGTTATAACGGCAACAAGATTTGAACGTCTTGTGTATTTATATGACAAATCCACGTCCTTTGAAATTTCAAGACAAGGCTCTGCAACACCCGGTGTGTATGCAACAGAAAGTTCTTCTCTGTTTGTAACCTTTGCTCTTGACACAACTTCAATTTTACCGTGCCAGTCCTCGTGTTGTTTTAGTGCAAATTCTTTTTTATCCATTAGTTTCTCTCCTATTCTATCACTGTGTACAATTATTTTCATTTTATCACAACTCACTCGTACATTCAATACATTTGCATTACTTAATTCATTTATTTTCTTATTTATACAATCTCACCAAACGAGCCTTACTGTTTTTAGCAAAAATATGCACAACAATTAACAAAATAGTTCTTTTCTTTTTGTAAAAAATATTGTATAATATATATGACATAGTATGAGAATATTATATCTATATATATAAATTTCCAAATTTCAAAGGAGAAGATTATTATGATTACTATTACCGGAAAACCAGTATGCAGCGGTGTTGCATTTGGGCCTGTGTTTGTTTTCAGCCGTGAGGAAAGCACAATTAAAAGACATCATATCGAAAGCAGTGATGATGAAATCGCTCGTTTTGAATCAGCACGTCAGCAGACAATCAGTGAACTTGCTATGCTTTATGATAAGGCTCTTGCCGAAGTCGGCGAGGCTAACGCAATGATTTTTCAAATTCATCAGATGATGCTTGACGACCTTGATTATATCGAATCAATCAAAAATATAATTACCGACCAGCTATAAATGCCGAAACCGCAGTTGCACAAACTTGCGACAATTTTGTGCAAATGTTCCGTGCAATGGACGATCCGTATATGCGTGAAAGAAGTGCGGACGTCAAAGACGTTTCGGAAAGACTTATAAAAATTCTTTCGGGTAAGGACAAGGACGGTCTTGTTACGGACGAACCTGTTATAATCATTTCCGATGACCTTGCGCCGAGCGAAACGGTTCAGTTCGACAAGAGCAAAATTCTCGCTTTTGTAACAGAGGGTGGCTCTACAAATTCTCATACATCAATTCTTGCAAGAATGATGAATATTCCCGCAATGATTGGTGCAAAGGGCGTTTTGTCTGCCGATGCAAACGGCAAAAATGCCATTGTTGACGGTTTTACGGGTACGATTTATATTGATCCCGACGAAGCTACAATCAACGAAATGACTAAGAAAAAAGAAGAAATTGATAAACAAAACAAACTTCTTCAACAATTAAAAGGTCGTGAAAGCGTAACAAAAGACGGTCAAAAGATTGAACTTTGTGCAAATATCGGAAGTGTTCTTGATGTCGGCAATGTTTTGAAAAATGATGCCGAGGGTATCGGACTTTTCAGAAGTGAATTTTTATATCTTGAAAGCAACGATTATCCGTCTGAAGACGTTCAGTTTGCCGCATATAAAGATGTACTTTCAAAAATGGTTAATAAACGTGTAATCGTTCGTACACTTGACATCGGTGCAGACAAGCAGGTTGATTACTTTAATATGCCGAAAGAAGAAAATCCGGCTATGGGTATTCGTGCAATAAGAATTTGCCTTCAAAGACCGGATATATTCAAGACTCAGCTTCGCGCTCTATATCGTGCATCGGTATTCGGTAAACTTGCTATTATGTTCCCTATGATTGCTTCGGAATGGGAAATCGTAAAAATACTTGAAATAATTGATGAAGTTAAAGCAGAACTTGACAGTGAGGGCATTGCTTATTCAAAGAATGTTGAACTTGGTTGTATGATTGAAACACCTGCCGCAGCGGTAATCAGTGATATTCTTTCAAAGCACCTGGACTTCTTCTCAATCGGTACAAATGACCTTACTCAATATACTCTTGCCGCTGACAGACAAAATCCCGACATAGGCAAATTCTGTGACACACATCATGTTGCAATTTTAAGACTTATTAATATGATAGTAAAAAATGCTCATAAAAACGGTACATGGGTTGGAATTTGCGGCGAACTCGGTGCAGACCTTGAACTTACCGAAGCATTTCTTGCTATCGGCGTTGACGAACTTTCCGTCACCCCAAGTGCTATTTTACCGATACGTAAAAAGGTTATTGAAACCAATGTTTCTGAAATTAAAGAAAGTGTTTTAGACAAATATTTGAACTAATTTAAAAGCAGACAAAGAAAAAATTCTTTGTCTGCTTTTTTATGTGCTATTTACATTTATATGTCTTTTTATATACTTTGTTGAATTTTGTAATTTGTTGATATATAATACTCTTGTCGGATTAATCCGATGTTAAAGGCAAACTTCATTAACGGTTTTTAACCGGCGGTTATGCCCACTTTTATATTCACAGGCTTTATGCCGAGTTTATGAAAGGGGGTATGCTTATGAAAAGTAAGCATATTGTTACATATGGCAAAGAAATTGCTTTTTGCAGTTTTGATAATTATCGCTATATTGATAATTTTCACCATAAAAGTACAATAGCCGCCCTCTCACCCAGGAACGGCTATTGAATAAATAGTTCTTTTTGGGCATAACCGCTTGAGGTTTGCCTTTTTTCTATTTTTATTATATAACTATAAATTAATTTTGTCAACACATAATGCAAAACACAGACTGCATTTTGCAATCTGTGTTTAATATTATTCAAATTAATACATTCCCATACCTGGATCCATCGGAGCGGCAGGAACTGCCGGTTCAGGAAGGTCTGTTACAAGACTTTCTGTTGTAAGTACCATAGACGCAACAGATGCTGCATTTTGAAGTGCACTTCTTGTAACCTTAACCGGGTCAACGATACCTGCCGAAATCATATCAACATATTCTTCAACAAGTGCATTAAATCCCTTGCCTGTTTCACAAGACTTAACCTTATCCACGATTACACTGCCTTCAAGGCCTGCATTCTTTGCGATTTGCCAAGCCGGTTCTTCAAGTGCTTTAAGTACGATTTGAACACCTGTCTTTTCATCGCCTTCGGTTTTTTCAAGTAAAGCCGCAACAGTAGGAATAACATCAATATAGCTTGTTCCGCCGCCTGCAACGATACCTTCTTCAACAGCCGCTTTAGTAGCTGCAAGAGCGTCTTCAATTCTAAGTTTCATTTCTTTCATTTCTGTTTCTGTTGCCGCACCGACTTTAATTACAGCAACACCACCTGCAAGTTTAGCAAGTCTTTCTTGTAGCTTTTCCTTATCAAATTCAGATGTTGATGCCTCAAGTTCACGTCTGATTTGTGCAACTCTGTCTGCAATTGCATTCTTATCGCCTGCACCGTCAACAATAATTGTAAGTTCCTTTTGAATCTTAACTTGCTTTGCTGTACCAAGTTGTGAAATTTGTGTATCTTTCAAATCAAAGCCAAGTTCTTCACTGATTACCTGACCGCCTGTCAAGATTGCAATATCTTGCAACATTTCCTTACGTCTGTCACCAAAGCCTGGAGCTTTTACAGGTACGCATACGAATGTACCACGAAGTTTATTAACGATAAGTGTTGAAAGAGCCTCACCCTCAACATCTTCAGCGATAATAACCATCTTTCTGCCCGCTTGCATAACTTGTTCAAGAAGCGGTAAAATTTCTTGAATATTTGAAATCTTCTTATCTGTAATAAGAATGTATGGGTCGTCAAGAACTGCCTCCATTTTTTCTGTATCAGTTACCATGTAAGGTGTGATATAACCTCTGTCGAATTGCATACCTTCAACAATTTCAGAATATGTTTCGGCAGTCTTTGATTCTTCAACTGTTATAACGCCGTCTGCTGTTACCTTTTCCATTGCCTCTGCAATTAGCTGACCGATTTCTTCATTAGCAGCTGAAACCGACGCAACTCTTGCAATATCTTCCTTACCCTGAACTTTCTTTGCTGTAGAAAGCAGCTTTTCAACAGCCGCGTCAACAGCCTTTTGGATACCCTTTCTTACAATCATAGGGTTAGCGCCTGCCGCAACATTCTTTAGTCCTTCACGAACAAGTGCCTGTGCAAGAAGTGTAGCTGTTGTTGTACCGTCACCGGCAACGTCATTTGTCTTTGTTGCAACTTCTTTTACAAGCTGAGCTCCCATATTTTCAAATGGATCTTCAAGTTCAATTTCCTTAGCGATTGTAACACCGTCATTTGTGATTAGCGGTGCACCGAATTTCTTATCAAGAACAACATTTCTGCCCTTCGGGCCAAGTGTGATTTTAACTGTATTTGCAAGTTGGTTGATACCGCTTTCAAGAGCGTGTCTTGCGTCCTGTCCGTATTTAATTTGTTTAGCCATAATAATAACCTCCTAATATATTAGTCTACTATTGCAAGTATGTCGCTTTGACGAAGAATTGTATATTCCTCACCGTCAACCTTGACTTCTGTACCTGCATATTTTGAAGTAAGTACCTTATCACCAACGGAAACTTCCATCTTAACTTCCTTTCCGTCTACAACACCGCCGGGACCTACTGCAACGATTTCAGCCACCTGTGGCTTTTCCTGTGCCTTTGAAGTAAGGATAATTCCGCTCTTTGTCGTTTCCTCTGCTTCAAGCATTTTTATAACAACTCTGTCTGCCAATGGTTTGATGTTCATTATATATTACCTCCTAAAATTTTAATCAAGTTCATTGTTAGCACTCACACTTCTTGAGTGCTAACAATGCTATTATGTTCTTTTTTGCCCAATTTAGCAAAGTCCGTTTTTTTAATATATTGCTATATTTACTCTTATTTTCTTTATTTTTCTTTTTGTTACGCTCAATATCTCCCTTTTGGTGTTTTAACAAATTGTTCATAAACTTAATACTGCTTTAACTTACGAAGTTTTCAAACATCTGTTGTGCCTCATCAAGATTATCAAATTCAACACCTTTTTTGAGTTCATCAATATCCTCGCTCGGAAATACATTTTCGCTTATTTCTTCACTCAAAATTGCTGTTTTATTATCCCCTACACATTTATTAATTTGAAGTAAACTGTTCTCAACCTTAACTTCATATACTGTAGTTTTTACATCATTTGCATTCACCTCTTCAACCGCCGCAACCGTAGGCATAGGAGTCGGCACACTGTCGGACACACCTATTCTGCCGATAGCGTATCCGCCTCCGAAAAACAATGCTACAAGTAATACATATGACGAAACAATAAGTGTATTCTTTAAAATTTTCATAATTTATTCCTCATTTCTTTTAATATTTTTTCTTAAATTATTCCCTTTTGTCCCATTTTTATACTTTGCATAAGACTTTGAAAAATAAATGTTGCAAATTTATGCAATTTAGGATATAATTAAAGTATGTAATTATCTTTAAAGAAAGATTGAGGCTTTTAACAGCCCCGAAATCAAAGTAGACATACTCTCACATTTTGTCTACAATCTTAATAAAAAAGATAGGAGAAAATATTATGGCTGATAATAACAGAAGAAACAGACCAAGCTCCGGATATGGCTCAAATGATAATTTCAACTGGGAAGAGTATGATATGAAAACTTCGTCAGCTTCAGGCGCTCCGAGACGTCGCAGACAAGCGGCATCCACAAAGCCTACAAGATCACCGCAGGCAAGTTCTTCATCATACAGAGAAGTACCGTCAAGGCGCCGAACTCAAACAACTTCCCGCAGTAAGAAAAAGCAAAAAAAGCAGCTTACTCCGAAACAGATTCAATTCAGAAAACGCTTACGGCTTACATTCTTTGTTGCGATTTTTGTGGTAGTTGTAATTGTATCCGGTATGGGCATAGGAATGTATGCCGCAGTATCACGTGAAATTAAAGATATGAATATTCAAACTCTTGCTTTGAATTATTCTTCATTTATATATTACGAAGATGCCGCCGGCAATCCGCAGGAACTGGAACAAATACAATCCGATTTTAACCGTATATGGGTAGATTCGTCGCAAATACCTCAAGTTATGAAAGACGCTATCGTTTCAATCGAGGATGAACGTTTCTACAAGCACCACGGTGTTGATATAAAACGTACACTCGGTGCAACGGGTAAATGGGTACTTTCAAAAGTCGGTATCGGCTCGTCAAACTATGGCGGTAGTACGATTACTCAACAGGTTATAAAAAATATAACCAATGAAAAAGAAAATACACCTTCGCGTAAGGTCAAAGAAATGATGCGTGCGGTTGCACTTGAAAAACAGCTTACAAAAGACGAAATACTTACAATGTATCTGAATATCGTATATTTCGCTAACAACTGTAACGGTGTTGAGGCTGCCGCAAACACTTACTTTAACAAAGACGCAAGCGCCCTTACGCTTGCCGAAGCGGCATCAATCGCAGGTATAACACAGTTCCCGTCAGAATACGATCCGTTTGTACATCCGGATAAGAATATCGAAAAACGTAATCTTGTACTCGGCAAAATGCGTGAACTCGGTTATATCACAGACGCTGAATATGCAGAGGCATCAGGCAGTGACCTTGTTGTAAGCAACGCTTACAGGCAAAATCAAGGACGTATTACTTCATACTTTGTTGACCAAGTTGTAAATGACGTTATCGCCGACCTTATGGCTCAAAAAGGTTACTCGGAAGATTTCGCAACCCAACAGGTATACAACGGCGGTTTGAAAATTTATTCAACAATGGATCCCGACATTCAAAATATAATGGAAGGCATATTTACCAATACGTCTAACTTCCCTTATACAGGTAAGGGTGCTCAATCGGCAATGATTATAATTGACCCTTACACAGGTAAAATTCGCGGTCTTATAGGCGGTCTTGGCGAAAAAACTGATATTCGCGGTTGGAACAGAGCCACTCAATCAAAACGTCAACCGGGTTCATCAATCAAACCGCTTTCGGTTTACGCACCGGCGGTTGATATGGGTAAAATCACAGAAGTCGACACCGTAACAGACGAAGAAATAACAATCGGCAACGACAAGTGGAAACCAAAGAACTCATACAACGACTTCTTAGGCGATATGACAATTAAAGAGGCGGTTGCACGTTCGGCAAACATTCCTGCCGTAAAGGTATTGGATATGGTCAACCTTACAAACTCATTCAACTACCTACAAAACAAATTCCATATCACAACACTTGAAGAAAAAGATAAAAACTACAGTTCTCTTGCACTCGGCGGTCTTACACAAGGTGTAACCGTTGAAGAAATGGCGGGAGCATATTGTACATTCGTAAACAGCGGTAAATATATTAAGCCGTACACTTACACAAGAGTACTTGATTCAACAGGTCAGGTTATTCTTGAAAACACATCAAACACAAGTCAGGCTATCAGTCCTGCGGCAGCATACATTACAGCTGATTTACTTTCGGGCGTTGTAAACAGCAGTGTCGGTACAGGTAAAGGTGCAAAGCTTGACTGCGGTATTTCAACATACGGTAAAACAGGTACAACAGACGATGACTGCGATAAGTGGTTTGTTGGTTTCACACCGTATTATGTAGGCGCTTGTTGGTACGGTTTCGATACTCCTGCATCAATTTCAGCGGCAGGTGTTTCGGGCAATCCGACAGTTACCGCATGGAATCTTGTAATGGAAAAAATTCACGAATCGCTTAACCCTAAAGAAATCACAAAACCAAGTAATGTTGTTGAGGCACAGGTATGCGAATACTCCGGTATGCTTGCAACTGACACCTGCCCTACCACAACCGCTTACTTCGTTGAAGGAACACAGCCAAAGGCATATTGTGACGCATCACACGCAAGCAGACGTAATAAACCAACGCAAGCACCTCTGTCAACGGTTGCACCGGTTGAAACTCCAAGCGCTATGCCTACAGTAAATCCTGCGACTTCGGAAACACACGAAAATCAAAACGGCAATAATTCAAATACATCTTCTGGTATAAATTCGGGTTCTTCGTCAGGTACTAACAGCGGTTCTTCGTCAAGTACAAATTCGAGTACTAACAGTAGTTCTTATGATACAAATTCGGGCAGCAGTTCTTCGTCAAATTCAGGCGGAACTGATTACGAACAAGGCAATACAGGCTCATCTGAAAGCGAAAATACAGCAGGCGGAGCAGAAGAAGATACTTCATCGGAAGAATAAGACAGCAAAAATGAGGCTTTTTCAAAGCCTCATTTTTTGTTACTGATTCAGATTTTATAAAAAGATATACCCCTACACAATGAAAAAAGGTTATCGGCTAAAATGCCGATAACCTTTTTATATGTAGCCGTCTATGCTACATAACACGTTATTTTTCTATCCATATTAAAACCTCCCATATTTCGATAATTAAGAGGTTTTTAAAATCCGCCGAGTCCGAAACTTATTGACAATGCATTATTAACACTTGCCATAAGTCCGTCATCTATACGGCCTATTTTCTCTCGTAATCTTCTTTTATCAATCGTCCTGATTTGCTCAAGCAATATCACAGAATCCTTATTAAGTCCGTAATCCTTTGCAGCAAGTTCGATATGCGTAGGCATTTTCGCCTTATTAATTTGGCTTGTTATAGCCGCCGCAATCACCGTAGGACTGTATTTATTACCTATGTCGTTCTGAATAACAAGTACAGGTCTTATACCGCCTTGCTCACTTCCGACAACCGGGCTTAAATCGGCGTAATAAATATCTCCTCTTTTCACAATCAATTTACTCACACTCCGTCAGTTTTTCCTCACACAGCGAAAGACTTTCGTTATCCGCTTCCAAACACATTTGTGCCAGTTCAAGATTTATATCCGCCATTTCCTTATAACCTTTTTCAAGTTCGGCTACAAGTTTATTTTCATCGGATTTTTTGATTTGTGACAAAGCAATCAGGCCCCCTTTTCAGTTTTCAAGATAACCGTTTATCAACTACATAAGGTAGTTTAATACCTTCACCGCCTTTCCGTCTTTTGTATAAATTCTCGGGATACGCTTACCTATTACGCATGACACCTCGTAGTTTATTGTTTCAAGCCACTCGGCCAAATCGTCAACGGTTACTCCTTCACGTCCGAATATGATTACTTCATCGCCTTTATCAATATTATGGACATTTGTAACATCAATCATACATTGGTCCATACAAATTCTTCCGATAATAGGAACTTTTACACCGTCAACGATCATCTTACCATGCTTTGCAAGCTTTCTTAAATATCCGTCAGCATAACCGATAGGTACTGTTGCAATTTTGGTTTTCTTATCGGTTATGTACTCTTTTCCATAACTTACCCCTCTGCCCGGTTCAACTTCTTTTATATGTGTTATTGTTGATTTTAGCGTCATTGCGGGAATTAGGTCAAGTCTTGACTTATCCACTTCGTCAGATGGATACATTCCGTACAAAATAACACCCGGACGCACCATATCAAGGTGCATTTCAGGATACATCATTATTCCGGCACTGTTGCAAATATGCTTAATCGGAATATTAAGTCCTTTTTCTTCAAGTCTGCTGCAAACATCCATAAAACGTCCGTATTGCAAAAGTGTATACGATTTATCGTACTCGTCAGATGTTGCAAAATGTGAGAATATACCTTCGATTTCAATATAAGGCAGTTTTGATATTTTTATAATTTCGTCTACAATTTCTTCATTATTTTCTCCGGCAAGAAAACCTATACGGCTCATTCCTGTATCAATTTTGATATGAATTTTCGTAACTTTTTCTTTTCTTTCAGCCTCATAAGAAAGTGCTTTTGCAAATTCATATGTGAATACACTCGGTGTTATATCAAAATTGATTAAATCTTCAACAGCTTCTTCACCGCTTGCACCAAGTATCAAAATCGGCACGGTTACGCCACGGCTTCTAAGCTGTTTACCCTCCTGCAAAACCGCTACGGCAAGACGGTCTGCGCCGTTTTCAAGGAGCGTTTTTGCGACCTCCAAAAATCCGTGACCGTATGCGTCGGCTTTTACTACCGCCATTATTTTTGCATTCGGATTTGTTATCTTTCTTATTTCCTTTATGTTATGAGCTATTGCGTCAAGATCAACCTCTGCCCAAGTTCTTTTATCCATTGTTATACTACTCCTTTTCCGAATGAAAATCGTCCACATTGCTGTGAGAGATTTAATTCAGTTCTTATTAATTATAGCATATAGCCATTTAATTTTCTACTTGTAATATTTGTCTTAAAGCACACGGAATACACTCCATAACTTTAGACGCGGTTACGGACTCGATTCCATACTTGTCTTTGGCAATATCACCCGCCAAACCATGTATGTACACCGCCATAGCTGACGCAACGGTTTCGTTTATACCTCTTGATACAAGTGACGCAACCGTTCCGGCAAGCACATCACCGCTGCCGCCTGTTGCAAGACCTGAATTGCCTGTAATATTAATATATTGTTCTCCGTCCTGACCTGTTACAATCGTATGATGTCCTTTTAAAATCAAAGTGACTCCGTTTTCCTCCGCAAACTCCTTTGCGGTAACAAGTCTGTTATCCTCAATATATTCCCTCTCAAGTCCCGTTAAACGTGACATTTCAACCGTATGCGGTGTAAATATCACAGGGCAAGTGCAACTGCTTAAAGCCTTCATATTTTCCGCTACGGCATTTATTCCGTCTGCATCGATTATAACGGGAACTTTTGAATATTCAAGCACACTTTCAACAACTTCCGAAACATCGTCACATCTTCCCAACCCCGGACCTATAAGCACCGTATCAGCCTTATCGACACACTTTAAAATTTCGTCAATTGCGTTAGCTGAAATACGCCCGTTTCTGTCGCTTAACGGCACTGTCATAACTTCTGTCGTTTTTGCCTCCATGGCACTGTTAAGACTGCTCGGTACTGCAAGAGTAACAAGTCCGCTGCCTGTTGTAACGGCAGTTTGTGATGACAAATATGCCGCGCCTGTCATTCCAGCAGAACCTGCTATAACAAGTACCTTACCGTAATCTCCTTTCTGCGAATTGTTTTCACGTTTAGGAAAATTTGAACGCACAAATTTATCGTCAATTACGTTAATCTTCAAATTCTGTACGTCAATTATATAGTCCGGAATTGAAATATTCTTAACCGTTACCTGCCCCACATAATCAGCCGCGGGGAACATAAGCATACCGACTTTGTAAGCCACAAAGGTCACTGTTTTGTCAGCCTTTATACATACACCGCAAATTTCGCCACTGTCGGAATTAATCCCGCTCGGGACGTCAACCGCCACTATATACTTTGCGTTATCATTAATTTCACTTATAACGTCATAACTTATTCCACGTACAGTTCCGCTTATGCCTGTTCCGAAAATTGCGTCAACAATTATGTCATACGAACGCACTATATATTTCAAATCTTCTATATCCGAAATGACATCAATGTTGATATTCATTCTCTTGATTATATCAAAATTAATTTTTGCGTCGCCTTTAAATTCATTTCCGCATACCAAATAAACCGCCACATCAATGCCCATATTGTACAGATGTCTTGCGATTGCGAAACCGTCACCGCCGTTATTGCCTTTTCCGCAAAATACCGCGACCGATTTTTCCGAAAGGTTTGCAAAGTCTTTTTTTAGTTCTTCCACACAAGCCATAGCGGCATTTTCCATAAGCACAATACTCGGTATTCCGCCGATTTCGCTTGCCGCCTTGTCCACGCCTCTCATTTCAGAGGCAAAACACGCTTTCATATTTTAGTCCTCCATTACAAATACATTTCTCGGATTAAATCTCTTGATTGATTCAATCATCTTTGATGTAGGCTGGAACAATACTCTGTAATTTTCACTGTCTTGGCTGTAATCAACAAAGTAAACATTACCTCTCGACTTGTCGCCCGTAACGTCAAAAGTTTTGCTTACTGTTACGTTTTTATAATCGTGATTATGCTCGTTATCATTGATATTCGCACAAATATTTATTTCTTTAAAGTCAAAACTCGCAATTCTTTTTCTTGCTTTCTTTGACATAATCTTATCAATATCAATTTCGCTGTTTGTAAGTATATATTCGTACTCAATATTTTGCATACTCATAAGCAAATACGCACCGTACCACGCAAATGCTATAAGCACAAGTCCGATACTAAATGAAAATGAACCGAATTGAGTGCCCGAAAGTGCAGTAGCCGTTGCAAAAATAAGTAATAGCAAAGCCACCGATACAATAATCGCCGCAAAAATTATAACTGCGATAATCGCCTTTTGTCCGCCTGTTTTTTTCTTCTTTAGTATGTATTCCAAATATATATCATTCATCATAGCAATCTGTTACCTTTCTTATATTTAATTCATTTTCTTCAACTTATCATACAGATTTTTCAATGCACGTCCGCGATGACTGATTGAATTTTTTTCTTCGTCACTGCTTTCGGCAAATGTTTTACCGAGTTCGTCAGACAAAAATATCGGATCATATCCAAATCCGTTTTCACCCTTAGGCTCTTTTGTTATCGTGCCTTTTACTTCACCCTCAGCGGTTATTTCCGTACCGTCAGGCATTATAAACGCTACCGACGTCACAAACTTTGCTCTGCGGTTTTCGTTGTCGCCGAGTTCCGTTAAAAGTTTGTTAATTCTGTCCTCGTCCGTTGCATTGTCACCGGCATATCTTGCACTTCTGACACCCGGCGCACCGCCTAGTGCCTCAACGCATATGCCTGAATCATCCGCAAGGATAGGATAATCGCAAACCATAGCAACCGCTCTTGCCTTAATAAGTGCGTTTTTTACAAATGTGTCATCCGTTTCTTCCACATCAACATCAATTCCAAGCTCTTGTTGTGATACGATTTCAATGTCAAGCGGTGCAAGAATTTCTTGCATTTCTCTTATTTTTCCTTTGTTTTTTGTTGCAGCTATTACCTTCATAAGACTGCCTCCGTAATTTAATTATTTCTCTAAATATTCTACTACATATAGCGTTTTTTTTCAAGGTCTAAATAGAAAATTACACAATTTAAGTACAAAAAATGCACTCCGTAAAGAGTGCATTTTCATGACTGTCGCCATTATTTTTACTTGCTTAGTTCTTCATCTATTGCAGCAGCTGCGGCTTTACCAGCACCCATTGCAAGAATAACTGTTGCGGCACCTGTTACAACGTCACCGCCGGCGTATACATGGTCTTTTGAAGTTTTACCTGTTTCCTCATCAGCAATGATACAACCTCTCTTATTTGTATCAAGACCTTTTGTTGTCTTTCTGATAAGTGGGTTCGGAGTTTGACCGATAGCTACAACTACTGTATCTACGTCAATAATTTCTTCACTGCCCTCGATAGGAACAGGACGTCTTCTGCCACTGTCGTCAGGCTCGCCAAGTTCCATCTTGATAACTTCCATACCGTTTACCCAACCGTCCTCGTTGCCAAGAATCTTTGTCGGATTTTGAAGAAGTTTAAATTCGATACCTTCTTCTTCTGCGTGGAATACTTCTTCTGCTCTTGCAGGAAGTTCTTCCTTACCACGTCTGTAAACGATATATACATTTTCAGCACCAAGACGCTTTGCCGATCTTGCAGCGTCCATAGCAACGTTACCGCCGCCAAGAACCGCAACATTTTTACCTACATATACAGGTGTATCGTATTCAGGGAACTTATAACCCTTCATAAGATTAATTCTTGTTAAGAATTCATTTGCACTGTATACACCGTTAAGGCTTTCGCCCTCGATACCCATAAAGTGAGGAAGACCTGCACCTGAGCCGATATATACCGCATCAAAATTCATTTCGTCAAACAATTCGTCAACAGTAAGTGTCTTACCGATAACTACGTTAGTTTCGATGTCAACGCCCATTTCCTTTAGGTTAGAGATTTCCTTTTGCACAATATCCTTTGGAAGTCTGAATTCAGGAATACCGTACATCAAAACGCCGCCTGCTGTATGGAATGCCTCGTAAATTGTTACTTCGTAACCCTTTTTAGCAAGGTCGCCCGCAACTGTAAGTCCTGAAGGACCGCTTCCTACAACTGCAACTCTCTTACCGTTTGAAACAGGCTTTTCAATTTCTTCCTTGACATTCTTCATATGCCAGTCGGCAACAAATCTTTCAAGTCTGCCGATACCGACGCTTTCGCCCTTGATACCTCTTACACACTTTGATTCACACTGCTTTTCCTGCGGACATACTCTGCCGCAAACAGCAGGAAGTGCATTTGTTTCCTTAATCTTCTTATAAGCGTTTTCAAATTCACCCTTTGCAACAAACGCGATAAATTCAGGGATTTTAACGCTTACAGGACAGCCTTGCATACAAGGCTTATGTTTACAGTTAAGACATCTCTGTGCCTCGTCTATTGCCATTTCCTCTGTATAACCTGTTGTAACTTCAAGGAAATTCTTATTTCTTACATTAGGACATTGCTCCGGCATCGGATTTTTGTCCATTCTCATATTTGGCATATTAAAAATCCTCCCTTAATCAGTCTTGATGATTGGTTCTGCCTATTCTGCAGTGACCTTCTTTGCATGATTTTTCTTCATAATCCTTAAACATTCTGCCACGTTTCATAGCAGTATCCCAGTCAATCTTGTGACCGTCAAAGTCAGGACCGTCAACACAAGCGAACTTTGTTTCGCCGCCGACGATTACACGACAGCCACCGCACATACCTGTACCGTCAATCATAACAGGGTTCATTGAAACTGTTGTAGGAATGTTGTATTGTTCTGTCAGCTTACAGACAAATTTCATCATTACAAGCGGACCGATTGCGATTACTTCGTCAAACTTTTCGCCTGCTTCGATTTCTTTTTTAAGCATATCTGTAACAAAGCCTTGATTTCCGTTTGAACCGTCGTCTGTTGCAACGATAAGTTTGTTTGAAACTTTCTTTAGTTCATCTTCAAGAATAACTAAATCCTTGTTTCGAAAACCTGTGATAACCGTTACATCGGCACCAAGATTATGAAGTTTCTTAGCTTGCGGATAAGCGATAGCTGTACCAAGACCGCCGCCGATAACCGCGACTTTCTTTAGACCTTCAAGCGGTGTAGGTGTTCCCAAAGGTCCGGCAAAGTCAAGAATTTCTTCTCCTTCTTCAACCTGTGCAAGGTCCTTTGTTGTCTTACCTACGATTTGTACGATAATTGTAACTGTTCCCTTTTCTCTGTCAAAATCTGCGATTGTAAACGGAACTCTTTCACCGTATTCATCAATTCTCAAAATGATGAACTGTCCCGGCTCTGCTTTCTTCGCAACCAATGGAGCTTCAACCTCCATTAAAAAGATTTGCGGATTAAGCACATTCTTTTTAACTACTTTGTAAGCCATTATATCACCTCTTAAATTTAGTTCAATACGTTAAAATATTAATACATATATGTTATCATATCATAACTTTACTGTTTTTTCAATGATTTTACGAAAGTTTTTCGATAAAAGCTCTCATATCTTCTGCCATTTCGTCTTTAAACTCCATTATTTGACCTGTAATCGGATGCGTAAAGCAAAGATAGCACGAATGTAGCATCTGTCTTTTTGCAATATTATGGTCCTCCATTCCGTAAAGCCAGTCGCCTACAAGCGGATGGCCGATATATGCCATATGCACACGAATTTGATGCGTACGCCCCGTTTCAAGCTCCATTTCAAGCAATGTATACTCTCCGTAACGTTTTACAACTCTGTAATGTGTTACGGCTCTCTGTCCGTCAGGTGCTACAATTCTGTTTATAACACTTCCGTCGGCACGTCTTATCGGTGCGTCAACCGTTCCGTCACGCTCTACATCACCGCACACGATACACATATATTTTCGTTTCAATTCTTTTTTCTGTATTTCTTCACCCAATCTTGCGTGTATGTATGAATTTTTTGCAACAGCCATAAGTCCCGAAGTATCTTTATCAAGACGGTTTACCGCACGAAAAACTCTTTCCTCGCCCTTGCTTTTGTAATAATACATCACACCGTTTGCAAGCGAATTTTCGTAATTTCCCATTGACGGGTGAGTCGGCATATTCGACGGTTTGTTTATAACAAGCACGTCCTCGTCTTCATACACAATATCAAGCGGAATATCGGTAGGCACAATATTTTCGGACACAGTGTCACGAATTGTTATTTTTAAAATATCGCCCTTTGCCACCAAATCCACAACACGTTTGTGTTCTCCGTTTACCTGTATTCCCTCTTTGTATTTCTTTAAGTCCTTAATCAGATTGGTTGAAATTTTAAAATGCTGTTTTAAAACAGTCGTTATATTCGCTCCGTCATATTCTGACGGAATTTCATATTCAAGTACTCTGTCCATCAGTTGTTAAACCCGTTTAAAAGTCTTGTCGCATATGACGCGTCAACCATTTCCCAACCGAAGCTGTACGGTTTCATACCCGATTCAAGAAGTTGTTTATGGATTGTGTCGTATGTTTCTTTAGGCACTTTTGATGTGTATGTTTGATTTTCGATTGTGTCGTATATCATAAATTCTATCACTTCATCCTGACACTTTCCGAAACGGCAAACTCTCTGCTCCGCCTTTTCCAAGTCCTGCGACAATACCATAAGTTTTATAACCTCCATAGTCTTGTCGTTCATATCGTTATCAAAGATAAGAATTTTTTCAAGCAATTCATTATAATCGGTTACAAAACGTAAATTATACCCCTCAAGTTTGTCAAGTTCACCAGATTCTTTTGACGATTTCTGAACATTGTCAAAAAGCTGACTTTTCAAAACAACATCGTCACACGGTGAAAATGAAATCATAAGACGCTTATCTTCATCGTGATAAAGCATAGGTGTAGGCATAAGTGCCGAGTACGAACAAGACGGACAACGGAACATATTCACCTTACCCGTAAGCAAGTCATTCTTTAAATCTTCACTGTCCTTAACCGTAATCGAGTTCCATACAGTAACTTCACTCATTTGACTGCACTTAGGGCATTTTACATTTTGCTTTAAATTAAGACTCATATTTTTATTCCTTTCTAATCATTTTATCAGCAGCAACCATTATTCCGAGTTTTGCGCTTTCGTATGTCAAACCGCCTTGCATATATGCAATGTACGGCGGTTTTATAGGTGCGTCAGCCGATAATTCTATCGACGCACCCTGTACAAACGCACCTGCCGCCATAATCACCTGTGACGAATATCCCGGCATATCCCAAGGTTCAGGTGTAACAAAGCTGTCCACCGGTGCACCTTTTTGTATTCCCTGACAAAATGCTGTAACTTTATCGGGATCACCGAATTTTATTGATTGAATTATATCGTGTCTGATTTCGTTAGGTTTTGGGTCAACCTCAAAGCCGAGTTTCTCAAATACCGCCGAACAAAGCACTGCTGCTTTTAAAGCCTGTGACACAACGTGCGGTGCCATAAACAAGCCTTGATACATCTGTCTGTTAAAACCGAGTGACGCACCTGCCTCCTTGCCGATTCCGACAGAAGTAAGACGGTATGCGCAAAGCTCTACGTACTTCTGTTTACCTGCAATATATCCTCCGGTCGGAGCAAGTCCGCCGCCCGGATTTTTTATAAGTGAGCCTGCTATAAGGTCTGCACCGTATGCGGTAGGCTCTTCCGTTTCGACAAATTCACCGTAACAGTTGTCAACTATACAAATAGTTTCAGGCGAAATTTCCTTTACAAATTCTATAAGTGCGCCTATATCCTTTGCACTGTATGTCGGACGCCAGCCGTAACCCTTTGAACGCTGTATTGTAACGGCTTTTACATTCATATGAGTAAGAGTAAATTTAATCTGTTCAAGGTCAGGTGTTCCGTCATGCTTTAAATCAATCTGAACATATTTTACACCGAAATCTTTAAGTGAGCCGTTACCCGCCTCACCTTGTATTCCGATTACTTCTTCAAGCGTGTCATACGGCTTGCCTGTTATCGAAACAAGTATATCATTCGGTCTTAAAACAGCAAAAAGTGCGGTTGAGATGGTATGCGTACCAGATATGAAATTGTGACGTACAAGTGTGTCCTCCGCACCCATAATATCCGCATATACTCTGTCAAGCGTATCTCTGCCCAAATCGTCATAACCGTAGCCTGTCGTAGCAACAAAGTGACTGTCAGATACACGATTGTCCGCAAATGCTTTCATAACTCTAAGCTGATTTATTTCACAAATATTCTCTATATGCTTAAACTGCTCTTTGATACTCTCCTCCGCCTCACTTACCAATTTAAGCGTCTTGTCCGATATACCGAAATTATCTTTTATAAATTTATTCTTATCCATAAGTAAATATGTCCTTTCAAAGCTTTATACTAACCTATTAATTATATCACTTATAATTTTTTCCGTCAATCATTATTTATTGGTCTTGTAAAAATTGCACTAATATGGTATAATAAAAATATCTATATTAAGGAGTTGAAATTAATATGATTACTATAATAGCAAAATTCAACGTACTTAACGGCAGTGTTGACGAATTCAAAAAATGTGCTGTCAATGTAGTGCGTGACACACGCAAGGAAAAAGGCAATCTTGCGTACAAGATATACCAAAGCAGAGAAGATGCAACAAAATTTACATTCATCGAAGAATGGCTTAACGACACTGCAATAGATCAGCACAACAATGCAAAGCATTTTCTTCAATTTCTTGAGGACATCAAACCGCTTACAGATGGTGACGTTCAAATCGAACAGCTTACAAAAGTACCGTCTGTATTCTGCTGATTGAGGGATTTATGGATATTTACGATAATAACATTAATGTACTTACAAATTATATAGCCGATGGCTCAAAAGGCTGTAATTCAAATGCAGTCGGAGTTGAGCTTGAGCATTTTGTAATTGACAAAAACGGCGATTGTGTGCCGTATATCAACGGTGTTGAAAATATAATCGAACAGCTTGCTCAAAACTTCCCCAAACACGTTTACAGCGAGGGTTTTCTTATCGGTCTTTCGTGTGATAAATACAACATCACTCTTGAACCGGGTGCACAAATTGAAATCAGTATAAAACCGACTGAAAATATTTGTGAGATTGAAAATATTTACAGCGAATTTTTATCAGTGATAAATCCGATACTTGATAAATATTCATACAGACTTACAACACTCGGTTATATGCCTAAAAACAAAGCAAAGGATATATCGCTTATCCCGAAAAAACGTTATGAATATATGAACAAATACTTTAAATCGGTCGGCACACGCGGAATAAATATGATGCGCGGTACCGCGTCTGCACAGGTATCTATTGACTTCGCCGATGAAAAAGACTGCGTTCAAAAATTCAAAAAAGCAAACATAATAAGCCCTATTCTTTCACTTATATGCGACAACGCACCTGTTTTTGAGGGCAAGCCGTTTTTGGGAAATACGTTGAGAACATATATTTGGAATGATGTTGACAATGACCGTTGCGGTATTGTTCCGACAGTGCTTGACAGTGATTTTTCATTCAAGAAATATGCCGAATACATTTACAATTCACCGGCTATACTCACTGTAAACGGTGACGATATAGAATTTACCGCCGATAAAAAAATATGCGATATTTACAAAGATACTCCTATTAACGAAAGCATAGCGGAGCATCTTCTTTCTATGTTCTTCCCTGACGTAAGACTTAAAAAGTATATTGAAATCAGACCTGCCGACAGTATGCCGATTAAGTATGTTTTAGCTTATGCAACGCTTATCAAAGGTATTTTTATGTCTGACTTTTCACTTGATGTTTCACTAAGTGCCATTACTCAGGCAAAGAACAATATAATATTAAAGGGTTATAATGCCGAAGTTTACGGAACCGACGCACATACGTTGGCTATGAAATTGTGCAGTGCGGCATATAACGCACTTGATTCAAGCGACAGAGAATATCTTCTTCCGCTTAAACAGCTTATAGACAACAAACAAACATTAAAGGAGACGATTAACCTTGCAAAAGGCAGAGGAATTTTATAAAAAACTTGTAGACGATAATTTTGTGGAAAGTCTGCAAAGCGCAAAAAAGCAACAGGAATATATCAAAACTTCAACGGCACGTTATCACGGCTATTTTGTACACACGCTTTATATGCCGAAAATGTTTACGGAAGAAATGGCGGCATACTTCAAAAAAGCCGCCGAAAGTATGTACAAAATACTTGAAAAAGTTATTCATGAATATCAAACTAATGCCGAATACAGAAAGCTTTTCGGTTTTGACGAAAAATTGGAAAAGCTAATTCTTCGTCCAAATCACTATGAATGTGCCTTGCCTATCGCAAGAATAGATATATTTTTTAATGAGGACGATTTTTCGTTTAAGTTCTGCGAATTTAACGCGGACGGCTCAAGTGCAATGAATGAGGATAAGGAGCTTAACCAAGCCATTCGTCTTACAAGCACTTTTGATAAGTTTACCGAAAAATACAATGTGAGAACATATGAATTGTTTAATTCATGGGTTAAAGCATTTATGGATATTTACCGTACATACGACAGAGCGGTAGAAAATCCGCATATTGCAATAGTCGACTTTTTCGGCGGTGACATAAGCCGTGAATTTACCGCATTTCAAAAGGCATTTGAGGACAGCGGTTTAACGTGTGAAATATGCGAAATAACCGACCTTTCATACGAAAACGGCAAACTTCTTTCGCCAAGCGGCAAGCAAATCAATGCAATCTACCGCCGTGCGGTGACTTGCGATATTATGCGTAATTACGATAAAGTTCAGCCGTTTATAAAGGCTGCCGAAAATAATGATGTATGCCTTATCGGTGATTTTAAAACACAGGTTATTCATAATAAAATCGTGTTTAAGGTACTTCACGATGATATGACTTCCGCATTCCTTACCGATGAAGAAAAGCAGTACGTCAAAGATCACATTCCGTACACCGCGTCACTTACACAAGAAGAAATCGATAAACACGATGTTCTTAATACAAAGGATAAGTGGGTCATAAAACCTGAAGATTCGTACGCGTCAAAAGGCGTGTATGCAGGTGTTGAGGGTATGAGTGACCACGCGTGGAAAGAAGAAGTTTTGAGTAACGTTGATAATCACTACTTACTTCAAGAATACTGTACCCCGTATGCAACTTGGAATATCGACATCACCCACGATGAAAATGCAAAATATAAAAAGTACAGCAATATAACGGGTATGTACATGTATAACGGCAAACTTGCCGGTCTGTATTCAAGAATTGCAAAAAACAGCATTATTTCAACTCAATACAGTGAAATGTCACTTCCGACAATTGTGGTAAGTGAAAAATAGCACACAAAAAGGCGAACCTAACGGCTCGCCTTTTATAATGTTATTTACTTTAATTTATAAGCAATATCGTTCCAGAAAATTTCTTTTTCAAAATCTTCAACTGTTGTATTTTCGCCGATATGTAGGAATTCAATACCCATCATTTCAGCCCAGTCTTTCATCATTTCAGCAGTAACGTCATATGAAAGAACGCTGTGATGAGCACCGCCGGCTTTAATCCAACATTCAGCCGAAACAGCAAGTGACGGAAGCGGTTTCCACATTACACCCGCAACAGGCAATTTAGGCATTGGCTTTAACGGATTACAAGCCTTAATATCATTTACGATTAAACGCATTCTGCCACCCATATCAACAAGCGAAGCAACGATTGCGTCACCGTTCTTTGAGTCAAATACAAGTCTTGCAGGATCGCTCTTACCGCCGATACCAAGAGGATGTACCTGAATTTTCGGCTTATCTGCCGCAACAAGCGGGCAAACTTCAAGCATATGCGCACCCAAAATATGTTCATTACCTTTTTCAAGATGGTATGTATAGTCCTCCATAAATGCAGTACCGCCTGTCATGCCCTCAGCCATCGACTTCATTATAACGTCCATAGCGGCAACTTTCCAGTCACCTTCGGCACCGAAACCGTAACCGTCTGCCATCATATTCTGTGCAGCAAGACCCGGAAGTTGGTCAAGACCGTGCAATGTATCAAAGTGAGTAACGAATGCACTGTAATCAAACTGTTCACACATTTTTCTTATAGCGATTTCTTCTTTCGCCTGATAACGAACAGCGTCAATATTATCCGTATCCATTGTATAACGGCTTTCATATTCAGCCATTTTTGCATCGATTTCAGCCTCTGTAACTTCATTCAAAATGTCAACAATATCGCCGATTGGTCTGTATTCAACGTCCCAACCGAACTTGATTTCAGCCTCAACCTTATCACCCTCTGTAACGGCAACTTGGCGCATATTATCGCTGAAACGTACCATTTTAAGCTCTTGGCTGATTGCATAACCGCAAGCACTTCTCATCCAATTTGCAAGCTTTGTCTGAGGTTCTTCGTCCTCCCAATAACCTACGATAACCTTTCTCGCCATTCTAAGTCTTGAACCGATAAATCCGTGTTCTCTGTCACCGTGTGCAGACTGATTAAGGTTCATAAAGTCCATATCGATTTCATTCCAAGGAATTTCACGATTAAACTGTGTATGGAAATGACAGTAAGGCTTTTTGAAGTCCTTTAGACCGTTTATCCACATCTTTGACGGACTGAATGTGTGCATCCAAGCAATTACACCGGCACATTTATCATCATATGATGCCTCTTTGAAAACTTTTTTAATTTCAGCAGGAGTTTTCACTGTCGGCTTGTACACAATCTTACAAGGCATTTTGCCTGACGCGTTAAGACCGTCCACCATAGCCTGTGAATCCTTTGCAACCTGTTCCAAAGTTTCAGGGCCGTAAAGATGTTGACTTCCTGTTACAAACCAAAATTCATATTCTTTAATTGATTTCATTGGTTTCTCTCTCCTTAAATACATAATACTCTGTTTTGTGTGTAAATTTCACACTATATATTTATTATATATTAATCGGTTTATTTTTTCAATAGGTTTTTGTATGTTTCATCCAAATATTTTTTCACATTATCGCACTTCATAAACCCCGACATTATACAACCGCCCTTTGCGCCGGTATTCTGTATTTTGCCGATATTTTCGGGCGAAATACCGCCGATACCGTAAACATCAATATCGACGGACGATACTGCATTTTTCAAAAATTCTATGCCGCGCGGCTCAAGACCTTTTTTGCAGTCTGTCGCAAAAATATGACCTGCCGTCACATACGTTGCACCCATTTTTTCGGCAAGCACCGCTTCATCTGCCGAATGAACAGATACACCAACCGTTTCAAATTCTTTCTCTGCATTTTCGTTCATCAAACGCAGCGGCAAATGTATTTTCTTGACACCGAGATTTTTTGCGACATTAATATATGAATGAAGTATCACATTCGGACAAATTTCAATAACTTTTTTCGCAAGTTCTTCATATTCACTTTCCGACAAGTCTTTTTCTCTGAGTATTACAGGAACATTGTTTTCATAAAGCTCCCCCACTCTTTTAAAAAAGTTTTTGCAAAGTTTTCTGTGTGTCACGCATACAATATTAAACATAGATATAATCACTCATTACCGGCTGTAAGCCCTGCTCCTCAATCGCTTTATACACTTCTTCAACGTTTCTCGGGTCTGAAATTTCAAATTGTTCATCACCCTTTTTCTCACCCGAATGACCGCCGATACCAACGTCAACTCCGGCACTTATTTTTGTAGCGGCAATATTAATAATATTATTTCTGAACCTCTCACATTCACGCGTTGAAATTGTTATGCTCGCAAACGGCATAAATATTCTGTACGCACATATTACCTGCAAAAGCTGTGGTTCGTGTACGTCTTTCGGATTGATTTTGTCGTTATTTATAATCGGTCTTAAACGCGGACAAGAAAACGCAATTTCCGCATACGGATATTTCTTCTGCAACAAATATGCGTGCATACCCGTTGCGAAAGCGTCTTTTCTGAAATCGTCCAATCCCAAAAGTGCCGCAAATCCCACGCCACGCATACCGCCGAGTATCGCTCTTTCCTGTGCATAAAAACGATACGGGAATATCCTTTTGTGTCCCTCAAGGTGCAATGTTTCGTATTTGTCGCTGTTATAGGTTTCTTGGAATACCGTCACAAAATCTGCACCGCACTTGTGCAGATGTGCGTATTCGTCAGAGTTCATCGGATAAACCTCAACACCGACAACCTTAAAATATTTCTTCGCTATTTTACAAGCATTGCCGATATATTCGACGTCTGACATTTTTCGGCTTTCACCTGTCAAAAGTAAAATTTCCTGTAAGCCTGTTTTCGCGATTTCCTGCATTTCCTTTTCAATTTCTTCTTCCGAAAGTTTTGCTCGGCGAATTTTGTTATAGCAGTTAAAACCGCAGTAAATACAATAGTTTTCACAGTAATTTGCTATGTACAAAGGCGTAAACATCGAAATAGAATTTCCGAAATGTTTTCTTGTTTCAATTTGTGCTCTTTGTGCCATTTCTTCAAGGTGGCTAAGTGCCGCCGGTGAAAGAAGTGCCGCGAAGTCTTCCGTTGTAAGTACATCGTGAGAAAGTGCATTTTCCACGTCTTTATCCGTATATTTATCATAGTCATACGCGTCCATAGCCGATATGACTTCATCAAGCAGAGTAGAGTCGATAACCTCCATACCCTCCATATATTCCATATGATTTGTTCTTTCTTTCATTTTCGTAACCTTTCAAATTTAATCGTGTAAAAATCCCGTAAGCGGCGATGACGCTCTCGCACCCTTTTCAACCACATCACCAAAGCCTGCAAGATACGATTCACGTCCTGCCTCTATTGCTTTTTTGAATGCCTGTGCCATTTTCGGCACGTCACCGGCTGTCGCAATCGCCGTATTTGCCATAACTGCCGCCGCGCCCATTTCCATTGCCTCACAAGCCTGTGACGGTCTGCCTATACCTGCATCAACAATAATCGGCAAATCGATTTCGTCAATAAGAATTTTTATAAATTCCTTTGTGCAAAGACCTTTGTTTGACCCTATCGGTGAGCCTAACGGCATTATACAAGCCGCACCCGCATTTTGTAAATCTCTCGCAAAATTCAAATCGGGATACATATACGGCATTACAACAAATCCTTCTTTCGCAAGAATTTCAGTCGCTTTCAAAGTTTCGTAATTATCAGGCAAAAGATATTTAGTGTCCCTTATTGCCTCAATTTTTATAAAGTCACCGCAGCCTGTTTCTCTTGCAAGTCTTGCAATTCTTACTGCCTCATCGGCATTTCTCGCACCGGAGGTATTCGGCAAAAGCGTTACGCCCTTTGGTATGTAATCAAGTATATTCGCAACGTCACCGCCTGCGGCACGTCTTAGGGCAAGAGTTATAATCTCCGCTCCGGCATTTTCAACCGCCGCTTTTATAAGTTCAAGCGAATACTTTCCCGAGCCCAAAATAAATCGTGATGTAAATTCGTGTCCGTTTAAAATTAATTTATCTTCTTTGTTCATTTATTAAACCTCTTTCTCTCCTATTAAAAGTCTTAAAATCATATTTGCCTCATGTGCGGCACATATTGCCACTCTCGGTGCGACAAGTGCAAGTCCGTCATTCATATCACTTTCAGCGTCCCCGCATAAATAAAATCTGTCGTTTATTTTTCGCGTAACAATTGTGTTTGAACTGCCGAAACCCGCCATACCGGAACCCGATACAATTTTAGTGTCCCCACATTCAGACAAGATACTGTTTACAAGCATTGCTTTGTTTTCAGCCTTATCAAAAGCCTCACACACTATTTTATATCCGCCGAATATTTCAGCGGCATTGTCTTCGTTTACTTTAACGCATTGCGACGTTATTTCGATAAACGGATTAAACCTTTTAATATTCTTTGTAAGCGCGTCTGTTTTCAGTGTTCCCAAATCTGCTATATCGTACTGTTGCCTGTTCAGGTTTGTAATATCCACTTTGTCAAAATCCACAAGGTGCAAATGTCCCACACCGGCTCTTGCAAGATACATTGCAATATTTGAGCCGAGTCCGCCAAGACCGGCTATTGCAACAGACGAATGACTTAATATATTATATATTCTTTCGCCGTGACGCTGTTTTAAGGCATTTTCGTATTCTTCAAAAGTAATCATAAATCAACCGCCTCCCACAAAGCTCACAACTTCAATTTTATCACCGTCATTCAAAACGGTTTTATCATAATCAGATTTTTTGATTATTTCGCCGTTAATTTCAACCGCTATTCTGTCACGTCTGAAACCGCTGTTTTCAAGCAAGACGCTAAGACTTTTGCAGTTTTTCGTTTCTTTACCGTTCACATTAATCATAAAGAACAACCTCCTTTTTTATTTTAAAAACAAAAAAGGTTACACAAAGAAGTACTACACCCTGTAAGGTGGTGTACCCCTTTGTGTAACCTTAGGTTTCACTTTGTTTGATATTTTAGCACAAATCAATGATATTGTCAAGCATTACTTTTCTTGTATTCAAGCAGTAAATTACGAAGTTTTGCCGCTTGCTTTGCACTGTTTTCCGCAAAATCATAAAAAGCCTGTTTTGCTTTGTCGTTGTCCTCCGTCAAATCGGCATAGCTTTGAAAATCTCTTACCGCCTCCATAGAATTTTCCCACGCCCTTAATAATCTGTCATACGTTGTTATTTTAATCTGTCTGTGACACATAATTTTATCTCCTTTCGATTACATTATAGTTTATTATAACCGAAAAAGAAATATTTTATATTTCCGGTGCAAGATAATTCTTCTTTGCAAGTGCCTTTTCAATAAGGTCAAGTGTTTCCTCACTGTCGGCTTTTACTGTATGATAGTGATACCCCGACGTTATATTCATAAGTGCCGATGATTTACCGCTGACAAGTCCGTCTATACATTGCTGAACATTTCTTCTTGACGCGACGTTAAGTTTAGCCTCGATTTTTCCGTAAACTCTGTGCCACACAAACACATCAACAACAGTTCCGCCTATATCGACAATCGTTGTAAGCTCATCTTCCGTTTGGTCGTTCGTATGATATACCTTAAACACTCTCGTATGTGCCGCCACATCATTTATCACATATCCCTTGTTGGTAGATAAAATTTCATATCCTGCCGCCTTTAAAAGTGCTATATCCTGTACGATAACCTGTCTTGAAACGTCAAGTTCTTTTGCAAGCATACTTCCTGACATTGCTTCATCATTTGTGGTTATAAGTCTTACAATTTCCTGTCGTCTTTCGACTGCGTTCATATTAAGTCCCACAACCTTTCTTTAAATTGCGTGAAGATTTTTTAATGACAAATCAAGAATCGGTGACGAATGAGTAAGCGCACCGCTTGAAATATAGTCAACTCCTATATCAACAAGTCTTTCAACATTTTCTTTTGTCACGTTGCCACTGCACTCCGTTTCAGCTTTTCCGCTGACAAGTTTAACAGCCTCTTTCATATCTTCAACGCTCATATTATCAAGCATTATTATATCCGCACCTGCGTCAAGTGCCTCTTTAAGCATATCAATATTTTCAACTTCAATTTCAATCTTTCTTACAAACGGTGCATATTCCTTTGCCATTTGCACAGCCTCTTTAACTCCGCCTGCAGCACCGATATGATTGTCCTTTAAAAGTATTCCGTCACTCAGATTATATCTGTGGTTATATCCTCCACCTACTTTTACCGCGTATTTTTCAAATACACGCATATTCGGTGTGGTTTTTCTTGTATCAAGAAGTTTTGTTTTACTGCCTTTTAAAAGGTCGGCTATTGAACGTGTATATGTCGCAATACCGCTCATTCTTTGAAGATAATTAAGTGCCGTTCTTTCGCCCGAAAGAAGCACGCGTATATCACCTCTTACAACGCCGATTTTATCACCGTTCTTTACAGTGTCACCGTCTTTTTTTGTAAAAGTAACTTCTGTTTTGCTGTCAAGCAATTCAAATGTTCTCTTAAAAACGTCAAGTCCTGCGATAACGCCGTCCTGCTTACAAATAAGCTCAACTTCACCAAGCTGATATTCACGCATTACCGAATTTGTTGTAATATCTTCACTTGTAATATCCTCTCTTAACGCACTCAAAATAAGCTCGTCCGCATTAAGCGCCATTGTTATATTATTCATGTTTCTTTCTCTCCCTTTCTATCTCCTCAAGAATTTCATCTTTGTACTTGTCTTTGTAATTCTTATATAAATCCTTATCTATCGTAACTTCTCTGCCACTTGTCTTACTGTATGTTTCAATCATACGTTTTGCCGCACGTTTTGCAAAAACAAGGCTTTCAAGAAGTGAATTGCTTGCAAGACGATTTTTGCCGTGAACACCGTTGCACGCCGTTTCACCGACTGCATACAGTCTGTCCATTGACGTCTTGCTGTATTTATCAACGTCGATACCACCCATAAAATAATGCTGTGACGGCACAACGGGAATACATTCTTTTGTAACGTCATAACCTTCTTCAAGGCAATGCTTGTATATATTTGGGAAATGGCTTTTTATCATTTCGGTAGGAATAGGCTTCATAGAAAGCCATACATACGGTTTATTATCCTTTTTCATTTCCTCCTGTATTGCTTTTGCGACAACATCACGAGGTAAAAGCTCATCAACAAATCGTTCCATATGTGAGTTAAAAAGCACCGCTCCCTCACCTCTGACAGATTCGGAAATAAGAAATCTTCTGCCTTTCTTTGTTGAATAAAGCGTTGTCGGGTGTATTTGAATGTAATCAATATTTTGAAGTTTTATATTGTGGTTAAGCGCTATCGCAAGCGAATCACCCGTAAGGTGTCTGTAATTTGTCGAGTGCTTGTAAAGACCGCCGATACCGCCTGTTGCAAACACTGTAAAATCAGCTTGAATATCAATATATTTGCCGTCCTTGCCGTAACCGATTATACCGAAACATTCATTATTTTCTTCGATTATATCAACCATTGTGAAGTTTTCGATAATCGTTACGTTGTCAAGCTCCTTTACCGCCGTCAAAAGATGTGATGTAATTTCCTTACCTGTTATATCTTCGTGAAACAGTATTCTTGACGTAGAGTGTGCGCCCTCTTTTGTGTACGCAAATTCACCGTTTTCCTTTTCAAAACGCACTCCGTATCCTACAAGGTCATTTATAACGTCCCTTGACGAACGAATCATTATATCAACCGATTCTTTGTTGTTCTCATAGTGACCGGCACGCATTGTGTCCTCAAAATAACTGTCATAATCGTTTTCGTCTTTCAAAACGCATATTCCGCCCTGTGCCAAAAACGAATCGCTTTTATCATCGTCAGCCTTTGTCACCATTACTATTTTTTTATCACGAGGAAGATTAAGCGCACAATAAAGTCCGCTAACGCCTGTTCCTACGATGACTATATCTGTTTTCATATGTATTCTCCTTATTTTGCCATTTCAAGCATTTTATCAAGCGGCACAAGTGACTTTAATCTTGTTTCGTCGCTTACATGCACTTCGTTTTCACCTGTTTTTAAAACGTGACAGACTTTTTCGACTGTGTTTAGTTTCATATTAGGGCAAAAATGTTTTGTACCTGCAAAGTAGAATTTCTTATTCGGATTTTTTGTTCTAAGTTCATAGCCCACTCCGCTTTCTGTACAGATTATAAATTCTTCATTGTCGCTTTCAGTTGCGTAATTTATGATACCCGATGTACTTCCTATGTAGTCGGCAAGGTCAAGCACTTCCTGTTTACATTCCGGGTGTGCAAGCACAAGTGCCTTCGGATATTTTTCTTTTATAGCCTTTAGATTGTCGGCTGTCATTGAAACATGAACGTGGCAAAAACCTTTGTTTAGTATAATGTTCTTTTCAGGTATCTGCTTTGCAACGTGTCTGCCGAGATTTTCGTCAGGAATAAAGAAGATGTTTTTATTCGGCAATGATTTTACAATCTTAACCGCATTTGATGAAGTTACGCAAACATCACTGTGACACTTTAATTCGGCGGTTGAATTTATATAGCATACAACCGCAAGGTCATCATACTTTCCACGCATTTCTTCGATTTTCTCAACTTGTGCCATATGCGCCATAGGACAATCTGCCGACATATCCGGCATTAAAACAGTTTTGTTCGGGTTAAGAATTTTCGCGCTTTCGCCCATAAACGACACACCGCAGAAAACGATAGTCTTTGCGTCAACCTCTCTTGCCACTTTTGCCAAATAGTAAGAGTCACCGATATAGTCAGCTATTTCCTGCACTTCATCATTAACATAATAATGAGCAAGAATTACAGCATTTTTCTCTTTCTTCAGTTGCTCGATTTCTTTTACAAGTTCATTCATAACATATAAACCCCTTATATAATTTATTTTTAACAGTATAGCACTTATCATTACACCTGTAAAGACACCTGTATAAACAATGTGAAAAACATACAAAAAAACGACAGCTTTTAACACTGTCGTTTGATGTATTCGTCAAATCTTTTTATATGATTTTCGGCTGATTTTATTATATTACCGTCTAATTTATAAGGTACTGCATTTAAAATACTTCTCAAAACTTCGTCCGTATCAATATTGTTCACATCATATATTTTACCGCTGTAACCTATTTCGTCAAGTGCATTTTTTGTCTTATCAGAATACGCAATCGGCACAACAGGTATGCCCATTCTGATTGCCAGTATAGTCGAATGAAAACGTATTCCCAAAATTGCTCCGCAACGCTTGATATTTTTCAACATATCATTTATATCTGTGTATCGTATAATTTCGGTCATATGTTTATTTTTCATAATACCGTAAACTTGATTTGCCACCGAAACATCATCTTCCAAGCCTGTATTAAAACACAAAAGACAAACATTTCTGCCTGTTTCGTTAATAAATCTGTCCGCAATTTCTGCCAACAAATTTATATCCGCACTCTTATGCACGCTTATCCCAAGTGCATTTTCACTATGCACATTCGGTATCATTCCGTCACTTAACGACAGCACCATATCGGGATATTTTCCGCATTTTACATTCGGTATATTCTTCGTTATATATCATACGAATATCTGTCACGCACCGTCACAAAGTCATATCCGCTGATTTGCTTTTGTATAACTTTTTCGGCAACGCGATTAACAAAACCGCTTATATTGCAGTTTATAACGGCTCTGTTTTTTGAATACCGTTTTTCGCGGTAGATATCACGCATACGATAAGCTATACCTTTGTTGTTGTGTATCAAAAATCCCGAGCCTGTCACTTTTAAATAACAGTCAAAACCGCTTTTTTCTTCAGTATATTCGGCAATATCAAGTTTGGGAGATGTTATATACAGCTTGTGTTCTTTAAGTCCGTCAGCCGCAAGATACAGCATAAGGTCGTCGCCGAAATTACCGTCAATATATCCGTCAAGCAAAATCCTCAATCTTTTACTCATTCCTTAAGCTTCCCATCTCCACGCATACAAAGACGCAACTTTCATTCGCCATCTTAGAGGAAAAATCAGCAATGCAAGGAAAAACGCCTTATGTTTGATACTGCATTTTCGTGTAAGCGCGGACTTTAAATATTTTCTGTAAACATGGCTTGTCATAACTCTGTATGCCGATTCATATGATAATTTTGCACATCGTCCTATATTATATGTAACAATCATTGACGCAGTAAATGACACTGCCTTTTTCATTTCAGGCTCTGCCTCTGCCATATAGTCAATGAACAAATCGCATATCGCCGCCAATCTTCGCTCGCCGTTGCTTACATTATGAAAATGACTTGTTTCATACTGATAGTAATTATAATAAGGCTCGGAAATAAAGCAAACTTTTTTTAAACAGCTAAGCATCTTTAAATTAAACATTAAGTCTTCTGAAAAATATTTCTTTGTATCGCAGAATTTCAAGTTGTTTTCCTCAAGAAAACTTCTTCGTATAAGTTTGTTACAAATTTCATAACTGTGATAGCACGTTGAAAAATATTTATCGGCATACTCGCCCTTATCCTCAACGATAACTGTCTTGTCCAGTGGTTTAAGCTGAATTTTTCTTGTTCTGTCGGGATATATGTCATATAAATTACACTGCACCATATCAGCATTTTCCTTTTCGGCTTTTTCATACATTTTTTCAAGCATACATTCCTCTATTGTGTCGTCAGCGTCAACAAATGCAATATATTTACCGTTTGCAACAGGCATTCCGTTATTTCTTGCATATCCTTGACCGTAATTAAGGTGAGAAATAATTTTTAATCTATCGTCATTTATACCTTTTAATACCTTCAAAGTGCTGTCGTCCGAACCGTCATTTACCGCTATCACTTCGATATTGGCAAGCGTTTGATTAAGCACGCTGTTTATACATCTTCCTACTGTTTTTTCACAATTATATACAGGTATTATCACACTAACTGCTGTTTCCATACTTTCCTCCGTTCCCGTTTGTTCTATTAATAATATCATAAACATATTTTTTTGTAAATACTTATGATTGACTGTAACCGTTAAAAATGATATACTTAACTTTGAGCCTGGCGACAAAATGTCGCCAGCTCCAAAAATCACTCTTGCGATGTAATTTTTGAGTATTTTCAGAGAAAAAATCGTAAAGTTCCTCCAAAGTCGAAACTTTAGATTTTAAGTCATTTCTGCCGCACATGTCGTCAGAAATGATTATAACTAGTGCA
>QTVU01000150.1 GCA_003460745.1 Firmicutes bacterium AM55-24TS
AATCCTATATTCTTATATTGAATACATATAAGAATACTATTTAATTATATATTTTAATATCATAAAAATAATACTATATGTAGTAGGAGGAAGATTACAATGGAAAATCAAACAGAAAACACAAATGTAACAACTGAAAACAAACCGCAGTCCGAGCCGTTGCATAAATCATTTTGCAGAGAGTGCGGCACAATGATTAGTGAAAAAGCGGATATATGCCCTAACTGCGGCGCCGCACAGCACAGAGTCAGTGTAATAAACGACACCCCGTCAGCAGGATTGAAAGTATTGTCGTTCTTTATCCCTCTTGCCGGATTGATTTTATTCGTTGTACAAAGTAAGGATACTCCTATCTCTGCCAAAGAATATGGCAAATGGGCTTTAATCGGTTTTTGTACGGGTATAGCTTTGAGTATCGTGTGGTACTTTGTAGTGCTGGCGTCTGTTTCAAGTATGTTCAAAGCATTTAGTTTTTAATCAAAAAGGAGTGTTTATATTATGAAAAAAATATTAGTAGTAGCATTATCGGTAGCTTTATTGTTATCAACAACTGCGTGCGGAACAAATTCCGAACTCGAGGCAATAAAGCAGAAAAACGAACAATTAAAACAAACAATCGATGAATTACAAAAAGATTTAGCACAGCAAACATCTTCACCTCAAAGCACTGATGCACCTAAGCAAAGCGATTATTTGGCATCGGACGGAAATATTGCAGTTACAAAGCAAGAAACTTACGGTGAGAATTACGAATATATAGAAACTCAATTTACAATAAAAAATTTAACAGATAAAAACATAAATACATTTACATTACATATCGGCGAATACGACAAAGATAAAAACTTAATATCCGGAACTTATCCCCAAATACCTGAAAACATCGCTCCCGGAGAAACAGCAGTCATTTCAGCTACTCATAGCATGGATTTTGAGCTAATTCAAAATGTCAGAGTTACCGGTTATAATTACTATGATGAGTCTGGAAACTACACCAACAGCAACATTAACAATGCACCATTTATGAACATATACGAAAACTGGACAAAGAATAAGCAACTTGGAATAAACTAAAAAAATAGGATACATACATTATTACTACTTGATTGTAGCAAAAGAGAGGGAGGTGCGGACATATTCTTGGACTCCGAAAGGGGTAAAGATAAATGTATACCAAAGAACAGAAAGAGCGAGCACTAAAGGAATTTGAACGATTAGGTTCAGTA
>QTVU01000151.1 GCA_003460745.1 Firmicutes bacterium AM55-24TS
TAGAAGTATAGTTTTATTTTTTACTCAAAAAAACATAATATCAAATAGTGAACTTGATTCATACATATATGGCTTTCAGTTTCTGTTAAGTACAATGTTGAATTTGAGTACCATTCTTCTGATAATGATATACACTGGTAAGATTACAGAAACAATATTATATATTATTTCTGTCTTTATCCTAAGACATCATACTGGCGGATATCATGCTAAAACACCCGAAAGATGTTTTGTAATGACAATAGGTGTATATATTTTAATACTTTTTATTATAAGTATTATTACCATAAATTTATCAATAATTATATCAGGATTATTTTTGCCTGCGCTTATTATAATTATAAAATTTGCACCAATTGTACATAAGAATAATCCTGTTCATGGAAGTGATTTGTACCGCCATAGACGATATAGCGTTATTATATCAACACTTATTGCATGCGCTGTCATAATCTTTGCTTTGATAAAACAATATACTCTTTCTCTAGTCTTGTCTTTAGGTATTTTTCAAGTAAGTATATCTTTATTAGTTGAAAAATTTAAAGGAGGTGAAGCATAATGAAAATTAAAAATTTAATGTTCAAGGTGAGTTCTATATTATGTTCTTTTGCATTTTTAGTTGCAATTCAATCTTTGGATCAAATGTGCGGAGGAACATACTATCAACCCAAAGTACCAAACAGCCTTGAAAAGTATAGAAACAACAGATAATAACTGTAATTTTGTAGTGATACTTATCAATTGTTTTTCGTAAAAACTTAGAGCGCAGCAGAAACAATTATTATTTCATACTTAGTCATTTACCCTAAGTTTTTTCTTTCCCCAACAGTATCCACAGTGCTTTGCGGAAAAATATCATTTGTATTGATGAAGATTACAAAACAAGATGAAATAATAAATCATAACTAGTTTTTCCCTCATATTATATATACAAAAGTATTGAGGACTAATTCTTATTTTTTCTGTTTATTTATTGCGTGTAAGTCCCATCTTTAGGCGAGTAGTCTTTACGACCTCGCCTAATTTGTTGGTTGTGTATAACACTTGCAGTTCATATCTGCATACATTTTACATTAAAATATTTAATATGCCTAATTTTACAAAACCATTCAATCTACGAATAGCACCAACCCAGTTATATATTGTTTAGTAAGTGATACTCCCAAATAAATATTATAGGAGTATTTTTTTATGTCAAACCATATAAAAAAAACAAA
>QTVU01000152.1 GCA_003460745.1 Firmicutes bacterium AM55-24TS
GATGATGCAATTGACTTATGTAGGTTTTTATCAACCTGCTTTAATGAACGCTATTATAATCAGATGCAATTGACTTATGTAGGTTTTTATCAACCTGCTTTAATGAACGCTATTATAATCAGATTGTAATATCTTGTCCTAAAAATGATTCTCGTCCGTTAACTATAGCACAGAGTATTATTGAAGCATATGGAATTCACCAAATAGAATATTATTATGATGAATTTTGTCTAAGTTTTTCAATTAATTCAGAATTAAATAGAATAAATGCTTGGGCAAAATTATGTATGAAACAAGCATTTCAATATAATAAATCAAAACAAATAGAACTAAAAAATAAGTCTGATTTTGATGAATTTGCTGAGCTATTAAAAGAGAAAAAAGAAATATGGATAAAACAAAATATATTACAAATTGGTATTATGGTGATTCACCCGAAGTTTCTCGACTTAGGAAAGTCTTACATGACGGTTTTATGAAATGTTCTCTTTCGGGTGATAAATTTGTTTTATCAGATGGGTTTAGTGATTATTATGAATTTTCATATCACATGTTAAAAGAATGCTTTTGGGTTACTTTATATTTTGATGAAAATTTTCAATCCAACTCTGACTTTTTCAATAAAAAATTGTATAGTGAAATATAAAATAATGGGTAGAACTGATAATTGTCCACAGTGCAATTTTGAATTAAATGGCAGGAATATTGAAATTACGGATAAGGAGAAAGAAAAATGAATTTATTTTTTTGCACTATATTTACCGCTTTTTTTATATTGTATTACAACTTGTATATTTCATATATACAAAAGTTTTAAGGATGAAAAAATCTATCGCAACATTAATATTGGAAGTGCAATCGCTTTTGGTTTACTTTCGGTAATCATGGTGGTTTTTACACTAATTGTTTTCATTGTAACAAAAAATTTATAAACAATATAATAATTGCAATCGAATAATACCGGACGAAGCAACCAAAGCCTGCCCATATTGTGGTAAAGAAATTAAATTTAAAGTCGGTGATATACCGAACGACAGTAACTAAGGAGGAATTTAAAATGATTTTTATTTATAGTAACTATAGTTATTGTATTATTTTGATAATATTAAGTATATTGTTTGTTAAAAAAGCA
>QTVU01000153.1 GCA_003460745.1 Firmicutes bacterium AM55-24TS
TTCTTTTTGTTTCTATTACTTCTTTTACACGTTTATGGATATGCTTTAAAATAATTTGATGAGATATACACTGAAACATATTGGGTTTAGTTATATCTCCAGATAAAATACAATCATTATTACATCCAGCATTGCAATAACTGAAAATATTACACTGTCTTCTGCACTCATTCTCTCTTATACACCTCTTATTTACTATCTGTTGATAAACATTTTCTTTGAAAAGGTTACGTATATCCTTAACCTCAGAAATATTACCCAAACAATATTCTTCCGGATATGAACGCCCGCACGGATAAACTTTTCCATCATGATATATTGATGCCATATGATACATGCAATTTCCTTTTGTACAGCTTCGCATATGGTGAGTGAAATAAGAACTAACATAACTAGCAAACGGACGAACCTCTATATTACCATCAACATCATTCATCCAGTAATCAAATAATTCACATATTTTATCTGCATATTCAGCAGGATCGGTAAGTAATAATTCGCAATGATTTTTAGCCTCTCCTGAATCAAACATAGGTGAAAACTTAAATGATATATTTTTTTCATTAAAATATTTATATATGTCTATTAAATTATGAATATTATGTGCCCCAATAACGGAAATGGTTCCGTGTCTTTTATCGATTTGTTTAAGTAAATCATACGCATTAAGCGTATAATCTGTTTTTCCACGCGTCTGATCATTAAAAGGTCCGTCAAATGATAATCCTATACCAAAACCATATTTCTTTATGAATTCTGCAGTCTCTTGTGTTATTAATGTTCCATTAGTTTGCATAGTATTTATTATGTGATGTTCCGGACCTTGTCGATATTTTTTTTGGTAATATAATACACGTTCATAAAAATCCAGTCCCATAATCAGAGGTTCTCCTCCGTGCCAATTATATTCAACTCTCTTAAAAAACGGAGCTGTAACAGCTATAGCTTTTTCTAATACTTGATCCGTCATTTTTTCTTTGTCATATCCATTATCTGCATGATAACAATATTTACAACGTAAATTGCATTGATTCGTTGGTTTCATAATAACTGTAATATTATCACTTGTCATTTTTATCACCTTTCTCTTTAAAACTATAT
>QTVU01000154.1 GCA_003460745.1 Firmicutes bacterium AM55-24TS
TCCAATGCTATCTTTTTTACCTGAAAATATATATTTTTCAAATTTTTCATTATAGTAACCCGAACATTCTTTGAATTGATTTTTCAAATAAGAATTTGTGAGAATTGTCATAGTCGCATCATTTTCTATTAATGAAGTTTTCTTTAAATAATTCAACTTTTCTATGTCAACACTACATAAATATGTATCCTTTTGAGGTTTATTATCACCTATCAAATCCTCCACAATATCAATGACCGGAGCAAGTTCTTGAAATCTATTTTCAGGTTCCTCTGCTACCATTTTACTTATCAAGTTTTTTAATATTTCAGTAGTTCCTAAATCATCCATTGTTTTGCAAATCATTTTAGTACCATTAGGTAACATATTAAATAACACAAAAAACATGACAGCACCTAATGAATAAATGTCACTAGCTTCCGTTGTACTGTTGCCTTTTACGACTTCTGGAGCTGAAAAATTCTGAGAATAGAATGGTAATGTAGTTTCTTGTTCTACTATAGATTTTATCTTACTCGTTCCAAAATCAATAATTTTCACTTCTTTTGTTTCTACATTATACATTATATTTGATGGTTTAATATCTCGGTGTAATACATTATTATTATGTGCTTCCTCTATAGCCTTGAAAATTTTTAAACACAACTCATATTTTTCTATCTGTGAAAATTGATTTAATTCCACTTCTTCAAGATTTGTTCCATCGACATAGTCTAATAAAATTAGTCCACAATCATTTTTCCCATCAAACTCAGCATTTAAAACGTAATCTCTAATTTTCACTATTCCATTACATGAATTCAAAGTTTTAAGAGCATCTACTTCCCTTTTAAACATTAATTTTTGAAATCTATTATTCAACTCTCCAATTAGCTTTAATGCATAAACTTTATCACATGTCTTTTTATTCTTTTCTTTAACCTTAAAAACGATTGTCTCACCAGTTTTAGATTTGTGAATAGTTTCTAAAATCTCATAGTTATCCATAGTACCTTTCCACACCAGTTTTAGATTTGTGAATAGTTTCTAAAATCTCATAGTTATCCATAGTACCTTTCCACTCCTTTTTATCATGTTAAAACTCATCATTC
>QTVU01000155.1 GCA_003460745.1 Firmicutes bacterium AM55-24TS
GTTCTTTTATAAAAGAAACTAATTGATAAAATTTAAAAAATTTTTTATTATAACAGAAACGAATAAGAAGAGGCGGTAAGCATTATTATAATTTTATGATACTTCTGAATAGCTTAGTTCGGCAATACCGGATATGATGTCTTTAACTTGATTTATCAATTTTTGAATACGAACGGAAACATCAAATGAATATGATTTCTCACCGCATTGGGAACATACTTGGGTAGGAACATTGTGAATAACAATAATGCGATTTCCTAAGTCAGCGATATAATTCGTACATTTATTTTCCATAGCTGATTTACATAATAGACATCTCATTTATAAACCTCTCTTTAAAATAACCTCAAAATATCCATTTATTTTAAATTTCTATCGGTAAGTATTTGTTATATAGTATATTTTATGGTATCATAAAGAAAATAAAAAGTCAATAAAAGCAGTTTGAGAGAATTGAACAAAAGCTTGACATTGTGTCAATGGTGTGAAATAGAGCATTCCAAACAGTTACAAATATTCCTGAGGATCAAGAAATAGGTGTATGAATGCAATTAGAGATATGACATCGGTGCTTTTTTTATTCCGTAATTTGTATAATCATCTTGGGGGGTATCCGGTGGGGTATCTTGGGGGGTAACAATAGATTTTTGCATGACTCGCTGGAGAAGATTCATGATAAAACAATAAAATGGCAATCATGCAGACCATTTAAAATACATTTAAAGTTATATCGGTTGATATGGTGATAAATATGTATCCAACATTTCATGAGGCGGATATTTCAAAATTTACTGCCGCTATGAATGAATGCATGACAAAATTTGACATTAAAATTGTATTAGCAAGATGAAGTGAAAATATGGGAATTGCTTAATGTGAACTGTCGCAAATTTTGAATGTAAATTTGTGGTTGGTTCAAAATTATGAGAAAAAAGAATGATGTAAATTCTGCAAAAGTATTGACTGTTATAAATTTATCAAGAGCATTACGTTGCAAAGCGGAAGATTTTATAGAGTATTAAAATAACATATAAAGAAATTATTGGAGTATCGAATTGATAAATTCGATACTTTTTTTATTGTCTTTG
>QTVU01000156.1 GCA_003460745.1 Firmicutes bacterium AM55-24TS
ACATCAAAAGATTGAAATATGTATTAAATTGTATTATACTAGCTATATATTAATAAAGGAGTGATGACTATGAAGAAAATAAATTCTTCGAAAATTATTACGTTACAAGCAGTAATTAATACAATTAATGTTATAAATTCATCAATAGATGAATCAGAATCTATAAAAGTTGACAAGAAGCCTCGACTATGTTTGCATACCAAAGCGGGCATATTCATTGGAGAGCCAAAAATATTCAGTGAAGAAGAAATTTCAGAATCTGAAATAATAACTTTCAATGAAGACAAAACACAATTTCACATAAATTCTGCTTGCATAATAAAAAATGCTAAAGATAGTTTAAAAGACAATGTTGATGATGATTGCATAATAGAAAATTATATTATATGCCTAAAAAATGCGGAATTTACAAATAATGGGGAGAAGAGTATTTGCCCTGAGATGCTGATTTTTGCTGAAGACGTTGTAGCATTTTCTCCATGTTTTTAATAAACTTTTTTGAATCCTTAATTGGTTCACTAAGTTTTATGTCGGCTGACATTACATATGGTTTCATTTATATCACCTCGCAATCATAAATATATTAAGGGGGTCATTATATTGGATAACAAAAACAATATTCTTTTTATGACGGAACATTACTCAAAAGAGTGGATGTATAGACATGAGCATTATTGGAAAATGGTCACGAAATATACGATATTATGTACTGCTATAATATTTATGCCGTATTTATCGAATATAGGAATTGAATTACCCAATCAAAACAACTCAATATTTTTTTCAGTAGTAGGAATAATTTTATCTGCTATATTTGGATTTTATTTATGGAACGAAGCAGCACGATTAGATTCAGTAGGCAGTAAATTATATGAGTTGGTAAAAGACTTACCTTCAGGGAAGCGAAAAGAATTCCCAAAGATTTTCAAAATGAAAATATCATATTGTGTTCCTTTCGTGATATTTTGTTTCCATCTCTTTATCGCAATTATGTACATTCCAAATACTTAATATTGCTAAAAAAAATAAACTATGTAGTATATGATTATTTAAACTAAATAGTTTATTTTTTAGTGT
>QTVU01000157.1 GCA_003460745.1 Firmicutes bacterium AM55-24TS
CTATCAGAAATACGTTACTTTTTCGCTAAAAATGTGACGTTTTGCACAAATAAATAATAACCTTTTTGAATTTGCATAATACAACTTTCGTTTTTGTCCTTGAAAGGTATTATTTTAAGTGTTATAATAATTATATATTTATCCTTGAAAGGCAGATTTATTACTTATGAAAGAACAAATTTATACAATACCGGTAAATGAAGTTTACGATACAGACTGTGAATGTCCGCTTTGTGAACTTGAGAAAAAACTCGAAAAAGAAACGCTCGACTATGCACTCGGTGCGGCAATGATGGAGCCTGAATTTCGTATAGAATCAAACGAAAAAGGCTTTTGCAACCATCATTATTCAATGCTTTTCGGTATGTCAAACAAACTTGCATTGTCGCTTGTGCTTGACACACATTTAGAGGAAATACTCAAAAAACTCGATTCGCTGAAGAAATCCGCGTCAGCTTTAAAAAATCAAAAAGGCGGTCTTTTTAAGAAAACAGGCTCGGCTGATTTTTCAAAAGTGCTTTCCGAAAAGCTTGACAGTATATCGGACGGCTGTGTTGTATGTGACAAAATCAATCACACTATGGAAAGATATGCCGATGTGCTTTTGTATATGTGGGCAAATGACGAAAAGTTTAAAGAAAAATTCAATAAATCAAATGGTGTATGTTTAAAGCATATGAAATTGCTTGTTGATACAGTGCCGAAATCATTAAAAGACTCACAAGCCGCCCAATTCCTTGCCTGCCTGTTTGAAAAGCAAGAGGCTGAACTTTCAAGAATACAAGAGGATATACATAAATTCACACTAAAATTCGACTATCGTAACAAAGATATGGATTGGGGTACCGCACAAGACGCACCAATCAGAACAATCGACAAAATTTCAGCTTTTATCAATAATGACTACGAAGAAAAACAAAAGTGAGGCTATTATGATGTGACCCCCGAAAGTTAGACTTTTTATAGCGTAGTAGTTTTAACGACTGCTACGCTATTTTTATGCAGCCAAGGTGTTGAGCCGATACTCAACCGGACTCATCCACCCAAGTTTTTCTT
>QTVU01000158.1 GCA_003460745.1 Firmicutes bacterium AM55-24TS
GACCTGATTACCGCTGCCTTTAACAGTTATCATTTTGGAACTGTACTGATACGGCACTGAATATTTGTTGTGATCAAATCTCACGAGGGAGAAATCATCAACCTTAATCTGAAGTGTGTTTGACGTATCATAGCGGTACGGTGGTAAAGGGATCCAGTGATCCTTACAGTTTTCAGTCATTTCACCTACAGTCAGCTCTTTTCCGGGTATCTTATGATTCCTGTACACAGCGCAGTATTCCAGAAGCTTTTTATTCAGCTCATCTATGGTCGATATGTTAGGGACAGGCACGAAGAAATTTCTTCTGACAAGTCCGACCAGACCTTCTACAAGCCCCTTTTCATGCCCCTGTGCAGGATTGCAGAATACCGGTTTGAAGGCATAGTGAGCCGACAGGGAAAAATATTTATCTGTTGCTTTTGCATGGTATCCAAAGCCTTCTTTTACAGCAACACGAGCATTATCAAAAATGATCTTCCGCGGTGTTCCGCCGAAATGTTCAAGTCCTTTTACGATTCCTTCCAGGAAGCTTTCTTCATTCTGCCGATAAAAGGCTGAAACAAAGATATCCCCACTATGACATTCACGCATACACCATATCTGGATTTTCTGCTTGATCCCACCAAGTACTACAGTTGCCTCACCCCAATCTATCTGAACGGCTTCGGCAGGGTCATAAGACAGTGGTACAAATACATTGCTCACCTTGTCCTTAAGTTCTGCCACAGCCCTTCTTACAGAAGCTTCACAGCCTTCAAAACCACACTCAGCAACCAGGCGTGTGTATATCTTATGTGTTGTATGTTGCTGCTTTCGCGGAGCTTTCTGGTCAGAATCTAAGCACTTCATGATAAATACTTTAACTTCATCAGTGATGATGTCCTTTTTTCTGCCACTGCCCGGTTTGCGTTCCCATGGAACTGTTTGTCCTTCCCAATATTTCTTTACTGTGTTTCGTGAGATTCCCAGTATCTTTGCTACGTTACGCTGACTGAAGTCTGTATGCTCTCGATAATATCTGATCT
>QTVU01000159.1 GCA_003460745.1 Firmicutes bacterium AM55-24TS
CTGCGTTTAGAGGAGGAAACTCTTCTGAAAAAACAGCGAGAATTGTCCACAGTCTCCGAGGACAGTTCAAATTAAAAGACATTCTCGCAGTAGTCGGTTTTCCAAAGGCAACATATATGTATTGGCAAAAACGATTTGACAGAGAAAATCCTGATAAACAGTTGGAGGATGAAATCACTAAAATCCATATAGAAAACAAGGATTACGGTTACAGACGGGTATATAGAGAATTACGAAACAGAAAGATTTTTGTGAATAAAAAGAAAGTTCAAAGAATCATGCAAAAATTATGTTTCCAGGTCACATCATTTACTCGAAAAAGTCGCAGATATAATTCGTACAAAGGCAATGTTGGTAAAATAGCACCAAACAGAATTAACAGGCGATTTAATACATCTGTACCGCATCAAAAGATAACTACTGACACGACCGAATTTAAGTATTATGAGATTGACAACAAAGGCAGAATGGTAATTAAGAAATTGTATTTAGACCCATTTCTTGATATGTTTAATGGTGAAGTGTTAAGCTATGGTATAAGCAAAACTCCATCAGCGGCAAGTGTTTTATCGGCACAGAAACAAGCAATAGAAATAACATCTGATTGCCCATACAGAAGAACATTCCATTCAGACAGAGGTTGGGCATATCAAATGGGTGCATATTCCTCTGTTCTTAAAGAAAACAAAATATTTCAAAGTATGTCTCGGAAAGGAAATTGTTATGATAACTCTGTGATGGAAAATTTCTTTGGAATATTAAAGCAGGAAATGTATTATGGAACTACATATTACAGCTTTGAAGAGCTTAAAGATGCTATTGAAAGATATATAAAATATTACAACGAGAAAAGAATAAAAGAAAAACTTGGGTGGATGAGTCCGGTTGAGTATCGGCTCAACACCTTGGCTGCATAAAAATAGCGTAGCAGTCGTTAAAACTACTACGCTATAAA
>QTVU01000016.1 GCA_003460745.1 Firmicutes bacterium AM55-24TS
ATACCAAAAAATCGTCTAAATTGCAATTAGATTATAAAATTATAAACAAATATTTATATTTGTAAAATAGATTTGATTTGAAATACAAAAAAAGAACAGTCCGTATGGACTGTTCTTTTAATATACTTTAATATCAATTATTGAGCATCAACGAATGTATCGAAGATTACCTTAGCTGACTGAGCTCTTGTAGCATTTGAATGTGGTTCAAATGTTGTATCAGTCATACCATTGATAATACCGGCCTTTTGAAGAGTCATAACTGCTTCAAATGCGTAGTCTGCGATTTCGTGTGAATCCTCAAATGTGATTTCAGCATTTACAGGTTCAAGTGACTTGTTCATGATTTTAGCTGTCTTATATGTCATAAGAGCCATATCTTGTCTTGTGATTAGGTCATTAGGACCGAAGTTACCGTCACCGTAGCCTGAAACGATACCAAGTTGACTTGCAACTGATACTGCATTGTAGTACCAAGCTGTTGAAGGAACGTCTGCGAATGTTGATTCACCTTTGGCGTTAAGAGCGTTGATAGCACCCATTAGGATCTGGCAGTATTCTGCTCTTGTGATGTTTGCATTAGGATCGAATGTATATTGATCTCTACCGTTAATCATACCTCTCATAGCAAGTCCGTTGATTGCTGTTCTTGCCCATTCAACTGAGTCAAGATCCTGGAAGTCTGGCTTGTAGTTAGTATTTGTGTTAGGTGTTGTTACAGCACCTGTGTTACCAGGAGCGATTATGCTAGGGCCACCACCTGAAGTTGTACCGTCATTACCACCAGTTGTTTTAGAAGGTTTCTTAACTGTAACCTTTACAGATGCTGACTTTTCGTTACCTTCAGTATCTTTGTATGTTGCTGTGATTGTAACTGTACCAGGCTTATCATTTGCAACGTAAGTAGCCTTTGTTTCACCCTTAGAATTGATTTCTGTAGGTGTACCGAAGATTACTGCATACTTTTCATCATCATTTGTTGTGAATGCAACCTTAGCACCGTCTTTTGCGTTCTTAACTGTAGCTGTTACAGTGAACTTCTTATCAAATTCAACAGTTGTTGATGAAGCCTTAACTGAGATTGATGGCTCAGATGGCTTAGCTGTCGGCTTAGCAGGTGTTAGAGTGTTATCCTTAGGATCAACAATTTGTTCTGCATTACCTTCAGCATCAATAGCATTAACTGTTGTTGAAACATTATTTACAGAGCTATTATAGATATTGTATGTTAGACCGTTGATAACGTCTGCCATATCAGCATCTGTGTAACCTGAAATTAGGTTCTTGTATTCAGCTTCTGTTAGAGTTTTACCATTGTATACAGCTTCATAATCTTCACCGTATACAGCATCTTGGTCACCCTTCTTAACATCTACTGTTAGGTAAACGTCCTTACCTGCATCTTTAGCTGCCTTAATTGCATCACCATAACCAGTTGATACAACGCTCTTCAATGCAACTGTCTTAACAGGGTTAACTGTAGGAACAGGTTCTGTTGATGGTGTAACTACTGTTGAAGCAGCTGTCATACCCTTAGCAACAGTTATTTCGCCCTTAGAATCTTCGATTGATGCCTCTGATGTCAATGTAAATGCATATGCTTCTGTCAAAGCAGTAGGCAATTTAATTGTAATTGTGGCAAGTTTACCATCCTTAAATGCAATACCGTCGCCTGCTGTATCCAAGAATGCTACATTTAGTACGCTACCTGCTACATTTACTGACAACTTAGTATCTGCTGCTGTTGTTGCTGTAACATTGTCATTTGTTACGCCTTTAGGAATGTTTACTGAAATCAAGAAACTATTCAATAGTTCTTCAGCACCAGAAGCTGTTGCTTCTATAGTAATAGTCTTATTATCGCTTGAGATTGATGATGTAAGACCGATGCCTTTACCTGATACAGGAACATCTGTAGGAGCAACTGTCACGTCAGGATTTACTGTTGGAACAGGAGCCATTGTTGGACGAGCTGGTGATGTTGGCTTTGGTGTCGGCTTACCTGATGGTACAACCGTTGTTGAAGTAGCCTCCATGCCCTTAGCAACTGTCACTTCACCATTAGCATCTTCGATTGATGCTTCTGAAGTTAATGTAAATACAAAATCATCTGTCAAAGCATTAGTTAAATTAATTGTAATTGTAGCAAGTTTACCGTCTTTAAATGCGATACCATCGCCTGCTGTATCCAAGAAAGCTACATTTAGTACGCTACCTGCTACATTTACTGACAACTTAGTATCTGCTGCTGTTGTTGCTGTAACATTGTCATTTGTTACACCTTCAGGTAGATTTACAGAAATCAAGAAACTGTTTAATAATTCCTCAGTTCCTACTGCTGTAGCATCAAGTGTAATTGTTTTATTGTCCGTTGATATTGTTGAAGCAAGATTAATACCCTTCTTATCTGCAGCACTAACTGTCATTGCTGAGAACATAGAGAAAATCATAGCTAAAGCACAAATCAATGAAACGATTTTTTTGTTTTTCATTCTAATTTACTCCTTTTATCTGTTTAAGATTTTATATACTAAGATAGAATTATTTTAATTCACCAACGTGACCAGCTTTAGCTGTATTACCTATCTTGTACATAACGATACATGTTGCATCACCAAGTGTAATACTATCATCATAGTTAGTATCTGCTGCTATAAGAGCGTCAGCATCAGTAATTGTAGCTGCACCTGTCTTATGTCTTACAATAGCTGTTGCGTCACCAAGTGTAATACTTGCATCTTGGTTAACGTCACCGACAAGAACTGATGAAGCGTTACCTACTTTGAAGTTTGTTGAATAAACCTGACCGTCGCCACCCATGTAAACTGTGTATTTACCGTCTGCAAGGTCCTTTGGTAGAGCAACTGTTATAGTGTCATTGCCGTCTTGTTGGTCGATTTGAAGAACATCGCCTTCAGAAACTTTAACGGTTTCAAGTGTTTTACCAGGCTTAAGAACAAGCAAAGTCTTTTGAGCTGCTGTGTAACCGCTTGCATCGATTGTCAATGTAGCTGTTTCATGAGTTGCATCTGCTGGTGCATATGTAGCTGAAATACCAGCTGCCATAGCTGATGTTGCGACTGCAGCTGTAACTGCTGCTACTGCTGCGCATGATAGAAATAGTTTTGAGAATTTCTTCATTTTGTTTTACCCCTTTTCTAAAATAAATTTTTTGTTTTTTTGTTTGAGTGTCTATAAAATCCGGACACACATACAAGTTACATTCATATATTTACATTATAAACTATAAGAACAAAAATTTCAATTCTTTTTTGGTTTTATGTTATTTTTCGTGATTTTGAATTAAATTAGCATTTATATTTTGTGCATTTTCAACAACTAAGCTTCAAAAAAGCGAACCTTACGCTCGCCCTTAATTATTTTGACGCCATTCTAAGCGTTCTGTATTCCCTGCTGCTTACTCTTATAAGCAATTCAGGATTAATCCTTTGAATCATTTGCACAATTTTAGTCACATTTCTCGTATCGAACTTAACAATCGGCATATAATAGCACTCTTTTTCAAAAGTTTCTACATATAATATATCCATACTCGAAATGGTTTTCTTCTTATAAAAGTCTTTCGACTTTTCAAGCACGCGTATATTCTTCACAAAATCAGAATCAGGTGCAACATTTCTCTTTATAAAATTTTTTGTGCCGATAAGCACCTTACTTATTTCATTAAGAGGTATCTCAACAATTTTCGTTTTCGCCGGTATAAATTCACTCAAAATTTTAACTTTATTATCGTAATCATACGGTAAAAAGTCATTATTCCAATTTTTCATAAACAAATTCATTCTGTCTGTTGAAATATATGTTGCAAAGACGGTATTAATTCTTATAAGAACATATGTTGACGCCAATATCGTAGCGATAAACCACGCAATCGAAAACAAATAACTGCCCTTTATAAGATTATATATCACCATTACAAGTGCAAAACACGAAAGCAAACTCAATATTGTAATAATCACTATATTGGTTTTTCTGTAACGCGAATTTGTACAAGCTTTTACAGATGATGCCATTTCAATCCCCCCTGTATCATTAGTAAACTCTTCTTGCTCCTGCGTACTGACTGCGGTAATAATCAGTTTCCATAGACTGATATTTTACCACATCACCGGTTCTCGGTGCGTGAATCATCATTCCGTCACCGGCATAAATACCGACGTGGTGAATGTATCCGTTTTGTTCAAAGAATACAAGATCACCCGGTTGAAGTTCATCTTTATTCACCGCAGTACCGTTCTTAAACTGGTCTTCCGCAACACGATTTACGTTTATGCCAAGCGAATTACATACATACTGAACAAGTCCGCTGCAGTCAAAGCCGTTCGGGGTTGTTCCGCCCCATACATACGGCACGCCCAAATACTTCTCAGCCTCGCTCACTATCGCGTTACCCTTTTCATTATCGCCTGTAAGCATATGCGTTCTTATAACAGGGTCGCCTGTTGTGTATTCCATTTTATTTCTGTACTTGGCAAGTTGTCTGTAACCCTTTGTCGCCTTAACTTGTTTCTGAATGATTTTCTTCTTTGTGACTGTCTGCACGTTGCCGTTTTCATCTTCTTCATCAACGTCAACCAATTCTTCGTCATAGAAGTACAAAAGTCCCAAAGCCTCATCCTCATAAACAAAGTAATATGTATCATCCTTATCAAGAATAATTTCATTTATAACAGGCTCTGCCTGAGTTACTTCAAACGTCACGCAATCCTGTGCCTTTTCAACTTTGCTTCCACGTCTTAGTGCTGTTATATATAAGAAATACTTACCCGGATCAACGCCCTGAATAAGTGCCTCATATTCGTCTTCGACAATCTTGCTCACAACAAGATTTCCGTCCGAGTCATACAAATCGACGTAAAAATCGTGATACTTTTCGGATTCCCATGCGATTGACACATCGTCGTCATCTGTAACACCGTTATTGTAAGGAGTAACGATATTAACGCCTGTATCGTATGCAGTACCGTAGCTTATAAGCACTTCATCGGCACTCAAAGCTTCGCCGTCATCTGTGATTGAGCTTACGATAAGTCTGTAATCTCTGCCCGTTTTGAATAATTCAGACGGCAATGTAATTTCCGTTGAATCGGTAGTGATATACTCATTTACCGCATATTCATCGTTTTCAACGTCAAACATTTCTATATGATATTCCGTTGCCGCCTGCATAGCAAGCTCAATTACAACGTCATCGCCTTCTTCATAATTATCTTCCGTTACCGGCGAATTGAGTATAGGCGTTGTAACCTCCTCAACAGGTGTTATGCTGTAATCCTTTTGAGGTATTTCAACAGTAGTCTTTTCTTCCGGTACGGCTATTGATGTTGTATCCGCAACTATTTTTGCCTGAATACCACCCGATAAGTCTGTTGTTGTATTCAAACCGATAGGAGATGTGTATTGTGTGTCCTGTACAAGAATATCGTTATCGCTTTCAAGCAACTGACGATATACAGAGAACACATCATAACCCGACTGTGTAATCACATCACTTTCATATTCCTTTTCATTCATAAAATCAAGTGACGAAAGCCATGCCGCCGCATTCATATCGGAATCTTCAACGTATACAGTCTTGTTATGCTTACTTCTGTATGAGTTTATCATATCAAGAAGAATCATCGACTTTGAACGTTTTACAGATGTGCTGTCATCAACACCGCGATAACGCGGATTGTACAATATCGAATCAAGATGTCCTTCCGAGTCGGCATAAAATCTGTAACAACGATTATCAAGATAATCCGCTGTCTTTGAATAGTCGTCACCCGACTTCATTCCGTTAAAATCAAAGCTTGAACTGTTTGTGTACAAGGCACAAACTCTGTCTGCCTCAACACCTACCATACAAAATTCCGAATAGTTTGAATCATAAACATACCATTCAAATCCGTATTCTGTCTGGTCAATTCTGTTAGGCTCGCCGAACGTATCAAGAATTGTGCTGACATTCGCACCGACTCTTATTTCTTTTCCGCCGACTGTCACCATTACATTCTGTGCAAAATAATCATATACAGTGTCGATAAGAGTTTCACATTCTTCTTTTGTAAGCTCTTTGTTCGGCTCTGTACCGAATTTTGCTGTAATTATGCCTTGTTTCATCATAAACGCATATGCAATTCTGTTTTCATCATTAATATATGCGTTGTCGTAACATTCATTCAGAATTGAGTTTGCCTCATCTTCATAAATCGTGTAACTGTCGTTGTATGTAATTATTGTTTTGTATAGGATTGTCATAAAATCCTGTTTTGTTATACTTTTCTCTTGTTTTGCCTCTTCGGTATCTTCAAAATTAATATATCCCAACACAATAGGTTTTATTAAATTTGTATCAAGTCCCGTTTCGTCAAGTCCCTGTGGGATTTCGACTTCTTTATCCGTAAGATGTTCATATAAAGCAACTGCCTTATCCAAAGCCTCTGTTTCTGTTATTGCTGAATCGGCAAAAACGGTTAATTTTAAGCTGGGTGTAGCTGTTGACAACATTATTCCGGCTAATATAGCACATAACACTGTCTTCTTCCTGACCTTCAAACACCTCAACTCCTTTTTAATAGATTAATTCACAGTTTACATTATATCAAATGTAACCGTAATTGTCTATAAACAAATTGTTAATTTTTTATGACCAAAATAATGGTTTAATACCTTTATTTTCACAAAAATTTGTGATACAATATCCGTACTATGGTTTTTGGAGGTTTAAATATGAAAAAAGGCATAGCATTTGCAATACTTGCGGCTGCATTATACGCCGTCAACGCTCCGTTTTCAAAAATATTGCTCGACTGCATTCCGCCGACTTTAATGGCGGGTTTTCTTTATGTCGGTGCAGGAATAGGAATGATTATAATTGCACTCGTCCGCAAAATCAGAAAAACAGAAACAAACGAATTAAAACTGACAAAATCGGAATTGCCGTACACTGTGGCAATGATACTTTTGGACATAGCCGCACCGATTTGCTTGATGTTCGGATTGAACGCGACAACCGCCGCCAATGCGTCACTGCTCAACAATTTTGAAATTGTCGCAACGGCAATTATCGCACTTATGGTATTCAAAGAAAAAATCAGTCTTCGATTGTGGTTCGGTATATTGTTTATAACGGTTTCATGCGGAATTTTGTCATTTGAAGATTTATCAAGTCTGCAATTTACGTACGGCTCGCTGTTTGTACTTCTTGCCGCCGTCTGTTGGGGATTTGAAAACAACTGTACAAGAAAACTATCTTCAAAAGACCCGCTTCAAATCGTTTTACTTAAAGGTATTTTCTCGGGCTTAGGCTCGATAATTATAGGCTTGTGCATAGGTGAACGTTTAACTGTGCTTTGGAGCATTATCCCCGTGCTTTTGGTCGGATTTATCGCATACGGATTGAGTATATATTTTTATGTCTACGCTCAAAGGCTTCTCGGTGCGGCACGGACAAGTGCTTATTACGCAATTTCTCCGTTTATAGCAGCTATTCTGTCATTGATTATATTCAAGCAAATTCCTACGGTTACTTATTTTATAGCATTAATTTTTATGGTAATCGGTGCTTGGCTTTCTTCAAATGACAACAAAAATTAAACAAGAGGTGACAGTCTTTTCAGACCGTCACCTCTTTTAATTTACTTTCTGATCATTTTCAAAATTTGCACAATCACGAATGTACCGAGCGACAATCCGTAAACCGTCAACAGTTCCGCAATCGTAAGCGGTGCAACCGCAAATATACCTTGCAGTGCAGGTACAAGTAATACGGCATTTAAAAGCACAAATCCAACAAAAAACGCACCTATCATACTTTTATTGTTCCACATCTTTTTTGTAAACCAAACAGGTTTATCCGATTTACAATTAAAGCCATGTACAAGTCTTGACAGACACAACGTTGAAAAAGCCATTGTACTTGCAACTTCGGCATTCCTCATAAATCCGACATAGAACGCAATCATAGTCATAACACCTATCACAACGCCCTCAACACATATATTTGTAAGTACCTTTTTTGTAAGTATAGATTGATTTTTCGGTCGCGGCTTTTCATTCATAACATCACTGCTGTGCGGTTCAACGCCGAGTGCAATCGCAGGCAAACTGTCCGTAAGCAAGTTTATAAACAACAGATGCACCGCTTTAAACGGAACAGGCAACGCCATAAATGACGCATACAATACCGCAAGTATACCTGCCGTATTGCCCGAAAGCAAGAATTGAATTGCACGTTGAATATTTCTGTACAGATTACGTCCGTTTTCGATTGCCTTGACTATCGTTGCAAAATTATCGTCAGTAAGCACCATTGACGCGGCGTCTTTTGCCACTTCACTGCCCGTTATACCCATTGCCACACCTATATCCGCCTGTTTAAGTGCCGGTGCGTCATTCACTCCGTCACCGGTCATTGAAACGATGTAGCCTTTTCTCTGCCATGCGCTGACTATTCTTATTTTATGTTCAGGCGAAACTCGCGCATAAACCGACACGTCAGAAACAAATTCATCAAGTTCTTCATCTGACAGATTTTCAATCTCTCTGCCCTCTACCGCACGGCCGTTATCATCTAATATACCGATTTTTCTTGCAATCGCCGACGCAGTCACAAGGTGGTCGCCGGTTATCATTATAGGACGTATTCCGGCGGTTTTACATTTTCTTACCGCCTCTGCACTTTCTTCTCTCGGCGGATCTTGCATTGCAACAAGTCCTAGTAAGATATAGTCCTTTTCATCTTCAACGCTTATGTCGACTGTATCGACGTCACGTTCGCATACAGCAAGTACACGAAGTCCCATTTGAGAAAATTCCGTATTAACTTTCTTTAACTCTGCCAAATCTTCGGCAGTAAACGGTCTTTTTCCGTCCATAGTTTTGACTTCATTAATTCTGCCCGACAAAACGTCAACCGCACCTTTTGTCAGCATTTTATAATTGTCGCCGATTTTATGAACGGTACTCATCAATTTTCTGTCTGAATCAAAAGGAATTTCACCTAAACGCTGATATTTTTCACGCATTTTTTCAACGGGCAAATCATGCTTTTCCGAAAAATTCACAAGTGCAATTTCTGTCGGATCACCGATTTCCTGACCTTCTTTTTGAACGGAGTCGTTACACAATGCACCGTCTATTATAAGCTGACCTTGACGTGCATTGATTTCATCGTCTTTATCAATAATTTGACCGTCAAAATAAATTTTTTGAACAGTCATTTTATTTTGCGTAAGCGTACCCGTTTTGTCCGAACAAATTATAGAAACACTGCCCAATCCCTCAACTGCCTGCAATTTTCGTATAATCGCATTTTCTTTTGCAAGTTTCTGTGTTCCGACTGACAAAACTATCGTAACAATCGAGCTTAAAGCCTCCGGAATTGCCGCAACGGCAAGTGCAACCGCAAACACAAATGCGTCCGTAAACACTGTCAAATTTATACCGTCACTGCGGAACAGTTCCAAACCCAAAACAATAACGCATATTCCGATTATGATAAGTGACAGCTTTTTACCGAAATTATCAAGGCTTTCCTGCAACGGCGTTTTCTTTTCCTGCGTACTTTTTAACAGTGACGCAATTTTGCCGATTTCGGTTTCCATACCGACTGACGTTACAACCATTTTCGCTCTGCCGTAAGTCGCAAAACTTCCCGAATACAGCATATTCACTCTGTCACCGAGCGGTTTTTCACCGTCAAGTACGGTTTCCTGTTTTTCGACAGGCTCACTCTCGCCGGTCATCGCACTTTCATCAACCTTCAAGGACGCATTTTCAATTATACGTCCGTCCGAACAGACGTAATCACCTGCCTCAATGACCACAATATCGCCTACTGTCACATCTTTTCCCTCAACGACTTTTATTTCACCGTCACGGATAACCTTTGCAGTCGGCGCAGACATTTCTTTAAGACTGTCAAGCGACTGTTCCGCTTTGATATGCTGTACAGTACCCAAAATCGCATTTATCGTTATAACTACAAATATTACGATCGCACTTTCTATATCGCCGAGCACACCGGATATAATCGCCGCAATAATAAGAATTATAACAAGAAAATCCTTGTACTGCTCCAAAAACAATATAAACGGATTTTTCTTTTTACCCTCCGCAAGTTCGTTTTTGCCGTACTTTTTCTGATTTTCCTTTGCTTGATTTTGCGTAAGACCATTTTCATCAGTCCCGAGCATTTTAAGCACATCTTCTTTTTTCATTTGATATGGGTTCATAATCAATTCCTCCATCTTCTCACTTATGCCGCAAACAAAAAAGCAAGACTTTTTATTGCAGCACAAAAAATTATCTGCAATAAAAGTCTTGCTTCGTAGAATATGATACGGTTCTTCCGAACGTGTATTGACGACATCATATTACGCATATAAAATGCGCAAGCTACTCCCCTTTATTGATTGTATAATATCATATTATTACCAAACTGTCAACTGAATATTCTAAATTTATTCGGCAATTATACTTCCGTCACGTCCGAACATACTTCCGATATTGATATTACCGAAATTATCAACTTTTTTACCGTCCATAAGGAATTGAACACGCTGAATGTTGTCAAGCTCGGTAAGCGAATCAACGATTGAATATATCGTCATTTTCTCTTTTTCCGCAGTACCCGAATTTTTATCGGTAAAATTAGCTTTGAAATTTACAAAGCAAATATTATCCGAAGTTTCCACACTCAAAAGTACGGTATCCTTGCTGAGCGGTACTGACAGTTCCTTGTTTTCAGGACCTTTGATAAGTTCATTTATAATATATTGTGCCAAAGGTTGTTGGTCGGTGACTTTAATTGTTCTTGTTTCCATAACAAGCTTGTTGCCGTCTTTATTTGGAAAATACAATGCAATTTCACGTGTTTCACTGTTATATGTATCGGTTGACAGATTAATGTCTTGATTTCTCAAATACCCTATAATCGAGCCGTCCGCCGTTGCAATATCCTTGCCCTCAACAATTACTTTAACACTGTCAACACTGCTGATTGCACACAACGATTTCACAACTGCATAAACCGCAAGCACATCTTTTGTATTGTCGCCTGTCAAAAATTCACCTGAAAAGTTTACAACAATATTACCGGAATCAACGTCGTTAAGCGACAGCAACTTCGTATTTTTTTCAATAATTTTCATATAACGGCTGTTGTCGGGACCTTTCATAAGTGCCTCAATTACAGACTCCGCAAGTTCCTTATCGTCCTTATATTTAATTTCACGATTTTCCATAACTATCGAAGTCGCCGTTTCATTAAAGAAATACAGTTCACTGTTGTAGCGATAACTGCCGTAATCTTTTTTTATAAGTATTCCGACAACCGCCGCCACTGTCAGCACCGCAACCGCAACGATAGCTATTACTCCCTTTTTACTTTTCATTCTGTCCTCCAATAGTAATCTTGTAAGGTAAACGTATTGTGAATACACTGCCTATATCCGACACATTTGCAACGTCTATAGTACCGTTATGCATAAGTACAGCCTCTTTTGTGATAGCAAGTCCAAGACCCGTTCCGCCGGTATCTCTCGCTCTCGAATCGTCAAGTCTGTAAAAACGTTCAAATATTCTGTCACGCTCGCCCTCCGGTATTCCCGGACCGTTGTCCTCAATTTTTATTGTCAGATAGTCATTATCAGCCGTAAGGTCGATATGGACAAAACCGCCCTCCGGCGAATATTTAATCGCATTATCCGCGATATTGTATATCGCCTCATACATTTTGTCATAGTCAAGCAAAATCGGGCTAAATTCTGTCTGATGATTGTCAACATATATAACAATATCCTTTGCATTTGCAATCGGTGTGAGTTTTTTTACAACCTGACTTATAAGCGACTTAATATCGACTTCTTCAAGTTTCAGCGAATTACCGCCTGCGTCAAGTTTTGTAAGCACAAGCAGTCTTTCGACAATTCTTGTAAGTCTGTCAACCTCGTCCGACATATCGCCGAGGAATTCCTTTACCATAGCCGGATCGGGATTTTCTGCCGCAACAAGACTGTCGCATATAAGTTTTATACCAGCCATAGGGGTTTTAAGTTCGTGTGACGCGTCCGAAACAAACTTACGTCTTTTTTCTTCCAAAAGTTCAAGTTCGTCACACATATAATTAAGCATTTGTGCCATTTGTGCAATCTCATTATGACCTTTAACTTCAACATGCTTTGAGAAATTACCCTTTGAAATTTCCTTTGCAACGGCAATAAATTCTTCAATCGGTGACGTTATAATATAGCTCATACCCAAACTAAGCATACCGATAAGAATTACAATAAGCGTACTGAAAACTATAAGACTGTTCCTTGTCGTTCGGACTGTATCATCAATCGTGTTTATCGATTCTGCCAAATACACACTTCCGATTATTTCACCGCTGAATGTTACAGGCACCGCAACGCTTATAAGACGCATATTGTTTTCGCCTGTCGTTATAATATCGGCTTGTTCGCCGTCAAGCGCACGTTTTAAAACGTCACGCATAAAAACCTTGCCGATAAGCTGTGATTCTTCGTTCGTGTCATACAAAACCGAATACGATTTATTTGTCACAACACCTCTTATATTCGTACCTGCAAGGCTTCGCTCAACAACATCCGAAAACTTTTGAGCCGAAGTCGCAGATGTATCACTTCCCCATACGTCCGCAATGGTTTCAGATATAATATTCGCCTTTGCAAACATATTTATCGTTTCCGTACTGTACAGATTTTCGCTAAGCAGACTGATTATATAAATACTCATCAAAACAAGCGTTGTAACAATAATTGCAAGATAAGTTGCAATCATCGTAAAACGCATTGAATTGGTGATGTTTTTAATCTTTTCCTTAATCCTTCTTATAATAGTAACCAACTCCCCACTTTGTCTTTATATATGAAGGCTCGGCAGGATTTTTCTCAATTTTTTCTCTAAGCCTTCTTATATGAACGTCAACCGTTCGTACATCACCCGGATAATCAAAGCCCCACGCTATATCCAAAAGATTTTCTCTTGTATAAACCTTACCCGGATTTCTCATAAACAGTTCCAAAAGGTCAAATTCCTTGCTTGTAAGTTCAATAACCTTATCATTTATCACAACGCGTCTGAAATTATAGTCCAAAGTTATATCGCCCGATATGATAAGCTTGTCCCTTTCGCCTTTCGGTGCAGGATTTACTCTGCGCAAAATCGCCTTGATTCTTGCCGTAACCTCACGAATGTTAAAAGGCTTGGTTATATAATCGTCCGCACCGTATTCAAGTCCGAGTATCTTATCTATATCTTCACTTTTCGCCGTAACCATAATTATAGGTACATTTGAAAAACTTCTTATCGTACGGCATACGGTAAATCCGTCCACTTTCGGCAACATCAAATCAAGCAAAATTAAGTCTATGCTTTCATCATGTGCAAGACGAATAGCCTCCTCACCGTCAAATGCAGTCACTACCGCATAACCGTCTTGCTCAAGGTTAAACTTTATACCTTTCACCAAAAGTTTTTCGTCATCTACCACTAATATTTTCATCTGTCCCATCCTTTCAACTCACTGTAATATTTATATTAATTAAAAAACAGATTTATTCTACCGAAATATATTCCTTAATATCCTCAAATTTCTTCTCACTTATTCCCGACACCTTCATTATCTCCTCTATTGACATAAAAGGGCCGTTTTCCTGTCTGTATTTGATAATTCTTTCAGACATTTTCTCTCCGATACCTTTCAGCTTTACAAGCTGTTCTGTATCTGCGGAATTGATATTGATTTTACCGTCGGTGACTTCTTTCGTGTCCGATTCATACGGAATATAATCCTCCGTTGCCACGGTTTCCATAACAAAAGCGTCTTTTTCAAAGTGTTCAACGGCAAATCCGCCCAAAACCAACAATACAAAAATGATTATGTATAAGAATATTTTTGATTTTTTGTTCAAAACTAACATTTTGCTACCTCTGAAAATGTGTTATATTAATAGTATAACATAAATTTTTCATTTTTTCATCTTTTTTTACGAATTTAAAGAAAATTTTATTGCAATATAATTAGAATTTCGATATAATAGTAAATTGAGATATAATGTATTAAAATTAGAATATAGATTTATGGAGGCAATGATACTATAATGAAAAAGAAAAGGTTAATTTCTTTACTGCTTGCGGCATTTATAACGGTTATGCCGCTATCATTTTCTTTTGCGGCACCGACTCCGGAGCCGACTACTGATAACACAACTTCAACCGTAACTTCACCTGACGGAACAACCAGAACAGTAACTTCCGACGGCAATGATGTAAAATCAACACCAAAGGCAACCGAAAGCACAGATACATCAAGCGATACGGAAACAACATCCGCAACCGAAACACCGTCAGATACTTCATCGGATACATCAAGCACATCTGATACAACTTCGCAAAGCGATACAGATACAACATCGCAAAACGCAAATTCACTTCCGAACGGCATAACTATGGAAGATCCGTCACTTACGCCTCCGAACGTGCAGTATGCACAGTCCGCACTTCTTATGGATATGGCGTCGGGACGAGTTTTATACAGTAAAAACCTTGACGAAAAAGTTTACCCTGCAAGTACAACAAAGATTATGACAGCTATACTTGCACTTGAAATGGGTAATATGGACGATACGGTAACCGCCACATATGACGCGCTGAAATCAATAACTCTTGAAGATTCTCATATGGGTATACTTACCGGCGAGGAACTTACTTTAGACCAACTTGTAAAAGGTATGCTTGTATACAGTGCCAATGATGCGGCAAATGTTATTGCAATTCACATTGCAGGCTCGCTGGACGCATTTGTCGATTTGATGAATCAAAAGGCACAGGAATTAGGAATGACAGGCACTCACTTCGTAAATCCTTGCGGTTCACATGACGATAACCACTATACAACGGCTCGCGACCTTGCAATACTTGCAAAGTACGCAATGAAAAACGATCAATTCCGTGAAATTGTAAAAATGCCTATATACAAAATTCCGGCAACAAATAAGTATGCATCAGAGCGTATTCTTGTAAATACAAACCTATTCCTCGGAACATCACGTTCGACTTACTACTATTACCCACCGGCAATAGGTATTAAAACAGGTCACACCTCACAAGCCGGATACTGTCTTGTATCAGCCGCTTCATATAACGATACTGAATTTCTTGCAATCGTTATGAACTGTAAAAACGTAGATACAAAGGAACAGGCTTATTCATATATCGATTCAAAGACTTTGTTCAATTTTGGTTTTGATAATTACACACATCAACCGCTTGCGGCAGTCGGAGATATAGTTTCCGATTCAAAGGTTTATGAGGCAAAACAAGATATGCGTGTTGCTGTAACTGTTGAAAACGACGTGTCAGCACTTATTCCGAGCGGTGAAGGCAACGCAGAGCAAATAACAACGAATATCGATATGCCCGAAAAATTAGAGGCACCTATTACAAAAGGTGACGTACTTGGTACAGTGACATATTCATATAAAGGTATTGAAGTCGGTTCGGCTAACCTTATCGCAACAAATGATGTTGAAAGAAATAATATTCTTCACGCATTCCACCTTGTGTTAAAGGTTATAACAAGTCCATTCTTCTTCATTCCGGCAATACTTCTTATACTTCTTATTATGTACGCCAGATATCAGAAGAAGAAACGCGAAAGACAAAGACGTATTCAGCAGTTAAAGAAAAACAGACAGCGTTCATCATCAGAAAATGAAACAGGTACACGCACACCAAACAGAAATGCATCAAGAACAGAAAGAATTGACCGCGAAACAAAAGGTTCAAATTCAAGATACAGAAGATAATAAACGAAGATAAAACAAAAGGCAAGCCACATCTATAGCTTGCCTTTATTTTTTAACCGTTTCAAAACTACCTATTCAAAAATTCATCAATTAATTTTTTCGATTCTTCAAAAGGATTTTTACTGCTTACATAATGTATCCTATCGTCGCGTCTGAACCACGTAAGCTGACGTTTGGCATAACGGCGTGAGCTTTGCTTTATGAGTTCTACGGCATCTTCAAGGCTCATTTTACCGTCATAATAGTCCATAACTTCTTTATAGCCTATACCCTTCATTGAATTTAATTCCTGCGTATAGCCCATATCCATAAGACATTTAACTTCCTCCAAAAGTCCGCTTTTTATCATAATATCGACACGTCTGTTTATTCTGTCATACAGTACGTCCCTATCCCAATCAATACAAATCATAAGCGGATTATATCGGCTTTCAACTCGCTTTGTTTCCTCTTGGTGTTTAGAAATCGGTTTGCCTGTCGTTTTATAAAACTCTATCGCACGAATAATACGTCTGACGTTATTAGGGTGCAGTCTTTCAGCTGACTCCTTATCAAATTCCGCAAGCATATCGAGCAAATATTCACTGCCTTTTTCCTCTGCTGTCTTTTGCAGTTTTTCACGAAGTTCGTAATCAGTGTCAATCTCACCGAATGTAACGTCATTTACAACAGAATTTATATAAAGTCCCGTACCGCCTGCCATTACGGCAATTTTGCCGCGGCTGGTAATATCGGCGATAGTCTTATGTGCAAGCTCGGTATAGTCCGCAACACTGAACTCATCATCAGGTTCAAGAAAACCGATAAGATGATGAACGGCTTGACTCATTTCTTCCGCAGTCGGTTTTGCCGAGCCTATATCCATATATTTATAAATCTGCATACTGTCGGCACTGACGATTTCACCGCCGACATAATTTGCAATATCAATCGCAAGTGCCGTTTTTCCCGACGCGGTCGGTCCGACAACAACAATAAGAGGTATCTTAGACAATTCTCTTAAACTCCTTTTCAAGTTCCTTTTTGCTCATTGTTACTATAATAGGTCTGCCGTGAGGGCAAGTATTAATATTTTTAAGCCTTAACACATTTCTCACAAGCGTTTCCATTTCTATCTTACTCATACGCATATTCGCTTTAACCGCCGATTTACACGCAATCGTATATAAAAGTCTTTCGTTCTTTTCCGTTATAAGCTCTTTCCTCAGTTCCTCGCCTTGTGCGACAAGTTCAAGCACAAGCGGTTCAACCTCACCGAGTTCAACTTCACCCGGCACACTTCGTACAATAACCGCGTCATCACCGAATTCTTCCGACTCAAAGCCTATATCGTCAAAAAGCTGTTTATTATCACGATACGCAGTCATTTCACTGCCCGTAAGATTTACTATAACAGGCTCGATAAGCATTTGTGACGCAACTTGTTTTGACGCAATATCTTTCTTCAATTCTTCATATTTCAAACGTTCGTGTGCCGCGTGCTGGTCTATAATCATCATTTCGTCGTCCTTTTCGGCTATGATGTACGAATCAAAAACCTGACCGACTATTTCAAAATATTCGTCTGCAAAAACAGTTTCTTCGCGTTTCGGAACTTCGGTTTCAACATTTTGCTCTGTCGGCTTTTCTTCCTTGACAGTTTCAACTCTTACTGTTTCAGTAACAGGTCTTTCCTCGGTCTTTATCTCTTCAACTTTGACTTCTTCCGCTTTAACCGCGTCCTTTTTTGGAAGTATTCCGTTTGTTTCCGCCTTCGGAGTTTCAAGCGATACAGTTCTTGTATAAGGAATTTCGGGTTGTCTTGATTTTATAAAATCGGGTTTTAGTGATACAAAATTATTTTGTGTTTTAGTGTCCCCAACTTTATCCGTTTTATTGTCACTCACCGAATTATTTTTAGTGTCCCCACTGTTTTTCAGGAAATGATTTTCTCGTGGATTATATGCGGTCGTTTCCGGACGTTTTGTCATTGTCTTCGGAAGTGCAACCGCAAGGTCGCTTAGATTTAACTGTCCCTTTGGCGTATCACGTTTAAATTCTTCCGAAGTACGCTCGATTTTCGGTACATTCGGTATTTCGTAAAGTGCGTTTTTCACACCGTAATACACCGCATTATAAACCGCCTTTTCATCTGAAAACTTCACTTCAAGTTTTGTCGGGTGAACGTTAATGTCAATAAGTGACGGATTGATTTCTATATTAAGTATCGCCATAGGGAATTTGCCTATCATAATCTGATTTTTATAGGCATTTTCAAGTGCGGCGATTATTGTTCTGCTTGTTATGTATCTTCTGTTTACAAAAAAGCTCTGATAATTTCGCTTAGGCCGTGCAAGAGTTCCCTTGCCGATAAGACCTGTAATTTTAATGCCGTCCGATTCGTATTCTACAGGAATTGTACCCTTTGCATAATCTCTGCCGTAAACTGTATAAACCGAATTTTCAAGCGAATTATCGCCCGGTGAAAACAATTTTTCTTTGTTGTCGATTATCAGCTTAAAGGATATTTCGGGATGTGCGAATATAAATCTTGTCATTATATCCGTTATGTATCCTGCCTCAGTTGCGTCTTTTTTCAAGAATTTGCGTCTTGCAGGTGTGTTGAAAAACAGATTTTCGACAAGTATCGATGTACCGTCGGGAATACCTGCCTCGTCAGAAGAAAGTATTTCTCCGCCTTTGCACGTTACACATACGCCTGTTTCATCCTCGTGTCGCTTTGTAAAAAGTTCAACTTCGGCAACAGCACCTATACTTGAAAGTGCCTCACCTCTGAAACCAAGCGTATAAATTGCGTCAAGGTCACTGCTCGTCTGCACCTTACTTGTCGCATGGCGTAAAAAGCATATTTTCGCATCCTCCTCCGACATACCGCTGCCGTTGTCACTGACGCGCATATATATGCTTCCGCCCTTTTTTATCTCCACGCTTATCAGAGTTGCACCGGCATCTATGCTGTTTTCAACAAGTTCCTTTATAACGCTTGACGGACGTTCAACAACTTCACCCGCCGCTATTTTATTTGAAACTTCACTGCTCAGTACATGAATTTTTCCCATTTTAAACCCTTTCAACCGTTAATATTCGTGACCTTAACAGCCACAAATGTTTATATTTCCTTCGCCCTGTTTGCCAATTCGTAAAGCTTATTCATCGCCTCAATCGGTGTGTACGTTGTGACGTCCATATTTTTAAGTTCATCTGCTATTTCATTTGCTATACCGTCACCGAAACCGATTTGATTTGTTGCGTCCCCGTGTTTCTTCGCCGTATGTTCTACAACGATTTCATCATTCTCAATCTTTTTCAAAATCTTCTTTGCACCGTTGATTACCTCTTTCGGAACACCAGCAAGTGCCGCAACTTCAATACCGTAACTGTCGTCCGCACCGCCTCTGACGATTTTACGCAAAAACGTAATATCGTCACCGCGTTTCTTAACGGCAATTCTGTAATTTTTAACACCGTCAAGTTCTTCTTCGAGTTCGGTAAGCTCGTGATAATGAGTTGCAAAAAGCGTCTTTGCGCCGATTTTGTGCTTATTTTGTATGTACTCAACAACCGCCCAAGCTATCGACAATCCGTCAAAAGTGCTTGTACCGCGTCCGATTTCATCAAGAATAATAAGTGATTTTGACGTTGCATTCTTCAAAATGTGGCTTACTTCCGTCATTTCAAGCATAAACGTACTCTGTCCCGACGAAATATCGTCAGACGCACCGACTCTTGTAAAAATCTTGTCCACAATACCGATTTTAGCCGACTTTGCAGGCACAAAACTTCCGATTTGCGCCATAAGAGTTATAAGTGCAACCTGTCGCATATACGTTGACTTACCTGCCATATTCGGACCTGTTATAATAATCATTCGGTCGTCATCGTTATTCAAAAGAGTGTCATTCGGTACAAACATCGAATTTTTTGACATTTTCTCAACAACAGGGTGTCGTCCGTCCGTAATTTCGATTTTGCCGTTATCCGATATTTCAGGCATGGTAAAGTTGTTTTTGTATGCAGTCTGTGCCAGCGACAAAAGTACGTCAGTCGTTGCGATAATATGTGCCGCATTTTTCAAACGCTCGATTTCCTCACTCACGCTTGTTCTGACCTGTTCAAAAACATAGCTTTCAAGCGTCACGATTTTTTCCGATGCACCGAGAATTGTGTTTTCGATTTCCTTTAGTTTCGGAGTAATGTATCTTTCACAGTTTGCAAGCGTTTGCTTTCTTATATAATAATCGGGTACGTCTTTTATCGCCGATTTTGTAATCTCTATATAGTAACCGAAAACCTTGTTATAGCCGACTTTCAGCTTGCTTATGCCCGTTGATTCACGTTCTTCATTTTCAAGTGCCGCAAGCCACTTTTTACCGTCACGCATTGCAATACGCAAATTGTCGATTTCCTCATTAAAGCCCTCTTTTATAACATTGCCGTCACGCAAAAGTGCCGGCGGTTCGTCATTTATCGCTCTTTCAAGCAAATCGCACACATCTTCAAGCAAATCAAAATTTTTACGCATATCACCAAGCATCGGTGACTTTACGTTGCTTAAAGTGTACTCAAGTTCAGGTAACTGTAAAAGCGTCATTTTAAGTGCAATTAAATCTTTCGGTGTAACAGTGCCAAGCGAAATACGGCTGATTATTCTTGATATATCATACGTTCCGGAAAGCACTGCCGAAAGGTCATCGCGGAGCATTATATTCTCCGTAAGCTCCTTTACCGAATACAATCTCTTGTTTATCTCAATAGGATTGATAAGCGGCTTTTCAATCCACTGTTTTAAAAGTCTTGCACCCATTGACGTTTCTGTATTGTCAAGCACCCACAAAAGCGAACCTCTTTTAACCTTGTCACGCATTGTTTCGGTTATTTCAAGGTTACGTCTTGTATTCACGTCAATATCCATATACTGATTAACTTCGTATGTATTAATCGTGTTTAAATATGTAAGACTTGTTTTTTGCGTATGTTCCAAATACGCAATCATAGCACCGACCGCACGAACCGCATAAGGTTTTGTGTCAAGTGCTATTTCCGACAAGGAATTTTTACCGAACTGCTGCAGGATATTCTTTTCAAATTCCGAATTTTCAAAGAAATCGTCCGTACATTCGTCGGGAGTTATATGAAATCTCAACTCAACCTGTGCAGATAATTTTTCCGCTGCGTCCGAATTTAAGAGTATTTCTTTTGGCTCATATCTCGCTATTTCGTTTAGTGCCTCGTCCGCTCCGCTAATTTCGGTTGTATAAATCTCACCCGTTGAAATATCCGAAACCGCAAATCCGTATTTGTCACGCTGACTGTATATAACCGCAAGATAATTATTATTCTTTTCGTCAAGCAACTCCTCATCAACAACCGTACCCGGCGTCACTACACGAATAACCTCACGTTTTACAATACCTTTAGCGGTTTTAGGGTCCTCAACCTGTTCGCATATAGCAACCTTATACCCCTTTTCAATCAGCTTTGCAATATAAACCGACGCACTGTGAAAAGGAACGCCACACATTGGTGCGCGTTCCGAAAGTCCGCAGTCTTTACCTGTAAGCGTTATTTCAAGCTCCTTTGAAGCTTTTATGGCATCATCAAAAAACATTTCATAGAAATCACCCAATCTGTAAAATAATATACAGTCCTCGTATTCCTCCTTTGTTTTCAGATATTGAGTCATCATCGGCGTCATCTGCTCTTTTGCCATTCCGCTTTATCTCCTTGTCTTTAGATTTGTGTATAAATTAGTGACAGCCGCCGCAAGTGCTGCAATCATGCGTACAGTTTGGATCTTGTCCTGTGATGTAGAAATTCAGCATTTGATTAACTTGATTAACCATTGCATCAAATTCTTTCTTTGCATCAATGTACTTCTTTATTGATTCCGATTTTTCAAGCATTTCTTCAAATGCTTCGTTATTCTTCTGTATAGCCTCTTCACGCGAAATCTTGTTGTTTTGCATATCGCGTGCAAGGTTCATTCTCTGCAAGTTGAATTCCTTTAAAAGTGCCTGTGCCTCGTCATCATTTTCTTGTAAAATCTCGGCATTCTTTGCATTTTTCATTTCTTCTGAATTTTGGATAAGTTCTCCAAGTTCTCTTGTCTTTTCGATTATTTCGTTCATATTATTAAATTCCTTTCTTATTCTGCAATCTCACCGTTAAGGCTCCATGTGTGTGCCTCGGTAATTCTTACGTCTATATATTTTCCTATAAGCGATTTATCGCCCTTAAAGTTTACTATCTTTGAACTGTCACAACGGCCCGAAAGTGTTGTTTCATCATTCTTGCTTACACCGTCGACAAGCACCTTTTCAACCCGTCCTACATACGCCTCATTTTTGCGTTTTGAAATTTCATTCTGTACTTCCAAAAGCTTGTTGAAATTCTCGTGTATTTCTTCGTCTGTAAGTACAAAATCAAGCTTTGCCGCAGGAGTTCCCTCACGTCTTGAATATATAAATGAGAATATGTTATCATACTCAACCTTACGAAGTACGTCAAGTGTTTCCTCAAAATCTTCCTTTGTTTCCGTTGGAAAACCGACTATAATATCGGTTGAAAGAGAAATGTTCGGTATTCTCTTTTTAACCTTTTCAATCTTTGCAAGATAATCTTCTTTTGTGTACTTTCTGTTCATTTCTTTCAAAATCTTGTTTGAACCTGCTTGAACAGGAAGATGAAGTTGTTTACAAACCTTGTCACATTCCGCCATCGCGTCAATAAGTTTATCGCTCAAATCCTTTGGGTGTGATGTCATAAATCTGATACGTTCAACGCCCTCAATATCATTTACCATACGAATAAGGTCTGCAAAGTCAACATCTGTGTCAAGATCTTTGCCGTATGAATTTACATTCTGTCCCAAAAGTGCAATTTCACTGCACCCTCTTGCCACAAGTTCCTTAACTTCGGCTATAACCGCCTCAGGTGTACGGCTTCTTTCACGTCCGCGTACATACGGTACAATACAGTATGAGCAGAAATTGTTGCAGCCGTACATTACAGATACCCATGCTTTTTTATCATCGTCACGCATAATAGGAATATCCTCTGCGATTGCACCGTCACAGCTGTCAATATCGACAACTGTTTTCTTTTCGTGAATTGCTCTGTATAAAAGCTCCGGCATTTTGTAAAGTGCGTGTGTTCCGAAAACAAGGTCAACGTGTTCGTGTACTTTTTTGATTTTCTCGGTAATATGCTCCTGTTGTACCATACAACCGCATACACCGATAACCATATCTTTTCTTTCTTCTTTGATGTGCTTTAAAATACCGAGTCTGCCGAAAACCTTTTGCTCCGCATTTTCACGCACCGCACAAGTATTATATATAACAACATCAGCTTTGTTGCTGTCGTCCGTAAAATCAAACCCCGCCTGTCTTAGCATACCTCTTATACGTTCGGTGTCGTTTTCATTCTGCTGACAACCATATGTTTCGGTAAGCGCTAATTTTGCGTGTCCGTTTTGAGCAGCATAACGCATATTTTCTTCTTTGAGTTTCATTATATAGCTTTCTTGCTCCGCCATCTGCTCCTTAGTTATAAGCTTTGCCATTTACATTTCTCCTATACTTCAAAAGTAAAGTTAATTATATCACATTTAAATTGTAATTACAACTTAAAATTCATAATCGCAAACACGTCTTTCCGCTACATACGGACGCACATACGTTGCACCGACAGCTTTGTGTTCAGGGTGATTTTGGTAAGTGTTTAAATCCTCTTTTGTTTCAAACTCCGATACAAGTACTACATCTGACGCAGCGTCTGTATCGTTGAAATTAAGTCCGACTTCAATGTTTACCAAAACATTTATTTTACCCTTTAAAGCTTCGAGATTTTCCTTTATATCCTTTGCTCTCTGCTCTTTATCTTCACTCTCTGCCATTCTCCACATTACTATATGCTTAACCACGTTAAATTCCTCCTAAATACATATACATTTATTATATCATCTTATTTTAATTTTTTCAATAAAATATGTGGTTTTTATTAAAAAATAGTGGTATAATAAACCCATAAATATCTGAAAGGACAGATTATTGTGAAAAAGCTTTTAAAAACAGCAGCGCTTACGGGCGGAATATTATTTGCCGTCAAAGGTTTGGACAACAGAATTGAAGTTACACATTACGATATATCGTCGCCGAAAATCCCCGAAGGATTTGACGGATATAAAATTTTACAAATTTCAGATTACCATGCAGACAGCGTACCGGGGCTGATTGAGGAAATCGAACACGAATCGCCCGACATTATAGTTTCGACAGGCGACCTTGTTCACGACACAGGCTCATACACACCCGGAGTACATCTATGCAAACATCTTATCGATATTGCACCCGTTTATGCGGTAACGGGCAATCACGATTTGTGGCGAAGTGACTACGATGAATTTGAGCGAGAACTTACCGAAGTCGGCGTTAAAACATTGCATGACGAGCGTGTCATTTTAAAGCGTAACGAAAGCGAAATTTCACTTTCGGGAATTGACGATCCGTTTGCTTTAAACAGTGTCAAAATCGCCGAAAATATCGAAAATTCACTTGCGAAACTGCCACGTTACAACGGATATGACATACTGCTTTTTCACCGTGCGAATTTATTCGACAGATTAAAATACCGCGGTTTCAACCTTATTCTTGCAGGTCATATGCACGGCGGACAATTCAGAATACCGAAAGGCAGAGGTGTCGTTGCACCTAAATCAAGCTGGGGCAGTAAATCGTCAATGTTCTTTCCGAAATACTTTGCCGGGCATTACCACGCACCGCACACCGATATGATTGTAAACAGAGGTATAGGCAACCCTATGCTTTTGCCGAGATTGTTTAACCGACCTGAAATAACGGTCATTACATTAAAACACAAAAAGGAGATATAAAAAATGGAAAACAAAAGACCTTTCAAAACAATTTACACTTGTTTCCCGCAAGGAAAACACAAGGTACTTACAATGAGTTACGATGACGGTAAGATTTTCGACAGAAAGCTTATCGAGATTTTCAACAAATACGGTATCAAGGGTACATTCCACCTTAACACAGGCATTATGCCTGTTGATGAGGACAGAATACAGCTTTCGGAAGTCAAGGAACTTTACAAAGGCCACGAAGTATCGTGCCATACAAGCACTCACCCAACTATTGAACGTTGTCCGCTTGACCAAGTTGTTCAGCAAGTAATTGAGGACAGAAAAGCACTTGAGGACGCAGTCGGCTATCCCGTAAGAGGTCTTAGCTACCCTAACGGCTCATACAGCAAGGATATTATCAATCTTCTTCCTGCCTGCGGCATAGAATACAGTCGTGTTGTCGGAAGTACGGACGATTTTGCATTTCCCGACAACTTCCTTGAATGGAAATCTACCTGTCACCACGGTCACAACCTTATGCAGAATGCAGAACGTTTTGCCGACCTACATAAGACACAATATCTTTATATGATGTACGTTTGGGGACACAGTTATGAATTTGACCGCGACAACAGCTGGGATTTAATCGAAGGTTTCTGTAAATTTATCGGCGGACGTGACGATATATGGTACGCTACAAATATTGAAATCGTTGACTATATGAATGCCGCAAAAAATCTTAAATACACCGCTAAGGGAGACAGAGTTTACAATCCTAACGCAATATCTGTATGGATTGAAGTTGACGGTCAACATTACGAAATCAAACCGGGAGAACTTAAAGAAATATGACGGAAAAAGAACTTTTTCCTCCTGTGCGTGATTTATTCGTAAAACGCGGATACAAAGTCAATGCAGAGGTGCGTGACTGTGACGTTACCGCAACGAAAGATGACGAATTTATTATTATCGAGTTAAAGAAAAATTTATCCGTAACACTTTTGGCACAAGGTCTGAAAAGGCTCAAAACAGGTGCAGACGTATATATCGCCGTACCCAAGCCGAAAAAATATTCACTGAAAAAATTCCGCAGCACATTTGCGGTGATAAAAAAACTTGAACTCGGACTTATATTCGTTTCAGTTCGCGGCAGTCATTCATTTGCGGAAATCGTATTTGAGCCGACCGAATTCAAACCGACAACACGCGACTATCGAAAAAGGCGTGAAATTCTCACAGAAATCAACGGCAGAACGATTGACACAAACACAGGCGGTGTGACTAACACCAAAATCATAACCGCTTACACCGAACAATGTATACATATCGCGTGTATCCTTGATATGTACGGCGATTTGTCGCCGAAACGCATAAAGGAAATCAGCGGTATTGACCGCGCGTATAATATTCTAAGAATGAATGTTTACGGTTGGTTTTATAACGTCAAAAAAGGAGTCTACGGTATAACGACAGAAGGACGCAAAGGACTTTTGGAATATCCCGAACTTGAAAAATACTATACCGAACTTTTACAAGAGAATAAAGAAAACGGCTCACCTTTGTGAGCCGTTCAGACTGTCGACAAATTGTCCGGAACGTGCAATATATTATATTTTTATATTTTAAAGTTTAATTTATAGCTATAAAAAGCAACAGGCAAGCCTATCTTCGATATATGGCTTGCCTGTGCACTTTTTGTGAAAATAAACTCTAGCGTACAACCGTACGCCGACGAGTTCATTTTCGCAAAATCCGAACTAATTTCTCGACCTCTGCCAGCGTGTAGACACTTTTGTCTACACGCTGAACGGCTCACCTTTGTGAGCCGTTTTTTGAATTGCTTTTCTTTAATATTCTTGCTTCTTTTAAAAGATAATCTCTGTTATTAAGCTTCGCATCTATAATAACCTCGTCTATCAACTTTCTCAGCACATCGCCGATTTCTCTGCCGGGGCGGTAGCCAAGACGTATAAGGTCCTTGCCGTTTACCGCAAGATGCGAAACAAGATACGGCTGTCTTTCAGCCAAAATCTGCTTATAAATCTGCATTGACGCGTCTATTCTGTTTTTCTTTTCGGGGAAATGCTCAAGATTTTTCGCCATATTGTCCGCCGTTTGCAGTATCAAAAGTTTTTCAAAAAGCACCTCACCCGTTCTTGCCATCATTCGCTTAACAGCAGGCAACGACGGCTCAACTCTTACATCATGATTTTCAACAAGTATCGAAACTTCACGAATTGTGTCGTTATCCATACGCAATCTGTGCATAAGGTCAACCGCAATTTTACAGCTTTCTCTGTGATGTCCGTAAAAATGAATTATACCGTTTTGGTCCGTACTCGAACAACACGGCTTGCCAATATCGTGCATAAGTGCCGCCCATCTCAATACCAAATCATTCGGCGTACACTTAACGGTGTGCATAATATGTTCACCGACATCATAAATATGATACTTGTTTCTCTGCGGTTCACCGAAACATCTTTCAAGTTCCGGCATTATATATTGCAGCAGTCCGCACTCGTGCAATTTTCGGATATAGTCGGGATTTTCTGAAAGAAGTATTTTATTCACTTCCTCCAAAATTCTTTCATGACTGACTTTTTTTTATAAGCACCGCACATTTTTTTATTGATTTCCATGTTTCGTCCTCAATTCTGAACGAAAGCACCGCACTGAAACGTATCGCTCTTAACATTCTAAGTGCGTCCTCTTTAAATCGTTTTTCGGGATTACCTACACATCTGATTATCTTATTTTCAATATCACGCTGACCGCCGAAATAATCAATTATTCCCGTTTTCGGCAAATACATCATCGCATTTATGGTAAAATCGCGTCTTGCACAATCTTCCCTTGCATCATCGACAAAACATACACTCTGCGGATGTCTGCCGTCACTGTATTCACCGTCAGTTCTGAACGTGGTAACTTCATAACCTGTCTTGTTGTGAACAACCGTAACCGTACCGTGCTTTATACCCGTATCAATCGTACGGCGGAAAAGTTTTTTCACTTCTTCAGGTCTTGCACTCGTTGCAATGTCGTAATCATGCGGAGTTTTGCCCATAATCGTATCACGCACCGCACCGCCTGCCACAAACGCAGAAAAGCCGTCTGTTTTCAGGCGACTTAAAATATTCATAACGCTGTCAGGCAGTATAAACTCCATAATTTTCCCCTTTTTACCCCTTATTCTCTGTAAAAATTATAAATCTTATACTCGATATATGTCAATAGTTTTGTATATAATGTAAATTGAATTTAATATTCTGCTTGCAACTATCCCCTATTGCTCATTTTGTTCCTTGCACATCTCGATACACTGCTTTATCACCGCATTTATTCTTTCAATCTGTGTATCTGTCAACCGTTCCATTTCTTCAATCAATATCGATGCGGGATCACGTCCTTTTATCAAATAGTCGGGAGTAGTTTCGAGAATTTCACAAAATTTTATAAAGTTTTCAAGTTTCAAAGCTTTCTTACCGGATTCCGTTCCTGAAATCATCTGTATACTGACATCCATTTTTTCAGCCAAATACTCCTGCGTATACCCAAGCTCAATTCTTCTCTTTTTAACTCTCTTTCCTATATCCTCAAACAATTTCTTATTCATATTACCACTCCAGATAAAATACTGTATTTTATCTTAGCGTGCCATACGCTGACAGAGGTCGAGAAATCAGTTCGGATTTTGCGAAAATGGACTCGTCGGCGTACATGGGTACGGTAGAGTTTATTTTCACAAAAAGTGCATAGGCAAGCCTATGCACTTTGCGGACAATTTATCGCCCTTTGAGATAAAATACTAATTGTATTTTATCAACTATCAGTTTAAATTATAATCAAGAAACAGTTTAATTTATTAAAATAATGGTTGACTAATATGTTGATTTATGTTATACTCTTTTCAGTTGGTAATTATTTATCAACAAAAAAACATTCAGTCATTACGCTTCCCCAATTACAGCATTTGACTGAATGTTTTTTCTTTTATGAACCGTTCTGCAAAACCGTAACGGCTTTGCAGACAATCTGTCTTTTATTACATAGTTTCTATTTCGTGAATTTTTTTAATTCTGTCGGCATGTCTGCCGCCTTGAAATTCCGCTTCAAGATAAGTGTCAACAATCATATTTGCAAGCTCTCTGCCCAAAACACGACCGCCCATACAAATAACATTTGCGTTATTATGTTCCTTTGACATTTTCGCACTGAACACATCACCGCAAAGTGCCGCTCTTATACCCTTAAACTTATTTGCCGCCATTGATATTCCTATACCTGTACCGCAGATAAGTATACCGCATTCACATTCACCGTCAAGAACAGCCTTGCATACAGGCTTTGCACAATCGGGATAATCAACGCTTGCCTCACTGTATGTTCCGAAGTCTTTAAGCTCAATACCCTTTTCCTTTAAATGTTCGATTATATGTCCTTTTAGTTCAAAACCACCGTGGTCACTGCCTATTGCTATCATTTGCTTTCTCCTTTTTCTTTGTTTTCTCTTTCTTCAAGCTCTCTTTCGGCTTGAGATTTTCTTATATAATACGGTTTCATTTCAAGATACGATTGCGTTTCACCGCGTTTTGCCTTATCAAGCGCAAGTGCCGCAATCGATGACGCTCTTGAATTTAATGCATTTGCAGGTGGGAATATCGCCTTGTCACCAAGTTTTTCTTTAATATATTCCCTATGCACCTTAACACCGTCACCGACAAATATAGTATCAAGAAATTCACCGCAGCTTTCAAGACATTCATCAATGCTGATTGCCTCAGGCTCTCCGATTTCCTTAAAACCCTCGTCCCAAATATAGCTTGCCGTAAACACATTGTCACGTCTTGCGTCCATTATCGGCACAATTATATGCTCCGCATACGGCACGTTATACGCAAGTGCCTCAAGCGTTCCTACGCTCACCACAGGTTTGCCCGTTGCGTGTGCAAGTGCCTTGACAGTTGCAACACCTATACGAAGTCCTGTAAACGAACCCGGTCCGATAGCCGCCGCAAATATGTCAATATCTTGAACGTTCAATTCAAGTTCTGACAAAATCTGTTCTATCATTGTCATAATCTTCTGCGAATGAGTTTTTTTATGATTTAAAATATACTCACCAAGCAAAAGCTCATCTTCCATAACCGCAACAGTAGCGACATTGGACGAGGTATCTATTGCAAGAACTCTCATTTTTCTGCCTCCGTTTTTTGAATTTCGATTTTTCTGTAATTATCGTGACGACTGTAATCCTTCGATATAGTAACGTCATATCGTTTTTCGGGAAGTATGTCGTCAATAAGCTGCGGCCATTCGATAACGCTTACACCGTCGCCGTAAACATATTCTTCATAGCCGATTTCATACATTTCATCACTGTCTGCTATGCGGTACACATCAAAATGATACAAAGGAAGTCTGCCGCTGTATTCATTCACAATCGTAAAAGTCGGACTTGTGATAGGCTCGTCAATTCCGAGTCCCTTTGCAAGTCCCTGCACGAATGCTGTTTTGCCAACACCCAAATCACCGTACATACAAAGTACGTCACCTGCCTCTAAAGTTTTGGAAAACTCCTCGGCAAATTTTTGTGTTTCTTCATAACTGTTTGACTCAAATTCCATAATTAAAATAACCCTGTTATCTTTCCGTCTGCATCAACGTCTATATTATCAGCCGCCGGCACTTTCGGAAGTCCCGGCATAACCATTATATTACCCGTTTCAACAACGATAAATCCCGCACCGTTTGAAATTCTTACGTTGCTCACCGTAATTTCAAAATTTTCAGGTCTGCCCAAAAGTTTTGCGTTGTCAGACAATGAATACTGCGTCTTTGCCATACATACAGGCTTTTTATCAAGACCGAGTTCTTCAAGTCTTGCAATCTGCTTTTGTGCTTTCGGTGTGTAATTAACACCCTTACCGCCGTAAATTTTTGTCACGATTTCATTAATCTTATCTTTAATTGACATATCGGTATCGTATGCCGGCTTAAAGTCAGCCTTTTGGTTTTCAACCGCCGAAATAACCTTTCCGGCAAGGTCCAATCCGCCCTCACTGCCTTTTGCAAAGACTTCGCTAAGTGCACATTCTGCACCCAATTCGTGACATCTTTCAATGACAGTGTTAAGTTCTTCTTCACTGTCTGTATCAAAACGGTTTACCGCCACAACAACCGGTACACCGAATGACTTCATATTTTCTATATGCTTTTCAAGGTTTACGATACCCTTTTTCAAAGCGTCAACATTTTCTTCTTTAAGGTCGGTCTTTTTAACTCCGCCGTTGTATTTAAGTGCACGAACAGTCGCAACAATAACAACTGCGTCAGGACTTATTCCGGCCATACGGCACTTAATATCCATAAACTTTTCGGCACCCAAATCTGCGCCGAAACCTGCCTCTGTTATTGTATAATCAGAAAGCTTCATAGCAAGCTTTGTAGCTTGTACACTGTTACAGCCGTGTGCAATGTTTGCGAACGGACCGCCGTGAATAAAGCAAGGTGTGTATTCAAGCGTCTGAACAAGGTTAGGCTTTATAGCGTCCTTCAAAAGTGCCGCCATTGCCCCCTGTGCCTTTAAATCCGAAGCCTTAACAGGCTCACCGCTGCGGTTATATCCGATTATAATTTCACCCAAACGGTTTTTCAAATCCTCCAAATCGTTTGCAAGACAAAGTATCGCCATAACCTCCGATGCAACGGTAATCATAAAACCGTCCTCACGCGGAATACCGTTCACCTTACCGCCCATACCGACAACAACGTGACGTAAAGCTCTGTCGTTCATATCGACAACACGTTTCCAAACAATGTTTGTAACATCAATATCAAGTGCGTTGCCTTGATGAATGTGATTGTCAATCATTGCCGAAAGCAGGTTATTTGCCGCAGTTATAGCGTGCATATCACCTGTAAAATGAAGATTTATATCCTCCATCGGTACAACCTGACTGTAACCGCCGCCTGCAGCACCGCCTTTAATTCCCATAACAGGTCCGAGTGACGGCTCACGAAGTGCCAAAACGCACTTTTTGCCCATATTGGTAAGTGCGTCGCCAAGTCCGATTGTTGTCGTTGTTTTACCTTCACCCGCCGGAGTAGGATTTATTGCCGTAACAAGAATCAGCTTTCCGTTTTCATTGTCCTTAACCTTTCCCCAAAGTTCAGAGGCAATCTTAGCCTTATACTTTCCGTAAAACTCCAAATCGTCCTCTGCTATGCCGATTGATGCGGCAACATCACGGATATGCTTCATTTTTGCATTTTGTGCAATTTCAATATCTGATAGCATATTCATATCCTCCCTTAAATTTTCTATTGTGCATTAAAATGTTAATATCTTTATAAAGTGAAATAGAGCTGAACAGTAAAATTAATCCAGCTCGAAAATATTTAATCGTTATTTAATCAGTTATTATTGAAATAACCTCTGTCCTCACGAACTTTTCTAAGTAGCAAGTCCAATCTGTGTTCAACGTCGTTAAGAACGTCATCAACATATTGGTCTGTATCAGTCTTAATCTCGATAGACTTCTGCTGAGCAGCATTAACAAGCTCATTAGCCTGTTCATATGCAGCCTTTGTAATTTCGTGTTCGTCAATAAGCTGCATTTGAGTTTCTTCGGCATTCTTCTGAATAGCCTCAGCTCTGTTTTCAGCTTCTGACAAAATTCTTTGCCTTTCTTCCTTAACCCACTTTGCTTCCTTTAGTTCGTCAGGGTATACAAGACGAATTTCCTGAATGTAGTCTAAAAGTTCACCCTTGTCAATCATAACCTTTCCGGTTAGAGGTACAGCCGATGCTTTTTCAATAGCCTCCTCCATCATATCGACAATTTCCATGATATCCATATCCATATCCATTTCGTTCAATCCTTTCATCCCTACTTATATTTTTCTTCGATTGTTTCTATTATTTCACAAGGTACAAGACCTGTCAAATCTCCATGAAATCCCGCAAGCTCCTTAACCATGCTCGAACTGATATATGAATACTTCGTATTCGTCATCATAAACATAGTTTCGTATTCGGGGTTAAGAGCCTTATTCAGAAGTGCCATTTGAAATTCATATTCAAAGTCAGCTACGGTTCTCAGGCCCTTAACAATCACCGTTGCATTTTTGCTGGCGGCAAAGTCAACCAATAATCCCGTAAAAGTATCCACTTCCACATTATTCAAATGTTTAGTTACCAAGCGAATCATCTCAACTCTTTTTTCAGCAGAAAAAAGAGGGGTTTTGCTTGCATTGCTTAAAACTCCGACCACCAATTTGTCATAGACACGGCTTGCTCTTTCGATAATGTCAAGGTGTCCGTTAGTTATCGGGTCAAAACTTCCCGGATAAACTGCAATTCTCATTTGTTCTTCTTTCCTCTTAGGCTTATCCCACAAAAGCCGATTTAATTGCTTACATCGTATGATGTAATTTGGGTAGCTGCCGACATTTTAGCGACAGGCTCAATTATTTTTCTTATATACCGTGATATATGTTCTGCCGTACTTTCTCTGTCTGTACATTTCAAGTCCGTCAAAATCATCATGAAAATCAGTTCCGTCACTTTCCAGAACCACTATACCATCCTCGTTTAACAGATTGTTTTTAACAATACCCTCAAGTACAGGTTCGATAAAGTTTTTATTATACGGAGGGTCAAGGAAAATCACATCGAATTTTTCCTTTGCCCTCTCCATATAATCAAAACATGACGTATTAATAATTTCACAGTAATCCGAAAAATCCAAAGAATTTGCATTTTTCTTGATAATATCAATCGAACGCTTGTCTTTATCAAGGCAAACGGCTTTTTTTGCACCGCGTGAAATCGCCTCAAAGCTCAAAGCACCGCTGCCGGCAAACATATCAAGGCACACCGCATCGGGTATAAACGTCTGAATTATATTAAATACAGACTCCTTAACTCTGTCAGTCGTAGGACGAACATCATCACCCTCAAATTCAAAAAGTTTATGTCCGCGTCTGATTCCCGATATTATCCTCATGCACAATCCTCCATATTATTCTTCTATATTCTAACCTACTTTTTGCAAAAGGTCAACAATGTTATTGTTTTTTTCCCTAATTTACATAAAATATCAATCGTTTTGTAAAGGATTTGATACATAGTATACATTAAATGCTAAATTTCATCAATATCTTCCGTAAATTCAGGAATGTTAATTCCTCTAACATATTCGTTGTTAGGTACAGGCGGTTTATCCATTTCAGGACCTATATAGAAACCTGTTTGTGTACACTGATTGTAAGCGGTATTTTGGAATGCAACGCTTAATCTGTAAACACTGTCGTGCATAAACGTATAGAACTTATGGTCTGTAAGGTCTGTTGTTGTGTAAATACGAAGTTCCGTATCGTCCTCATTTCTCCAAACAGCCTCTTCTCTCCAGTCACCCAAAATATCAGCTTGGATACAAGGTGTACCCTTCTTCCAGTTGTTTGACAGAGTACCCTTAGGGTCAAGAATTGTCACAAGTTTGTTGTTTTCATAATCCCACTTATAAATTTTCGGATAACCGACTGCCTTTTCATCATCAAATTCGTGGTCAAGAAGTTCACGGATAAGGTCGCCGTCCCACCAAATAGCAAAATCTATTGATTCAGGGCCCTTTTCATTGATAAGTTCACCCTCCATTGTGTAGATACCGTCATCCATTACCCAACACTGATTACCTTCATATCTCGGGTCAATCTTCGCGCAAAGTCCTCTTGTTGTGTCACGGCCTGTAAACTTACCCCACTTAATCTCGCCTGTTGCAGGGTCACGCACTTCAAAACCGTATTCGGCGCTGTCGTGTTCGTGAATTTGGAAGAAGTCAAGGTTAGGTGTTTTCTTTGTGAAGTTACCAAGGTTCATACAGTCGCCGTGTTCAAGGCCTGTTGAGTAAATACCCTTACCGTCATGGTCAACAGCCATTGCGCCGTAAACGATTTCGTCAAGTCCGTCGCCGTCAATATCACCGACACCAAGATTGTGGTTACCTTGATTTGTGTATTCGATATTCTGATCCTTGTTAGCAAGGAACTTCCAACGCTTAACAAGTTTATTGTCAATTACGTCATATGCAACAAGCACTGTCGGACAACCGTGGTCATAGTAACCTCTGCACATTACAACGCTTGGATTTTCACCGTCAAGATATGCTACGCAGGCAAGGAAACGGTCGACTCTGTTACCCCAAGAATCGCCCCATTCACGAACGTTGCCTCTCGGCGGATCGTAATCAACAGTATCCATAATTTCGCCTGTTTCACCGTTGAACAATGTCAAGTATTCAGGACCTTCAAGAATGAATCCGTCCTTATTTCTGTAATCCGCGTCCTTGTCACCGATTACGTTACCCTTGCCGTCAACAGTTGCGTCTGCGGTTTTGCATACAAGTTCTGCCTTACCGTCATTATTAAAGTCATACACCATAAATTGTGTATAGTGTGAACCCGAACGGATATTACGTCCGAGATTAATTCTCCATAGCTTTGTACCGTCAAGCTTGTATGCGTCAAGCAAACATTCACCCGTTATACCCTTGTGTGAGTTATCCTTACCGTTTGCGTCCCAACGAAGAATGATTTCGTATTCGCCGTCACCGTCAAGGTCTGCAACAGACGCGTCATTTGCGGTATAAGGATATGAATTGCCGTCAGGGTCAACAAAGTTTTCCGGCTTGTCAAGAGGAATTGATATATAAGGTGCATTTACAACTTTAACTTCCGCACCCTTTTTCTCAGCCTTATTACCCTTTACGGCTTTGATTGTATAAACATCTTCCGGTTTACCGTCTTTGTCAAGATAGTTTGTAGAATTGGTGATTACATCTGTAATCTTTTCACCGTTTCTCAAAATTATAAAGTTAATGTCCTGTTCGTATTCATACGCATTAAGACGCCAGCTGAGGAATACGCCGTTTTCTGTCATCATGCAACGGCACCTCTGCCCAACGTTTCCATTTTGCGTTTCTTCGGCTTAGCTTCCATATCTATTGTTACCTCACTGCGTTTTGATATACCGCTTGTTGTAACAGCCTCAACCGCATATACGAAAGGTACGTTTGTTATTACTTTATCATCAATGAAATGTGTTTCTTCTGTTTTTCCTATGTACTTGTAAATACCGTAAGGTGCTTTTTGGTAAATGTTGTACCAAACTGCCTCCTTAAATCCGTTCCATACAAGTGTTACGGAATTAGGAGTTTCCTTTGCGTCAAGCTCTGTTATCTCGCCTGCAACGCTCTTGCCGTCAACGACTTCAACATCAATCGTAACAGACTTATCCGAACAGAACTTATGTGCATACAATGCACACACGCTGTATTCAAATTTATCGCATATTGTAACGTCACCGTCAACAAATTCCTCTGTAACAACGTCCTGAACCTTATCAATTTCGTTATTCTTCGGATTTCTGCGTGACACTCTGTAACCGATAACGCCATCGGCTTTATCCCAAGTCAATTTAACCGAAGCCGTATCACGTTTTGCGATAACGGCACTTTTAACATTCTTAACTTCAATGTCTTGCTTTTGTGCAATATCAATGCTGTTAAGGCAAGTATGCTTACCCATTTCAAATGCAAATTCAATCTTACCGTCAGTAACTGTAACAGGGAACACTCTTTCCACAACAGTACCGTCACTTACCCATACGCCGTATTTTTCACCGTTGACGTTGTAGAATGTCATAACATCGCCTTCGTCAACATAGTCGCCCGTAGAAACGCGTACAATATATTCACCGTTTTCAATATCAACAATAAATGACTTTCCGCCCATAAAAAGAAAATCTCTGTTTAATTCCTTTTCACCGATTTTTCTTTCGTCAGCCTCTGCGACTTCCGAAAGTCCAAAACCTTTTTCCTTTGTGTAAACAGATTTTTCAGTCACTTTTGTGTAACCGTCAACAGGCGGTTTCTTACCGAAATCAAAACTTGCCTCTCTCATTTTATCAATTTCCTCTCTAAAATACATTATAATAATTTAATTATACACCAAAATTATAAATTAATAAAGTGTTTTTTAAAAGAGTTTTTATGTTTTTTTCTTAATTATTGCAATTCATCAAGGCTTTTAAACGTATATCCCTCATTTTTTGCGTAATTTATTATATCTTCCAAAGCATTTGCATTGTCGGAGGACACTGCGTGAAGAAGTAAAATAGCACCGTCGTGCAAATACGGTGTAACTTGATTAAACGCATAGTCCGCCCCCTGCTGCATATTTATATCCCAATCCTTGTACGCAAAGCTCCACAGAATTGTCCTGTATCCCATATCTTTTGCAACAGCAAGCACTCGTTCACTGTATTCCCCCTCCGGCGGACGCATATACTTCATACTCACGCCGTACATTTCCTCACACATTTTATTCAAATCGGAAAGTTCTTTTTGCTCCGTTTCGACGCTCTGTTTCGGTAAATTCGGGTGGTTTACGGTATGGTTTCCGACAATGTGACCGTCATCAATCATTCTATGCACCAATTCCTGCTGATTTTCAAGATACGGACCTGTCACAAAAAATGCCGCAGGCGTTGAAGTCTGCTCCAAAACGTCCAAAATCTTTGACGTGTAGCCGTTTTCATAACCCTCGTCAAATGTCAGATAAAGTGTTTTCGGTGCATTTTCATCTATATAATAGCAATCGTATTTTCTAAGCACTTCCTTTTGTGAATTAGGTATTTCGGGTGGTGCGCCTTTCTTGCGTACAAATCCCCAACCAATCCCCTCATTATTCATTTGGTCATATGACACATTCACCTGTTGTACGTCATTACTGACCGTATCGGCTGTATTAGATGAACAACCGCTCATCAAAATTGTCGTGCAAAAAATTACCAAAATCACTTTTTTCATTGTTTATCATACCCTTTCTTTATTTATTTTTATTCTTTAATAATATTGTTAATAATATTGTTGAATTTTATTGTAAATTGGTATATAATAATGATATATCAGCTTTTTAGGGGGATTTTAATTATGTCTAATGCAACCGAATTTGAAATGAGACGTCGTGAACGCCGCAGACGTGAACGTCTTAGAAAAAAACGTATACGTGCGGCTATTATTTTTATAGTTCTTATAGCAATTATTATTGTTGTCGCAGTTGCCGTTTCGATGAAAAAAGGTAACAACGAGCAACAAAATACAAATAATGTATCAGTCGAAGCAACAGAAAATCCCGAAAATGTCGTTCCGACCGTAGAGCCGGTACAAACAAATACATTAAATATTCCTCCCGCAACGGAAGAAAACGACCTGCTTCAAATCGTTAAAGATTCAGTACAGGAAAAGCGTTGTTATCTTACATTCGATGACGGTCCTACAGAAAATATAACTCCGCAAATTCTTGATACTTTGAGAAAATACAATATTAAAGCCACGTTCTTTGAAGTCGGTTCACTTATCGACTCAAACTTTGATATGGCAAGACGTGTATACGAAGAAGGACATCTTATAGCAAACCACTCTGATGGACATAACTATGAGAAATTATATGCGTCAACAGACACATTTATTAATGAAGTAAACGCTTGTTTCCAAAAAATTGACGCAGTTACAGGCGGCGCTCAAACAATGCGACTTGTACGTTTTCCTGGCGGCAGCTATAAATCAAGTGCAGACAGTTTTTCGCCTGTAAAGCAAGAATGTAAAGCAGTATTGAAAGAAAACGGTTACTATTATTGTGACTGGAACGCGCTAAATGGTGACGCAGAGGGTAAAAAGAAAGATGCACAAGGTCTTTTGGATTACCTAAAGTCAAATATGCCGGAAGGTCAAAATGTTGTCATTCTTATGCACGATGCCGCCGCTAAACAGTCAACAGCGGATAGCTTACCGCTTATTATCGAATACTTGATTTCAGAGGGATATACATTCCACAGACTTGACGATATTAATTATCAAGCCGCCGTCACAACAATAGCCCCCGAAAGCGGTGAAACAACAACTACTTCTGTTTCAAGCGACACTACTTCAAATAGTGAGTCACGCACAACAACTACAACAGACAGTCCATCTTCCGCAACAGAAGAACCGACATCAACTCAAAGCACACAGACACAAAATACACAAACTCAAAACACACAGACAACAACTCCAGTCCCTGCTCAATCGGGTACAGCAATTATAATTCAATAACAAAAAAAAAGAACTGCGAAAAATCGCAGTTCTTTTTGATTGTAAATAACTACTCGACAAACTATCAGAGGTTGAGAAATTAGTTCGGATTTCGTGAAAATGAACTCGTAGACGTACGTTGGTACGTTAGAGTTTATTTTCACGGAAAGTGCAAAGGCAAGCCATTCATCGAAGATAGGCTTGCCTTTTTTATTTTCTTAAATTAAATTTTGCACGTTCCGGACAATTTATCGACCTCTGATTAAAATCCTATTCTTTTTCTGTTTTTAATCAATATCGGTACAATAATCGCCGATGCAACCATACTCATACACCACTGTATCGGTGATGAAATAAGCGATACAAGTGCGGTTTCGTATCCCATAAGCGGAATTTCCGCAACAAAGTAACCGCCTGTAACAATCACAAGTGCAACAATACCGCCGATTATAAAATGTTTTATATCAACGTGTCCGTAAACGATTTTACCGATTGCAAATCCCATAATACCTTTAATAATAAATGTCGGTATACAGAATATCGGATAACCTGAAATAAAATCTGCCAAGCTATGTCCTATCGCTCCGACAATCGCACCGGGTATAGGTCCGAGTATCATTGCAGCCACATAAATTATGCAGTCGCCGAAATGCACATATCCGCCGCCTATCGGCACTTTCGGCACGATAGTAAGTACGCACGCCAACGCCGTAAGCATTGCCACTCTAACAAATTGTTTAGTATTCATCGTATTCCCCTTCTGTAAGTTCCGTCACTGTTTTATCTTCAAGTGATTTCTTTACATTTATAATTCTTTGATTTTCAGAGCCTCTGAATTTCAATTTCAAATTTTTCTTTTCTGCCACAAACGCACCGTCAACAAGCACGTCAATATATTTTAAAATATCTTCACATTCTCCGACAAGCTCTTCAAAAGTAAAACCACTGTAACACCATACGGTTTTATTCGGAAAATGTTCCTTTATTGTTTTTAAAATATATTGTACCGCCATGCGATTTTCCTTTTCAAAAGGCTCACCGCCGAGCAGGCTGAAACCTTTTATATACTCCTTATCCATTGCGGTTATAATTTCGTTCATTGTATCATCCGTGAACTCATTGCCATAGCAAAAATCCCACGTTTCACTGTTAAAGCAGTCCTTACAGTGACGTCTGCAACCACTGACAAAAAGCGATACTCTCACGCCTGTTCCGTTTGCAATGTCTGTTTTCTTTATATTCCCATAATACATAATTAATTTCCACAGCATTTCTGCCCACAAATAGTAATTAAAAACCTTAACTGCTCTTGCTTGTGGGCTGACAAGGCGTTAAGTGGAAATTATGTCCATGTGCGTTCGCCATAGGCGAAAATCGCACGGACAATTAAATCAAATAACGTGATTTTTCACGTTATTTTCCCTTATTACAAATGCAAAACTCTGCTCTTAATCTCTTTCGTCTTTCCCGCATTCCAGAAATTTTCGCCGAGATAACCGCAAGTACGTCTTGTAACATTCAATTTACTGTGGTCTTTATTATGACATTGCGGACATTCCCATTCCATATTGTCATTAATTATAATCTCACCGTCAAAGCCACAGTCTTGGCAATAGTCCGACTTTGTATTAAATTCGCCGTACTGAATGTTATCATAAATATACTTCACAAGCGTTTCAAGTGCAGGCAGGTTATTCTGCATATTCGGTATTTCCACATAAGAAATCGCACCGCCGAGCGAAATATTTTGGAATTCGCTTTCAATATCGAATTTATCAAAAGCATTGATTTTCTCTCTGACGTCAACGTGGTAAGAATTTGTATAATAACCCTTATCGGTAACATTCTTAATCGGTCCGAATTTTTCATAATCAATTTAGCGAAACGATAGCATAACGTTTCCGCAGGTGTGCCGTAAAGACTGAAACCCAATCCTGTTTCCTCTTTCCACTTTTCCGCCGCGTCACGCATATGATACATTACTTTAAGTGCAAATTCTTTACCCTTACCGCTTGTTTGGCTTTCGCCGGTCATAAGGTAAGTAAGTTCATAAAGACCGATATATCCGAGCGACAACGTAGAATACCCATTGTGCAAGTATTTATCAATCGTTTCACCTTTTTTCAAACGTGCTATAGCACCGTATTGCCAGTGAATAGGGCTTACGTCAGACACAACCCCCTCCAATGCTTTATGACGGCACATAAGCGCCTCATAGCAAAGTTCCAAACGTTCGTCAAACAGTTTCCAAAACTTTTCTTCATCGCCCTTAGCCACAAGTCCGATTTGCGGAAGATTTATACTTACAACACCTTGATTAAATCTCCCCTCCCACTTGTACTCACCGTTTTCGTCTTTCCAAGGTGAAAGGAACGAGCGACAGCCCATACAGCTGAATACGTTACCCTCATAATTTTCACGCATTTTCTTTGCTGAAATATAGTCGGGATACATTCTTTTAGCGGAACATTTAACCGCAAGTTTCGTAACGTAATCGTATTTACCGCCCTTTAGACAGTTGTTTTCATCAAGCACATATATAAGCTTTGGGAATGCAGGTGTAACATACACACCCTGTTCATTCTTAATACCATCAAGTCTTTGACGAAGAATTTCTTCTATAATTCTTACGTTTTCGTCAACGTATTCGTTATTTTCATCAATATATAGGAACAAAGTCACAAACGGCGACTGACCGTTCGTTGTCATAAGCGTGTTAATCTGATATTGAATAGTCTGTACACCCGATCTTAATTCATCATCGACACGCATTTCAACTATTTTCTCAATATCCTCTTGACTTAACGTATCCTTGAATTTTTCCTGTGTTTCAGCCATAAACTTGTCGCGGCTCTTTCTTAAATATTTTCCCAAATGTGCCACATTTACTGACTGTCCGCCATACTGATTACTTGCAACCGCCGCAATAATCTGCGTTGTGACGGTACAGGCAACCTGAAAGCTCTTAGGCGATTCAATCATTTTACCGTTCATAACAGTACCGTTGTCAAGCATATCCTTGATATTTATAAGACAGCAGTTAAAAATCGGCTGTATAAAATAATCCGCGTCATGAAAATGAAGTATGCCGTTTTGATGTGCCATTGTGATATGCTCCGGCAACAGCATACGTCTTGTAAGGTCACGCGACACTTCACCTGCTATATAGTCACGCTGTGTAGACGCGTGAACAGTATTCTTATTTGAATTTTCCTCCGCAAGCTCCTTGTTTTCGTTTCTGATTAGCTTTAGGATTGATTCATCTGTTGTATTCGACTTTCTCAAAAGACTGCGTTGGTATCTGTATATCATATACTTTTTCGCAAGTACATACTTGTTGTGTGCAACAAGCGTCTTTTCGATTATATCTTGTATCGTTTCAACGGGAATTACTTCCTTGTCTGTTTTTTCAACGTTTCCTATCGCCTCTTCTATCAAGTCGTCACTGACTTTTTGCGAATTGTCCACCTCAACATTCGCTTTTTTAATGGCGGCTGTTATCTTGTCAGCATTGTATTCAACAATTCTGCCGTCACGCTTTTGTACCTTCATTTTTTATTAACCCCTTCTCTGTATAAAACACTATATACAGTATTATCGCTCAAAAAAAATATGCAGAAAGCACGTCTTTATGCGTGTTTTATGCAAATCTCAAATACTATGTAACCACTATATTTTGTGTCCTTGATATTTTTGTATATCTATATCTTGTATTATATTATAGCACAGTTGGATTATAAATGCAATACATTTTATTTTACAAATTGAATACAATATAAAAAAGCAAGCACAATTTTTATGCTTGCTTATCAATATATTGTATTTATATAAAATAATCCGGAATAAAAGTTTCCCTCATATCAATGTAGCCCTTAAAATCTTTCTGACGCTTGCCGTCTATTGTAAACCTTACGTTCACAATCCCGTCAAGTCCTGTAAGTGAATTGACGATTGAATACACTGTAAGCAGTTCCAAATCACGACCCTCGGGGTGCTTGTCCGCCAATTCCTGCTTTATATCCACATACGCAATCCTATCAAGCACTTTCACCTTTATACCGTGTTTGACGTTCGGAATAATTCGCCTTATTTTCGGATTGTCGTCATATCCCTCAACAAGCTCGTCCGCTACTCTTTGTGCCATTTTCTGCGTACTCATCTGCGGTATTTGAGTTTTTACGGGAATCAATCTAAGCATTTGTGCGTCAACGTAATACAGCTTTACCTCTGTCATTTCCGTATGTGTATTCTGCGATATAACCACAGTACCAAAGCCGATTGCAAGTATTAATAAAAATATAAAGTGTCTTATAAGCGTGTTCTTCTTTAATGTAACTATCTGCAAAACAAAAAACCTCCATACACTGACTTATATACAGTATATGAAGGCTCAATGATTTTTATTACATATTTTTACTTTGTTCCAATGCTATTGCAAGCTGGTCAGGGCAAGACGTACCGCGTCCGTTACAGTTTGTACCCTTTAATCTCGAAATAACATCATCAATATTCATACCCTCAACAAGAGCGCTTATACCTTGCGTATTACCGTTACAACCTCTTGTAAAGTGTACATTTCTGACAACTCCGTCTTCTACTTCAAAATCTATCTGTACAGAACAGACACCCTTAGGCTGATATGAAAACTTAGCCATTATATCCACCTCCAAAATTTTATATTTATTGACATTCTGATTATACAACATTTATTGCTTTTTTTCAAGCATATCTATTGACTATACACCCATTTTTTTATATAATAATATATAGAAATAAATTTAGGAGGAAGTTCAAATGAAATTATTTGTAGATACTGCCAATGTAGATGAAATCAGACAGGCAAATGATATGGCGTCATCTGCGGTGTTACAACAAATCCGTCTCTTATCGCAAAAGAGGGCAGAGATTTTGTTGAAGTTGTTAAGGAAATTACAACTATTGTAGACGGTCCTATCAGTGCCGAAGTTATTTCTCTTGAGGCTGATAAAATGGTTGAAGAGGCTAAACCTCTTGCAGCTATCAACAAGAACATTGTTATAAAAATTCCTATGTGTGCAGAGGGTCTAAAGGCTGTTAAAAAGCTTACAGCTCTTGGTATCAAGACTAACGTAACTCTTATCTTCTCATCCGCACAGGCACTTCTTGCCGCAAGAGCAGGCGCTACATATGTAAGTCCATTCCTTGGCAGACTTGACGACATCGGTACAAACGGTATGATTCTTATTGAAGAAATCGCTGATATTTTCAAAATCCACGAAATCCCAACAGAAATTATCGCCGCAAGTATCAGAAATCCTATCCACGTTATCGACGCCGCAAGAGCAGGTTGTGACATCGCAACAGTTCCTTATAAGGTAATTGCTCAAATGCTTCACCACCCACTTACAGACAAGGGTATCGAAAGATTTTTAAAGGACTGGGAAACAGTTCCGAAAAACTAATCAAGCAAAAATTAAGGCTGCCGATTTAGGCAGCCTTTTTATTATACTTCCACAGTTATTGCACTGTAATTATCATTGTTTTCTTTTTCGTTTTCGTGTAAGCTTTCAAGCATTTTTTCAAGCCATTCTTTCGGTGATTTAGTTTTTGCGAATGATTTTTCTATATCATCTTCATAAACATATTCCCAAAAACCATCTGTACAAAGTACAAAAGCGTCACCTTTTTTCAAGTCAATCACTTCCGACACATCAAAATTCAAATCATCAATGTCACTTATCGATGACAACAATTTATTTTGATTAGGGCTTGTACGTATTTCATCAAATGTAATTATCCCCTCTTTAAAATCTCTGAATGCGATAGAATGGTCGTCCGTAATCTGCGAAATTCTCTTTTTTGATATGTAGTAAAGACGCTGTCGCCGGAATGTGCCCACACGGCTTTTTCACCGTCAGTTACCAATGCAACAATCGTACTCGACATATTCGATTTTGTACTCTCTCGTTCCTCACCCAAAACAGACGCCGCCTTTTCGATATATCTGTATAACGCCTTACCCGAAAGTTCAGGTGCTTTTTTAAACGATTTACAAACCGTTTCACACACAATCTCCGATGCAACCTCGCCGAAGCTCTGTCCGCCCAATCCGTCGCACACGACAAAGCACCACAACTTATCCGAATTTGCGTAACCTACATAATCTTCATTGTTTTTACGACCGCCTCTGTTTGTCAGTGACACTGCTCTCATAAATTTTTACCCCACATTTATTGATTTCCGTTTTCTTCTGCACTGTTTTCAAAATCAGCTGTATTTTCTGAATTTTCCGCATTATCTGTATTTTCCGTATTACCGTTATCAATGCCTTTCAAAGAATTGATTTCCTCCTGCATAGTGAGCTGTCCCTGCAAAGCCTCATCAAACATAGCTTTTGTCTGACGATTTGAAATAATAAGCACTATATTCATAACGCATTGAACCAATATTACAGCAGTCAAAATCAATGCCAGCCATACAAGCCCTTTTTCACGACCGCTTTTTACACGTTTATAATCCATCTGTATCACTCCTGATTTTCATACTCTGCAAGAAAGCGTGAAAACTTTCCGACGCATTTTTCGTTAAATCTCACTCCGAGAGAAGTAAGTTTCATAAGTAAATCCGCACTGATTTTTTCTTCATATTCGACTTCAACTTCATAATCCGTTTTATCGAAATATGTCGTTTTATCAAGGCACAATTCCGATCCGTTATGCACAAGGCTGTTTCTTATCGTTACGGCACAGCCCATTTTATAAAGCTCGCCCACATCCTCGCCTGTTATCTCTTTTGCAAGTTCGGCATTTATAATATCAGGTACTTCTTCCGTTTCAAATTCATTTTCTTCGCAAATCTGCAAAGGACTGTTTTCGTTTTTGTGAAGTTTTACCTGTATTTTCGCCACTTCACCTACAACTCTTATTCTTACCATTATACGTTTTTCTCTAAGTATACCCGCTTTATCGGTATAATAATAATTCGTCTGTTCTCTGACCTTTTCCCATGTAAAAGCGTTTAAAATACTCTCATACAGGTCTTTGTCTATCATACTTTTTATCTCTGTTTCCGTCATTTCTGCTCCTTTATATAAACTGATTTCTTTCTTCACTGTATTTGTACCCAATCAGTGACAGTTTATCCTCAATAGTTTTTCTTTCAAGCTCCATATCGTCACACATATCGTCAAGATTTGAATAAAAATCACGAAGTTTTGTGTTGACAAAGCTAAGCAATATAGCAGGATCGTTCGGTATCATATTATCCCTCCAAGTGATCTCTTATAAGTGTTTTTATTTCGTTTTTGCCCTTATGTATTTCATATTTCATTGCCGGTATAACCGTTTTTGAATATCTGATATTTGTGTTTGGTGATGATTCGATTATACAGCCCTCACCGCCGGTTTCCGTAAGGACTTCACAGAATTGAAAATCATTCCTCGCTTGTGCAATAAACGAATCCTTTGTTTTAATGTTGTCCTTATCTCTTGATGCAACCGCAAAACCTGCGTCATACGCAACGCAATCATATTCCGAATTAATTTCGTGACTTCTCGTATGACCGAACGATGTAGGAGTTATAACGGTTTTAACGTCAATCCCCTTAAACGGCGACCATTCTATGACAGCTCTGTCATTTTCGACATTGTATGACTTCAAATGTCTGCGTACCAATACCGCGCCGTCAACAACAAACGTAAGCATACTGTCGCAAGCCGCCTCATCAATGCTTACATTACTTCTCATAACATTAAATCCAAAATGAGCGCTGTATGCAAATTTCAAATATTTCGGCACAATCTGACCGCACGCAAAATCGGTAATTGTTCCTGCCGGATATGCAACACTCTTGCCGTTTCGTCTTGATACAAGCATATCTGCCTCTTTTATAAGTTTAAGTTCGTCAAGTTTAGGCATTTCTTCAATATCGCAAGACCAAAATTCATGGTCATCGGACAACATAAGGAATATATATGCTTTAAGTCCCCAATAAGGTGAGCCGTGTGCATTATAATGCTCTGCCATAAGAAGATTTGAATAATCGTATCCGACAGATAAAATTCCGCTGGTATCGAATATATTTTTTGAAAGCCAATTTTCAATGTTTCTTATTAATATTCCTTTCATAACACCAAGCGAAAACGGTCTTATACCCGCCAAAATACAAGCGCTCCAAAACGCCGCTTGTGCAAAACGATATGTGAGTGAACGACCGTAAGGAAGTGCTTCGCCGTCCTCGTCAAACCAATATATGAACGTTTTTGCAAATTCTGTTGCACGTTCCTTGTATATATCGGAACGCTCCTTGTCGTCGTCCTCCATTGCAACGGCATAAATCAAACTGTAAAAATGGAATGCAAAACCAATGTAATAATCCTTTTGTCCATGCAGCCCATCTATGTACCAGCCGTTGCCAAGATAGAATTCATCTATCCTTGCAATATCTTTGTCCAACTGTTCTTGACTGTATTTTCTGCCGACCTTTTTCAAAGCAACGTTGACAAGCACTCTGAAAAATGTCCAGTTGCTGTCACAAACTTCCTTGTCATTTATAGAATAAAGCCATTTTTCAAAGTTGTTTTTCGCAGTGGATTTAAGTGGTTCCCATACCTTTTCCGGTGCAAAAATCAAACCGTATGCAAATGCAGCCATTTCAACAAAACGTTGGTCTTTATCGTGGCAATCGCCCCAGTAACCGTCATTTTTTTTATCCGCACCGCTTGTTATACCGGTTATATATAACTTTTCAAACGTTTCATTCTCACCGCCGCCTGCCCAAAACGGCACAAGTCCCCATAGCGGACGCGCAAAAGCCTCAACGTCTGCCGAAAGATTTTCGTACCACGCACTGTGTCTTGCATACTGTACCTTTCCGCCGTTGTAATACTTTTCTATAGGCGATATTATATCCGATAACTGTTGTCTGAAATATTCTTTTGTATACATAAAGCCACCCCTGTCACTTTGAATTATTTTAATATTTTTATTATAGCATTTATTTACCAAAAAGTAAATAAGATAATTGTAAACCTTTGTTTAATTTTTAGGTTGACAATTAAGCTTTTATAATATATAATTATCTCAGTTTTTAAGTTAGAAAGGAAATTTTCAAATGAAGAAGAAATTTACAACAAGAGATTTAATTTTGTGTGCATTGTTCACCGCACTTTCGGCAATCGGAGCGTTTATAAGAATTCCGGTTCCGCTTGTGCCTTTTACTTTGCAAATAACATTTACAACATTGGCAGGTCTTTTGCTCGGTTCTAAAAAGGGCGCAATAAGCATTGCGGTATACGTGCTTATGGGACTTATCGGAATACCTGTGTTTACACAAGGCGGAGGTTTCAGCTATGTGCTAAAACCAAGTTTCGGCTTTTTGGTAGCTTTCATTATAGGAGCATTCGTAACAGGACTTATTGTCGAAAAGAAACAAAATCCGTCATTCTTGAGAATACTCGGTGCAAGCTTTGCCGGTATGGCATTCGTATACGTTTTGGGTGCGATTTATTTCTATATTATATGTAACTTTGTTATTAATGCACCTGTCAGCATCGGTAAAACAGTTATGTCGTGTTTCGTGCTTGTCGCTCCGGGTAATATCGCCCTTGCAATCCTTGCAGCACTTGTCGCAAAAAGAATTATACCGATTCTAAATCGTCAAAACCAGTCAACTGTTCCCCAACCTAAGACTGTATGATAAAAAAACACTGTGCTTTGTCACAGTGTTTTTTTTGATTACTCATAATATTTAAAATAAAAATACACCTACATCAATATTTCATTGATGTAGGTGTACATACAAATGGTTGCGGAGACTGGACTTGAACCAGCGACCTTCGGGTTATGAGTAGTATATTATATTTTACTCACGCTTTCACACTACACCACCAAACCGCATAATAAAGCCATTTTCATAACTATTACTTTTCATACTTTACCGTACTTTGTCCGCTGTTTTTATATGTGTAGCGGACAAATAGCGGACAGAATTTTTATAAATCATTTTTTGATTGACAACCTTATTGCAGAAGTGATATAGTACATAGTAATTTATCGCATTATTAGGAGGTTTTAATATGACAAAAGAAGAATTGAGTTTTCATTGGGATTACTTCACAAATATCAGCAAAGATTTTGAGGCTACTGACAGATATGTTAGTCATACATCTTTAGGATCTAGAAACAATAACAAAACTTTTTCTCTCGAATTTTTAAAATTATTAATGATTATTTGTGCCGAATTTGAAACGATGTGTAAGCTCATAAATAAGCATATTGATAATACTTTTAATCTTAAATCTAAAACTGAAATGCATACTTTATTATCTAAGGTTATATCAACATACCCCGAAATAACTGATATTGAAGTTACTACATCATCCAGAACTACTATAAAGCCATTAAAAAACTGCTTTGATAAGCAAAATCATTTGACGTTAGAATGGTGGACAGCTCACAATCTTTTAAAACATCAAGGACATAAAAATTACAATTTAGCTACATTAAAAAATGTTACTAATGCACTTGCTAGTTTATATGTGCTATTTGCATATATGTCTAGGGAAATACAAGATGCTTATATTCCCTTTAACACTTGTACAGCTATTTTAAGCAAATACACTCCTATGTCTATTTTTGCCAGTCCTGATATTGAGGATATAGCATATGAACCATTAGAAGAATAGATTTAAGAATACAAATTTCTTAAATGTATCTACTAAACAGCAATACCTTCCGCCACATAAATCGGCGGATATAATAACACTAAATAAAAGCCGTCCTATTGTGGAGTAGGGCGGCTTAGTTTTTATTCTGTTCTATTTTCTTTCAATACGCTGTTTTTCCGTCAGTAGCCGACAATTTGTCGGTAACTGAAAACTCTTTATCTTTTAAGTAAGGATTACGTTCGATTATCTTTTCGATACTCTTTCTGTCGGCATATCCTAAGCAATCAGATAACTGACTTATTGTCATAAACATATCTTGACTATCTGAGTACACATCACATTGTACCTCACTTTTAATTGTGGTATTTCGCCCTCTAAAAGCTCATTTATTAACTTGTTTGTAGATTTCGGCATAATTGCTTATAACCTCTTTAGAGCCTTTAAAAACACGCACCTTAATTTCATCATATGCTTTGGAATTATATTTAGCTACTGCTTTTTGCTGTGCTTTTAAAACTGCCATATTATCACCTATTTTCTACTTGACTTTGTTGTTTATATGTGGTATAGTTTAGATATAAAAGGAGCGGTAAACAGTCCGTTTCTGCATTAATAAGATTTTATTATTTTTTGTAGAAATTCAATTTCTACCCAAATAACCGCCTTATGTCAGTAGGGCGGTTATTTCTTTAATATCCATACAATAAGCAAAATCAATACAAGTTGTATTGTGGTTTCACTCATAATATTTCCCTTTCCGAAACAGAGCCGCCGCCGTTCCAATATATCAAGGTCATATAAATTTCTTTATTACCTACAATTAATATCTTAACTGCAATTTTATTATAACATACTTTAAATACTGTGTACAGTGGTATTTTAATTATACATCTGCACCGTTGTTATTCAGTTTCATCTTCAACATATTCCATTATATCGCCCGGTTGACATTCAAGTAATTTACAAATAGTAGATATATTTTCCCACGAAACAGGCTCTTTATTTCGTAGTTTTTGAACAGTAGCCTCACCCATCAATTTATTTTTTCTTATGCGATATGTTGAATAACCCTTTTCTTTTAACCCCGCTAAAATATCAATTTTATATTTTATAGGCATAATATAAAAACCCCCTTGACATTCCGATATTTTTATAATAGAATGTAAGCAAGAGGAATAACAACAGTTATTTCTGCAAGTTGTTAAAATAAATTTAACCGTCTACTGTGCAGAGTAGGCGGTTATTTTTTTATGTATTTGATTATCTCAAGTGTAATTAATAAAATTATCATCTGTATAAATAAATCTAAATCCATATTGACACCCCCATTCTATAAAAGGTGTCAGAAATAACCGCTTCCCCTTGCTATGCTTATATTATACTATAATATATACACAATATACAAGTGTATAATATATATAAAATATACACATAAAATTTGTGTATATTGCACATTTACATACACCTATTATCAGTGTATAATATAACCATAGTCAAGGTTGACTACATGAAAACGAAAGGAGCAAAACACAATGAGAAACATTCACACAATCCGCCGCATAGTTGCAACTATGGCAAACAGGTTGAAGAAAATGGGCTTAACACTTTCCGCCGCCTTTAAAAAGGCTTGGGCATTGATAAAGGGTAAGGCTATTGAAAGCAAGATTGCCGGAGTAACAAAAGGAAACAGACAAAAGGCATTACACAGACTACTTACACATTACACACCTAATCAAGTAAACGTATGGCTTGAACGTGACAAGGCGAATTTACACGATAACAACGCAGTAGCCGTTATGATAAGTGTGAATAGGTCTGTCGCTTACAAAATGGGCTATATTCCGTCAAATTTAGCTTATGTAATATCAGCAATAGTCGATAAAGGAATTAGGCTTAAAACCACCTTTAAAGAAGTCAGAGGACATTATACCAAATATATGAATTATGGGGCAGTTATAACCTTGCAATTATCATAAAAGAAAAAAAGCCTTGTATAAGCTACCAACTCATACAAGGCAAGTGCATTACCACCAGAAGAGGAAATACACACAAGTTTATCACACAAATAAATTATAGTGCATTTCCTCTATAAAGTCAATATTATTAGGAGGATTTAATAATGAACCGAAATAATTTCTTTGCTTTTATAAGCTCTAAAGATGAAAATGATATTCTTACCGTTAAATACGAAACAAAAAATAAAGAAACCGTTACCGAACAATTCAAGCACAAAAAATTACACGCTTGTCCTTTTTGCGGCGGCAAGGCTCGTTTAATTCCGCTTAGTTCATACGGTAGCCCTTGTGTAAAAGTACAGTGCGAACATTGCCGCTCTTGTACTGTTATAGCCGTTACCGGTCAAGATATGATAACAAAAAAATTTCACGATTGGCTTGATGTTCTATCGGATGTTATAAAGCGTTGGAACACTCGCACGCATACAGCTTAACGAAATAAAGTGCCTACCATTCGGTAAGCGTTTGATATAACAGTTGTTAATATATTTTTGCTGTTTTTAAATTTCTTTCAATTATAGCGTGCGTGTGCGTGCGCGAACACCTTAACAAAACTTAACAAAAATCAATTTTCCGCCGCTTGCATTTTTCATTTTAAGGGTATATACTGAAACAAAAAGGAGGCTACAAGCTATGAAAAAATTTATATTAGGTTTTATAACAGGCGGTATAATCTGTGCGACCGCAACAGGTTTCGCCGTAGAATATGCCGTAACGGCTAACCCGTTCCCTGTTGCCGTAAACGGTACGGAAACAGCGATAGAGGGTTACAACATCAACGATAATACATATTTCAAATTACGCGACGTTGCCGACGCTGTAGGCGGTTTCAATGTTGGATTCAGTGACAACACTATTACGATTGATACCGACACCGCCGCACAACCAACACCAACACCGACTTAAAACCGTCAACAACTTCCGACTTATCGCCTTTGCCAGAAGTCGCAATCGAAGTAATAGACGGTGTGCAGTATGTTCGCAAAGAAAATATTGAAGAAATGCTTGAAGATATCGGGTTAGGTCAATACAAATTTACATCTGTTGTATTTTATGATAGCACCCGTGATGACGGCAAAGCCATTCTTGAAAATGTACCGCACCCCGAAGACACTAACTCCCTAATTCCATATGATTATTATGTTTCAACTGTTATACCCACTATAAATAGTTTGAGATAATACAAAGACCTGTACTATTCTTGTGTACAGGTCTTTGTTTTTTTAATTTTCCAACTCTGATATTTTTGCCTTTAGTTGTCTGATTTCTTCCATAATATCTTTTAAATCATCGGTATTCAATAGACGGTTGCCGTTCTGCATAACCTTTGTCGCATTTAATTCTATTGATGACATTGCCCCGATTGCAAGGTTATTACCGCCGTTTGTAGTCTTAATGCTTGTATATCCGCTTAATAATATACCGCTTTCATCAGACCATTTATATATCGTCTTGCCCTCGTCGTTCACATATGAGCTGATATATCCAACTCTTAAATACTGTCCTACACTTGCGTCTTTATTTACATTGATGTCGGTATCTGATTCAATCTTTGCACCTCTTATTGTACCGCTGAAAATTCCGTTACCCTTTTCATCAAAAAATATTACAGGGTTTCCGTCAACGTCATATAACAGAAATACAAATTGTTTTTTATTGTCAACTTCATCATTACCGATATGTATTCTATCTCTTTGACTGTCCTTGATTATCAGCAAATCGCCGTCCAAAAGCAGTTTTTTGTTATCTGATTCAACGGGGTTTTGGGTACTGTTCACCGTACCGTGAAAATAGCTTGTTTTCAGCTTGTTCGCTCTGCCGGAGTTTTTTTGAACGGTTTTTAACAGTTTACCCATATACCACGCGTGGTAATACGGATTTGCTAACGTAGGCTGACCGATTGTTACTGACGGCTGTTTTGCACTATACGGATAATACTTCATTGACACAATTCGTTTTTTATGCTCGATATCGCCCTCAAAGACGTGTACCGTATCACCCAACGCAATTTTATAAAAATCACCGTACTCGGCAAGTTTACTCAAATCAACCACGTCACCCGTGATTGTCAGTTGAGGGCGGTCAAGTCTAAAATCGTTACCCTCGCCCTTTAAGTCCCACTCACCAAACGCTTTTAGCTTTTCGGGGTCGTCATAATCGCTGTAATCTCGGTACGCCTCACGAATACCGTACTTCTCGATACCCTCTTCACTTTCTATATACGGCTTACCGCCGTTTACAGATGAAATCGTCAAATCGTCCTTGCCGTACATATACAGTCTTGTCGTCAGCTCTTGCGTGCTTCTCTCGACTGAAAGACTTGTCATATTCTTTTTTATTGACATTCTCACGCCGTTATCTTTTCCGATACGCTCCACAACCGCAAATCGGTAATTGTCGTAGTATATTTCACCTCTGCCGTAAGCCTCTATGACGTTTTGAATTACGTCATAAGTATTTATCTTATCAGTCGGGTAAAAGTCGATTTTAACGCCGTCTGCGCCTATTCTCGTCATCCCCATTTTCTTAAGTTCACTGTCGGATATAAGCTCAAACTTTGTATCGGCTATCGCAAGTTTTATAACGTCGTATGGGTCAACACCAATCGTTGATTTTGTCACGTCCGTATCATTGCCTATCGTAGTAAAATGATGTCTCATTGCGTCCTCATAAAATATCCTGTTGGCCTTTACCGTCATAATTCTTGAACCGCTGTAATCTCGTTTCACAGTTGTAATTCGATATGCCTGTCCCTCCACTGATACTATTCGATATTCTTGTATCAAATCTGCTTTTTCTTCTTTCATAGGATATTTAAAAGATACTGTCGGCACTTCCTGTAAGCTGTCATATACCGCCACTTCATATGCCTTATTTAAGTAGGCAAGGCAACCTCCCGTGAAATCTGTTTCGTTCCATTCGTGTAATTTAAATGCCATTGTTACTCACTCCATTTCATAATTTTAAGTATTATCATTTTGTCGGTAAACCGTTTCAAAACAGCTTACTTTTTTACTTATCCGCCGCTTTTGCTGTTTTCAAGTTGCTTTTTCAAGTATTCACGTTGTAAAACTGTCTGTTCGGTGGAGCTTGTCCAAGTTGTATTAAACTTACTTACTCCCCTATGATTATAAAACGACGTGCGGCGGTCAATATCTTCATCAAGCAACCGTCTTGATATTCTCGGGTGTCGGAGTTTTCTTAACCCCTTTCTTTTCAACTGTCGCACCCACTCAACAGATTTATCAACCTTTTGTGCTATTGCCGTATATGGCAACCCCTCAAGGTATGACATTCTTATAACTTCTTTTTCTTCTTCCGGCAGTTCATTTATAGCCTCGCCGACTACTTGGCTTATATATCGTCTTTCATCAGCGGCGGCAATATCATTTTCAAAATCAATTCTATTATCCGCTATGGTATCCCCTACCGTTAAATTATCAACCCCTTTCACGTCCTCATAAATTGACTTTATCGGCTTTGCGACGTTTAATATATAATTTACCGTCTTAACGTCCATACTCATATTTAAGGCTAATTCTGTGTATGTCGGGTATCTTCCGAGTGATTGCATAGCTCCGAACGCTTACGCAGTATTTGCCGCCTTTGACTGTAAACATATTCGGGCAAGTCCGAGCATTTAAGTTTACCTCGTTGTATTGCCGTTTGAATGTGATATTTTGCGTATGTAAGGAATTTATACCCTTTACTTTCATCAAATCTTTTTACCGCCTCATAAAGTCCAAAATAAGAGTCTTGCATTGCGTCCTCAAAATCTTCCGGTTGCTCGATTCCGATATGCTTTATAATCGCTATTATAAAACTCCTGCAATTCTGATACAATTCGGACATCAAACCTTTTTCGCCTTGCTTTATACGCTTAACAAGTTCTTCATTACTCATTGATATTCCGCCTCCGATATGATAAAATTATTATAGCGGCGGAAATATCAAGTTTTATCAGGTTTTTATAAATCACAAATCGTAGTAAATTCCGAGTATTTCCGAGTATTTCGCATTACTCATTATTTTTATATACCGCCGCAAATCGTTGCAATATCTCTTGCTGCCGTCTTTTACCCTCTTGCTTGTCAATGAGTTTTTCAGCATAAGCGATATACACATCCGCAAGCTTTACGATTATAACCGCCTCATCAGCCGTAAACAAATTATTAAAATAATCTCGTTTATATTCACTTGCAAAGTTACCGTTCTTTATGTATAGCTTTGCATAGTGATTGGCTTGACGTTTGTAATATTCAACTTTATTCTTTGTAAGCTGTTGTATTGCACTCGGTAATATATCTTTTATATGTTCCAACGTCTGCACCTCTTTAGTTACTGTTCCATAGGTCTAATTTACCCCTTATATCAAGCGGTACGTTTTCGCCCTCGTTTAGCCTTACATCTAAGCCGCACATATAGAACTTATGCAATACCTCCGCTTTTGCAAGCTCTATTACTTGGCCATCGTCAAGGTTTGGATAAACCTCTTTTATTTCGTCTACTATTTTCTTTATACCTAAGTCCATATTGTTTTACTCCTTTTTATCTTGTCCTACTTCCTATCGTTTGTCCGACCAATAGGGAGGAACTAAAAACCGCATACCTAAGCCGTTCTTTGTGCAATTCCTACTTTCCTACCGATTTTCTTAGTGTATAGCTATATATGTGTAACAAAAAAAAAACATATATATTTTATTTTTTT
>QTVU01000160.1 GCA_003460745.1 Firmicutes bacterium AM55-24TS
GATTAAGGTTGATGATTTCTCCCTCGTGAGATTTGATCACAACAAATATTCAGTGCCGTATCAGTACAGTTCCAAAATGATAACTGTTAAAGGCAGCGGTAATCAGGTCATAATGCTGTTCCGTGGTGAGATCATTGCGAAATATGATCGCGATTACCGTCATAACCAAACCCATTATCGTTTAGAGCACTACATCGGATTGATTGAAAAGCGTCCGAGAAGTGTTTACAATGCTGCACCGATAAAGGAAACTGTTCCGACCGAACTTTATCAGTTTTTGATGAAACTGAGCAGTCCCAAAGAAATTGTCAAGGTGCTGCGGCTGTATCTTGATACCGGAAATGCGGTAATGAAACACTTGCCTTATGCAGATTCCTACAATACGCTGTATGCAGTTGTAATCGGCAGTTCGGTAAGAAAAATGCAAATAGAATCCTCCATCGAGATTGTACCGCCGGATCTCAAACGATATGATTCACTGATGAAAGACGGTGATGCAGTATGAACAGCGTACAGAAAGAAATGATCAAACTCTATGCAAAGCAGCTCAGGCTGCCGACTTTCAACAACTATGAAAAGGTCATACGGCAGCTGTCTGCTGACGATGGCTATGCACAATTTCTAATAGAACTGATGAAACAAGAACTTGCAGAACGTTCAGCAGCCGGTCAAAAACGCAGGATAAAAGCTGCGAAATTTCCAACATTGAAAACGCTGGATGCATTTGATATGACAAGGCTTGAAAATGTCAATGAAAGCACCATACAGCAGCTCGTTTCCTGTGATTTCAAAAAGCAACGTCAAAATATTGTCATGATCGGAAATCCCGGGAGTGGAAAGACACATCTTTCAATCGCACTTGGCATGAATGCCTGTGAAGCGGGGTATCGGGTAAAATTCTATACGGC
>QTVU01000161.1 GCA_003460745.1 Firmicutes bacterium AM55-24TS
TCTTTTGCCACATATGTATAAGCTTTCTTGTTATGCTTTCCACCATATATATCTATATATTGAAATTTTAACTCAAATAATAACTCTCCATTATTTCCATTAGAAATATTCGGAGTATCACCTGAAAATTCAAGCTTAATTTGCTCATTTTCTTTAAAATAACGTTGATACGGCTCTTTTATTATATATTCCATAAAATATTTCGCTTCTAACGAATGTTTTATTCCACATTTTATTACTTCAAAATTAGTTGCAATGTTCTGCGTCAGATTAATAATCTCTACAGACGGTTTAGACATAAATCCCGAAAAACCTGCCAACCTTACTTGAAATATAGGCAAATCTTTAGATTCTATCATTTTACGATAATTGTCATTCTGCTTTGATAATGAATAGTTTTGCCACAAAGCTAATATTCCTAACATCGTTGTACTAATGAAAGATAAAATAGTTCCGTAAAATTGTAAAGTATCTGCTCCGTTCCATACTGTTATATATCCATCATTATTTAAATAGCAAGAATTTATTATTAAAGGTATTGCTACTATAAATGTAACGAGCAATATTATAGTTAGTATTAGCAATATGTACCATTTAGTGTACCAACTTTTTTTATTTTGCACTGCATTCACCTCTTCATCGCAATTTATCATTTATCTTGTAAAAAATCTTTTTTTAAGCTTCCAATTTCCTCCTTGAGAGAATTTTTCATATTTTTGAACATTCGTTTCATATGTTTATTTAATTCATTATTAGCCGTTTTACAGTCATATTTTGAAAATTCATTTAATCGCTGATAAACAAATTCTATTGATTCTTTAACTAACTTATAACATTCATTTTTT
>QTVU01000162.1 GCA_003460745.1 Firmicutes bacterium AM55-24TS
CTGTCAAATCAACGCTTCCGTCTCCGATTTTTACTTTTACCGGTAATGAAGAATTAGCCTTTGTTCCGTTTCCAAGCTGTCCGTGGTAATTATATCCCCATGACCATACTGTTCCGTCTTTTGCAAGTGCCAAATTATGATTTGAACCTGCAGCTATTTCTATTATGTCTGTTAAATATGAATTTCCGTCTGCTGATTTCACTTGTACCGGACTGTATACACTTGTTGTATTCCCCTGTCCAAGTTCACCATTTCTATTATAACCCCATGCCCAGACTGTTCCGTCATATCTCAATGCGATTGTATGAGCCGCTCCGGCTGCTACCATCGGCGAGGCGATTGATTTTACATCATCTGTATCGGCAGGCTTTGTTTTTACTCTTATAATAGAGCTATATCCATTACTCTTTGCAATAATTACAGCAGTACCATATGTACCCTTAACAGGCGTTACAATACCGTCAGTTTCTCCTACGGTTGCAATGTTTGTATTAAATGATGTATATTCTACATCACCTTGTGATAACTGTGTATTACCTACAAGCAAGCTAAAGCTTTGATTCAAAGAAATACCATCTGTTAAAATATGTAATTGTTCATCTTCAGCTATAGTTACATTTGTTATAAGCTCATTCTCATATTCTTTAGACTGAATACCGGTAGTTGTATTTATAACCGTACCGTGAGTAATACGCATAGCATTAGAACTGCCGCCACCTACTTGTATCGGCTGTGATTTATTATCAGCCGTACCGTTACCAAGCTGTCCGTTTCCATTATTTCCTACTGTCCAAACCGTTCCGTCTTTCTTTACAAATGCTCCAAAATATCCGTTTTGAGAAC
>QTVU01000163.1 GCA_003460745.1 Firmicutes bacterium AM55-24TS
TATTTTGACAGAAATTTAGGCTTTATTGTAAATGACTTTAGCTTTTGTGTCACTGACTTTCCATATCTCCCCTCAAAAACTTCAACTGCGTTAATTCTGTCAAGTTTATGGGCTTTTGAGAGTTCTCTAAGCTGTTGGGCTTTATGTTCGTCAAGATGATAGCTGTATTCATCTATGATTTTAGCAATAAGCTCTTGCTCAAAGGAATATAAGTAAGATATTTCAACTCCGGCACGCACCGAAATTTGTTTATTGTCAATAAATTTTTTTAATTGCGGTAACAGTGTATCAATGCGGATTAGTCTTGCAATAGTATTCTTTGATACCCCATATTTATCTCCAACTATTTCGACCGTTTTTAACTTGTTCCCCACTGGGGTACAAGTTTCTAAATCCGCACCATTACTGAATATTTCAAGATTTTGTTCTATGTTTTTTATCAAATCCGAACGCTTACCTTGTCGCTTGTTTACGGATACATCAAGTGCGTATATATGAGCCTGCTGAGATATTGACATTTCAGAAATGCTACGTTGATTAGTATTACTATCAAGCATTATCATCAATGCGTCATCATCAGTTAAATCGGTTAATACAATGCAAGGCACTGTTTCAAGCCCTATTGCTTTAGCGGCGTTATTACGGTTATGACCTGCTAAAATTTGATATGTATTATCATCAAGCATTCTAATGAGCAATGGTGTAATTATTCCGCAAGCTTTAATACTGTCTGCTAAATCTTCAAATCTTTCACCGCTATAAAGCTCAAAAGGGTGATTTGGAAACGGTTTTAGTAAATCAACAGGCAAATGGACAA
>QTVU01000164.1 GCA_003460745.1 Firmicutes bacterium AM55-24TS
TATTTTGACAGAAATTTAGGCTTTATTGTAAATGACTTTAGCTTTTGTGTCACTGACTTTCCATATCTCCCCTCAAAAACTTCAACTGCGTTAATTCTGTCAAGTTTATTGGCTTTTGAGAGTTCTCTAAGCTGATGGGCTTTATGTTCGTCAAGATGATAGCTGTATTCATTTATGATTTTAGCAATAAGCTCTTGCTCAAAGGAAGATAAGTAAGACATTTCAACTCCGGCACGCACCGAAATTTGCTTATTGTCAATAAACTTTTTTAATTGTGGTATCAGTATATCAATGCGGATAAGTCTTGCAATAGTGTTCTTTGATACACCGTATTTATCTCCAACTATTTCGACCGTTTTTAACTTGTTCCCCACTGGGGTACAAGTTTCTAAATCCGCACCATTACTGAACATTTCAAGATTTTGTTCTATGTTTTTTATCAAATCCGAACGCTTACCTTGTCGCTTGTTTACGGCTACATCAAGTGCGTATATATGAGCCTGTTGAGATATTGACATTTCAGAAATGCTACGTTGATTAGTATTACTATCAAGCATTATCATCAATGCGTCATCATCAGTTAAATCGGTTAATACAATGCAAGGCACCGTTTCAAGCCCTATTGCTTTAGCGGCGTTATTACGGTTATGACCTGCTAAAATTTGATATGTATTATCATCAAGCATTCTAATGAGCAATGGTGTAATCATTCCGCAAGCTTTAATACTGTCTGCTAAATCTTCAAATCTTTCACCGCTATAAAGCTCAAAAGGGTGATTTGGAAACGGTTTTAGTAAATCAACAGGCAAATGGACAA
>QTVU01000165.1 GCA_003460745.1 Firmicutes bacterium AM55-24TS
ATTAAATATTTGCATAAAATATTAGGACTTCCACTAAACTTTAAAAAAAAGAAAATAAAGAAAGAGAAAAAAAAATGATCCCCTATATAATATTTAAAAAAGGTTAAAACTAACGAAAAAAAAAGAACAAAATGATGCTTGATTTCAATATACTAAACGAAAGCAAATTGCATGATTTTGTTCCGTATATTCATATTGATTTATTTAGAGAAGGAATAATGCCATGGACTATCAAAAAATTCGGGCTTGCATATAGTTATAGATATAAACGAAATGTAATTCCATTAAGATATTGGTTAACTGGTGAGTTGCTTGGATTTAATATGAGGACATCAATTGAGAATTACGAATTATTTGATATAAAAAAATATTATATAACACCAGGATATCCAAAACAAATGAACCTTTTTGGCTTATGGGAGAACAAAGATAGTATCCAAGAAAAAGGGCATGTGGTCGTTTTCGAAGCGGAAAAATCAGTTTTAAAAAGAGATAGCTTAAATGATCCGACCGGTGTTGCAGTTAGTGGTCATGAGATATCAGATGAACAAGCCAAAATACTTATTGGATTGAATTGCGAAATTATAATAGCATTCGATAAGGATATAAGTATTGAACATATTCGATATTGTTGTGAAAAGTTTTATGGGATAAGAAAAGTATCTTATATATGGGACAAATATGATTTGTTAGACAAGAAGGATAGTCCTGCGGATGCTATCAATAAAATATATGAGTATTTATTTGAATATAGAATTCTTTATGACGAATATGAACAT
>QTVU01000166.1 GCA_003460745.1 Firmicutes bacterium AM55-24TS
CACGGAAGAGGATTATCTATTGTTCAAAATATTTGTAACAATTATAGTAATGTATTCTTTAATGTTAAGATTCAGGATAATTTCTTTTTATCCGAGCTTATAATAAATACAGTAGATTAACATTTGTCTTTTAGTTCATCAGGCATATCTTCTTCATATCCCCAAATTCCTAAGCATAAGTTTGGAGAAGCATTTGCTATAAATATACATACAGCTACAACTGTACCGCATAATGGTATTAATAACTTATTGATAATATTATTCATTTTCTTCATATCTAAAAATCCCTTTCATTGAATTATTATTTTCATTATAGGCAATATCATCACTGCTTCTAATGATATTCCTATAATGATTATATTTCTATATACATTTTCACCTATACAGAATGCAACAATAAATAAACAGGTTGCTGTAATTACAGTAATCTTTTTAAAAAATTTCTTCCGTGAATTGCCTATTGGACGTTTCATCGTTTCAATCGGAGCGTAACGCAAAAAAATAATTAAGCAAATTAAGTAAACCACCATTCCCGCAATTATATTAATGGGTTTCAACATAATTGCCATATAGACAGAACTAATAAATCCAATAATACCAATAACAGTGCACTTAATTGTATTATTTGAATGATAACCAAATCCGCTTAATCTAACACATGTAAACACGCTTAATAATAATAATGTTTCTTTTACTATTCCTAATATTACTGATAAAATAATCAAAACAGCTGTTTTGCTAATATTAATATAAATAATATCA
>QTVU01000167.1 GCA_003460745.1 Firmicutes bacterium AM55-24TS
AACTTTTTTCTTGATTACTTTCTTGTTTTAATATTTTCTTAAATTCACTTTTTCTTTGCTGTATTAACCAATTATCCAATTCTTCTTTCAGTTCTTTCTTTTTCTTTTCATCAGCCAATCTATGATTATTTGACATAGCATTTATTTGCTTTTGAAATGTTTTATATTTTTCACCCGAAAACACTTTCAATATCGCCTGTTCTTCAATATACTTATAATAGATAAGTTCTGTATAATTTGACGGAAGTTCCAATTCAAATAAAGCGTCAATAATTTCATCATTTCTTAACTCTTCCATTTTCTCCAACACATCATCGGCAAAATCAATCCATTCTCTGAATTTGTTATATACAAACTTTAACCATGTTAATCTGTCTTCCGCGCTAAGCATTTTTTCTGCATACATATTTGAATCCTCTTTTTTACACAAAGCAGAATATTCCGAAAACTCTGTATAATTATTATCGGCAGATATGTATTTCAATTTACAACATTTGTTTTGTGAATCCCAATTTCCGCTACACCCTATACATTCAGTATCTTTTTTATTAGAAATAAATTGTTTTTTCAAATCCTTTAAACGTTTTTGGCAATAACATACACGAGGTTCTCTTATTCCTTTAAATATTACATCTAAAACTTCTTTCATCTTATTCCTTTAAATATTACATCTAAAACTTCTTTCATCTTATCAAAATACTTATTTGATA
>QTVU01000168.1 GCA_003460745.1 Firmicutes bacterium AM55-24TS
TATTTCAATATTATTTACAGTAATATCTGCCTCTAATTTTTTATCATTATTATATACAACTTTATCAATAAATTGATAGTTGTCATAATCTGTAATTATTTTCTTATTAATCGGGTCTAAATAAATATTTTTAATTGTATCTTTGCGTCTTTGAACAGTCCTTAAATCTTTTAATGCTTGCTTTCCTTTCGACAACAATGTACACCTATTTGTTGTACAATAAATTATGTCCTTCACGCTCAAATCCGCTAAAGTTACCTCTAATAATTTTCTATCAATCCCCAATACATTCGCCAATTCATCAATTTCCTGCAAATTTTCATTTATCAAGCGTAATACTACTTCTTCTAACAATGGCAATCTATAAAATGAACGTTTAGTAATTGATAATACTGTTTTTATTATAGGCACATATATATCTTCTTGTTTCACAAAAATATATCCTTCATTCTTCCGTATATTAATATTCAACAACGACTCAATTAATTTGTCCATTATAATTCTCCTCCTGATATAATAAGGCACTCATCTTCATGTTCATGTATATAGTCAATTATTTCTACAAACTTATTATCCGGATCATCAAATTTATAGAAAAAATCCATATCTCCACATATTATAAGCAAATCTTAGCTCTTCGAAA
>QTVU01000169.1 GCA_003460745.1 Firmicutes bacterium AM55-24TS
TTAATAATAAAATCGGATTAAATACTGAAAAAAATATTGATTATAACTATTATTAAAATTGCTGTTACAACTATTTTCTTATTTTTCATTTTAATGCCTTATCCTTTTACAAAAACCTTGTTCTGCTCTTAATGAATTTTCTGTAAAATACCATTCTGATGCATTTGCATATGTACCATCTTGTCTAATATGATCAATTCCTATTGTATCTAATTCTTCTTGACGAACTTTATAACCATTATCATAATAAAGATATGATCCTGTTTCATTTCTTTTTCTGTTTCCATTCATAGTTCTAAGTGCATGAACTAATTCGTGTCCCAATGCAATTTGAACTGCTTGCCTTTCATTAATCATTAATACAATCATAGCCTTCAGTTAAATTAGTTAACAAGTTCCCATTTTTATCATATGTTAATGAAATCTCCCAATCTGCATAAAAGCTATTATTTCCAAGTTTTCTTGTAGTCCATTGATCAAGATAATGCGTTAATCTATTATTTTGATGCCAATAAAGCTCCGATGTTGCAATATGTATATATTATACTTTATAATATTTTGCTTTTTGAATAATAAAGAAAAGTAATCCATAAGTGCAGTATTTTCTTTAAACTTGTACTTTTCATTTTTTCTCCCTTTCA
>QTVU01000017.1 GCA_003460745.1 Firmicutes bacterium AM55-24TS
GAACCTTCAAAACAACAGGAAATTTCAGAATTGCAGGAGCAAATCAAGCAGTTACAAATGGAAGTTGATGTATTAAAAGAAGCATTAAATCTGCTAAAAAAAGACCCCGGCATCAATATAACGGAGCTGAAAAATCGCGAAAAAGCAGTGATTATTGGGCATTTTTGGGCAGAATATTTCTTCAAATTAGCTCTAAATCTAAGCAAAATTACGACAGTCGATAAAAGATATATAAAACACGATATAATATTCCTCAAGCCACCTATATAATGATAATTGTGTTCAGCATCATAAAAAGCAAAACTGTCAAATACTGCAAATTTTGTATACCACCACAATAATCCTATCCAGGCTGTTATTACTAATATTTCTATAATAAAACTATAGTTTTTCGCTTTCGTATCACAAAACATCTTTTTCATAAAGCTCACCTTTTATTGTTTTAAATACCTCATTCATAATATATCCGCTTTCTCATTGGTTCTGTATTTTTATTTGTTCACCTTGAATTAACGGATAGCATATAAGTTTATCTGAATTCAAATTTTCTTTATTCATATCAACACCTGTAATTTGATGATTTTCATAAGCGGTGTAATAATATATTCCCTTGTCACCGTTGCAACAAGAAGTGTAAATAGTGTATTCGAACGTACCGTCTGTAACTTCGCAACAGCCTTTTTGCTGTTCAACCGCACCAAGAATATGAAAAAACTGACTTACACTTTCCGATTCAGTTTCTCCCGACAATGAATTTGTTTTCACGAATGCCGCTCTTACGAATCTTGACTGTGACGATAAATCACCTGGCAAGCCGATTGCTCCCATACCACGACTGTACATATTCAAATTCAACTTATCCGAAAAATTGTTTTTAGGTGATTTCGGTGACAAATTCATATAGTTGTTAAGATTAAACATCTGCTTGTCAAAAGGCGGATTGTTCGTAAGCACACCGACAGGATTGTCATAAATTTTTATACCGTCTTTAATAGATTCAACGGTTATGGCCTCGTTTTTATCGGCGATTATCCAATGTAACTGTGCCAAAGTCATTTTTTTGTTAAAAGGAATGTTCGTTATATTAATTTTTCCAAGCAACTCCCTTGCCTCTTTTACACTTGCACATTTACCTAAAATATACGGTATAAATTCAAATTGCGTGATATTATCCTTACCGTCAATCACTTCTTTATAATCCGCATTGCCGACAAAGTTAAGTCCTGCCATACCAAGACCTTTTTCATTAATTGCGTCATAATAAAGCGGATAATTTTCGGCAATATGAGCCATCCCTATCATCGCGTAATGAGTTTCCATTATGCCCATATTTTTTAGATTGAATTTATAATTTCGAGGTGTTATCGTAATTTCTTCACCATATGAAAATTCATAATCAAGCGTTCTTCCGAAATAAAAATCTTTTGTTTTATACGTTGCTGCAGTACACATAAAATGTTACCTCCGATAAATTATTTACTTATATTATAACACAAGACAACCCAAAAATTTCAGGTTGTCTTGTGAATTTTTTGTTAATTTGCTTTTATGCCGACTTTCATATTGTCAATGTCGGTTGCCCAAGTAAAGTTCTTTTCAACTCTTACCGCCAAGACTTCCATTGCATTAAAATCTGTTGCATTTTCAAAAGGCAAATCTGTTATTTTAGCTGTTTTACTGCCGTCAGAGATAGTGGCGTTGCATACTTTTTTATCAAAGTCAGCCTCAATAACCACGTTATAAACAGTGTCTTTATTAAAGCCTGTACCTACGTCCTTCCAATCTGTTTCAAGAAGTCCGTTTGCTATTCCGCCGTTTGCCGAATATTGCAATTCCGCACCTTTTTGGGTTTTCAATGCAAAGAATGTATTTTTTGATGAATCGGCAAATCTCAATTCACCGTATGACTGTCCGCCTGTACACTCGCCGACTTTCCAATCAAGCTCAATTCTTACTGTGCCGTTCATTTTATACGGAAGATTATAAATTGCATTTCTGTTTCCTTTTGTACTGTCCTCAAAATGCATTACTTTGCCGTTTGTTCCTTGTGCTACCGCGATATTTGCCAGTTCACCGGGCTTTTTCGTACCTGCCCATTCAAGTTTATCGCCTATATTATACTTTTCATAATCTTCGTTTATATACATTTTCCACGCTACATTATTAGAATCTGTATATTCCGTATAGTCCGCCGTTGCCAATAGGTCAGGTTCTTCTGTCGGAACCGGTGTTTCAATTATTTCCTGATCTTCCTCTTTGCCGTTTTTTAATGCAGCAGCATACTTTGCGGCATTTGCTTTATCATAGAATTGTACAGATCCGATATATATTAATCTGTTGTCTGCGTCCCACTCAACCTTTTTACCGATAGATTCAGCAATAAATCTAAGAGGTATCAACGTTCTGTCATTTACAACTTGTGCCGGAACGTCCATTTCAAAAGGAATATCATTAATCGTATATTCGCTCTTATCCAAAGTCATATTTACTTTATATCCGTTTCCAGAAAGTGTAACAGTCCTTGTCGAGTCATTATATCCAACGTCCATACCCAAGCTTTCAGCGATAAATCTAACCGGTACTAATGTTCTGTCATCAACAATTATCGGTGTAACGTCACTGTTTTCTGTATCAATTTGTACAATATTATTGCCGACATAGGCATTTGCACAGTCAACTGCCAATTTTACACTTAATGCACCTGTTTTTGCGTTAATGTCATAGGTACCGTGCGAGCCTGTCAAATCAGGGTTTGTGATTTTTTTGCCGTCTTTTATAACATATCCCTCAAACATAGGTACTTTTGTTGTTTCAGCACCAAGATAATAGCTTAAATTCGGCGGTTGATTGTAGTGGTTATTTTGTACCGCAACAGACGCTCTGTAATATGAATCATGCATTAATGTATTCAATTTATATGATGTAGGAATTGAAGTCGAGTATATTCTTATTTCCTTTTCATCTGCGGTTTTCCATACAATTTCTTCACGCCAGTCACCGAACAAATCCGCACTGATACAAGGTACTGCCTTTGTACCGCTGTTTGACGCGCAATCATCTGCCGTCATAAGCACGTCAACAGACTTGTCCTCCCAGTTATATTTTGATACGGTTGTACCGTCAAGCAATTCGCTAAGTAAATCACCGTCCCAATAAACCTTGAAATTCATCGGAATGGTTGCGTTGCTGTCAACAGTACCGTCAATTTTTCTGAACTTAAAACCATTCCATGTATCAGCTATATTTTCACCGCTGATATTGGCAGGAATTGTTGCAGTTGAGCCCCATACTTCAAAGCCTTTGTGTGTAGGGTCTATATCCGCCGAACGACTTCTGCCTGTATCTTTATTTTTGCTGTAACCCCATTGAACTTCACCTGTTCTTGCATCGTGATACTCGATATTTGCCATAAGCTGTGATGTTTCGTGACAAGCCCACGTCATATAGCCGTTAAAATCAGGATCTGTTTTTGCAACATCAAACGCATCTCCATGAGCCAATTTTTGAGCATTGCCGTCATTATCATATACCTTTACGGCATACATTTCACTTCCGTCATGGTCAATAGCCATAGGTCCGGATAATATTTCGTCTTTTCCGTCAAAATCAACGTCTACCGTTACAAGATTATGGTTGCACGCACCCCATATACTGTTTACATCATCTTTGTTTTCGGTATTGTGTACCCAATCTTCTTTAAACTTTCCGTCCTCAATATGCCATGCTGCCGCTCTTACGTTATCCCACGCACCACGCACCATAACAACACTCGGTGTTACACCGTCAAGATATGCCAAGCCGAAAAGATAGTGGCTTGCTCTCTTTGTAAGACGTCCTGTATCACTGTATCTGTATGACCAGTCCGAAAGCGGTTCTTTTGACGGTTTTAGGTCTGTTCTGTCTGTTTCCTCACCTGTTTCGCCGTCATATATCGAAAGAAATTCAGGTGTTGAAACTATGTATTGTCTGTCCTTAAATATTGCCAAATTGCTCTCCGACTTTGAATAATCGGTTATTCCGTCACCGTTCGTATCGCCTGTTGTATTTCCTTTTCCGTCTGTTGTACCCTCGAACGAACGCATTATAACTTCTGCTTTTCCGTCGCCGTCCATATCATATGCAAGGAAGTTTATATCTACTTCATTAATTTCGTTAGGACCTATATCGATTGTCCACATATGTGTACCGTCTGTTTTGTATGCCTCGATAACAGGATATGATGTTCTTGTGTTAACGTCCATACTCGGCACTCGTCTTAACAAAATTTCGTATTCTCCGTCACCGTCAAGGTCTGCAACCGCACCGTCATCAATGTTGTATCCTTCACGCTCCGTTACTTTAAAGCCAATATAATTTTTATCCCATGCCGTAGTCGTATACTCTACTCCTGTTTCTTCACCGTTCTCTACTTCTTTTAAAGTATACTCTGCATTTGTACTTGCTCCGGTATGGAAAAAGTTTGTCGTAGTTATCGGCTTGTCATTCAGCTTTTCACCGCTACAATAAAGATTGTATGTCAAGCTGTTTGAATCCGTACCTAAAAAACGCCAGCTTACAAGCGTTCCGTTTTCTCCCGGTACTGCCACCAAACCTCTTGAAAGATTTTCAAACTGTCTTTCATTTTTTGGTCTTTGCTCATACAATTTTTCAGTTTCGGAACGTTGTTCTTGATTTACTTCCACCTCATAATGACCGAGTGTAAAACCGTCGGAATCATTATATGCGTCAAATTTTGCAAACGCACTTGCACTGCTTGCAAGCATTATCGCAGAAACCACCGCTGAAATCACACGAATTTTGTTCTTCTTCATCTTCATAACACTTCCTTCATAATTTATTTATATTTAGAATTATATCACAAATATTTCGTGTTGTACAGACTTTTTTTGTGCAAATTCATTATTATTAAAGTAATTATAAGTGTTATAGGAAAAACAGTGGCGGCCAAAATGCCCATTTTCAAATTGTCGCCAAGCATACTTGCTATTTTACCTGCAAATGTAGGACCTCCTGCACAACCGACATCTCCGGCTAATGCAAGAAATGCGAACATAGCCGTACCGCCGCCTTTTATAGAGGTTGACGCATCGCTGTATGTTCCGGGCCAAAGTATGCCTACCGAAAACCCTGATACCGCAATCCCGATTAAGCCGACAATCGCCGATGATGAAAACGATACCGTTAAATATGAAAGCACACATAAACAACCGCTGAAAACCATCATTTTATACAGATTGATTTTTTCTCCGAATTTACCGTAAATCGCTCTTGAAATACCCATAAGTACAGAAAATACCGTAGGTCCTACCAAGTCACCTATTGATTTTGATATTCCGAGTGCCTTTTCAACAAATGCCGACGCCCACTGGCTTACAGACTGTTCACTTGCTCCGGCACAGCACATAATAATCAACAATCCCCAAAATGCCTTTTGCTTTATAAGTTCTTTTAAAGACAGTCTGTTTTCTTCTTCGTTAATAAGCGGTGCAATAGGCACTTTTAGAAATGTCAATCCGTTTATAACAGGTACTGCCGCCCAAACAAGTGCAAGTATCTTCCAATTATCAATACCAAATACATTAAAGAATATTGTTGATATTACTACTACTCCCGCCGTACCCCAACAGTAAAATGAATGTAGCATACTCATAGTTTTGTCTTTATGTTCATTCGGACAAGCCTCAACTATCGGACTTACAACAACTTCAAGCAATCCTCCGCCGACTGCATAAAGAAACACCGAAATAAATATTCCCATAAAAGAATCATTCATCATATCGGGCAATATCGCTATCGAAATCAATCCCAATGCCGCGAATAAGTGTGCTATAAGTACAGATAGCCTGTATCCGATTTTATCGATAAAAAATGCCGACGCAAAATCTATTATAAGCTGTAAACCAAAGTTGATTGTAATTAATAAGGTTATCTTCGACAGCGGTATACTGTATTGCGATTGAAACGTAATAAACAACAGCGGTACGAAATTGTTTACTATCGCTTGAACTATGTACCCGATAAAGCACGACCGTATTGTACTGTTATAATTAACTTTCATACTTTCACCTCTTAATTTTTTATAATTATAACATAAATTATCATAGCCTTTATATATCACCGTGACAGTTTGCGGTTCGACTTTCATATTATCAAAGCCCGATATTTCATATCCGCAGACTTCTCTTTCAGTGTTATCTTCATATAGCATCTTTACAGACAAACTGTTTTTATCAAATTCTTCACCGATTTAATAATTCGTCTTTTCTGTTGTCGTATATACTCTAAGTGCATTTCCGTCAGTTGTCGGATATACTACTTCTCACGCCAATCGCCGAACAAATCAGCTTGAAGTGAAGGATTTGCCTTTGAACTGTTTATGCTGACACAACCGTCTGCTTTAAATATACTTGCCTTTTTGAACCGCATACGGTTTTTCGCCGTCCAAATATGAAACTGTTGCAAGGAAACGATTACATCTTTGATTACTCATTCATTTTTTTATTTCCACGCAGTATTTAAAAATAATTCGATAAGACCTATTCTCGAATACCCCGCTTTTTCGGCGGCAAGCATCATAAGTGAATCTTGATTTTGTCTGTGCACTCTTGTTGCCATTGTCATGTTTGGCTTCATATTAACGTCAAACATCAAATATTTACCGTCCTTATTTTACGGCAATCTATTCTTATAGGTGCTTTTAAACCCAATATCTCATATGCTTTTTCGCAGTTATTCATAATATCGGTATATTCTTCAATATTTTCAACCGCTTTGCTGTTTTCTGAAACGGCTACTTTTCCGCTGTACGGTGCAATTCCGTTTTGATGATTAAATCTTGATACAGGTGGCAAACAATACGGCTTTTTATGTTCACTGTCCGCCGGGAATACCGCAACTGTAATTTCATCACCGTCCAAATACGGTTCTATCATAAATTCACTGCCGTATATTTTATCGGCAACAAGTTTATTTATGACTTTATCCAACTGTTCTTTGTTTTCGATAACAGATACGCCTTGACTGCCTCTGCCGCGTATCGGCTTTATAACACACGGAAAATCGCCGTTGTATTCGTCTGCCGATTTTACCGATACATCATTTACAATATCAAGTCCGTGTTCAAGCAAAATATGGTTAGTATAGTATTTATCATCGTAAGTCTGCACATCACTGCATTTTTGACCTATTACTTTAACTTTACCTATGTATTTTTCAATAGGGTGTCCGTCATACAAAACGGTGTTCAGCCACAATACATCAGCCCCCATATTTATCGCTTTTGTTATTCCCTCCTCATCATCACCGAATACCCAATCAATGTTGTTCTTTTCGTCGGGGTTCTCCACAGGTGTTATCAAATTATATCCGTTTTTCTTTAATTCATACGCAAGGTCTGAACCGCTGTCACTGTATCCGCCCTCTTTCATAGGCTTTCTGATATTACCCACCTGTGGCGGCTCTTTTACTTGATACAAAATTGCTATATTCATAATATTCATCCCTTTATCGTTTGATAATTTTATTATAATCTTCTTACAATACACTGTCAACATAAAAAAACTGCCGATTTTATGTCGGCAGTTTTTCTGTTTTAACCCAATATATTTTTTAAATCTTCTTCAGGTGTTGTAATTTTTGCAATATTGTAGTTTTCTACCAAGTATCCCAATACATTCGGTGATATAAATGCTGGGAGTGTAGGACCAAGACGGATATTTTTAATACCGAGATGAAGAAGTGTAAGCAGAATACATACAGCTTTCTGTTCGTACCATGAAAGTATCATTGAAAGCGGAAGTTCATTTACTTCACATTCAAATGCCTCCGCAAGTGCAATGGCTACTTTAATCGCACCGTATGCGTCATTACACTGTCCCATGTCCATAATTCTCGGCAAACCGCCTATTGTACCTAAATCAAGGTCGTTAAAACGATATTTACCGCAAGCAAGCGTTAATATAATGGTATCGTCAGGCGTTTGCTTTACGAAATCGGTATAATAGTTTCTTCCTGCACGTGCTCCGTCACAGCCACCTACCAAGAAGAAATGCTTTATAGCGCCGCTCTTAACTGCGTCAATAACTTTATCCGCAACGCTCAATATTGTTCCGTGTCCGAAACCTGTTGTCACGCTTGTTCCGCCGTTTATACCTGTAAATTGCTTATCCTCGTCATACCCGCCAAGTTCAAGTGCCTTTTCGATAATCGGCGTAAAATCTTTATTATCACCGATATGTGTGATTTCAGGATATGATACAACTTCTGTTGTAAACACTCTGTCCGAATAGCTGTCCTTTGGTGGCATTAAACAGTTTGTTGTAAACAATATCGGTGCAGGTACATTTGCAAATTCTTTTTGTTGGTTTTGCCATGCCGTACCGAAGTTGCCCTTTAAATGCCTATACTTCTTTAATTCCGGATAGCCGTGTGCCGGTAACATTTCTCCGTGAGTATATATATTAATATTCTTATCCTTTGTCTGCTCCAAAAGCAATTTTAAATCAAGCAAATCATGTCCCGAAATTATAATAAACGGACCTTTTTCAACTTTTAAATCAATAGTTGTCGGTGTCGGTGTTCCGTAAGTTTCCGTATTCGCTTTATCAAGCATTTCCATACATACAAGATTAACTTTTCCCAATTCCATAACTATCGGTAAAAGCTTATCCATTTCCCAATCTTCGCCAAGTGCAAACAATGCTTTCACAAAGAAATGGCTAACTTCATCATTTGTATAGCCGAGTACCATAGCGTGATAAGCATAAGCCGCCATACCTCTGATGCCGAAAAGTATAAGTGATTTCAAACTGCGAATATCTTCATTATCTGTCCAAATATGCGACAAATCATATTCGTTATTTGTTCCGCACGGTGATGCACAAGCAAAACATTGCGGAACAAGCCTTTCTCTTTCTGCGCGAACTTTTTCAATCAATTCATTAAATGTCTGTTCGTTAAAGCTGACATTTGTAAGAGTTGTAAAAAGTCCTTCTATTATAAGTTTTAAAACGTTTCCTGTCGGTACAACATCACCTGTTGCACGAACAAGTCCGATAAGTTCACCTGTTAATTTATCCTGCAGAGCGGCAACATCTGCGTTTTTACCGCATACGCCTACCTTACCTGTACAACCGGAACATCCTGCTGTCTGTTCACATTGAAAGCAAAACATTTTATTTCCCATATATAAATCCTCCTTGTTAATACTTCATGTATTGACTTTGTGAATTCAGTATAATATAATCTTATAAAAAAATATGTTGTTGCAACAACAAAATACGAGGAATTTATGAATTATTTATTTTTAACAAAAACAGCATTTTTTAACGGACTTTCCGAGAATGAAATTAAGACGATATTAAATTGTTTTGGCGCATATCAAAAAAGTTTTAAAAAATCGGAAATTATTTATTACAGCGGTGATACTGTCAGTGATATGGGACTTGTTTTGTCGGGGAGTGTAAATATTGTCGTCAACTATTATTGGGGTAGCAGTAATATATTCAACCACATAGGTCAGGGTGAGATTTTCGCCGAAACTTATGCGACCATTCCGAATAAAGAAATGCTCTGTGATGTGGTTGCGGCAGAGAAAACGGAAGTTCTGTTTATTAATGTAGAGAAAGTTCTTTCCGTATGTGAAAATCAATGTTCTTTTCATAACCGACTTTTACGAAATCTTCTTAAAAATTCGGCACAGAAAAATATATCCCTCGCCACAAGAATGATGCACACTGCGTCAAAGTTCATTCGTGACAGATTATTGTCGTATTTTTCAGAACAGGCGATTTTAAACGGCGGTAATACATTTACTGTCCCATTTTCACGTCAACAGCTTGCCGACTACCTCGGAGTTGACCGCAGTGCAATGTCAAACGAGCTTTCAAAAATGAAACATGACGGATTAATTGACTACCAAAAAAATGATTTTATACTTATAAATAATGATTTTTAATTTTTGTGTTGACACCTATGGTAAAATATTATAAAATATTAGATATGTAGTAAAATAAGGAGTTTTAATTATGTTTGATAAATTAGAGGCGCTTGAAGAGCGCTTTCAGCTTGTATCAGAGAAGATAAGTGACCCTGATATTATCGCCGACCAAGAGTCATGGCGTAAATACTGTAAGGAACATTCGGACCTTACACCGATTATTGATAAGTACAGAGAATTGAAGTCAGCAAAGCAGACTGTTGCAGATGATAAGGAAATGCTTGAAGCAGGACAAGACAAAGAATTTGAAGAAATGATACGTCTTGAAATGGCAGAGGCTGAAGAAACAATCGAAAGAGCAAGTGAAGAATTAAAAATTCTTCTTCTTCCGAAAGACCCTAATGACGAAAAGAATGTTATTATGGAAATCCGAGGCGGTACAGGCGGTGACGAAGCCGCACTTTTTGCTGCAGACCTTATGAGAATGTATTCAATGTATGCCGAGTCAAAGAATTGGAAAATTGATATTCTAAGCTCCAACCCTACCGACATCGGCGGTTACAAAGAAGTCAGCTTTTCAATCGAAGGACAAGGTGCATACAGCAGACTTAAATTTGAAAGTGGTGTACACCGAGTTCAGAGAGTTCCCGAAACAGAATCAAGCGGAAGAATTCATACTTCCGCCGTTACGGTAGCTGTTTTGCCGGAAGTCGAAGAAGTTGAAGTTGAAATCAATCAGAACGATTTGAGAATTGACGTATTCCGTGCAGGCGGACCGGGCGGACAGTGTGTAAACACAACTGACTCCGCAGTAAGAATTACACATATTCCAACAGGAATAGTTGTTTCGTGTCAGGACGAAAAATCACAGCACAAAAATAAAGATAAGGCTATGAAAATTCTTCGTTCGAGAATTTATGACGTTATGGAAGAACAACGTCACAAAGAAATTGCAGACGAAAGAAAATCGCAAGTCGGCAGCGGCGACAGAAGTGAACGTATCAGAACATACAACTTTCCTCAAAGCCGAGTTACCGATCACAGAATTAATCTTACATTATATAAACTTGAACAAATACTTGACGGTAATCTTGATGAAATTATTGATGCACTTGTTACGGCTGACCAAGCCGCAAAACTTGCAGGTCAGAATGATTAAGGAGATATAAAAATGGATTTACACGAAAATTTAAAAGGTAAAACAGTTGTTATAACAGGTGGCAGCGGTATTTTATGTCGCGAATTTGCTTACGCTTATGCAAAGCAAGGTATGAATGTTGCGGTTTTGGGACGTACACTTTCTAAACTTGAAGAAGTTTGTGATAAGATAAACGAACTTGGTGGTAACGGTCTTGCTGTTGTATGCGACGTTGTTGATAAGGACAGCGTTATCAATGCAAAGAAAGTTGTAAACGATACTTTCGGAAAAGTTGATATACTTGTAAACGGTGCAGGTGGCAATCACCCAAAAGGTACTACAACAAAAGAATATTTTGAAAAAGGCGATATTGAAAATCCCAATGTTGTTTCATTCTTTGACTTGTCAAAGGAAAACTTCAATTATGTATTTGACCTAAATATCGTAGGTACTCTTATTCCTACACAAGTATTTATAGTTGATATGCTTGACAATCCTGGTGCTAATGTGCTTAATATTGCATCAATGAGTTCGTACCACGCAATTACAAAAGTAAGCGCATATTGTGCCGCAAAAGCCGCTATTTCCAACTTTACCGAATGGCTTGCCGTACATTTTGCAAAAAGCGGTATCAGAGTCAACGCTCTTGCACCAGGCTGGTTTGAAACAGTACAGAATAAAACACTTTTGAGAAATCCGGACGGCTCACTTTCGGAACGTTCAAAGAAAGTTCTTGCTCATACTCCTATGGGACGTTTCGGTGTTCCGGAGGATTTGACAGGCACATTGCTATGGCTTACCGACAGTGCTCAATCAGGTTTTGTTACAGGTGCTACAATCCCTGTTGACGGCGGTTTCCAAGCATATTTTGGAGTTTAATAAAAAAGAAAAGCTTAAAACCTTTCGGTTTTAAGCTTTTTATTATTGGAGGAAGGGATGGGATTCGAACCCACGAACGGCGTAAACCGTTACAGCATTTCCAATGCTGCGTCTTCAACCACTCGGCCACCCCTCCATACTTGCAGTATTCTATCATAAATTTCGATAATTGTCAATATTAAATAAAAGCAAGTAGTAAATATTTACCCAAGTGCCACATCAAGAATCATCATAAGTGTAAAACCTACTGCAAACATTACAGTACCAATATTTGAGTGATCGCCGTGTGACATTTCGGGAATTAATTCTTCTATTACAACGTACATCATCGCCCCTGCGGCAAAGCTGAGGAAATATGGCAATACGGGTATTATAAAACCCGACGCAACGATGGTAAGCACTGCCCCAATCGGCTCAACCACACCCGAAAGCACGCCGTATAAAAATGCTTTTCCTTTACTCATTCCCTCGGCTTTAAGTGGCATTGATATAATTGCCCCCTCCGGGAAATTCTGAATTGCAATACCAATCGCCAAAGCCAACGCACCCATAGCCGATATTTGCATATTCCCCGCAAGATAACCTGCATACACAACACCCACAGCCATTCCCTCGGGAATATTGTGAAGTGTAACAGCAAATACAAGCATTGTTGTCTTTTTCAATTTACTTTTCGGGCCTTCAGCTTTATCGGTATCCATATGCAAATGCGGTATTATATGGTCCATTGCCAGCAAAAACAATATACCTATCCAAAATCCCACAACCGCCGGTACAAATGCAAACTTCCCCATTTCCGCCGCATAATCCATTGACGGTATAAGCAAGCTCCACACAGACGCGGAAACCATAATCCCTGCCGCAAATCCTGTTAAGGCACGCTGTACCATCTTATTCATCATTTTCTTCATAAACAGTACGCAAGACGCACCAAGTGTCGTACCCAAAAACGGTATCAATATTCCTCTTATAACTTCGCCCATATATTCCTCCATAATAAAATTACATAGGTTAGTTTTAGCTAACCTTATTATCAGTTTATCATAATTCACCCTATCTGTCAATACAAAAAGAACAGTTCATAACGAACTGTTCTCTCTGCAAATAAGGGGGTTATTTACCGACTGACTATCGGTTTTAATGTATTTTGTGAGGTCATTAAATATTATCGCCCTTATTTTCTAATTTATACACATTTTATCAATCCAAATGGAATACAAGGTGTAAATCTTCTGAAACAGGACTGTTATCAGGATTTGTTTCCATAATGTCAGCCATAAAGTCCCACCATTTTCTATTAATGGCGGTATCGGCACCCTTTGCCCAAAGTTCTTCATCTTCGATTTCGATATAACCGTAAAGAACCATTGTTTCTTTGTCAAGGAATATTGAATAATTCTTACCGCCGTGTTCGTGAATCATATCCTTCATTTCCGGCCATAACTCATTATGTCTTTTTTCGTACTCCTCAGCCATGCCGTCGTAAAGTTTCATTTTAAAACCCTTGTGTATCATTTCTTTTTCCTCCTTAAATTAACTTAATTTTTTATGTGCCTCGATTGCTATTGAACATTCAAGACGCTTTTTTTCAAATTCACAAGCAAGCTCATAAGGCTTGTTTATATCACCGTTAAAGTTATACGCATTTGCACTGCAACCACCGCTGCAATAGAATTTCGCAAAACAATTCTTACATTTTTCTTTAGTATACACATTTGAGCGTTCAAACATCTTCTCGATATTTTCATCAATTTTATTTTCATTGACATTACCCATAAGAAAATCCTTGTTACCGACAAATTGGTGACACGGATAAATGTCTCCGTTCGGTGCAACCGCAAGATATTCGTGTCCTGCACCACAACCTGAAAGACGCTTTATCGCACACGGACCTTGGTCAAGGTCAACCATAAAGTGGAAGAAGTTAAAACCTCTGCCCTCGTCATATCTCTTTACATATTCTTCAGTAAGCTTATCATATTCGGCACAGACCTTTTCGATATGCTCACTTGTAAGTGCGTAGTCCTCTGTTTCAGGTGCAACAACCGGTTCAACACTTGTCTGCTTAAAGCCTAAATCCGCAAGGTGAATTACGTCCTTTGCAAAATCCACGTTATACGCCGTAAACGTACCGCGAACGTAGTAATTATTTTGATTTCTGCTTTCAGCCAAGTCTTGGAACTTAGGAACGATTGTATCGTAAGAACCGCTGCCATCTACACGATAACGCATTCTGTCGTTAGTTTCCTTTGTACCGTCAATACTCAAAACAACGTTTGACATATTTTCATTAATATATTGTTTAATATCGTCATTTAACAATACACCGTTTGTTGTTACAGTAAATCTGAAATTCTTACCGTGCTTTTTCGCCTCTTCTTTTGCGTATTCTGTAATTTTCTTAACAACGCCGAAATTCATAAGTGGTTCACCGCCGAAGTAGTCGATTTCTATATTTTTTCTGTTACCGCTGTTATTGATAACAAAATCAATAGCTTTCTTACCTACTTCCGCACTCATAAGACTTCTGCCACCGTGAAATTCACCTGTATCGGCAAAACAATACTTACATCTCAAATTACAGTCATGTGCAACGTGAATACAAAGAGCCTTTACAACAGATTGCTTATTCCAATTCTTCGCGATTTCGTCATAGCAATCATCTGTAAACAACTGACCTGCATTTACAAGTGCACATATTTCAGCATAGCTTTCTTCCAATTCTTCTTCACTATACTTATCTTTTAAACCTTCTTTAATATAATCGGGACATTTTGCCTCTGCCATAAACGGCTCAAGAGTATAATCAAGCATATCGTACATTACATCATCAACAACGTGTACCGCACCTGAATATACATCCATTACAATATTAAGTCCCAACTGTTTATACTTATGTATCACTTCAAAAACTCCCTATATAAAATCAGAAAATCATCGACCTTAAAAAGCCGATGATTCATCTTTAATGTTCATTTATTCGGCAAAACAATTAGTTTGCTTGTTCACATTTTTGATTTGCAACTGTGCAAGATGTCTTACAAGCTGATTGACATGATGTTTGACATTCTCCGCAACCACCGTGCTTTGCTGAATCCTTTAAATTAGCCTTGTTTAAAGTCTGTACGTGTTTCATATTAAAAACCTCCTTATATTAATTCACTATGAATATATTATAACATACTTTCAAGTGATTGAAAAGGCTTTTTTACAAATATTTTGTATTTTTTCTCACAAAACTTATTTTTCGGCTATTTTCCTATGATGCACCCCAATATTCCCGATGCAAATGTACCGCCTATTACAGCAAGAAAATGCGTGTTAAACATTATTCCATTGTTTACAATCAACGATATTCCGATAAGTACGATCAAATACAGCGCACATACAAGCATTGCGTGAACAAATGCTCTGCTGTTTGCCGCTTTTGATACCGCAATCGTTCCGAGTATCACGCCGATAATAACCGAGGCATACACTCCGGTTGTGATAATAGTTTCGTCTATGCCTGTAAAATACGAAAGCAGTGCCAATATCAGAATTATAACAAAAGTAACAAGAATTGCAAATATCGTCCCTTTTATCACACCCTTAAAATTAATACCCATAAAAAAACCTCCCTATATATTTACTATAAATATATTAGAGAGGTTTAAATTTTATAACCAATTAGTTTTTAGCTGTTTCAACAGTTCTAATAGCGTCTCTTTCCATCTTTACAACAGACTTTTGATCCGGTGTACCGATGTTACCTGTTTCAATAAAAACATATTCGTCTTTAATTTTAGCAACCTTACCGCAGATACCGCCGATTGTTACAACCTTATCGCCGACTTTCATTGCGTTAATCATTGCCTTTGTTTCTTTTTCTTTCTTTCTTTGCGGTCTTATCATCATAAAGTATAACAATACGATAATAAGAACAAGCGGAAGAATACTTACTATTGTACTCATTACAGGATTAACCTGTTGTGTAGCATTAGGGTCTGCCGCTGTTTGAGTACCTGTCGCCTGTTGTGTATTTGCTGTTTCGCCGTCTGCGAAAACGACTGTTTCTAAAATGTTTGCCATAATAGTTCTCCTTTGATAATTTTTTCTACCTATCTATTATACTATCTATATATGAACTTTGCAATAGATTTAACAAAATATTAACAAATAAAATCTCTCTTACATCAATCGTTTGACGTTTTCAGCCATTTCAACAAGTTTTTGACCTTTTGCGACAAGAAGAGCATGTTCTTTTATGTACTCATTCTGCAACGGGTATATCGACATTCTTTCTGTAAACTCTCTTATTACATTAATGCCTCTCATATTCTCATTATCGTTTCTTATGAGAATACAATATGTTTTATTCAGCTTAAAAAGGCTTGCTTTTGAAAGAATACTTTTATCCATTTCGCTTATAGCGCCGCACATATCATTAAAAGTTTCAAAATAAAATACACATTCCGTACCCGGTTCTTTCTTTTTAGGCTTGACCGAAACAACTTTTTTAAACTGCTCCTCGGTAATTTTTTTTATACCCTTGTTTAAACGTTTAACCAAAATACTTATACCGTCCTGTGACGGAGTAGCCTCAACGACCACTTGGCCGTTATACGGATTAAAACCTGTTTCTTCCCTTATCGTTTCCATAATATGAAATAAAAATGTATGTAATTCTTTTGAATCGGGCGAAAGCCTTTTCACGTCTATATCAAGATTAATTAATTCCGCAGTTGTAAGCGTTACCTTTATTTTGTCTTTGTTTAGCTTTTCAATTCTCACAACCTACCACCTACTTTCTATTTCTATTATACTATATATTTTTCGTTTTGGGAATACCGATTTTAATATTTATTCTTTTAAATTTATTCCATATGATAAAAAAAGCGGCAGTTTTTATACTGCCGCTCAACCGTCAAATAAATTAATATGATTAATTCTTGTCATTCAATAATGGACGCATACTGTTCGCACTTATAAGCATAGTTGACGAATTATGCAAAAGTGATGATGCAGACGGAGTTATAGTACCTTTCAATCCCAGCAAAATAAGCAATGAATTAAATGCCATAATAAACGTATAATTACGTTTAATTCGTCTGAACAGACTGCTGCTTAACTTGCGAAGAAGCGCTAAATCTCTCAAATCACCCGAAAGCAATGTGACATCAGCCACTTCTCTTGCCAAATCGGCAGAATCTTTCATAGCAATTGAAACGTCGCTAAGTGCCAATGCAGGAGAGTCATTGATACCGTCACCGACCATTATAACCGTTCTTCCCTCGTTCTTCAATTCTTCAATAATTGTCGCCTTATCCTCAGGTAATACCTGTGCACGGAAATTGTCTATACCGAGCATATCGGCAGTGCGTTTTGCAGCACCTTCATGGTCACCTGTAAGCATAATAATATTATCAATACCGCTTTCACGAAGTAACTGAATTGCCTCATGAGCCTCACTTCTCGGCGGGTCGCTTATACAAATAACTCCCGACAACACGCCTCCGATTGCAAGGTATATAACAGAAAAGCCCTCACATTCGTTTTCAATAACAGACTTCTGTTCATCAGTTATCGGAATATTTTCGTCCTCAAGCACAAAATGCTCACTGCCTATAATTGCACGCTTGCCATGCAACATTGTAGCTATGCCGTGTGCAACTACATATTCAACTTCAGCATGTTCTTCTTCGTGGTCAAGTTGCTTTGCTTTAGCGGATTTCACGATTGCCTTTGCCACACTGTGAGGGAAATGTTCTTCAAGGCACGCAGATATTTTAAGTATTTCATCTGATGTATACTCACCGAATGAAAGCACTTTTTCTACTGTCGGGCATGAATTTGTAAGTGTACCTGTCTTGTCAAATACAATAGTATCAGCATGAGATACACTTTCAAGATAACGTCCGCCTTTTACAACAAATCCTCTTGAGGATGCCTCACGCATAGCACTTATAATACTTATCGGTGTTGACAATTTAATTGCACAAGAATAGTCCACCATAAGAACAGACATTGCCTTTACAACATTTCTTGTTGTAAGATAAACAAGCAACGCCAATCCCAAGCTGTACGGTACAAAACCGTCTGCAATTTTCTCTGCACGGCTCTGTACTCCGGCTTTCATACTTTCACCGTTTTCAATCATTTCAATAATATTTGAAATACGTGTATTATCAGCCGCAGCACTAACCTTAATTACTATATTTCCCGCCTCTACAACTGTACCGGCGTAAACAGTACTGTCCTTATCCTTTACAGCCGCAACCGATTCGCCTGTCATAGACGCTTCGTTTACACTTGCCTGTCCAGATACAACAACACCGTCAAAAGTGATCATTGCACCGTCACGGAATACGACAAAGTCACCCTCTTTAACGGTTGAAATTGGAACTTGTTCCTCATTTTCGCCGTTCTTCTTCCATACAGTATCAATCTTCATTGCAAGACTGTCCGCAAGTGCATTTTTTGTACGTTTTCTTGTATATTCTTCAAGAAGTTCCGAAACTCCAAGCAAGAATGTAATTGAATTAACTTCCGAATACATTCCTCTTGAAAGTGCCGTTCCGAGTGCAACACCGTCCAAAAGTGCCACATCGGCCCTTAAATTAAGTACACTGCCCACAGCTTTCTTCACATACGGGAATGCCTTAAAGTAAGCCATTGCAACTCGTACAGGATACGGCAATATTCTTCTAAGAACAAAACGCTTTATAAGCATTTTTATAATCTCATTTTTGAAATCAGCCTGTATATCCTCAGACTCATCTTCAACAGCCGCTAATTGATTTTGCTTGATTCCTTTTATGTAGTTCAAAAGCTCCTGTCTGTAATCGGATTGATAGGTAATTAAAATACCGCCGTTGACGCTTTTAGCCTTTACAGACTCAACATAATGTTCCGTTAAAATTGTTTTCTCAAGAGATTTCTCTTGATTTTTATCAAAATAATATCCACCGCAACGCAATCTGATACGACCTGGAGTATCATGTACGATTTTAAATTTCATTATTATTCTTCCTCGTCGTTTAGCTGTGACTTAGCCTCGTAACACATATCTTCAGCCTCTTCACGCATATTTTGTAGTGTTTCTTTAGCCTCTTGCTGGAACTTCATACCCTTTGCAAGACCTGAAACGCACATACTTCTAACTTTTTCACTTGTAGCAATTTTCTTACCTACTACTGCAGTAGCTATACCTGCCGCAAAGCACCAACATTTCTTATCCTTTAAAAAATCAAATTTCATAATTAATCTTCCTCTCTGTGTATATTTCAGTGATTTATTTAATCAAATTTATTTTAGCACGCAATATATTTTTTGTCAATAAATGCCGAAAAAAATTTTTACTTTTTTTGCATGAAAAATATCGACTTTTTAATATTATGGTGTTAATACAACAATGCCATAATGGAAAACATACAAGCAGAAAAAAGAATGCCACAGACGAAGATGTTATCGCTGTCGCAAAGTTGGCGAAATTCGATAACTTTGTGCATAATTGCTTATAAACAAAAAAAGTTGCGGTGAACAATCACCACAACTTTTTTATTAAAACAATTTATTAAGCGATAATTTTTTAACCATTGGTACAGACATACAACCGGCAGCATTACCAAGTACAGCACATAAGAAATATACTGCCGCCTGTGACGCATTAGCACATTTACTTATAAAGAAGTAACAAGTATCTGCGATACAGTGATTAAATCCGCAAAGTATGAACACCATAACAGGTAAAACGACTATAAACAGTGACATCACAAAGTCACCTTTTTCAGTCGCTCTTTTATTTCCGTCAACCGCTGTAAACATCAATATACCGCAGAACACCGCCAAAACAAATATACTAAGCGGTGAATCGGCAAACTTTGTTGCTGTGATAGCGGCGGCCTTTTCCGATAAAGTCGTTCCAAAACGCGTAAGGTTAAGCAAGAAACCTCCTATCGCCGCACCTGTTGCATTACCGATAAAGGTAAGTACAACTTCCGGCACATACGACAACGGTTTTACTGCCATATATCCGGCTTTACCCGTAAACAAACCGAACTTAAACACAATAATCGCACACAAACCCAAGCTGAACAAGAATGCTCCAAGTGGTTTTGACTCAACCGACATACTCACGCAACAGCCTACGCACAAAAATATTCCCGACAAAATACCGTCAGACAAAAATGATATAATCTTTTTCCCCATATCTTCTATTCCCTTTTCTTTTATCCTAAGCAGACAAAATTAGCTAATGCTAACTAATTCCACAAAATTAATCCACTTTCTAATTTGCACATAAAAACCACGATAAACTTATCGTCTACCGTGGTTTAATATACGGTTTAGTTAAATTACTTTACCATTGATGCAACTTCTGCTGCGAAATCGTCTTCACGCTTTTCAAGACCTTCGCCTGTTTCAAAACGTACGAATTGCTTAATAGTAATATCGCCAACGCTCTTAACGTACTTAGCAACGTTTTCCTTATTTTCAGCCTTAACGTATTCTTGCTCAAGTAGGCAAACTTCCTTGAATTCCTTAGCAAGACGACCTGTTATCATCTTTTCGATGATGTTTTCAGGCTTAGATGCATTCTTAGGATCATTCTTAAGTTGCTCAATAAGAATCTTCTTTTCGTGTTCCTTGTATTCTTCAGGAATATCATCGCTTGAAAGATACTTAGGGCTAAGTGCTGCAACTTGCATTGCAACGTTTCTTAGACACTCTTTTGTAGCGTCATTGTTTTCAGCGTCAGCCTCAACCAATACACCGATTTTACCTGCAGCGTGGATATAATCTACAACTGCACCTGTTGTTTCGATTCTTGCGAAACGTCTGATGTTCATATTTTCGCCGATCTTAGCAATCTTTTCTGTAAGCATTTCGCCGATTGTGCTGTCTCCGCACTTTAATTCTTTAAGTGCTTCAACGTCAGCAGGATTTTGTTCAGCGATTGTCTTGGCAACGTCCGAAACAAACTGTTGGAATTCATCATTCTTAGCAACGAAGTCTGTTTCTGAGTTTACTTCTACAAGTACGCCTACGTTACCGTCAACATAAGCCTTAACGATACCTTCAGCAGCAATTCTGCCTGACTTCTTAGCAGCTGTTGCAAGACCTTTTTCTCTCAAATATTCAACAGCCTTATCCTTGTCACCGTCTGTTTCTGTAAGAGCTTTCTTACAGTCCATCATACCGCAACCTGTCATTTCTCTTAATTCTTTTACGTCTTTAGCTGTAAATGCCATGTTACTTTTCCTCCTATATTAATTATTTAAAAATTATTCTTCTACTGTATCTTCTTCAGCTGTTTCAGCATCTGCAAGAGCATCTTCGCCCTGTCTGCCTTCGATAATAGCGTTAGCCATTGTTGATGCGATTAGCTTTACGGCTCTGATAGCGTCGTCGTTACCAGGGATAACGTAGTCTACTTCATCAGGGTCACAGTTTGTATCAACGATAGCTACTACAGGAATGTTAAGTTTCTTAGCTTCTGCGATAGCAATCTTTTCTTTTCTTGGGTCAACGATGAACATTGCGCCAGGAAGTTTCTTCATATCTTTAATACCGCCAAGATACTTTTCAAGCTTATCTCTTTGAGCCTTTAGCTTAATAACTTCCTTCTTTGGTAGCATATCGAAAGTACCGTCTTCTTCCATTTGGTTGATTTGAGCAAGTCTTTCAATTCTCTTTTGGATTGTCTTGAAGTTTGTAAGCATACCGCCAAGCCATCTTGCGTTTACATAGTACATACCAACTCTTTCAGCCTCTTCTTTGATTGAGTCTTGAGCTTGTTTCTTTGTACCAACGAATAGAATATCTTCACCGCTTGCAGCAATATCTCTTACGAAATAATAAGCTTCTTCAACCTTTTTAACTGTCTTTTGAAGGTCGATGATGTAGATACCGTTTCTTTCTGTGAAGATGTATTCAGCCATTTTAGGGTTCCATCTTCTTGTTTGGTGTCCGAAGTGAACACCTGCTTCTAAAAGCTGTTTCATTGAAATTACGTTTGCCATTTTTATTTCCTCCTCGTTTTTTGATTATTCCTCCATTTGTTTCAGCTTATGTGAAGACCCAGGCAAAACAGGCAACTTTCACACAATCCACAAATGTGCGTATTTTTCATACTAAAATAGTTTACCACATAAACCCTTATAAAGTCAACCCTTTTTTCATATTTTTTTATTTTATTTGATTTACATAACATAATATATGTTTTAATCGCATATTAACGTAAATTTTGTGTGGTTTTCAACTGTTTTTTTATTGATGAGTTTTCTATTTATCATGAAAGAATTCTTTAAAATTAAAACCGGGAACTTTAGATTTAAAGTCATTTCCGACACACATACAGTCAGAAGTGATTACAACCTGAAATTGCACGTTCCCCATAAAATAATGCAGACAAAACCGCTGCGGTTTTGTGTAAAATATTGTTTTAACGTGATTTTGTGTCAAAAAAATGGCATTTGAGTTAGATTATATTGACATTTATAATAATCATAATATATACTTTTATTATATAATTATTTTTCTGTTTTGAAAGAGAAATTCTTTTGCACTACCAATATTTCTAATATGAAAGGAAGGATTAAAATGAAAAAATTACTATCATTGCTTTTGTCGCTGTCAATGCTTGCCTCTATGGCAGTTATTCCTGCAAAAGCAGAAGAAACGGTCATGCCGTTAAACGCATCACGAATTGATTCGGAAAAACTTCCAAGCGGCAATTTAATTTACCTTGGTACTGCGTCAGCAAACGTCAAGGAAGAAGATGCTGTTTATTCATTCCCTATTTATCGTGAGGGCGATTTATCAGAAGAAGCAAGCGTCACAATCCACTCGCTTGACTTAACTGCGATATACGGCGAGGACTATATAATTCTTGACGATAACGCAGAGAAAACCGGTGATGGGGTTTCAATACTTGAACGTTATGCCACGGCAGAAGCTGACACTGATGAAACATCGGATAACATTTCGGAAGAGAATACAGATATTGAAAATTATTCGGAATTTGATTCAGAAATGGCACAGCAATTTGCAGACGAAGTAGTGCCGGATGCAATGGCAGGAATTGAATACTCAAGCAGTACAACCGTTACTTTCGCACCGGGCGAAAACGAAAAAATGGTTAAATTCAAAATATTGGACGACAAAAAAAGCGAAGGCACAGAAGGTTTTTCTTTACTTTTGGTAAATCCCGATAATGCCGAACTTTATAAAGTAACATCACTTTCTGTAAATATCGAAGACGACGAACCGAAAGAAAAAAGCGTTGTTTCTTTCAGCAGAAACAGTTACACGTCAAAAGACGGAAATGCCACTGTTACAATAAAGCGAAAAAATGCAGAATATTCTCTTTGCGATTTCACTTTGCTGTCATCGAGCATTACCGCAGTAGCAGGAGAAAATTATGAAGAACAAATCAAAACAGTTACATTCATTCCTTATGAAACGGAAAAGACAATCGAAATTCCCGTATCCGGCGAGGGTGAATTTAAACTGCTGATCAGTGATATGACGGGCTGTGAAAGCGGCAAATATGCAGAAACCGTTGTCAAAATCAAAAATAACGCCGATGATGAGAGTGATATTTCTCTTATGGGCAATGAAAATCAGACAAATGACATCACCATAAACGGTCTTAAATACAACGTTAAATATACAATGCCGTCAGATAATTCAAAAGATCCTGCCGAAGGTAAAATATACGCAACAGGTGACGGAACTCACAATTATGATATTCCTCCCGAAGTCGGTACATACTACTTTGCAACAGAAACAAACCGCGACGGTCTGTTTTATTATGACGGATATTGGGGTGATAAGCCATGGGGTTGCGGTCATTGGGACAACAAATATGAAATAGATACACGTGAAAGAAATATGGGTAGCTCTCACTACGGAAAACTTGAATATTACCATACAAGTATGTGGGATAAAGGCGGAGTATGGACACATTCAAAAACTGTACCCTCTGTATATTATCAATATATGACTCCTGATATGGAATCAACATCAAACGCCTTTGGCGGACAGCTTGCAAGATTTAAAATTGCAAATAATGACAGTATTGTTATCAATGAATCAAAAAGTGGAAAATTCGGCAGAACACTTGACGCAATGCCTGCAACTCTCTTGAATAACAACCAACCTTTAAACGGAAATATAAGCATGGAAATACATTCGGCTGATGAAGACAAATCAAAAACTCCGAAAAGTTATGTACGCTTTTACGGTGTTGCGGCTATGTATAAAAAGGTTAATGTAGAACTTAACCAACCCCCAACACAAGAATACTGTATCGGTAATGAAAAGATAAATGCCTTACCTATGCAGGTTGAACTTAACAGCGGTGCTCAAATCGCCGGAAGTAAAACGCGTGATTTCTGGACCAATCCGAATGAGGATGACTGCAATATTGTATTTACAATAAATGATACAGACATTAACGGTCACAAAGGTAAATACGGATATATTTCAGGCTATAAAATCACCATAGATCCGGGTACAACTGATGATAAAATAACTGTAAATTATCCCGAAGAATTCATTTCATACCTTAACTCAAAAAAAGGAACAAAACTTTCTGACGAAGTAAATTTCACATCGGATAACATAAATAATGAGCTGAAGAAAACAGAAAAGCAAAATCTTTATTACATTCCATATGATAAATATTTCATATCATGGATTGAATCAGTTCAAAAAAATGTTGCACATGACACATACGGTTATCATCAAAATCTGAAGATAACACCTAAAGTATCATATGCCGATGTTACAGTCGAAGTATTACCGTCAGCCGGTGAAGGAAACGGCAGCTTTATATCAAGCGAGCTTGCCGCAGGTAAAACAGTTACTCACCATGCAGGTGATACACTTGATTTAAGTGCAACAACTCCGGATGACGGATATCATGTTGTAGGTTATCAAGTTTCAACAAACAACACAAGTTTCAACACAATAACAGATACAACAAAATTATTCCTTGAGCCTAATACGAGTTACAAAATACGTCCTCTTATAGCGAAAAATTCAAACAAAATCGAAATTAAATTTGAAAACGGTGCTGAAAAGTATTTAACGGTACAGGGGCTTATCAATGAAAATGATCTTAATTCAAGTTCCGATGAACAACTTAAAAAGGAACTAAGCGGCAAATATGTTATTAACGCAAATCCATCAGAATCAAATCTTTCAGACAAAATAACACCGATTACAGGTAAGATATATACATTAAATTTTGCCTCCGTTGAAGATAAAGAATACATATACCGTCCCGTTATCAAGCAAGGCAACGACACGTTTACAACCAATTCTTATCACACCGTTGCGCAAGCACAAACAACAGACAATGTTATAACTGTAAATTACAAAAAAGTTAAAAAGAGCGATTTAAAATCATTTAATATATCAGGTACTGTTGTTTCTAAAAATGCTTCTATCCGCGATAACGGCTTAGAACCGGAATCTCTTCCGCTTGTAGGATATTCCGTATCAGCCGGAAAAGGTTCACAATCGCTAAACTCCGCAAACTCAAGCTATATGCCTGACAGTGCGACCGGTACAACTTCCGATACCGGTACTTATATATTGACAAACGTATTGGGTTACACAAACGACCTTATTACAATGTACATCTCAAACGGTGTTACGACAGGCTATGTAGCAAAAGTAAAGCTCACAGACGCACTTGGTCAAGCAGACGGCGCTTATACCGTAAATGCAGGTAACACAAATATCACCTACCCTTACGGTGCTCCTAAGGTTGCGTCAATTATGTACACATATGACAAGAACACAGCCGACTTAAACCAAAATCAAATAAGAATACTCGACGACAATCTTACAGTTACAGCCGTTATAGACAGCTATGGAAGAAGTGTCAGTGAGGCAGTATTCACCGTTCGTACATCAACCGGTCAGACAACCGAATACAAAGGTTATCCTCGTGAGGATGGCAGCAGTATTATAGAATGTACAATTCCTAAGATGACAGAAGATCTACATTCCGGTGACAGTCTTTCTGTACGCCTTGTAGATTCAGAAAAATTATCATCAGGTGATACTGAAATTGAAATTGTGTATCCCGATGTTGCAACAGGTCTTTCATTCTATACGGAATTTGCAATTACAACACCTCAAACTTTCGATGCGGATAACAGCGGTACAATCGATATTCCGTTAGTCGGCTCAGCAATAGGCAAATGCCAATCCGGATTGATTACATTCGGCAAAACAAACTGGCCTGACAACACCGGTTATACTATTCAGGCAAATATTGACACAATACTCAATAGTATGGGTAAGAAAACCGTTTACGAGAAAAAAGAGTCTTATGACAAATTCCGCGGTGCAGTTCAAGAAAATCAAAATCACAGAAGTAATGCTATGAAAATAATGGCTGCGACATTCAACGGTGTTGCTCCGTCTCGTGACGATTATAAAACCGATGCCGAATATCAAGAAGCTTATGCAGATTATACCGATTTACTTAAAGATACAAAAGCTCCTTTTGCCGGTTTTAATAACCAAAGATACAGTGTCGAAGTAGCTGTTATTTTAGCTTTTGACTTTGTTAAAACACCGGACAACGACTATATGTTTGCTTGCGGTTCGGTTTCTATCGGCGGAGCATATACATTCAATAAGACTATGTACACTACAATTTACGGTGTACCTGTATTTTTAAATATCATTGCCGGTATTCAGATAGATTTACTGACAAACTATGCTACAGATAATGGTAAAAATGCAATATCCGCAGATGAGTTCAACAACTATCAAGGCAATATAGCAAACAGATTAAGCAGCACCGATGTAACACTAAGTGTTGTCCTTTCAGGAAAATTACAAGTAGGTGTAGGTTTTTGCGATGTACTTTCAGCAAGAGGTTATGTTGCTACAACATTCCAATTTAATTTGAGTTTTGCAAACGGTCAGCCCGGTACACTGATAACGGCAGCCGGAGGTGTGGGATTTGACTTATTGTTGTTCTCCGTTAATGTTGATATAGCCAAATATACACAAGGTTGGGGTACTCTCGAAAATGCCGCAGAAGGTGATTTCTTCAACGGACTTATAACCACAAACGACGATGATATTAAATTAACTCCATACAGTAACGGCACATCTGATTTATCTACTTTCGGAAAAAATGATGATATTCAGCTTACCGCAACAGAAGAAGTTGTAAGCTGTACACAATTAATAAATAATGCCGCAGACAGAACGAGACCTCATATTATCCCTCTTGATGACGGTAAGAAGATGCTTACATTTATAGACGATTCGAGAGATCGTGCCGAATACAACGGAGCAACTCTGTATTATTCGATATTTGACGGTACTTATTGGTCTATTCCTAAAGCAGTAGCAGACGACGGTACACCTGATTCAATACACACACTTAAAAAGATAGGTGACAAAGTTATTATCGCATGGACCGATGTTATAAATGCATTTGGAGGTGAGGAAACTTCGAGAGAAAAGCTTTCATCAATCGGTATTTCTTGTGCAATATACGATACACAAACCAACACAATGGGCGAAGAAATCAGTATTGTACACGACAGATACCTTACTTTAAATCCACAAATTGATGTTGATGGGGATATGCTTTATATAAGCTATGTCAAGCTTGATGTGTCAAAATTAGGTAACAGTAACAGTGACCTATTACAGCTTGAAAAATCATTCTCTAATATAGCCTATGTAAAATACGATATGAACACAGGAAAATCTTATGATGAAACCATAATTCCGATACCTCATAAAACAATCAACTCTCCTATTGCATTGGATTATAATTCGGCAACAATAAATATAAATAACGAAAGTTATTTAATTTCAAGTTACACTATTGATGAAGACGAAGATTTACAAACAGGTGACGACAGAGAGCTTTATCTGCAAATTCAAAACCTAACAACCGGGCAAGCATATTTCCCGATACAAATTACAAATGACAGTATATCTAATTCATTACCTAAACTTACCAACATTAACGGTGAATTGTACCTGACATGGTTGGATAACGGATATATGTTTAAAATTATGAATCTTTCAGATATGTTATCTTCAATGTTTAACGCAGATTCAAACGGAGATATGACAGACTTGATTAATGCCGATACGGTAAACAGTGCATACAAAAACGGCGGAATGACCGATGATAACAAAAATGCCGACTGGTATAAAAAGACTGCAGCTGAACTCGGTATGTCGGACGACGTATATGAAAACAGCATTTACGAAGACTTATACAACGGTACATTTAATGTCACAAGTGCAAACTTCCAAGGTAATGACGACCTTTGCACAAGTATAGGAAACTATATTGTAACCTCCAACGGTGAAGATATTTATATTTATTACACAGAATTAAGTCAAGACAGTACAAAGAACGGTACTGAAATATACGGTGTACGTTATCAGCGCGGCACAGATAACGGTTATTGGAAGTTTGGCAATTCAGTACAAATTACCGATTTCGGTATGGTTATTGACGAACTTGACCTATATATGACTGATGATAATAAAATATCAGCTGTTTCAAACTACTACAAGCAATGGATTGATGAAAGCGATGCAGATTCACCTATGAAATACAGTGCAAACACCCTTGTAACCATTGACTTTGAACCTGTAAGTTCTCTTGAAATTAAAGACAGCAATATTATTCTTCCGTCAAAGATTTATCCGAATTATTCGGAAGATATAACATTCACTATTGCGAACACAGGTTTGCTTGACGCAAAGGGTTATGATTTAAAAGTAACGGATAAAAACGGCAATACTCTTTATGAGGACAGTTCTGACAACATAATCGAATCCGGTAATTCGATAAATGTCAGTGTACCATGGACAGTCCCGAGCAATTTGGAAAATGCAGAAGTTACAGTTACGGTAACTGAACGCGGAATTGAAAATGCAAAGCCTGTATCTGCCACCAAAGCCATTCCGTATGATACAAGACTTGATGTATCAAGCTTTGAAATCAAGCACGATGATAACGGTTATTATGCGTCTGCAACGGTTACAAACAATGGTTCTAAACCGTCTGACGAAATAAACGTAACGCTAAATAATACTGCTGACAAAACTTTCGGCACTACTTCCCTACCTCAACTTGCAAGCGGTGAAAGTAAAGATATTACAGTTCCGCTTGAGATAGATAAAGCCGATTTCAACGATTTAGGATATATAGACTTTAAACTTTCAGCAGTAAGCGGCGAAAACACATCCACCGCATATACTATGTTTATCTCTAATAAACCACTTATTGCAGAAATCAACGATGGTGCCGAAAACATTTCATTAAACGGAAAAAATGATACAACAACACTTCAAACAAAAGCTTTCCCTTGGAATAATTATGCGGGTGAAGTCAAGTATTATTCAACAGATAACAGCATAGCTGTTGTTACCGATGACGGTGAAGTTATTCCGCTAAGCAACGGTAATGCAAAGATATACGCATACTATCCAAAATACAGAATTGATGACAGTATTGATGTTCAAGTAACAGGTATAGAATCAGATGAACCTACTCCTACACCAATTCCTACGTCAAAACCAAGCAGCAGTGGTGGCGGAAGTTCTGCAAAATACGGTATTGCTTCTGCAAACAAGACATATGAGAACGGAAGTATGAATATATCAAAGAAAAATGCCGCATTGGGTGAAAATGTAACCATTAATACAAAACCGAATGACGGTTATGAGGTTGATACTGTAACAGTTACTGATTCAAAGGGAAATGTAATTGAAGTTACAAAGACAGCCGACAACGAATTTTCATTCGTAATGCCGGGAAGCAAAGTAAGCGTTGACGTAACATTCAAAGAAATAAACGACTCTCCGCAAAAAACACCTACACCGTCCAGCAAAGACGATTGGTGGTTTGATGATGTTGCAGAAAATGAATGGTATTATGCCCCGATAAAATCCGCATATGACAACGGATTAATGAGTGGTGTAAGCGATACGGAATTTGCTCCTGATACAGATATTACGAGAGGAATGTTTATAACTGTTCTTCACAGAATTGACGGCGAAACAAAATCTGATGTTGATTATAACTTCACTGATGTAAATGAAAATGATTATTTCTCAAATGCTGTCGCTTGGGGCAGTGAGAATAATATTATTTCAGGTTACAGCGACACAGAGTTTGCTCCAAACGATAATATAACTCGTGAGCAGATGGTATCGATTTTAAAGAGATTTGCAGAATATAAACAAATTGACACTTCTATAATTGATACACTCGACAGTTATTCAGATACGGAAGACATTTCCGATTATGCTGTTTCTGCTTTCCAATGGGCTTGCGGAAATGAAATTATAAGTGGTTTCACGGATAATACCCTCCGCCCTAAAGCAAATACCACTCGTGCCCAAGCCGCAGCTGTATTTAATAAAATATACAGTATAAAATAATATCACTATAAAAATGAACCGACCACCAAATTGTTAGATTTGGTGGTCGGTTTTTGAATTTTCCGAGTCGGGGGTGCAGACATATTCTTGAACTATTTTATGCCGATAATCCAGGACTGTGTCTTTGCTCTACCGGACTCATACGGCTATCTTAAGACAGTCCGACTTTCTCTTTATTTAATTCTTTGCGTACTGAATTCTTTGATTATCAATCATTTCAAATAATTTTTCAATCCGACTTTTTTCTTTCCACCTCCGAGTCATTGCTGAATCATGGCAATTTATATAGTATATCACATCGTAAAAATTATTTGAAACAAGTTTTTGTTTATGATAACCGTCAATGCATTTTTTATGAGCATTTAACGGTTCACCCCGTTTTGATCTGTAATTTTCATGATGAAGTTCTTTTACTTCATCACCTTTCAAATATACAATCCATCTTCCAAACGGTGTTTTTATAAACACTGCGTCATTCGTAACGCTGTACTCTAAATTAAATATATCGCATATTCTATTCAAATTTTCAATAGTAAGCGGTAAATCTCTAATATCTTTTATATTATACTTTCTCTTTATTTTAATATTTGTTTTCCAATGAAACCTATTCCAATCATTTTCACAACCGCATACCTTACATACTTTATTTCCTTGAAAAATCACGTCCTTACTCGATTTAATCAATGCACTGTCGGCATATCGACAATTTCCGTTATGTACCTTATGAGTTCTTGGATTTAAGTAACACGTTTCTTGTTCTGTTAATTTTCGATATTCACCATAACACTTACAAAACAATAAGTATAAGTAGTTTACATCGTGTTTTGAATAATGCAAATAATTCTTTTGATATTTAATTCTCGCTTGTTTTAACGACTTTTCAAAACCAATAACTTTTTTGCCGTCACCGGCAATTTGCATAAGAAGTTGTTGCAGTATAATCACTCTGTGTCTTGGCATTGATATTCCGTATTTATCCGTTCTTCTCTTTAATAATTCATAAGTTTCATTTGTCCACACAACAATATACTTATAGTTTTGAAAAGATATGTTCATATTTTTTAATACTGTTTCCTCACTCTTTGACTTCATAATAGCGTCAAGTGGGTAATGGGATACAGTAAAAGTGTTCTGATTAAAACATTCCCTGTTACTTAATCTAATTGATTTAGAAAATGTTCTTTTTATATTCAAATTTGCGTCTGCTGCAACTATTCCTATTTGTACAGGTTCTCTTTCCTCTATATCTGTTGTTTTGGGTGCTTGATTCCACTCAATATCCAAAAACAGATATTCAAATTTTACATTTGCCATAATCATCAACTCTTATCAAAATCGTAATTATCGTCTCCATTACTCCTCATAATGATTATATCCGCCCAAGAAACTTTTTTCGCTGTGGCGTTTTTTATGACCATTATTGTCGTATGTATTAACACCTCCAAACAGACCGGGACTGCTGTGTCCGGTTTTATGTCCATTGTTGTCATAGTGATTCATACCGCCAAAAAATCCGGGACTGCTATGCCCTACCTTATGTCCGTTTGCATCATAATTATTCATTCCTCCAAAAAATCCCGGTCGGCTTTCTCCTACCTTTTTTCCACTTGCGTCATAATGGTTTATTGTACCAAAAAATCCCGGTCTGCTGTAGCCATCTTTTTTCATAATTAATCACTCCTTTTATTATTCACATGGTTTCTGTGTTTTCTGTAATTAGATTATAATATATACATAGTCCAATAATACGGACTTTTCTCTCTTCACAATCAATAAGTTATTGTACAGTCTTGAAAAAGCAGTAATTTTAAGATATAATTTAGACTGAACAGATTTGCAAAAAGGAGCGTAGAATTATGAATAAATGCAAAACGTACATAGCAATAGACTTAAAATCATTCTACGCATCCGTTGAATGTAGAGAAAGAAACCGTGATCCATTAACCACAAATCTTGTTGTAGCCGATCCGAGTCGGACGGAGAAAACAATCTGTCTTGCCGTGTCTCCGTCGCTCAAAAAATACGGATTATCGGGACGAGCAAGATTATTTGAAGTCATACAAAAAGTTAAGGCTGCAAATAATATACGAAAGATTAAAGCACCAAACCACGTTTTTTGCGGTTCTTCTGACGATAGTATTGCACTTCAGAAAAATCCGTCACTCAAGATAGATTACATAACTGCTCCACCGCGTATGGCACGCTATATGGAATACAGTACAAAAATTTATAATATCTATCTTAAATACATTGCACCTGAGGATATTCACATTTATTCGATTGATGAGGTATTTATAGATGTAACGCATTACCTTTCAACATACAATATGACTGCTCGTGAACTTGCAATGACAATGATACAAGATATTTTATCTACAACAGGAATAACCGCAACAGCCGGAATCGGAACAAATCTGTATCTTTGCAAAATAGCAATGGATATAGTCGCAAAACACATTGAACCGGATAAAAACGGTGTACGAATCGCCGAACTTGACGAAATGTCATACCGAAGACTGTTATGGAATCACAGACCCATTACAGATTTTTGGAGAGTCGGTCGTGGTTATTCAAAGAAATTAGAAAAAATCGGACTTTACACTATGGGTGACATTGCAAGATGTTCTATCGGTAAACCGACTGATTACTATAATGAAGAACTGTTATACAAGCTTTTCGGTATAAACGCCGAACTGCTTATCGACCATGCTTGGGGTTACGAGCCTTGCACAATGGAAGATGTCAAAGCATACAAACCCGAAACAAACAGTATATCCTCGGGACAAGTATTACATTGTCCGTATGAGTTTGACAAGGCAAGATTAGTTGTAAAAGAAATGACCGACCTTATGGTGCTTGACTTGGTGGATAAAGGACTTGTGACAAATCAAATCGTGCTTACAATCGGCTATGATATTGAAAATATTACAGATAAAAACAGAAGTCAGAGTTATAAAGGTACAGTTACAACAAACTATTACGGTAAAAAAGTTCCGAAGCCTGCTCACGGAACAACAAATCTTCCAAAGCAAACATCGTCCACTACACTTATCACAAATGCAGTTATGGAATTGTACGATAAAATTGTAAACAAGAAATTGCTTATCAGAAGAATTAATATTGTGGCTAACAAGCTTGTCGATGAACACAGTGTAAAAAACGCAAACAAATATGAACAGCTTGACCTTTTTACCGATTATGAGATTTTAAAGAAACAACGCGAAAAAGAAAATGCCGAATCAGAGCGAGAAAAACGTATGCAGAATACAATACTTGATATAAAAAAGAAATTCGGCAAAAATGCTATTCTTAAAGGAATGAATCTTCAAGAAGGTGCAACTGCCAAAGACCGCAACAATCAAATAGGCGGTCACAAGGCATAATTTTTAAGGAGAATTACCATATGGAAAACATTAGTCACAAATATGATGACATAATCAATCTGCCCCACCATGTTTCAAAAAAGCACCCACAAATGTCGCTTCATGACCGTGCGGCACAATTTTCACCGTTTGCAGCTCTTACGGGACACAAAGCGGCAATTAATGAAACCGCCCGTTTGACTGATGAAAAGCAGATATTAAGCGAAGATGTCATTGCCAAACTCAATGAACAGTTAAATTTAATTAAAGAGAATATCGGTACAAATCCAATCGTGACAATAACATACTTTGTTCCCGATGATAGAAAATCAGGCGATGCATACATATCCAATACCGGTGTTGTAAAGAAAATAAACGAATACAATCACACTGTTATTTTGACCGGCAAAACAGTTATTCCAATCGAGCAAATTAGCGAAATGCAAAGCGATATTTTCAGCGAAATATATTAATGATTTTGCAATTTATGCGATGAAGAGTAAATCGGCAGTGATAAAAAATTAACAATACCGTTGTTGACAAGCTGATAGGATATGCCACCATAATATCAGTGAAATTTCTGTGCATAAAAAATACCATGTATATCCATAAAATTCTTACACCGCACACGCCTATAACGCTAAAGTATAGACATATCCTCGGATTATCAGCATAAAATAGTCCAAGAATATGTCCGCTCCAAGCTCCAAAAAACAAGAGTAGACAAAATCATAAAGATTTTGTCTACTCATTAATATTATCTCCAAACTTCTTCTGCGATTTCTTTTACAAGCTGCAATTTTGCCCACTGTTCTTCTTCTGTAAGTTTATTACCTATTTCGCATGACGCAAAACCGCATTGTGGACTTAGGCACAATCTGTCAAGAGAAATATATTTTTGTGCCTCTTTTATTCTCGCGATTACGTCGGCTTTATTTTCAAGTTTCGGTGACTTTGTTGTTATAAGTCCCAACACGACTTTCTTATCGCCGTTGACGTGTACCAAAGGCTCAAAGCCTCCCGAACGCTCGTCATCAAATTCAAGATAATATGCATCTACATTTTCCTTTTCAAACAATACCTCTGCAACCGAATCATATGCACCTGCACTTGCGTATGTTGAATGGAAGTTACCTCTGCAAACGTGAGTAGTAATTGTCATATCGTTTGGTTTGTCCTCTATTGCAAGGTTATTTATCTCTACCAAAAGTTCTTGAATATTCTTCAATCCTTTTTTATCCGTACCGAACAATTCTTCTGCTCTCGGATCTACAAGCATTCCCCATGAGCAGTCGTCAAGCTGTAAATTGCGACAGCCTGCATCATACAAATCCGCGATTACCTTTTTATATCCGTTTGCAATATCCTCTGCCAACTTATGAGTGCTGTCATAATACTTTGACGTATTTTCCAACGCAAACGGCATGATCATTTGTTCAATAAACTGTGCCGGTGCGGGAATTGTCTGCTTTGCAACAGTATTTTCATCTTCAAATTGCTTTACAAATTTAAAATGCTCCACGAAGGGATGTACTTTTGAAAGTCCTACTTTTCCGCAAAGGTATGTATCATCAATCATTGCGTCTTCGCCGTGAAACGGTAAACCTGTTTTCGTTTTTTCATGTGCCACACCGTCAAATCCCCACATAAAATCCAAGTGCCATGTTGCACGTCTGAATTCTCCGTCCGTAATGACGTGATAGCCTAATTCTTTTTGTTTATTGATAAGTCTTTCGATTTCCTTATCTTCAACTGCTTTTAATTCGTAATCCGAAATTTTTCCGTTTTCAAACCCCTCTCTTGCCGCTTTTAAATTTGCAGGTCTTAAAAAGCTGCCTACAAAGTCATATCTGAATGGTATTTGTTTGCTCATTTCTGCTACCTCCTGTGTTTTAATTTACATTAAGTATAACAGAAAATACGGAAATAGAAAAATATATATTATCATCATTTATCCATAGTTTTAATCTATGGATAAATGATTTTTCAATATATTCAAATATGAAACTCCGTATCGGCTAAGAACAGAATTTTTGCGTGTTAAAATTCCGATACGCATACTGCAATCTGAATCTAACGGTTTTGAAATAATGTTTTCACCGTTTAATTCCGTATCTATAATACCCGAACAAACCGTAAAACCGTTAAGACCGATAAGCAGATTAAATAATGTCGCTCTGTCACGCACCATAATATTTTTAGAGAATTCAAGCGAACTCAAAAATTCCTCCGAAAAGTAAAATGAATTGTGTTTTCCCTGTTCAAACACCAAATACGGATACAGCATTAAGTCTTGAATTGTTATTTCCTCTTTGTTTGCAAGAGGGTGATTGTTTGATATGAAAACGTGCGGTTTTGCAATATATAATTCTTCAAAATTCAAGTCATTTTTATTAATAAGTTTGCTCAAAACTGCCTCATTATGCTCACTCAAATACAATATTCCTATTTCACTTCGTCCGACTGCCACATCATCTATAATTTCATACGTCTGTGTTTCACGCAAAATAAAGCTGTATGCGTCCGCATCATATTCCCTTATAACGTCCACAAACGCATTAACCGCAAATGAATAGTGCTGACATGAAACAGAAAATCTCGGTTTCTGATTTCTCTCACCTTTAAAATGCTCCGTCATAACGTTCGTCTGCTCCAAAATCTGACGTGCATATGAAAGCAATGTTTCTCCGTCCCTTGTAAGCTCTACGCCCTTATTGGAACGAATGAATGCCGTTATTCCCATTTCTTCTTCAATATTGTGAATTGCAGAGGTAAGGCTCGGCTGTGCTATAAATAACTTTTCAGCCGCCTCCGTTATATTACCGCACTCCGCTACCGTTACTATGTATTTTAATTGTTGCAGTGTCATTGTATATCCCTCATTCTATACTGAATATGCTTATTATATCATATTCACGTAAAAATACAATAAGAGTCTATCATAAAGATAAACTCTTATTAAAACCATTATTTATATAATCTCATAAATACCGATGCGGCTTGTGCTCTTGTTGTACCGGCTTTAGGATTAAAGTTTCCGTTTTCGTCACCTGTCATTATTCCTGCACAATATGCCCATTTAACAGAATCAATCGCATACTCAGCAATATCTTTTACATCAGAATATGTAATTTCATCACTGTCTAAATTATATCCCTTAGTTTTTGCATAGCGATATAATATAACTGCCATTTGTTCACGAGTTATATCACTGTTAGGATCAAATTCCGTTTCTGTTTTACCGCTTATAATATCATTGTTATAAGCCCATAAAACAGCTTTAGCATACCAAGAATCATCAGCTACATCACTGAAATTCAATTCACCGTCTGCTGTCGGTTCATTTTCTATACGATACAATGCCGAAACTAACATTGCACGGGTTAATGTAATGTCAGGAGCAAATTCACTGTCGCTTACACCTGTCATAAAACCTTTGTCATACGCATATTTGACAGCTTGATAGAACCACATATTTTCCGTTACATCAGTAAACCACACTGTTTGAGTAGTATCCTTTTCAGGTGCAGTCGTAGGTATAACAGTAGGTACTGTTGTCGGTTTTGCTGTTGATGTACTGCCACCCGAACCGGAACCACCGCTTTGAGGCTGTTTTGTGGCAGTCGGAGTGACTGTCGGAGTCGGTTTAGGTATTGAATCTGTATCTTTTGCATCTAACCACCTATTATAAAGTGAACCGTCACCTGTTTTATCCGATTCACTCCAATCGGCAACTTCTTGACGGTAATCGTCAACGTAATGCCATACGATTTCTTCATCACCAATCAATTTATACTCATTCAATCCCAATGAAGGGTGACTGCCGTTTACAGTATACATCCAACCGGAATATTTACCGTTTGTAAATTCACCGAGCCAATATCCTTCCGGTGATTGAATTGTACTGATATATCCGTTTTCCCAACCACGATATTTTAAGCCGTTATCGTCAAGTGCTTGTTTGAATACATCTCCCACTGTACTTCCTAATTTTACTTCATACTCTTTTTCAGGAATCCATGTTTGATATGTATTCTTCGTATCTTTTGTCAAGACAAAGTCACTTCCGAGATTTTCTTCGCCGATAAGTCTGAAACTTACATTTATCTTTTCAACATTATCAGGATTTTCTTCTACATTCATCAATACAGCCACATATGTATAAGGACTTGATTTTGCATACAAATATGCCTGACCTATTCCATGTCCGACTGCAACGCCGTTTTCTATTGAAACAATGTTTTCGTCACTGCTCTTTACTTCTGAATTTGACGAAACATTTGCAGTACCGTTTACAATTATATCGCTGTTATCTACTTGCAAATTAACTGTTTCGGCAGAATATTTGTCTAATTCTGCTTTTGTGATTGCATTGATACCGTCAATATCACCTTTACAGCTGTCGTTTGCATTATTTTTATCGTCACTCAACCAATAATTTTCGCAAACAACGCTGTTTATATCATAATTTGAATTAACATCACCCAAAACACCGTATTCGCTCTTTCCGCCATTGTAATTATATCTTGTATAACACTTACCGCTTTCGTCCTGATAATAACCGCAGATGCCTGCTGACGTTTTAGCTGTTACAGTTCCGTAGTTATTTGAGAAATCAACAGCCGATTCCCCTAAAACTGTCGAACTGTAATTACGTCCGACAATACCGCCGGCATAGTTTTCAACGTTTACATCACCTGTATTTTCGCAGAAATATACCAAGCCGTTTATAAGTTCACCGACTATACCACCGCCGTATGAACCTTGTGCTGTGATATTACCGCTGTTTTGACAATTTTTGATACCGCTTTTTTTATAACACCCTGACGCACGACCTGCGATACCGCCCGTCATACTTCCCGACACTTCTGCCGTATTAGCACAATTTTCTATTTTACCGCAACTATAATTTTCAGCTACAATTCCTCCGACGTCATATTTACCGCTTATTGCACCGTTATTGACACATTCGGAAATTTCTCCGTTTACGGATAAGTCTGCATAATCATCAATAAACAATAGCGCCTGACCTTTGCCGTTTCTGTTTTCTATCGTAATACCGCCGACATTACCACTGTTCGATAAGTCACCGTTATTTTCAGATTTTCTTACAGTACCGTAATTTTCGCCGGCTATTCCCGACTTACTGTTACCGGCAGATGTCATATTGCTGTTATTCACACAACCTGTTACAATTCCGTAATTTTCGCCGACTATTCCTGCAAGATATGTTACGTTTGAGGCGGTAAATCCGAAATCAGCGCTGTTAGTACAATTTTCTATTGTACCAAGATTTATTCCGGCTAAAGCGGCAATTTTTCTTACGTTATTATGAGCGGTCAATCTATTAGTAGAATCTATATTAAGATTTTTAACAACACCATTCTTTCCTATGTATGAGAACAATCCGAAATAATTGTTTTCGGCATACAGAATCGCGTTCTTTACAGAAAAACCGTTTCCGTCAAACACACCTTCAAACGCACGATTCTTCTCGGACTCCCACCATTCTCCGTTATCGTTTGACTTTAATCCCTCCCAATAACCGATTGAACTAAATTCTTTGCTATCGCTTAAATCAATATCGCTTGAAAGTTTAAAGTATACACCTTTATATGAATTTCCGTCTGCAACGCTTTCCGAAAGAATGTTCATATCTTCCAACGATTTTATAATATACGGTTCTTCTTCCGTACCTTTACCGCTCCATTTAGATTCTGAAACTTTTACGGAAACAGCACTTGATATTCCGCCAATTTCACATTTAACAGTTATATCCTTTGCATTGCCAAGCTTAGCGGAATCTATAATAATACTTGCATTTAGTGTCCCTACGCCATTTGTAATTGTAATATCGCTGCTTTGTTCAACTGTAACGGCACTGTTGTCACTGCTCCATTTTGCAGTTATATTTTTGTTTAAATTCTTACCGTATATCTTTGCTGTAAATGTATGGGAAGTATCTGTTTCAAGACTTTCGCCCGATGATACAAGATTTATCGAAATAATTTTGCTTTCCTTGTATTCGTTATTAAGTACCGGATATTTACTTCCAACATAAAATACCGGTGCTACTTCTACTGTTTTGCCGTCAACTTCTTGTTCTTTAACACACCACAAATCATACACAAATGCGTCGCTTTGCATATATTCGTCTGTTCTGCCTGTGGCAATATTCGTGTTTGTTGATGCATTTTCGCCATACGGCATTTTATCGCCGATAATTCTGTAATATAAATTTTCTGACGATACACCGTTTGTAAATGCTCCGAATAATGTACCTGCTTTTTTTGCTTTTACTGTCCCCGTTGCGTAACAATTTGTCACTTTACTGCCGCTTAAAAGCTGTCCTACCAGTCCGCCGACATATTCATCTGCCAAAACAGCAGTATTTGAATAGCAATTTTCTATTTTAGTGTCCCTTACTATACCGACAATACCGCCTCCTATATCTTCACCGCTTACAAGTCCGTCTACTCCAAGCAATGTAATTTCTGCATTTGCGGTATATCCGAATAATCCGCTTACTTTTTGATTTTCGGTATTTAGTTTTACTTCATATCCGTTACCGTTAAAATGACCCGAAAATGCTTTATCTTCCGCATTGCCTATTGAAATCCAATACTTTTCTGTTAAATCAATATTATTATTTAATTTAAAGTATGCGTCTTTATATGATTCACCTTTATTTACATTTTTCGCAAGTAATGCAAGTTCGGACGCTGTTTTTATAACATACGGATTTTCTTTACTTCCGTTTCCGCTGTCAAATGTTTCAGCCACACTGTCTGACCATTTTCCTTGTGATGAATATGACGGTATTTTTTCTTCAATTTTAGGTGTTGAAGCAGGTGTTACTGACGGTGTAGGTTTTGTTGATGTGTCTATATCATCGGAACCGTTTACCTCCCATGCCAAAACAGGGAATTTATCCGATTTCACAAACGCACTGCCTAAAATTTCAGTCATATCTGCAAACTGATTTTCTGTTTTCACTTCAAGTCCCGTACCCGAATTTTCCGCATACGGCATAGGTGCGGTATCTTTAAGGAAATAGCAGTTTTTAACCGAATATCCGCTCACTGTATATCCCAGTATTCCGCCGTTGGTATTGTTTTGCGATGAAATTTTACCGCTGTTATATGAATTTGAAATATCACAGTTGTATGATTTACCAGAAATACCACCCGAATATGCTGACGCACTTACTTCACCGCTGTTATAACAACTGTCAAGAAGTATACTGCCCTCATAATTGTAACCGACAATACCGCCGGCATATCCGCCGGTTGCTGTTACAGTGGCTTTATTAGTACATTCTTTTACAGTTCCCGAACTGTAAGCGGCAATACCGCCAACTTCGTCCTTACCTGTAATAGTTCCCTTATTCTCACACTGAGCTATAACACAGCTTGTAACCGTTTTATTAACCGCACCGTTATAACCTACTATACCGCCGACTCTGTTTTCGCCTTTTATTTCGGCATAGTTGATACAATGAGATATTAAACCGTAGTTCACGGCACATATACCTGCCGCAAATCCATATGTATTATTCGTGTTTTCTATATTTCCGTATACATAAAGATTTTTTATTACCGCATTTTCTTCCGTAACTCCGAAAAGTGCCGAAAGATAGCTGTCCGAAGATATATTTATTTCCCTTATACTGTAATCTTGACCGTTAAAATTACCGTTAAAAGCATTGCCTTGATATTTATTTGATATGTATTTATCTGATACACCTATCGGCGTCCATTCCTTGCCTGATAGGTCTATATCATTTTTCAAGACAAAATACTTGTCTGACATATCATTGCCCTTTCTACTTCATACGAAAGCAAAGCGAGTTCTTCTGCATTTGCAATAATATACGGATCATCTTTATCACCGTTACCGCCGTCAAATTCTTCTGTGCGATAGTCTATCCAATAATTTGACGTATCCGTTACAATCTGCTTTTCAATTCCGTTTACCGAAATTTTAAGCGTCTTTTCGGCATTTACTTTGTCAAATGTGATGTCTATGGCTGTTTTTTCGTCTGATATGTATTGAGATAACTGAACATTTTTAAGTTCAACCGCTTTATCGTCAACAAATGATTTTATTTCAAAATCATTTAACGTAAGATTTGTTCCTACAAGTTTTTTGTTTAACAATACAGTTATCTTACCGTTTTCGATATTAATGCTTTCAATATCAAATGTTTCGTCTTCCCCTGTCGGCGCATTGCTCCAATCAATAACAGGAAGATTATCACTGTCTGTAAATGCGTCTGACAAATCACTTGCCGAAACAGTGTCAACGGCATATACCGTACTTATATCACCGCCGTTTTCAAGTGCCACAAGTTTAGTGCTGTCACCTATGTTATACAAGTTATTTACTGTCGTATTTTTCATTGAACCGATTAGTTGATATTCCGTATGAGTATTCACCTCACCGCTGTTGTACGCATTTTCTATCGTACCGCCAAGCTTGTAGCCTACTAATCCGCCACTGTAATTGTAACCGATTACCTTACCGGTATTATATACGTTAGTTATGTCACAAGCATAGTTGCAACCGATAATACCGCCGAAATAATTACCGTCTTCAGTACCTATTTGACCGTCATTATATGCTCTGTCAATCTTTCCGCATTCGCTTACACTTATATCCTTGCCGACAATTCCACCTACTGCAACTCCTCTTAAATAACTGTACATATCGTCATCTTTAAAAGGTGCAGATACATTTCCGTGGTTTGCGGCATATGTAATGTCGCCGTATGCAAGCTGACCGACAATTCCGCCTGCCTCTGCAAAGCTCTTGGAAGTAGCTGTAACCGTTCCGTTATTTGTAACATTTATAAGATTTCCGCTTACTCTGTTACTTCCCTTAAATTGAGCTCCAAGCTGACCTGTTATACCGCCAACATAAGCAAGACCTGTTATATCGGCGTTGTTTGTACAATTTATAATTAATCCGGCATTTATACCGGCGATTCCGCCGATATATTTTGCCGCATTAATGTATTCATTACCCTCAGCCTGTGCGTTTATTTGTCCGTTTACCGTAACATTTCTGACAGTTCCTTCTTTTCCTATAATTCCGAAAAGACCTTGACAATAAGTTTCGTAATGATTGTCGCCTTGCTTATTGTACTTTTTGGTTTCTATGAAAAGTCCGGAAATGCTGTGACCTTTTCCGTCAAATATACCGTTATATGCGGTGTCGTCATCTATACCGTAACCGTTATTATTGATATAATTATATCCGTTACCGATTGGTGTCCAATTTTGGTTTTCCAAGTCAATATCACTGTTTAATACTGCATTTGCTGTTCTGTCACCACCGTTTACTTTTTCGGCAAACCAAACCAAATCTTCCGCACTTTCAATCTGATAAGCACCGTTTATAAGTTCCGGTTCGTCGCTTGCAAATGCAGTGAAATTTACAGGTACAAAACTCGCAAGCATACATAAAGACAACAATATACTTGTAAATTTATTTTTTACGCTCATTTTTTTCTCCAATCTTTATACTATTTTATACTTAAATCAAGAGTATTTGAAATAGGTGCCAATGATGATATATTTCCGTTCCATGTTAAAATCTTGATTGTATATTCATCAGCTGAATCGGCAGATATTTCTTTAAATTCAACTTGATTTTCATTACCGGACTTTAAAGAAATTTCTTTAGGTTGTATTCCTATCAATTTGCCGTTTGAATCATATACGGCAGCCATAACACTTACTTTCTTTTCTTCTGTAAGATTACTGTTAAGTTTTACCGTTAATGTACCTGTTAGTTTTCCGTTTTCAACTTTTAATGTGTTTTGTTCTGTTGCAGATTGTACAGGTAAAGGTGTTGAAGTTACTGTTGGTGTTGCTGTTGGTGTTGCCGTCGGTGTCGCTGTTGGTGTTGCTGTTGGTGTTGTTTTCGGTTCTTCGCTCGGTACCAATGCGTTAATCAGATTATCTTCAAGTTCTGTTTGTATATTTTCATCAAAAAAATTCTCTAAAGCCGCTTGATATGCCGATTCTGCTTTTTTAGCGGTCTTTGGATCAGTTGCCAATGTTTCATAATAATCTGCTACCGCACCTACAAGCACGTCCTCAGCCGGTGATGTTAGATCTGAATTCCATCCGCCTTCATTAAAAACTAATCTTAAAACATCTCCTCTTACGAGGCTAGCCGACTCATAGGTGTATGAACTCAATCCGTTACCCATAGCATCATTATATAATGCTGACGGATAATCAAACGAAACTTCTTTGACGGAATTATCTATTTTAAAATCACTGAAAAATCCACTGCTGTTTGTATACTTCAATAGTGTAGTTGTAGGAGTCCAATCACTCATACACTCACCGTTATTCATATAATAATCAAGTACATATCCTATTGCGTCTGCTGCACTCTTAAATCCACTTTCAAAAGTTTTAAATTCTCCGCTGTAATCATAAAATCCGTTTGTATAAATCTTAATCGGAGTCATATATATCTCTTTTGTAGTGTCTTCAGCAAAGTGTTCAATATCAAAATAGAAATAATCTCCCTCTCCGTCTGTATCAGCCTGTACAACAAACGTTACAACACTGAATAACATCGCTACTGCTACAATTAAACTTAATAATTTTTTCTTCATTAGTCTTTCACCTCATGTTTTATTTTTGACTTATTCTATAAGTCCGTATTTTATTTTAATTCTCTCAAGCTTTTCGAGCATAGGCTCTGCGGCAAAAAAGAGAAAAAACACTGTTGATACTGCGTGAATAAAATCAAACGGCATTCCCATTACGTATGATGACAGCACCATATTTATATTTATATTCGACTGCCACATTATAACAGACGCAGGATTCATTATTCCTCCGTATATAACAAATGTTGCTACAAAACCAAACACGCACATATCTGTTTTTGTCTTGCGTAAAATGCCTTTTTGAAACATTATTCCCGCCAAGAAACCTATAATTCCGAATGAAAACATTTGCCACGGTGTCCAAGGTCCTTGTCCGAAAAAGAAATTCGATACAAATGCCGTAATTGCTCCGACAAGAAATCCTGTTTCACCGCCGAATGCCACACCCGAAATTATCACTATTGCCGCAACAGGCTTGAACTGCGGCAGCATAAAAAACGCAGTACGTCCCGCTACGCCTATTGCACACAATGCACTTATTATAACCAATTCCCTTGCTTTAGGTTTGCGGTTTTCAAACGCAAATCCCAAAGGAATCATCGTTTCCAATATAATAAGCAAGCTTATAAAATAATATTTTTTATCGCCGAGATAATATATCCCGATAAAAATTGTAAGCGGAATAAGAAATAATATTAACAATGTTGCTATTTTTGTTCTTTTTGATATTTTTCTTTTGCTCTTTTCGTTCTGTATTAATTCTTTTCCGAGTTTTTTTCGCGGTATTAAATTAAACATTGCTACGGCAATAAATAATATACTTATAGTTTGTGCAACATAGTTCTTCCAATTATCGTAACGTCCGCAAAACAGGCATTGTGTCATCACAAATAAAATTACAAATACTATCCCTAATACAACATTGTGTACATTAAGTTTTTTATACTCTTTTTTGCCCTGCTTTATAACCGTTTTTTTTGGCAGTATATAATTCAGTTCATCATTCGTTTCAGTTAAATCTTCTGCTTCACCCCCCAATGCTCTTATTATGTCTTTGTCTAATACAGCATTTTCGATTATACCGTCAGCCATACGTTTTGCCGAAGTGGTATAAAAATTATTTTCCGTAAAGAACTTCCTCGGAGGAGCTTCACTGACAATCTTACCGTCAAAAAACATCGCACATATATCAGCATATTCAGCACAAAATTCTATGTCATGTGTTACCATTAACACAGTCATACCGTTATTTTGCAAACTTTTGAGTATCGTTGCAAGTTTTCGTTTAAAACAAGCGTCAAGTCCCTTTGTCGGTTCATCAAGCACCAACAAATCAGGTTTTCTCAAAAGCATTTTTGCAAGTGCCACTCTCTGCTGTTCACCACCTGACAAATCGTAAGGGTGATTTTCAAGCAGATTATCAAGTTCACAAAGTTTTATTACATACTCAATCTCATTTTTCCTTTTTTCTTTTTCCACATCAAATACCGCGTCATACAATTCCTCAAGTACACTCTTTTTCAAAAATAAGCTCTGTGGATTTTGTGGCATCACAGCCACTTTGGTATCATCGTTTATAAACACCTTACCTCTATACGGCTTATTAATCTTTGAAATAACAGACAACGCAGTACTCTTTCCGACACCGTTACCGCCTACTATCGCATAAAATTCATTTTTGTGAACTTTAAATGACAAGCCTTTTAAAATATCATCCGAATTTTTCTCATATCTAAACCATACATCTTTTAATTCTAAAATCGGTTCGGTATTAATTCTGTTTTTTTCCGACTTGAATTCAAAATGCTCGTTAATCTGTTGTTTTTCCAACCATTTATGACCGTCACGAATTGTTATAGGGCAATTACCCGAATTATTTCCCAAGGAATAATATATTTTTGTCGGTGTGGGTAATGCTGCAAACATACTGTTTTGCTTTAATTCCTCACCTATTTTATACGGTGTGTTTTCGGCTGTAATCTTGCCGTCTTCCATAACCACAACCTTATCGGATAAAGGAAATACTTCGCTCAAATTGTGTTCACTCAATATTATCGTCACGCCAAGTTCTGTATTAATCCTCTCAAGCATTGTAAAAAAGTCATGTGCCGATATTGGGTCTAATTGAGTTGACGGCTCGTCAAGCAGCAACAATGTCGGATTCATTACCATAACCGACGCTAAATTGAGAATTTGTTTTTGTCCGCCCGACAGATTGGCTACATTTTCGTAAAACCAATTTTGTATTCCGAAAAATGACGCCATCTCCGCGGCTTTCGATCGAATTTCAGCCGAATTAATACCCAAACTTTCCAATCCGAATACAAGTTCGTGCCAAACCTTATCCGTAACAATTTGATTATCAGGATTTTGCATTACAAATCCGATATTTTCGGCTTGCTCTCTGTCCGACAAATCATATATACTTTTTCCGTTAAAGTATATTTCCCCACTTGTTTTACCGTGCGGTGTTAAAATCGGTTTTAAATGTCGTAGAAGTGTCGATTTTCCACATCCGGATTTACCGCAAATCGTCACAAATTCACCTTGATTTATCGTTAAATTTATATCGTTCAATGCCGTTTTTTCGCTATTGGGATATGAAAATATTAAATTTTTGATTTTAATTTTCTCCACTTTAATTCCTCCCATATCTCAATAATTATCGGCATTATACAAATCATAATATACGATATAAAAATGCTTGTGCTGTAAAACGACATATCCGTACCACGCATAGACGGAAAATATCTGTAATTAATTTTCCCAAGCAAAACACCTATCAAAAAATATGTAATCGTAACCGCCAAATAAATTAAAGCAGTTACATCTCTTTTGTCAAATACATAATTTGAGTAAGCCGTTCTGCCTGTCAAACCGTAACCGCGACTTTTCATACTGTCGGAAGTATCTATTGCATTTTCCAAACTCCATGTTATAACCGCCGACAAAATTCTTATGCTGTTTTTAACTCTTGCAAATACAGACCCCTCTGATGAATCTCTCCCCATACTTTTCTGTGCATTTGAAACTTCTTGTACCTGTTCTTTAAATTTCGGAACAAATCTGAATGTCATAGACAATATCAGCGAAAGTGACGGAATTATTCGTCCAAAAAGATAGATAAACTTATCACTTGTCATAATTTTATTAAAACAAGAAAACCAACAAATGACCGTTGCAACCATACTTGCCGCGACAATTCCGTATAGTATGGATTCCAACGTCAACGGATTTCCGCTCGGTAAATATGCAATTACAGTTACACCCTCGTGATTGAACGCAGGATTTATCAGTGCTGAAATCAACATAAGCGGTAATAACATCGCAATAAATTTCATCGTTTTTTTACCGTTTAAAATTATCGAATACATCACACTGCACAAAAGCGATGTCACAAGGCATATAGGATGTACGAATATCATTGAAAACACAATTACGGCTGTAAAATATATGAAATTAATCAACGGATGATATTTTGCAAATTCATTCATTATCTGTCTTATCTCCTATTCTCCGCCTGCTGCGGAATATCCGCCGACATCTATTCCTAAGTTGCAAGTATATACCCATTCGACTTTATCGCCTTGTTTCAGCTGGTAACGCGAACAGCCGTAATTGGGGAACCAGTCATTTACTTTATACATCCACCCCGATAATTCACCGCAGTCAAACTCATACAAATTGCCTATTCCCTCTATATATGCACTGTTATACATAGGAGTATTTTCAAATTCCATATGTATTTTGCTGTTTTTCATTTCGCGTTGCAATAGGTCAAATACACTTTCGCCGTCATAAAATTCAACTGTCTGTTCTTTAAATATAACTCCGTCCGACGGCACTAATTCCCACTTTTCTTTATCAAGCCACGACATATTGTCGAGTATCGTATCACATCGTACCGCCAACGTGCACGTCAGTTCTTTGCTCTCTATTACTGCATCTTGCGGTTCGACAGGTACAGGTTTTCCCTCAGGTACAGGTTCTGTTTTATATTCGTCTGTCCCTGTTGTTTCGTCAATATTCATTCCGTTGTTTTCGGAATATTCCAAATCGGGAGTATATATTTCTTCGTATGGTTCCCCTGCAATTTCTTCGGCTAATTCTATTTTTTCCTCTGCCGTTATTGGTTTGTCGGCTGTAGGCTTGTTTTGAATTTTTTCTAAGTTTTCGGCCGTCGGAGATGATGAGGGCGAAATTGTTGGTTCTACAGTCGATGTAGGACTTTCATCATTGTCATATACTTCATCAATTATAGCTTTTTCTGTTGCTTTCGGCGTCGGCTCAACATTCCAACCGCGCAGTGACGGTGCATCTCCGCCCCACCAAAACGCAAATACCAATACAACAATAATTATACTTCCTATAATTATGTGTCTTTTATATTTTTTCATTCAATATCTCCTGAAAATTATTACTTTCTAAGCAAAATCAAATTCATCATTACAAACTGTAAACTGTTTTTTATCACATTAATTTCATTTTGTGATATATTTCTGACATCACTCATATCATAAAGCGAATTATCGCCGTTCATAAATCGTTTTAGCGACACCAAACTGTAAAAACATTGTTCTGTTGCCATTTGATTTGAACCGTCACCGTCGTATGTATGTTTAAAACCGTCGCCTATTGTATAGTACGACATTAAATTATCCGCTAAATTCTTGCCGTTCTTTTCAAAGCGTTCATCAAAAGGCGATATTCCGAGTTCACAAAGTGCAACAATGACTTGTGCGCAGCTTTCGGAATTTTCCGTACCCCAACTTGAATATCCTCCGTTTTCATTTTGACTTGCCGATAAAAAAGAAATTGCCTTGTTCACACAATTTGACACTTCGGAATTATCCGTATAATTTGAAAGTGCTTGCAGAGCCATTGCCGTAACATCAACATCACTCTCTCCACTGCCCAAAAGTGACCATCCACCGTCATCAAGCTGACTGTTTATAATCTTTTCAACATACATTTCTCTTGTTGCATGAATTTGTGCATCGGCATTGTACGGCATATCATACTGTCCGCAGTCAAGTGCAATCAATGCCCATATTGCACCGTTTATACCTTGCCAAGTAGTTTTTTCAAAATCTCCTAAAGGAAGTAATAAATTATATCCACCGACATTTTGAGGGTCTTTTCCGATTGATGTGAGTGCAGTTATAACTCTTGAATATTCGGTATATTTTTTGTTATGCAATACACCGCCACATTCTTTTACATAATTGACAACATTGTTGTAATAATTCTCATAATAGCCGACAGGTATATCACCGGTATTTCTGCTCAGTCCTGTTATCAGCCACTCACCGCCTATCGATGATACGGTAGGAGTTTGCGAATTATCATATAAATATTTTTCCGTATCACTTATGACGCTGTTTATATCGTCAATACTTACCGCAAAAGCATTTGCAGATGAAATCAAAACAAACGATAAAATTAAAGATATTATTTTTTTCATTAATACGCTCCGTTTCTGTAAAATCAAATAAAAAAAGCTGTGATAATTTTTTCAAATTATCACAGCAGAGTTTTCCTGTGTATATCACATATCGGCACGCAAACAACACGCTTAATACATTTATATAAGCGTACGATACTACTGCTCCTATATTGACAACATCAATAAGTACGGAGCAGTATCAAAGCAGGTCTTCTGACTCGTATTATATAAAGCAAGCTTAACATTTTTATATTCGCCTTCTCAGTTTCCCAATGACTGACTTTCATCAAAAAATATAAAAACTTCAATACATACAGCGACTGTTATCGTTCGGGATTCTCACCCGATTCCCTTTTCACCGACTATACCCATACAATATAGCCGACACTTTGTGTGATTATTCATTTTTTAGTATTATATCATCAAAAATATGTACCGTCAATGTGCTATATTACTAAAGTTATACTTGACATTCACATATTTTATACCTTATAACACAAAAAATGCGACACCTAAAAGCATCGCATTTTGAATTACATTATGAATTTTGTTTTGTATAGTTAAGAAGTCCGCCTGCGTAAAGCATTTCTTTTTGACGGTCTGACAAATCTGCATTAACCTCAAAATCAAAGCCTTTTGTTACGTTTGTCACCTTAATAACTTTACCGTTGGCAATTTGCTTACCGATATTTTCAATCTTCAATTCGTCCATTTGGTCAATCTTATCGTAATCCGATTCATTTGCAAATGTTAGCGGCACGATACCGGCATTAATAAGATTAGCCATATGAATTCTTGCAAATGACTTAACGATAACTGCCTTAACACCCAAATACAACGGTGCAAGTGCAGCGTGTTCTCTTGAAGAACCCTGTCCGTAGTTTGAACCGCCGACTATTATACTCTTACCAAGTTCAAGTGCTCTGTCGTGGAACTTTTCGTCACATACAGCGAAACAGAATTCCGAAATCTTAGGAATATTTGAACGCAACGGCAAAATCTTTGCACCGGCAGGCATAATATGGTCTGTTGTGATATTATCGCCGACCTTTAGCGAGCATTTTGCGTCTATTGTTTCAGCTAACGGCTCTGATACAGGGAAAGGCTTAATATTAGGACCTCTAAGCACTTCAATACTGTCCATATCCTTTTCATCTGCCGGAGGAACTATCATATTATCGTTTATTGTGAACTTTTCAGGCAATGTTATATCAGCCGCGTCACCAAGTGTTCGTGGATCTGTAAATACACCTGTAAGAGCTGAAATAGCAGCTGTTTCAGGTGATACAAGATAAATCTGACCGTCTTTTGTACCACTTCTGCCTTCAAAGTTTCTGTTAAACGTTCTTAGTGAAATACCCTTTGAATTAGGTGACTGTCCCATACCTATACAAGGACCGCAAGCACTTTCCAGTATTCTTGCACCTGCGTCAATCATAATAGCCAAAGCACCGTTATTTGCAAGCATATTCAAAACCTGCTTTGAACCCGGAGCGATTGCAAGAGAAACATCAGGATTAACAGTCTTACCTTTTAGAATATGTGCAACTTTCATCATATCAAGAAGTGATGAGTTTGTGCATGAACCGATACAAACTTGGTCAATCTTCATACCGCTAAGCTCGCTTACCGACTTAACATTATCAGGTGAATGAGGGCAAGCTGCAAGCGGTTCAAGTTTGCTAAGGTCTATATTAACTTCTTCGTCATATACAGCGTCTGCGTCTGCACATAGAGGTGTGTATGCCTCTTCTCTGCCTTGTGCTTTCAAGAATTCATGTGTTATTTCGTCTGATGGGAATATTGATGTTGTTGCACCAAGTTCCGCACCCATATTTGTAATAGTTGCTCTTTCGGGAACTGATAAAGTTTTAACACCTTCACCGCAGTATTCGATAACTTTGCCTACACCGCCCTTAACAGAAAGACGCTTTAGAACTTCCAAAATTACATCTTTTGCGGCAACCCACGGTTGAAGTTTGCCTGTAAGATTTACCTTAACGACTTTCGGGCAAGTAATGTAATATGTACCTCCGCCCATTGCAACAGCAACGTCCATACCGCCTGCGCCTATGGCAATCATTCCTATACCGCCGCCTGTCGGTGTATGGCTGTCCGAACCGATAAGTGTTTTACCCGGAATACCGAAACGCTCAAGATGTACTTGGTGACAAATACCGTTGCCCGGTCTTGAGAAGTAAATTCCGTGTTTTTTACAGACACTGCCGATAAATCTATGGTCATCAGCATTTTCAAAACCATTCTGCAATGTATTATGGTCAATATATGCAACAGAACGCTCTGTTTTTACTCTTGGCACACCCATAGCCTCAAACTCAAGATATGCCATTGTACCTGTTGCGTCCTGTGTAAGGGTCTGGTCAATTCTAATTCCGATTTCACTGCCTTTTACCATCTCACCTTCAACAAGATGTGCAGACAGTATTTTTTCTGTTAATGTTTGTCCCATAACAACTTCCTCCGTAAACTCATTTTTCTATACTATTTTAATACAAATCCTATGTATTTGTCAAGTCATACACACCTTTTATTTAACACCGCATATTATAAAGCGGAGGTGTTTTAGATATGACGGATATATGTTTTATTGCATTGTTTACTGTGTTTTGTACTATGGGAATATACTTCTTTGTAAAAGAAATTACATCAATCCTTTTGAAAAACCATATTAAAACGAAAATTCTTCTTGAAGTACATAATTCCGATATTAATATTGAAGGTCAGATACGTTCGATTATTTCGGCAAATCCCGAAAGTGATATATTGATAAGCGATAAAAGTGAGAATGACGAAATAGGTATGATTCTTCATAAAATGTCCGCTGATAATTCGTGTATAATTTTAGACAACGTTAAAAGCTCCCAAAAATAAATTTTGGGAGCTTTTTAAATTATTTATCTTCGTTTTTTGCTATTTCTTTTATTGATGTTACAAGTCCTGCAAGTCCTTGTATTTCCGACGGTATAATTATCTTTGTAGCCTTGCCGTCAGCGGCTTTTTCAAAACTTTCAAGTGCCTTTATTGCAATATACGGTTCACTCGGCTTTGAGTCGTTAATTCTTCTAATACCTTCAGCAACGGCTGTCTGTACTGCGATAATTGCTTCAGCCTCACCTTCCGCCTCTTTAATAGCGGCTTGTTTTTTAGCCTCTGCACGAAGTATTGCAGACTCTTTTTCACCCTCTGCCAAAAGAATTGCAGACTTCTTTTCACCCTCTGCACGAAGTATTGATTCACGTCTTTCTCTTTCGGCTTTCATCTGACGTTCCATTGCGTCTTGAATTTCAGCAGGAGGCATAATGTTTTTAAGTTCAACTCTGTTAATCTTAATACCCCATGGGTCAGTTGCCTCGTCAAGAATTGCACGCATTTTTGTATTTACAGTATCACGTGATGTCAATGTTTCATCAAGTTCAAGATCACCTATAATATTTCTTAATGTTGTTGCAGTAAGATTTTCAATAGCCATCATAGGTCTTTCAACACCATATGCAAACAATTTAGGATCTGTTATTTGATAATAAACAACCGTATCAATCTGCATTGTTACGTTATCCTTTGTTATAACAGGTTGCGGCGGAAAGTCAACAACGTGTTCCTTTAAATTAACTTTCTTTGCAATTCGGTCTATAAACGGCACTTTAAAATGAAGTCCGACACCCCATGTTGCATAGTAACCGCCAAGACGTTCAATAATGTATGAATGTGCCTGTGGAACTATTTTGATATTTGCTACAATAATCACCAATATAATGATTAATAAAAGTATAATTGCTAATGGCATTTTAATCATCCTTTCTCTTTACAATAAGTTTTACACCCTCAATTTTTTCGATAACAGCCGATTCACCTTTGAGTACATGAGAGTTGTCTATACTTCTTACAGTCCAGACTTTTCCGTCAACTTTGCCCTCTCCCAAGCCTCTGATATTATCGACATCGCACGTTATCAAAACTTCTTTACCAACCAAACTTTGAGCATTTGTTTCAACATTTCTCGGTTTGAAAAATTTCATTGAAATCGGTCGTAAACACAGTATACAAATAAATGATACCGCAATAAACACAGCCATTTGAACATAGAAATTTACACCTGAAAATGCAACAATCATTCCGCCTAATGCACCGATTGCAAACCAAATGCTGACAAGCTGATAAGTAACTGCCTCAAGAATAATAAACGCTATTATTCCCAAAATCCATATTACAGCCTGTTCCATAACTATAACCTCCCTCTATTGCATTATATATTAAAAGTTATAAACTTACAATAGTTTTTCAAAAATATTTTTCACATATGTTTTTCTTTTACATATTATATATTAAAAGATTACAGAGGTGGGATATATGCTTAATTGTTGTATGAGAGGTTGTTCAAAGGCAGTTGGGCTGGCGGCTTTGTCATTTTGTGCAGGTGTGATAGCGGGAGCATTTCTTCCTATGGCTATTATTGCGGTAATCGAAATGATTTTTCTTCTGCTTTTTGGGTATTTGTGTTTGTTTAAATGGTAGAAAGGAGTAGGTAAAAATGAAAATCGTTGTCGTTAAAATGCCAAAATGTCTTAGAGGTATCGTTAAAACAATTTTTAAAATGTAGTACATAGAAAAAGGAAAGCAACTTAATGCTTTCCTTTTTCTGTATTATAAATTATATACTGTATCATAATCCGCCATATTGTCAAGTTTGTTTGCTATTTCCGGACGCGAGTCGGTTCTATTGTCGGAGCAACTGCTGTATTCTTTGTGATTGTAACTGTTTGTATGCTTTCTTTCCAATCCACATTAAATTTAAAACTTTACACAATAAATCTTATCTGCAACAATATTTCTGTATTTTTATTTGTCTGTGTTGTCATTAAATACTCCAAGCTCCATTGTAATCTCCAAATTTTAGTTTATCACAAAAATAAACAAAGGCAATCCGAAAATTCCGAATTGCCTTTAACTTAATATTTTATTTTACCAAATATTCACTCTGTCCTCAGGAGCGACATACATACCGTCATTTTCCTTTATGCCAAATGTGTCATAAAATTTCTGGTCATTTACAATAGTACGATTTGTACGCAATTTATCAAGGCAATGAACATTTGTTTGGGAAATATATTGCATATATTCACGGCTTGAGCTTGACGCCCATGTTCTTGCTATTGATTTATATAATGCCTCGTAATTCGGATTATCAAGGTGAGAAACTATTTCCGTTATACAAGATACCGCACCCAAATCGGCTATATTTTCGCTCAATGTCAGCTCGCCGTTTGCGGCAATTCCCGGTGCCGCCTCTTCTCCGTCATAAAAAGCTTCAGCATCCTTGCAAAGTTTTGAAAATGCACTGTAATCTTCTTCTGTCCACCAGTCAGTTGCATTACCGTTTTCGTCAAATTTAGCACCGTTATTGTCAAATGCGTGTGTAATTTCATGTGCAATAATATATCCGATACCACCTAAATTTTCTTCATATGACGCGTTTACATCATATATTGGTGCTTGCAATATTCCAGCCGGGAATGTTATACTGTTTGCCAATGAGTCATACATTGCATTAACCGTATAAACAGCCATGCCCCAATCATTTTTATCTATCGGTTCGTCTTGATGTTCAATCAAATTTTTCACCTGTTCTTTGGAGACTGCAAGCATATTTTCAAAATAACTTCCGCCGTCTGCAGCTGATTTAATTTCAACATCGTCCATGAGTATTCTTCAAGTTTTGTGTAAATACAAAATAGTGCAGAAAAATTTATTTAAGTGGACGGAATTAAATTCCGTCCGCTTTTACGTTATCAGAAAAATAAGCACTTGTCAATAGCTGATTCTATCAGCGAAGAATATCTCCAACTGAGAATGAATCTCACCCCAATCACGACGGCGACCGGTCCATTTTTTTGTGATGTCCATCATTGCAAGGTACAGCATCTTAAACAAGCTATCATCTGTAGGAAAAACCCCCTTGTTTTTAGTCACTTTTCGGAGCTGGCGATTGAATCCTTCTATCG
>QTVU01000170.1 GCA_003460745.1 Firmicutes bacterium AM55-24TS
CCTTATTCAGCCTGTTTATTGTTATTTGTACTGATGCTTTTATATTATTAGCAAATATACATAGTATAAAATATATAATTTTACTTCTCATAATTGCATTAGGATTATTGTATTTTAACACTGTTGTATTTGAATTTATAGATAGTTATTCTTCAAAATTGCAATTAGAAGCAGCAAAAGAATTAATAGCGGCGCAAGAAGAAAACTACCGCTTGCTAGAAAATAACGAAGCAACTCTACGCATATTACAGCATAACATTAACAAACATATGGGAATTATGAATAATATAGTTTCTAACAATTCCTCTGCAGCAAAAGAATTTGCACAAAGTTTAAAAGATTTAACTGCGGTGCCACTTGGTATTGTTTATACCAATGATATGATACTTGATGCCATTTTAAATTTAGAATGTAAAAAAGCTGCAGCTGCTAAAATACAATACACGGTTAAAATAAATCATATTACAGAGCCCTTAAACATTACATCAACAGATAAAAGTACAATATTGTGTAATGCTATTGACAATGCAATAGAAGCATGTTATCAAGTAAACGAAAAATTTATTATAATCAATATAGCTTCTGATAAACAGTATATTAAAGTACAAATCGAGAATTCATCTTTACCAATCAA
>QTVU01000171.1 GCA_003460745.1 Firmicutes bacterium AM55-24TS
CAAATGTTAGAGTTAATATATTTTCTGATTTATTCTGAATAAAGTTTTCAAATATCCCACAATTTGTACAAACCGAATCATAAAACTTTGATGAAGATTTGTAAAATACAATTTTAATTATCATAGTTTTCCCCCCTTTGTTTCTACACTACAATGATCATTCTTATGAGCAATTCCTTCTAAAAGACGGGCATATCCCCATTATTTCAAAAGAAATATTCGATGCCGTACAGGAAGAAAATGCTCGACGCAGCAATGTTGCTACGAATAAATCCGGCAAGCGCAGAAAAGATACTCGGTATAGTTCTAAAAATAATACTGAAATTTAATTTAGTCTCATTCTAAGATATTGCTTGCGGTATAAATTCAATAGTTTTATGCAATCCGCCGGTCCTTTTAATTAACTCCTCCTGACCAATTATTTGTATCAAGTTTTTAATCAATCTTCCAAGAGTTCTTTTGTCTTCCTCATTTTCTCGATAATAAAATATTTTTGTTTGTACATTATCGTTACAAATAAATAGTCGCAATACATCTCTATCTGTAATATCTAATGAGTGACCAAAAATATACAAGTTATGTTTAGGAATCTTTTCTTTAGCAGATACCAAATAAATATG
>QTVU01000172.1 GCA_003460745.1 Firmicutes bacterium AM55-24TS
AAAGGAAACTGAACCCAATAGAAACCCTGCATGGGCCTATAGCTCAGCCGGTTAGAGCGCACGCCTGATAAGCGTGAGGTCGGTGGTTCGAGTCCACTTAGGCCCACCACTAGCATTGCGTAGCAATGCGAAACATCGTATGAGCGTGCCGGTGTGAAATCGTGAAGCGAAGCGGAGCGATAGGCAACGAAGTTGCCGTAACAAGGAGGCACATGGGCGAATATGATGCCAACCGTAGGTTGGACATTCGTGACATACGAAAAATTACCAAAGACTTGATATTAGTTAATAACGAAGTATCAACTAAATTTGGGGGTGTAGCTCAGCTGGGAGAGCACCTGCCTTGCAAGCAGGGGGTCAGGAGTTCGATTCTCCTCATCTCCACCAATTCAAACAATTTCACGCACATTTCGCATTTTTTCTCAGTCTTGCGTACCGATGTACGCGACGACGTCGAAGAAAAAGCGAACTGCACGCAAACTTGTTTGAATTTAAAATCAATATAAAGATTGTACCTTGAAAACTAAACAATGTAACAAACGATGATAGAGAGAAACGAGGAAATGACATAGTAATGTCAAACCCCGATAACTAAATTAGTTATCAAACTAAT
>QTVU01000173.1 GCA_003460745.1 Firmicutes bacterium AM55-24TS
ATTAGTTTGATAACTAATTTAGTTATCGGGGTTTGACATTACTATGTCATTTCCTCGTTTCTCTCTATCATCGTTTGTTACATTGTTTAGTTTTCAAGGTACAATCTTTTATATTGATATATTTGACTTTCAGTTAGCGCTTTGGCTGACCTTCGGTCAGATTCACTATGCTTTTAACAACTGCACTTTTTACTGCCGTAAAAAGCTGCCCCTTGTCTAAAAAGCCTGCGGGACGTTGTTAGCATTACGTGAATGCTCGCGTTTGTTTCACAAACGCTGGTGGAGATGAGGAGAATCGAACTCCTGACCCCCTGCTTGCAAGGCAGGTGCTCTCCCAGCTGAGCTACACCCCCAAATTTAGTTGATACTTAATATTTGGCTTTGATTTTTCGTATATTGTGCGTTTAAGTGACCGCCGTGTACATCGGTACACAAGGGAACGCAAACGTGCAAGATACGGAAAATTTGGTGGGCCTAAGTGGACTCGAACCACCGACCTCACGCTTATCAGGCGTGCGCTCTAACCGGCTGAGCTATAGGCCCATGCAGGGTTTCTATTGGGTTCAGTTTCCTTT
>QTVU01000174.1 GCA_003460745.1 Firmicutes bacterium AM55-24TS
CCCATGCCGAACACAGAAGTTAAGCTCCTTAACGTCGATGATACTTGGTGGGTGACTGCCTGGGAAAGTAGAAAGTTGCCGGAACGAAAGAATGCTGAAGATAACGACAGAAGTCGTTATCTTTGGTGTTTAAAGAAAAAGTTAGCAAAAGCTAAAGAAGATATTCCTCTATAGCTCAGTTGGCAGAGCGCATGACTGTTAATCATGATGTCGCTGGTTCGAGCCCAGCTGGAGGAGCCAATTTGATGACCTACTTTTGTAGGTCATTTTTTATTTACTTTTCAAATTAGGGAGTAATAGTAAACGATGTAAGCGTACATCTGATACTATTGCTCCCTTTTTTGTTACAAACTTTTATATCAAAATGATAGATTAGAAATGTCTTTCAGACGTTTCTAATGTGTCCTTTTGAATAATCGAACACATCACATAAAAACTTAAGAAAAGGTAATTAAGTAAACAAGATTTTCGACGAGCCGTCTGCTGTACACGCATTGGCGAATAATGTACAAGAAGAAAAAGAATGCGGGAAACTCTTTGCCACAACT
>QTVU01000018.1 GCA_003460745.1 Firmicutes bacterium AM55-24TS
AACAAAAAACACTATAAAGTATAAGTCAATAGACTAAAAGACTGTTTTAAAAATTGTCTACAATATTAAAAGTTTTTAGTATTGTAAAGAGTTTTTGAAACTCTACAAATTATTCTTTGTCTGGCACATATTCCATTATGTCACCAGGCTGGCAATTTAAAAACTTGCAAATATCATTAATAACTCTTAAAGAGATAAACTCATTCTTTGATATTTTGGCAATCGTAGCCGACGATAGATTTAACTTTATCCGCAATTCTTCTTTTGTCATCTCTCGGCGGTTGAGTACATCAAGCAATTTGTAATATTTAATCATGTAAAACACTCCTTTAATTTTGTAAAGATAAGTATATCAAAATAAATTCAAAAAGTCAAGAAAATCTTTAGAAAAATAAAGAAAATGCTTGACAAATTGAAGAAAATCTGATATAATATCTTTAGAAAGTTAAAGAAAGACTTTATAACAATAAAGTCAATGCTTTAATGGACTAATAAATTAAATAAAAGCGGATTATAACCGCTCTATAAAATTAATATTAGGAAGCCGACACCTGATAAAAAACGGCAGGTGATGACGTACACCAACGCAAAAAAAATACGTTGTGAGTCGCTCAACAAAACATTTTGTTTTTTGATGATGCACTCAAAAAGTTTACAAATGCAACAAATAAACAAATGTAACATATTACAACAGCCGCACATGCGATAATGTAATAATTTACATTCAACATACATCTGTTAATACTTTGTAAAATATCGGGTATTGCTCCGCATGTAAAGCCTGGTTTCAATGTTTTTAAGTGTATCAGTGAGAAAATAAAAAGAGAATAAATTAAAGGAGATGCAGGAAAATGCAAATAGAGAAAATTGACTTGAGATATGCGGAATTTATATCAGATGTTAGTGATAACATCAATAATATCCGAACAAGAATAATAAAATATAACAATAAATTGTATTATCATCAAATGTATAACGGTGAAGTAGTACAATGTTTTGAATTGAAAAGTAACTAAAAAAATAATCAAACAATGAAAGGAAGTAATTAAAATGCTAAAAATATTTATATCAAATCTAAAAGAATACAACAACGGAAAAATCATCGGTGAGTGGGTAAGCTTGCCTTGTGAAGGACTTGAAGAAGTCCTTAACAAAATAAGCAATAATGGTAATGATGAGCTATTTATTTCTGATTATGAAACGGATATAAGCAATTTAAAAATCAGCGAATATGATGATATTCTACAACTTAACGAAATTGCAGAAGAAATTGATAACTTGTCGGATGATGAGTTAATCGCATTTCAAGCATACTTGGAGCAGTATGCAAACAATATGGAACAAGCACTTGAAGAAGTACGTCAAGGCAATTATAGAATTTATTATAATTGCGACAATATGGAAGATGTCGCATATCAAGCCGTTAATGAGAGCGGACTACTTGACGGAGTACCGGAACAAGTAAAAATGTATTTCGACTATGAAGCATACGGTCGAGATATGGATATTAATAGAACATTTATTCAAATTGATAATAGTTTTGTAGAATTATATTAATAAGGAGGGTTTTAATAATGACAACATATAATTTTAACTTATCAAATTATCACCTAAGCGAAAACACTTGTAGAATTGCAAATTTAAACTTTATAGAAGAAACCACGAACAGAAACGGCGAGTATATGTTACGTGGTCTTTGGGTATCAGATTTATGTTATCAATTTGCGAAGAAGTGTAAGTTTACTTTGGTTCAGGTGGACGGATACAGTGCTTATGCTTATTCAGATGAGCAAATGGCAATATTTACATATTGTGAAAGGGATATAACATTGACACCTTATACAAATAAAGAAGATTACGAAAAAGCAAAGGAGAATACAATTAAATTTTATAAAGAGGAGTATTAATATATAAAGTTGTTTCGGCAACTATAAACAGGATTTTAAGCCGGAAGCGTTCAGGCGGTGCAATAGTGCCGCTTGAGGTAATCAAACAATGAAAGGAAGTTTTTATTATGAAAAAATATGTATGTTCAAAATGCGGAGGCAACTGCATAGGTTGCTTCTATACTGACTTGTGCGACAAGTGGCTTGATATTGCCCCGTATGAGCCGTATTATGAGGTGTCAGACCATGCCTCTATGGCTCTATGTGAGGAAGGCACGCAATCCCTCAGGCGGTGGACGGTGCTATTTTTAATACTGTTATCAATCCACTTGATGTGGAAGGCTTGCAGTCGGAAGCGTACAACAAGTTAAAAGCTCTTGACATCAAGTCGCTTGACTTGTACGTTACGGGCTTGACAGTAGCTCTTGTGTCAGTACTGAATGCTTGTCGTCAACTTGGTATAGTGATAACATTGTACCATTATGACCGCGAAGAGGGGGGTTATTATCCACAGCAGGTACTGTAAAGGAGGACTATAAAATGACAAGAGATGAAGCGTTAAAAAGAGTACAAGATTATATTTTATCTAATATTAACAACATTAAATTTATTGTTGAATTTGAGGACGGAAGGCATCAAGCAACTTTGCAAGATTTTATTAAAGCAATGGAACTTGCAAAGTTAAAAGAATTACAAAACTTTTTCAAGAGTAAATCTTTATTTTTTGAAGATGGATATATTAAAGTAATAAAGAGGTAAAAAGACAATGCGATCACTTAAAGAATATTTAATAAATTGTATTATTGAACTATTCAATATATTTAATTATATTGACTCAAAAATGCAGTAACAGCGATATTAACAAATAGTTAGAGGGTACTATAAAACTATATAGTGCCTTTTATAGTGTTTATTAATAGGACATTATAAATTTATAAAGGAGGTTATAAAACTATGAGAAGTAGAGCATACAAGAGGAACAAACACGCACGAAAGGCAGATTTTAACGTCTGGAAGGCGGTAAGCATTGCGTTATTTATTGCCTTAATTTGTGCAATGAACACGTTATATAACGGCGGTATAACAGTAAATATTTAAGAATTACGGAGGATTTTATTATGAATTACGGAACACTTGCAAAAATGAAAAAAGAATTTGATACATATACAAATGCTAATAAACAGCATATCATTTATAATTTTAATATGCTAAAAGCAGAAGGCTTGACAGATGCTATAATTGAACAACTTAAAGAGAGAATTTATATGGATGATGACGCGCTTCCTACAAAAAGAGAAACGTACTTGAATCAGGCGGTTGATACTGTCAATAATTGTTTATTGTATATCAACGTATTTTTTAAAGTTGTAAATGTATATAATGCAAAAACCGGTAAGCGACTTTACATTTACAAGGAAGTTATCGGATATGAAATAAGTAAATATTTATTTAATCGTAACGGAGTTATACCGGGAAACGCTTGTCCCGATGAAGTCATTACAAAAGGAAGTATAAGACATCCATATTATAACCGAGTAATAGAAGATGCCGAAATATAACAGCAAATATTTAAGAGTGAAAGGGAGGGAATAGTTAATGTATATAGCAATAGCAAGACATGAGAATATAGCGGCTTACAAGGCTTTAAGAATGGCTGGGATTGAGCCGACTGAAGCAAACATGAACAGATATATTGAGTGTGAGTATCTCTCTTTTGAGATAAAAGCAGATGGGAAATATTACTGTTGTTACAATGACGGATTACAGAGCGTATCTGTTGAAGTATCAACTTTGAAAGCAATTTAATATTAAAATAAGAAAAGGAGAATAAAATCATGTGCAGAAGTTTTGAAATTATAAGCGGTAAAGAAAACAGAGGAGATAAAGGACTATTAAAAGGTTTAACTAAAATGTATCGTGATGCAAAGTATAATGTAGCAATTATTCCGATTCCAGTTGAACTGTTGGAGATTGACACACGTTATCAAACGGAGGTTAGAACGGATAGAAGCTTAATGTACCTTGTGAATAATTGGGATGAAAATAAATTATTGCCTTTAATCGGTGTCCCGCATTGGGAGGAAGGCAAAGTATACCTTGTAGACGGTTACGGCAGATGGATAGCAAGTCAGATGGTAGACAAAGAAAAATACACTGATTTACAAGTGTTGCTAATTCTCAATGCACCAAACAACGCAGAAGATCGACTTGAATTTGAAGCCGAGATGTACGCTTACCAAAACAAGCAAGTTGCAAGAATGACGGCGATTCAAAAACATGGGGCAATGGTAGTGTTACACGATAAAGCAACAGAACGACTTGAAAAGCTAAAAAAAAAGTATGGATTTGAGTATACATCTTGTAAAGGCAATAGAAGTGCTTCTGTCTTGGGTTCATATTCTGTCACGCTTAATATATGCAATATTGATGACGGCAAAGCAGCTGAATTTATATTTGACATATGCAAGGGTGCAGGATTTGACCGTAAACCAAACGGATATTCAACGGGAATAATGAAGGTTTTACTTGATATGTACAAGCTATATTCTGAAAATAGAGATAATGTACAGAAGTATCTTGTTGATGAGTTTAGGAAGATTACACCGTTATTGTTAAAGGCAAGAGGTGTTGCAAAGTATCCATTTTTAGATTATAGACTTGCTATGTCTTTGTATGCAGAAGATATGATTGTTGAGAACTTAGGACTTGAGCAAGCAAGAGAAGTTAAAGAAAATAGTACAAAACTTGTAATGATTAAAAAACGTAAGAATATTGCATAAATGAACGGAGGGATAATATGAGCATTTCACAGATGGACTTGAAGCAAAAAGTCCGAGATTATATAAAGAGGGTTGGTATTCCGAAAACGACTTTTTGTAGCCGTATAGGTATCTCACCGAGCTATTTATATAAATGGTTTAAAGGTGAAAAAGAGTTTTCGGACAGTTTGGTAAGTCGTATAAATGATTACATAGACAAATTTTAGGAGTGGAGAAGGTGTTATATATGAGAACTTTGGAACATAGAGGGCAGAAGATAATCTGTCAATATATAAATGATAATTTTGGTCGTATTTTAGCAAAGAAAAATATAAAATATAGTATTTTGCCGGTGTTTAGTGACAATTACATTGTTTACAAATGTATCGTTGACGGCGTTGTAAAATACGAAATGGAGGACTTGCAAGATAGTTATGTTTATATAACGTCACAAGTGCCAGAGGACGGCTGGGATGCTTTATATAACACTGTACTACATGGAGAATGTAAAACATCAAGACTTAAAATGTGCATTAATCATATATGCACTATAATTAATAAAGAAATTGCAGATGAGAAACTTGCGGAAGGAGTGCCGATATTTGCGCTTATGGCATATCCGCAAAAGGAGTATACATCAAAAGAATGGCAGAGAATAGCTTTATATTTGATTACTTGCGGTTATTGCAAAGAGAATATCGAAATTGATACTAACGGAGTAGATCCTAAATGGATAGAAAAAATTAAGGAGTATATAAGAGTATGAGTATATCAGATGCAATATATAACAATATGTTAGAAGAGAAGAAACAAGCAGTTTTAAGAAACGAATATAAGAGTATAAGAGCTTGTCCTCTAAAAGAAGTCAATGGACGTGTTGACAATTACACAGAGGAACAAACTAAAACATTATTAAAAATGATGATATTTGACAGAAGATAAGAATTGAACGGAGGATTAAAATGTTAGAAAAGTTAATTGATAAAGCTAAGAACGCAATGAAAGAAGCTTTGGTATATGCAGAAAAAATTACAGATGGTCGCACTATGTCAGAAAAGACAAATATACTCAATGCAAACTATTATATGGCTCAATTTCATGCCTATTTGGAGTTGATAGAGGATATTGACTTAGATACATTTGTAAAACTTAGTGAAGAAACAATGAAGGACGGAGATAGGGTATTGGAACGTATCGGCAGATTGTATTAATTGAAACGACAATTTCAGACGATATAAAGGATGATGATATTATGAGAACTTTATTTTTTGAACAAATAACTGATGATAGGTTTGACAGCAATATCAAAGAATTGCTTGAAAAAAGAATTAAAAAAATAAAAGAACTGCTGGATATAGAAGGTGTAGAAGTTATTGTATCTGATATAAGGAATATACATTTTGATGAATATACGGAGTATAAATCAGATGGAAGTATTTTTTATCAAGTGAGTCCGAATAATCAGTGTAGGTGTAATTTTCAAGTAAGAAAAACAACACGAAAAGTAACATGGAACGATATTTATGGTCTTATAAATAGCGTTAAAGCAACACACTATACTTTGAGATAATTAAGAGAAAGGCGGTTAATATTATGTCAGTTGATTGGGGTTATTTTGATAAATTTGAATGGGCAGATGAGAAATATTTGCCTTGTCGGGGAGAAGGAGAAACGAAAGCAACACAAATTGTAACAGCTATAAATAAATTGGTTTATAAGTGGTATAATGACGGCGATGTGTTTGATAACACACATTATCTTGTTGGTTGGTGGAACAACCTATCATCTTATGCGAATTGGTTGGAACACCATACAGATAAAGCAAGTGACATTTTGCATAAAATATCAAAATGCTATGACGATGGGGATTATGAAGATTTGTTAAAGGAATTAGCCGACACCTTACTTGACGAAAATTATCTTGAAGAACAAGATAAAATTGGGAAAGAAGGTACTATATATCAATGTTGGGGTAGCTTTGAATATGTTGAAATAGATGACGAAAATGATAAGTGGTAAAAGCATGAAATTTAAAAGGAGAGAATATTATGCACATACATACAATGGACGAAAACTATGACTACAGAATGAGACGTCTTGTAGAAAAATTTGTACAAGACTATGAGATTGCAGAAAGAGATCCAACGGAATTACAAGATAAAATATGGATGGAATATGCAGAAAGCTTTGGCAGAATGGTATTAGAAGATATGATTGAATATGCCGGCGATGAATTATTTGAGATTTAGGGAGTGCTTATATATGAAAACAGAAATAAGAACACAAATACAAGAAGTTCTGGTATATATAGCAGATGACGGAACAGAATTTAATACAGAAGCAGAGTGTTGGGAGTACGAGGTACAGAATAAGAGAAAAACACAAATAGAAAAGGCGGAGAAATTGCGTATAACAGAGTTAGACGATGTAATACCTTTAATTAATGAAGATACATCTGTCGCTTATGTATATCGTTGGTATAAGTTGACAAATAAAAAAGATTTCAAAATTGTTGATGAAGCATATAATTGTGGTTGGGATTTTGCAGAGCCTTTAAAATATCCTTCAATAATGTGTGTGGAATCATATAGTGAGGGGTATTATGGGGATGCTTATAATTATCTTTTATCCGATTGTAAACAAGCAGCGGAAAAGTTTTGGAAACAGATGGGATATAAAGTAACGATTGAAAAGGAGGATTAATATTATGAACACAGACAAATTAGAACAATATCTTGACGAATTATCGGACGGAACGGATTTTTCATTTGAAATATCAGAAGCAACAGATGAAACGATTGAGTTGTATATGTACGGTGATAATCCTTGTCGTGAGGATTGGTGTACTGAAATTATAATAGATAATCCAACGACAAAGAAAGAATTAACTAAAATTTTGGCTAATAAGATATTGGAGCTCTATGAGGTTTTTGATGTAGAAGAAGAAACATATCTTATGTTGGAGGCAAAGAGAAATGGGTTTTCGGGAGTGCCTGGTGTGGTTGCCCTTGTACATAATGAAGAATATAAAGAGAACGCATTAAAAAAATTTGCTGAAAAGTTACAAAATTTGTACAATAATTTAGACAAAGAGGAAACAGACACAATGAATAAACAGCAATTTTTTGAGTATATTCAAGAAAATTTCAACATTGACGGTGCAAGTCAAAGATTAATTTGGAATATCCTTAGTTACATAGAAGCAAATTATCCTGAAGAAAATGAACAGTATAATGCGTTGGTTTCATTACTTGATGGTACTATTGGATTGGAAGATAGAGAATTGAAAAAAGTGTATATGTAGATTGGAGTGATTATAATGGAATTGCATTTATATTATCTTGATAGGAAATGGACGAAACGTAGAGATTGTGGTCATCATTATAATCTTGTTGTCGATTTAGACAACAAAACATACAAGATATATGTCAGTCCTTTTTATGGATATGAACGTTCAAGTGATATAGAAGTTAAAAGAAAATCGGATATTTTAAATTATATAGAATATTTAAAAGAGAATGGGTTTGTGGATGCTGATGAGATTTATTGTGGATAAAATAAGAAATTTATAAAAAGATAGGAGGTATATGTTGTGAATTATACCATAGATGAAGTCAAAAATATTTTAGCAAGTAAAAAGTCGCAAATATGCAATTTAGGTATATCGCATACGGTTTTAACAGTAATACAAGATTTATTAGAATATCAGACACCTAAAAATCCATTGCCAAATGGAACGCATAAAGGCTTTAATAATTACTGTTGTCCGTCTTGTAAGCGTCCATTATCTGCAATGTGTGAAGATTTTCAAATGCCATATTGTGAAAATTGTGGTCAGAAAATAAATTGGAATATGAAACGATGATTTGATTAAGGAGGAAAAGAATGTGTTATTTTTAAGAGAGCTTATTCAACAAAATGGACATAAACTTGTGCGATATAACGAAGCAATTGCAGGACATATTTATATGAGTGTTTTTAATTATAGTGAAAAACATGGTGGAACATTCGATAGTTTTAAGTATTATAACGATTACGTTGTTGATATAACAAAATAAGAACGATGATTTGGATAGGAGTGATTATAATGAAATGTAATTATATTGAATATCACAGATTAACAGATCAGATGTTTTCTGGCGTTGCACAAACAGATACACACTTAAATCAGTATACGGAGATTTTAAGACAGTATCTTATAAATGGTGGTGCAGCAAACACAATGTTGAAACTTGGTATTGGAATACAAGTCACAACTAAAAGATTTATGTTATTACCTAAGGAAGTTGTTATGAGAAGATTTATATGGCTCAAGGGTAGTAGAAAGGGAGAATTATTAGATAGAAATGAAATAGAAGCAATTGGAATGTTTCTTCCGGGTGGTGCTTTATATGGAAAAGAAGATAATTACATATGGGATTGAATCAACGATTTTATTTTGAAAGTGAGGTAAATTATTATGAAGCAGATTATTAACTTATTGATATAGACGTTGATGGTTGTGGTACAAATATAGAAACAATGATTCAGGTTGAAGGTAAACAGGAATTAACAAACGGAATTATTCAGAGAGTGAAAGAAGCTATTAATAAACACAAAAAGGAAAACTGTGGAGAATATGACACGGATAGTATTACTGATGCGGTGTGTGAACATTTAGAGTCAGAGGGGTATATGTGCGATTATGTTTCAGCAGATGTGACTATTGAATTTTAATGAATCGGAAAATTCATGGTTCTAAATACGCATATTATTGTGATATTTTTGGATTTTAAAATAGAATTGGAGGACGATTTTATGATTAAATTTATAGAAAAAGAAAGATATTATGATGATAGTCCATATACAGGAAGTTGCTATTATTACCCTACATATATGGTAAAAGATAGAAAAGAATTCTTTGTATTCAATCGAAGAGATCCTGACGATGAATGGAAGATAAAAGAGGATGAAAAAAGAAAAAATCAGTTGATAGAAAACGAAGGGAAATATTTTAAGTTTAACGGATTTTATGATAATCCACTAGAAATGTTGAAGAAGATTATTGAAAGAAAACATCATTTTACAACACCAAAGAACATGTACTATGGTAATTTAGATACACATAGATATATAGATTTCCATGGTAATAGAAATGAAGTCAGTGCAGCTTTCCATTATAGAATTTATGATATAGAGTTAGCATGTATAATTCAAAAAGTTGTCAAGCTAATCAATAGTGAAGATTGGAGCATGGCAAAAGTAATATTGAATAAAAAACAATGAAAAGCACATTTTAAGGAGGAATGACAAATGAATAAATTGTATCCATCGGATTTTAATGTATCTGAAAGTAATCCAAATGGTGTTTGGGTTAGATTAAACGAAATTAACGATATGATAGCTTGTGGAGCGTTGCAAGTTGATGATGATAAATTGAAGGAATATCATTGTGATACAAGAGTTAAGTTAGCCGATGAAGTTTGATTAAAGAAAGGAAGTTTGAAAATGTGCAAAAAATACAGTGAGAGTGAGTACCTTTGTGCGGTACAGCATTTCAACTGCAATATGCAGAAGATTGAGGTTGAGAAGAACGTAAAATACATTAGTACAGTAACTCCGCTTAATGAGTATGACCTTTTAGGCGGTTATGAAAAGGATGTAGTCTACTTGGTTATCCCACATAATCAAGAGGACATTAATTGTCTAAACATAATAAACGGCTATTTCTTAAAGTATTGTGAACCTCTTTTTGAGGACGAGAATATCGGACAGGTAGTGATAGCTGTAATTCATTGCAGTTATTACTCAAAGGACATTACAGAGGATTGCTTTGGGGTAGACTTCAATCTTCTATCAAAATACACCACCGAAGTTACATCAGAGTTAGAGGAATTGAATAAGTTTGCCACAAAAGAGATTGCACAACAGATAGAAAAGTGCAATAAAAGTAAGGCAAAGAAAAAAGTATTCAAGTTGGTACAGAGCTACTTTGAGGAGTGTGAAAGAAATGGTTGGCACGACTTTGAGATGTGGTGTGAGGACAACATAGACAATGACATTGAAAAAATACTTGTTAAAAAAGTCGCAAATGAAGTAACACATATCGGCGATTGGCTATTTGAATAAAAGGAGATTATGATGAATAATTGGAAAACATTAAAAGAAGAAACACCGACAGAGTGTTCTATTTGCTTAATCACGGTAAATGGCAATGTAACTTTGGCAACATACTCGGAGGGCGAATTTATTCAACATGGAAACGATGAGCGACATTATAACAGCGTGTCGGCTTGGCAATATACAGACCCGCCGTATAATAATGCTAAAAGTAAGTTTGAAGGGGCTATGGACTACCTTAGAAATGACTTTGAAAATATCAAAAAATATACGGAAGGTGAATTAGAATTTAGTCTTTTAGGTGGTACATCTGGTGATGAAATATTTGTTGTAATGCCGAGATGTACGGCTGATTTAGACTGTATAAACACTATTCACAGATACTTAAATGGCTATACAAAAGTAAGTAACAATGATATAGGGAAAATACTCGTATTAAAACTTGCACCTCCCGATGAAAATATAAAGCAATATGCCCATTGGGAAGTATATTATTTATACGATATAATATGTAATAATACTGACAAGCTAATGGCAATTATGGATACATTAATTCAAAAAAATTTGAAAAGGAGAATGAATAATGAGCAGAATATTTGAAGTACCAACAAAACCATGGGATGATTATAAATTATATAATCATACAACCATTACTATTAATCCGGGCGTAACCGTGCTAACTGGTTGCAATGGAACTGGGAAAAGCACATTGATGAGGCTTATGAAGGAACAGCTCGAAAGGGAAGAAATACCAGTGTATCTATATGATAATCTTCACGATGGTGGTGGACATTCTATGCAAATGTTCCTAAATAACGGGCAAATAGCAGAACTTGCAACAATGGCTTGTTCTTCAGAAGGCGAAAAAATAAATCAAAACATAGGTCAAACAACCGTACGCTTAGGTGGTTTTGTACGAAAGAACTCTAATCATGATGAGTTGTGGATAATGTTTGATGCAATAGATAGTGGATACAGTATTGATAATATTGTAGAACTGAAAAGGGATTTGTTGCAAACAATTCTAAAAGATTGTGCAAGCCGTAACCAAACAGTTTATATTATAATTTCTGCAAATTCGTATGAAATGGTAGCCGGTGAAAGCTGCTTAGACGTGTGGAGTGGTGATTATATATCATTTGATAATTATGATGAGTATAAGAAGTATATTATAAAAACACGTACAAGAAAAGATAAAAGATATGTATAACGAAAGTCGGATTTCAAGGAGGTAGCAAAATGTATAGGGTGGAATGGATAGATAGTGAAGGAGATATACGAACGATTAAAGGATTCAAAACAAATGTAGAAGCAAGGGAATATATTAATCAAATGAGTAAATACTTTGATAAATTTGCATATCCAGAAGTGTTTTGGGATAATGAATAGAGGAGGACTAAGAAATGAAAATAAATATAATATATAAATTATACCATGACGGTGATTTTCGTATAGAAAATCCAGAAGAAATTAATTGTCAGAAAATTAATGATTGGGAAATTTGTTCCAAGCAGTCAAACTTGTAGTTGCTGTGGTTTTATCAATGCAGAGACTAAAGATTTATCAGTAAGAGAATGGACATGCCCTAAGTGTGGTGTTCATCACGATAGGGACATCAATGCTGCTAAGAATATTCTTAATGAAGGATTGAGACTGTTAGAGAAAACAGTTTAGTAATATATAAGTACGGTAGGAACTATCGGAACTTACGCTTGTGGAGTTAGTAGGTTACGACGACGTTGAAGCAAGAAGCCATGAAGTCTTTAGCTTCGTGGTGGTTCACAGCAAGGTTTCAAGTCCTTTATATGGGGCATAAAAGGGTGTAAAATGTATATGTAATAAAAATATCACAGAAATTTGTTTAAAAATAGCAAATGGTGGTATATATTAAATGAAAGGTAAATATAGAAAGAGGAGGGATTAATCATGATGGATTTAATGGAAAGCTTTGGTGTTGGGCTATTAGTATGTTTGGGGATAGGTCTTGCATATTTTGTGATTAAAATTATACCATACTTACTATTTGGATTTGATGATACAGATGATAACAAATAATTCACAATGTAAATAAAGAAAGGAAGTAATTTGAAATGGAACTTTTATTAACAATAGGTATGATAATCGGAGCATATATCTTATGTCATCTTGACGGATGGAGATCGGATAATCGAATGACTCCGCCGGGATATGAACATGATTATAACAAGGCAAATTATGACCTTGTTACGAAGGGAAAGCAATATTATTATCAACAGCATTTACAAGGCAAATATGATAAAAAGATAGACGATAAAAACAAACATTGATATATTTTACACTAAGAAGATACTTGTTATAGCGAGTATCTTCTTTTTGTGTACGGAGAATATGTTATTGAGGACGGTGAAGTTTATGTGTTATAAGATTGAAGCTCAAAAGAAGTTGGAGGTAAAGCTAAATGAAAAGCTACAAGATGTTCCGAATATCATTAAGGACTTTTTGATAACTTTTAAAAGTAGTCGGACAAAAAATGTTAATTGGTCTTGTATCAAAGATATGTTTGAATTTTTTTTGAAAAACGATATAATACAGAAGGATAGCGTATCAAATATTGATGTGGATGATTTAAAAAAAATATTGCCGATAGACATAATAAAATACTTGAATGGTCTAACATATACCCATAAGATGTCAAGTATTAGAACGCAAAAAGCGATTATCAGTAGCTTTTGGACATACTTAGAAGCGAGTGGAATATGTGAAAATAATATTGTTTATAAAATACCAAAAAAACTATATAGAGTAGAAAAATCAAATGTAGATACGAATGTAAAAATTCCAACACAAGAAGAACTCATTGCTTTTGAAAAAAATGTCAAAGATATTTCTAATGAATTTACAGAATTTAGAAATCTGACAATTATTAAGTTGTTCTGTGGAAGTGGTATTCGTTCAGAAGAATTAATTGGCTTAGATATGAAAGATGTTTTTTTGCAAGAAGAATCCCCTTATATTATGGTGTGGGGCAAGGGGAATAAGGAAGTACAGGATAGAGTACCTTTGTCTTATGAGGCAACAGACTACTTGACTGAATATTTTGAGTATCGTAAGTTATTCATTGAAGAAAAGAAGGAACAAAATAAAAGCATTGATGAAACACCTGTCTTTATCTCAAACAAATGTGAAAGAATAAGTAAGGGGGCTATTGATGACTTTTTTAAACGATATAGCAATGATATGATTACTCCACATATGTTACGGCATTGGTGTGGGTCGCATTTATACGAAGATACTAAAAATATTAAATTAGTACAAAGGGTGCTAAGGCACAAAAATATAGCTGTGACAGCTGAAAACTATGTTCATGTTTCAGATGATGAAGTAGATTCGGCAGTCAAGATGTTGCGTACAGACAGACAAAATGTTGGACAATCTAATCAATTAAATCTTGAGGACAAAATCTTAACTATTTTTAGGGCGAAGATTATGCCGAATTTGTTGAGTATGTTAATCAATAGCGAGGAATGTTCAGAGGAAAATTTTGATGATAAGATTATGAATGTCATTCAACAACAATTCACAGGGTTAATGTAATGATGTATTTAGCCGTTGACTATTCAACATCAATATGGTAAAATAAAGGAAAGATTAAGAGGCGATTAAAATGAAAGAATACAGAAATGCACCTCTATCAATAGAGGTGCAAAAATATGAAAGAGAGTTTACCGAAAGCGGTAAGGCTCTTATAAAAGAAATCACATCAAAAACACCTTACACCGAAGCTCCAAGATGTCCCAATCCGAATGGAACACTTTGTTTTGGTATGCCGGCAATAGATAATGACGGTACATCATATTGGATTGAGGTCACAGGTTGGGAAGAACCAGTAGTTGGATATAGATGTGGAAATGGTCAAGGATGTTTTGCGGTAGAGGACTTTAGAGTCAATAATGTAGCAGACTTCATTAATGATAAAATTAAATTTATATTTAATTAAAAAATTGGAGGACATAAAATAAGTTGGACAAATAAATTTGAAGGCAAAACTAATGATGAATTGATAAAGTTATATTCACAATTTCTTAAAGCAGAGAAATCAGGAAATTTTGAAAGAGATACTGAACTTGGGAGAATTAAAGAAAAATATGAAGCGGAATTCGCCTTACGAGCTATGTTTGTATTACAGGTAGAATTGACACATGTAATATCGGACAGGTGGTATAATGAAAAATTAAAAAATAACACAATAAATTAGGAGTGATATTTATATGGAGAATATGGAAAAATATGTAGTAATCTGCTATGCAGTACATGAGGAGAAAATTGAAAGATATAAAACATTCGATAATAAAAAAGATGCGTACATATTTGTAAAAGAAGATTCACAAAATTTATATAAACAAAAAAGCCATAATTCAGATGATGATTGGAATGCAAAGATTGATTTTACATGTGGAGATGATGGTGTAGCTTATTTGTCAGTGGATGACAAAGAATATATATGGACTTGGGAAGTCATTGAAATAAATTAAGGAGTGATATAATGAGGTTGCCTATACAATTTATATATACTGAAAATGGCATAAAAAAGATTCTATTGCCGAAAATGAACGAATGAATTATGTAGATAAATTGAATCGTGATTTATTGAAAAACAACTTAAAAACAAAGAAATGTTAGTTTTATTAAAATGATAGGTAATATATTATGGAAGAAAAAATTGCACCATTAATTTTGACTCAAAAAGTCAATAAGAAATATCCGAATGTTTGGAAACAAGTAGAAGATATGAGAAAAATGAACGGTAAAGAAGTTAATTGGGATACTCGCTGCTATGTGCCTATAGGCGTGGGTATTGCTATTGCAAGTGACGGAAACGATAATATTAATTTGGGTATAATATCAGAAGCCAATATAATTGTTGCAACTGCTACATGGAGATTGTATAAACAAATCTTCAGCTTTGATAAAGATATGGAAGATGTTCTTACTGAACAAGGAAGTGAAGATTTAATTATACCAATCGAAGTTTTAAGTAATCTTCCATATCCCTGTATTTACATAGCAGTAAACGATGATGAGTACAATGGATTCTTCGTCTACTTTGAATCAGATACTAACAACGGAGAATTGGAATTGCGATTTTTGTTTATAAATAATGACTATTCAGTTATGCCTATTTCTTTACATCTTATAGAAAATGGTACAATCAAAGATGGAATTGACCGAATGTTACAAGAAGTAGAAAAGAATTCATCAAAGAATTTTGTTGATAAAGATTATATTGATTTTGTAACAAACTTAATAACATCAAAATTGCAACTTGTGTTATATATCTGTGCACAGAACAGCGAAATTACTGAAGATGAACGACAAAAATACATAACTCGTAAGCCCAAAAAAAAAGAATACATAAAAGATAAATATAGAGAAATTCAAAAATGGAATTGTGGCACTCAAACCGGAAATATTATTCGCCAAATAAAACAAAATAAGGTTAAATCTCATATTGTTTATAATAATTCGGGAGTGGAAGCACATGGTTCTCCGAAACGCCCACATACACGGCGTGGACATTGGCATCATTACTGGAAAGGAGAGAGGGGCTCAAGTCATAGAAAATTAATTTTAAAATGGCTTGCACCAATATTCATAAAAGGATATGATGTAAATGATAATGTTGTAACCACAAATGTATTCTTAAAAGAAAATGGAAAGGTGTGAAATAATAATGTATACAGTAGAAAATTTAGAGATGATGGGCAGTGTATACGCTCAATTAACTCAGCTAAAAGGATTTAACGATCCATTTCAAGGGCAATGTGATATGTTTCCTATGAGAAGTATCACAACAATGATTAAACGAACTATGCCTTATATATCCGATGAATTAAATCAGGAAATTGGTAAACTAATGGATATGTTGGACGTTGATGAAATGGACGAACTTATAAATAAACCAGTTTCAATGGAACTACGAATGAATTTTTGGAAAGGATATAATAGGAAAGTTTGATTGTTTTGCGAAAGGAAATGGTATTATGAAGAAAAGACTGTTATATTGACGAAAAATATCTTCTTTGGTATAATAGATATATTATATTGTAAGGGAGATAATCAAATGTTCAATAATGAACAAGATTTTGAAGAATGGAGAGTCGATTGCTTAAACAAGGCAAAAGAAATTCTCACTATGGACAAAGAAAAAGAAAATAATCGGAGTAAAAAAATAGAGACGACAGCGAATTGACTGTCGCCTTTATTTTTTTTGTGTAATTCAATTTGATAATATTAATGCGAATGATACTATGTCAAGTATCACCGTAAGAATACAGACAGAAATCATTATATTGAAGATTATTTTGGGTTTAATTATTTTTTTATGTAAGTAATTCCAATATTCTTCTGCATATGCAATAGGAATTTCAGCAAATACAGACAAGTCTCTTGCATTTTTTAAATATGTAGGCAACTTGTTTTTTGGTGCGATTAAAAGACAAGCCATTAAATTTGCTTCTTGTTCTTCTTGTAGAGAATCGGAAGTATGTCCCAACACATAATGAGCAATCTCGTGGAATATGTAGAAACGCCAATACATAGACGTTTCATCAAAGTAAATTATATATGAAGGCACTTTACCTGATTCCTTGTAAAGAATAGCAGGAGTGGAGATTAACGGATTGGTACCGGCAAAATCTTCTACTGCTTGAGATCTTACTTTAAAAGATATTTGTAATTGAGTGCATAGTAAAAATGGATTACAAGGGAAACTTGTAAACTGTTTTGTATAGATTTGTGCAATATCCAATAATTGTTTAAAACTTCTCATCTTCGACACCTGTCATTGGCAAATGAGCCAATCCTTTCATATAAATTAATGCAAATTCTTTTGATTTTGAGTCTAAAAGATCCCATAATGATATAACGTCTTGTTGTTCAGAGGACAAGACATTATTATCCACATGGTCCTCAATTCCAGCAAAAAATTGAGAAAGTGAAATATTTAGACCGTTACAGATTTTTATTAAATTATATATTGTCGGGACGTGTCTATGTTTAATCATATTATTGAGTGACGAATAAGGCATATCAGACATCTTTGCAAGTCTATATATAGACAGATTTCGTTGCTTGCAAATCTCCATAATGTGCTGGTTGACTATAAATTCATCCATAGAAATCTATTCCTTTACTAATAAGATTATATCTTATTATGTCCCAAAAATGCAGATGTATTCTATGGCAATAATAGTGTTGAGTTTGGTAGTAAAAGAGTCACTACGCATGGTTACAAATAAAAAAAGCAATCCATTGAGGTTGCTTTTTAATATTGTTCAATCGCATTTTGAATTAAATCTAATATTGCATCAGGAATATTTTTTTCAGCGATTTGCTTTAACAAATTTTCTTTTTTTGCGGAGATATGTTCTCCGCCATACGCAAGGTAATTTTTATCTGATGGGTTGATTTTTAGAAGTTCATTTGGTGTCATATCAAAAACTCTACATAAAGATATGATGTTAGATAATTTTAAGTCGGTTATCGTTCCATTTTCCCATTTGCTAATTGTACTTTTACCAACATTAATCAATTCGCCCAACTCGTCTAAAGATAGGTTTTGTGATAATCGTTTGTCTTTTATTATATTTCCGATATTTGACATAACAGTTCTCCTATGTTACAAAATTATTACAAAAGCAAAAAAGCCATTGACAATAGAAAATGACTATGTTAATATATGTGTGTCTTTAAAGAAACAGAATAAAATAAATGTGTCTTTAAAGAAATGTGATACTATTATATTTCGGTATCTTTAATGATTTTTCTCACTAATCCAAATATTCGGACACGAGTAACATCTTCGCCCTCAAAACGTCTTGGGGAATACATTGGATTTAAACTTTGCAGTTCAATCCAATTTGTACCGTACATTACTCGTTTGATGACACCATTATCATCATCAATTAAAGCAACGGCATAACTACCACTGTCAACGGATTGTTGATAGCGGACAAGTGCAAGGTCTCCTTCTTCAAACTTGGGGATCATACTGTCGCCCTTGACACGAAGTAATACGTGTGGTTCATTGCCACTTAACCAATTAAGGGGGACGTATTGTGTGCCGATTATTTCATTGTCGGCATATTTACCATAGCCTGCCGAAACTTCGCCTAAGATAGGGAGTTCAATCATTTGATTATTATTTTGTGGCTCGTCAAGTAAATATTCAACGGAAACGTTAAAATAGTTTGCAATGATTTCTATTTTTTCACGAGAAACGGATTTCTTGTTGGACATTTGATTGATGTAATTGACACCCAAACCACATTCTTTGCACAATTTACCGATAGAAATATTGTTGTCCTTTGCAAGTTGTTTTATTCTGCTTGCAATTATTTGTGGATTTTGCATAAATTACACCTCCGTTTTTTGTAGAATACCACAATATCACGCCAAAAACGTGAAAATAAGTTGACATTCACGTTAAAGCGTGATAATATGGTTTTGTTGATTTTTAAAAACAGAATATTTCTAATTAATCTAATATCCCCATATTAAATTAATTTACCCTTTTTGAAATGTGTTCCCCAACACGTTTATTTCATAATGGATAAAAGAAATATCCTTGCTTTTTATGTGTTTATTATAGCACATTATAAGGGAAATGTCAATCATATTGACGTAAATTTTGTAAAGAAAATGTAATAAAAGAAAAGAAATTGTAACAAGAAAGGAAGCGATGAAACTATGATTTCAATAATTCAAAAACCAGTCAGTTTTAAAATACGGCGTAAGTCAGATATTAACACATTCAAAAATGTTTGTTTGTGTAATGGTTCAAAGTACATAATTAAAATCAATCCGAATTATATCTTCATGTTAGAGAAAACGGAGAATAATATAACAGGAACTATTAAACAAGGTGATTTATTCAATATTTTTAATCCCGAAATTCAGATTGATGCAGATAAATGGGTTTGGAAATTGCGAAAATATATTAATAAAAAATATTTTTCGTAGAGAATATTATACTGAGCGTTGAAATGAAACACTCGCCTATACGGGTTATACTTTTCCGAGCGGAAAGACAAAAAAGTAGTTTTGCTATGTATATGATAAAAGGGAAAGGATGTGAAATGTATGTATCTAATTGGCTTGGCTATAACAGGTGTCGGCATTGGTATAGTGTTGGCATGTAAACTGCAAGATTATTAGTGGAGAATAATCATAGAAATTGAGACAAGGAGTGTATAGAGTGAACGATAAAGAAAAAGAAGGTTTAATAAGTCAATATTGTGGTAATAAAATGAAACAATTGAGAGAAATTTGCGATCCGATTATTCGATTAATGAATGTTCCGTTGTCAGAATATGATGATTTATATTCCGATGCGATGAATGTTGTATTGGAAAGTGTTGAAAATTTTAATCAAGAACGCAATTGTTCATTCAAGACATTTCTTATTGGCAATATCAAACGTTCGTTTCAAGATTGGTTGCGAGATAGGCATCGTTGGAAAAGGTGTAATCTTGAAACTGATGAACGTGGTAATTTGAAGAAGAATGAACGAGGACAAACTATTTCAATTCCCAATGTGTCATTAGATGTGAAAACGGAAGACGGAATTGACTTAGCAGAAAAGATAGCATGTGTGGAGAATAATAATGATGAGGAAGAATTATCTCAACAAATGGAGGAATATCTAAATGGGCTATCAAAAGTCCAAAGAAAGATACTATTCCTTTTATCAGACGGATACACAAAAGACGAAATTATAAGTATGCTCAAAATTGACAATTTCTTGTACAACGACAGCATGATGGCAATTAAAAATGAAAAAAATAAACGAAAAATACAAATGCTTATTAGGAGGTAAATAAAATGGACGAATATAGAATTGAAAGAGACGTAGTGGGGCAGTATTTGGAAGATGTGCAGACTCAAACCATAGAACCCGAACCTAATGTTCAACGTGATTTTTGTTGGACAAAAGAGGCTTTAAATGGGTTGGTGGCATCTGCGGTAAGTGGAACAACTTATATTCCTAACTTAATACTTTCAGAGGTGAAATCTGATAATAATATAAAATCTACATATATTGTTGACGGTGGACAAAGAACAGAAGCATTAAGAAGATTTAGATATGATGGATATAGAGTTACAAATGAAATACGTGAGCCTATAGTTAAATATAATAGGAAAAAACATGATGAAGATGGTCATATTGTTTACAATGAATACGGCGAGGTCATTTGGGAAAGTGTGGAATATGATTTGAGAGGCAAAACATACGAAGACCTTCCAAAGGAACTAAAAAGACAATTTAACAGGACTCAATTAACGGTTACGATTTATCCAAATTGTACTCTTGAAGAATCAGCTATTCTTGTTAATATTTATAATAATCACACAGCTATGAATACTTCACAAAAAGCACTTACATATATTGAAAACTTTGCAAAAGAAATCAGAAGAATAAAAAATACAAGTGAATTTTTAAAGGATTGCACAATGCTGACTGAAGACCATAAGAAAAGAGGCTTTTGGGAACGAGTGATTTCTGAATGCGTTATGGGAGTTTATCATTTTAATGAATGGAAAAACAATCCTAAAAAAATGTGCGATTACCTCAACGACCATTCTTCCATAAAAGAATATCAACAAATCGAAAATTATTTTAAACGTATTGCACCATTTTCAGACAAACTTGAAAATAAAAAGGTAGCCAACCTGTTTAAACTGAAAGATATATTGGTGTGGGTAATGGCATTTGATAAATTTACCGAACTTGGTATGGACGATGAGAGTTTTGGCGAGTTTTTGAATTCGTTTGATGATATGAAAAACAAAGAGGTAAATGGTGTTACTTGGGAAAAATTAGACGAAAATAGAAATACGAAAAACAAGAAACTTATTAAACATAAAGTAGAACATATATTGTATTTAATGAAAGAATTTTTGGGTATTGAAGATAATGATGCATTGTCAAATGAAGAAAATGTTGAAAATGATGTTTGCGACAATACTCAAAACAGTGTACAGAAAATAGAGAATAATATATTAGAAGGAATTGAGCAAGAAGATATAGAATTTTACGAAACAATGATTGAGGATGTGTTGCCAAGTAATTCCAAACTGGCACAAAAAGCACATGACGAATTAGTTAAGCTGATAGATTATTCTTGTGAAAAAGATTATGATATGGCGTTAGAAAAATGGTTAAAAACGATAGACGAAAGTGTATTAATTTCGAACAATAAAACAGAGAACTATAATAATATGAAGAAACTTTTCATTGAGTATATGCTTAATCAAGAAAAGAATGTGGCGTAAAGGAGAGTGATACAAATGATATTTATAACAGGAGACACGCATGGAGATTGGAAAAATCGGTTTAAACCTGAATGTTTTCCGATAGGACAAAGTTTAAATCGAAGTGATTATGTCATTGTGTGTGGTGACTTTGGTTATTGGCACGATACGGATATTGAAAGAAATAACCTTGATTGGCTTGAAAGTCAACCATGGACTACATTATTTGTAGACGGAAACCATAGTAACTTTGACCGACTAAAGAAATTGTTGGTTGAAGAATGGAACGGAGGGAAAATACATAAGATACGTCCGCATATTATTCACTTGATGAGAGGACAAGTGTTTACTATTGATGGCAAAACGTTCTTTACTTTCGGTGGAGCACAATCTCATGATATTCGAGATGGTATATTGGAAACTGATGACCCAAGAATTGCGGAATGGCAATATGATTATTGCAAGATGTTTCGTATAAATCATATATCATGGTGGCAGGAAGAATTGCCTTCCCAAAAGGAAATGGACGAAGGTATTGAAAATTTAGTTAAATACGGTAATAAGGTGGATTATATTATAACACATTGCCCACCAACAAAGACTTTAGATGTAATGAATATGAGTAGAGGTTTCTTTAATAAATTGAAACCAGATAGATTAACAAATTATCTTCAAGAAATTCAACAAGATGTCCAATATAGTAGTTGGTATTGTGGACATATGCACGAGAATAATCGTTACAAAGATAATATAACTGTTTTGTATCATAACATTATAGAGATTGGTGGCGATGCTCAATGATATATGTAATCACGAATGGAGAACAATACATTAGAACCAATCCAAATGGACGATTGGCATGGTCGGGTAATCCGACTTTAGCCAACTCGTTTGAGACCTTCCCAGCTGCATTGGGTTTCTTAAAGACCAAAAGAGTACAAAATTTCTTGAAAGGGAATTCAAGAAGAAGTTGTGTTATCGAATTGACAGATGGTTATATGCCCGTTGAAAAACCAGAGAATTGTTGTGAAGAAAATTTAAATGATGTTGATGATATTAAATCAATGGACATAGACAGATTGTTAAAGACACCTCATTTACCAGATGAATATAATCCATATACTTACTATGGAGATGCTGAATTGGATTTGGAGAATATAGCAAATGTATTGCAATCAGCGAACAAAATACTTTCAAATTTGGACAGATATTATGAAAGTATAAAATATCTTGAAAGAGAAATGGATTTAAGAATTTTTGATATCAGACATACTCTTGTAGAGGATGAAACAAAATTGAGTGGTGTTGCAATGCAACGTGGAGGATATTATGGACAACAAGTAGATCAATATAGAAAAAAGATTAAACGAAATAGACTTATTCTTGAGTTAATTAAAGATGATATAAATAAAATTAAAGATAAAAACTTATCAAACGAAATACATAAGATTATGACTACACCACATAAACCAAGAAGAATATCTAAGAGTTTATTTATAGATTATTGTAATGGAAAGTACAGAAAGGAGAAAAAACATGAAACAAAAAGAGTATCAAAAACTATTAGAACTGGTGTGCAATAAACAAGACAGCTTATTGGCACATGGATTGTGGGATAGTGAAGAATATAAGCAAATGGAACGATTAAAAGTCAAATTAAAGAAAAAAGTAAAGAAAACTAAGTAAATTGGAGGTAAAACAGTATGAAAAAATATGAATTGACTGATGAAACAATAGAGGTGTATGGAACAGCATTACACAGAATTAAAGCTCTAAAAGATTTTGGTAATGTAAAAAAAGGAGAGCTTGGAGGTTATGTTGAAAGCGAACACAATTTATCTCAAGAAGGTAACTGTTGGGTGTGCGGTAATGCAGAGGTGTATGATAATGCAGAGGTGTATGATAATGCAGAGGTGTGCGGTAATGCAGAGGTGTATGATAATGCTTTGGTGTACGGCAATGCAAAGGTGTACAGCAATGCAAAGGTGTACAGCAATGCTTTGGTGTGTGGCAATGCAGAGGTGTGCGGCAATGCTTTGGTGTACGGCAATGCAGACTATATAACAATAAAAGGATTAGGTTCAGTGTGTAGGAATACAACCATTTTCAGAACAAAGGGTAAAAATATAGCTGTTAAATGCGGTTGTTTTTACGGAACATTAGCCGAATTTGTTGACAAGGTAAAAGAAACACACGGTAATAGTAAGTTTGCCAAAGAATATCTTGCGTTAATTGATTTGGTAAAAATCCACTTCGAATTGGAGGATAAATAATATGGGTGAAGTATTGATGCTATTGGTTGCAATGATTGTTGGATTTGCCGGCGGTGTAGGTGTGTTTGCTTTGATTCTTAATTGTTGTAATGACAACGATGAAAAATCTGTTTCAAAGAAAGAGAATAATGTACCGACAGAAGTATGTGCTAAGAGTTTTGAGGGCATGGCAATGGCTTTTCAAACAATGGGAGAGAATATGAATAAGGGATATACAAGGTACATCGGAAACAGCGATAAGATGACCGAACAAGAATTTAAAGAAGCGTTAAAAATGAAAATAAAAAAAGGAGAATATTAATGATGAAAGAAATAAGCAAATCTAATGTTTTTGAAGTATTTATTAACGAAAAAGATAAAAAGAAAATAAACGGTGGTCGAGTAACAAGATCTTATATTAACAAGTGTTCAGAGATTGTAAAAAGATTGAAAGGAAAAATAAATGAATGATTTAAAAAAAGTAAAAGTTACATGTTGCGAGGGCGAAGGTCAAGGTTCTTGCAAAAGATGTGTTGATAAAGGCATATGGAATCGAATGTGGATGAGTTTTCTATACAAAATAGAAGGTCTTGAAGGCTGTTATTGTGTAAAATGTGTAGATGAAATAATGGAGGAAATGAAATGCGTGAGATATTATTCAGAGGTAAACGTATAGACAATGGAGAATGGATAACGGGCGGTATATTTCAGCAAAAAGCTGATGATGTAAAAGATGAAGTAGTGTATATAATTGATAATTCATCAAATGATGTTGACTGGGCACATAGGGTTATACCTGAAACAGTAGGACAATTTACAGGAGTTACCGACAAAAAAGGAAACCGAGTCTTTGAGGGAAGTATATTCCGATATGAACCGCATTTCACAACGGAGAAAGCGTGTTCAGAGGCAGAAATGGTAAACTACAATATGTCAAAACAGGCAGATTATTTTGAATGTGAACGAAAAATCACCGTTTACAATGCACGAACAGATAATATCGTGCTTGAGGCGGAGGGATATATGAGTATATCCAATAATACAACTAACGAATTGGTGATAACTGTTAAAACGGGTGAGAATTCGTATAAGAAAAACTATGTGTATTTAAACGAATACACAATGTATGCGGTTGAGGATATAACAGGGACACATACAGACCCATATCATTACAAATTGTATTGGCACACGCACGAGGGCGTGAGTATTGAGGCGAAATAAAATTAAGGAGGAACAGTAATGAAAGTAGAATTAAAAGCAAATGGTAAAAGCGTTCAAGCTGAAATCAGCGAGGAACAGTTAAAAAAGCTAGGATTGATTGAGGATAAACCTAGAGCTGGGTATGAGAGGGTTGAAAAAGGTGAAATGTATTATCTTGTCGATATATACAATAATATAATGAGAGTTACAGAAGATAATGACCAAGGGGATGAGCAATGTTATAACACAGGCAATTATTACAATGATAAGGTGATTGCCGAGAACAACGCTCGTGCAGATAGGTTGCAACGTTGTCTAAGACAATGGCAGGCGGCAAATGACAAGGTTATTTCTATATCTGATTGGAAAAATGATGAAATCAATAAATATTTTATTACATATAACTATCGTTCCAGTCTATTTGAAATAGGAAGAAGCTCTCAAAGAAGAGAACCAAATATTATTTACTTCACAACGAAGGGGAAAGTGACAGAAGCGATTAAAAATTTTAGAAATGAATTAGAATGGTATTTTAGCGAATACCAACAACGTCTTGATGAAGAATAAGGAGAGTGAACAAATGGGATATTATAGAGTGCGTAAAAATTGGAACAATGGCAAATGGGATAGTTCACAAATTTGTGCATATACGGACAAGCAAAAAGCTATTCAAGAATGCACAGAAGAAAGGGTTCAACAGGGATATAAAGTATTTGACCCAGATGGTAAAATTGTCTATCCAATTACATTGGAAAAACAAACAAAGGTATTGAAGAACGATGGTGTTATTCCTGATGACGAAATTGAATATTGGAATGATATATTTAATAGGAAGAAACTCGTTCACTTGGATGATTTAAATGTGATTATTAACCGATATTCTGAACTGTTAAATAAGAATGAAACAAAGATAGTTTCACATAATGGTATTTGTATGTTAAGAGTGCCGGCGAATAGATTTCAAATTAAATTGGTTGATAAATCAAAGAGCAACTTGGACGAAGATACATATTTTAATCTTGGTTATTTTGCAAACTTCAAAGAGGACGGAATTTTCTTTACTTTGCCCGTTGCAAACCTTGTTGCTGATTTAGATGAAAACACACTTTCATCGCCATGTTTGAAATATTTAAAGGAACGAAAAGTCAAGGATAATAAGGTTTATTTCTATGCAAGTCAAAATGCGTCTGACCAATTTAAAAAGAAAGACGTGTCTACGTTGATTATTTGTAACGACAATACAGTTTTTATTGATAAGTACAACAGTTTATATGATGAAGATGTTAAATATGCTGTTTCGGGTGCTCCGATTATAATTGATGGTTTAAGAGCAACGACAGAATATTTGGACGAAGGTTGGGATAATTCGATAGTTAGACCGACAGTCCACGGATTTTTAGGAGTCAAAGACAATTATATTTATTATTTTTACATTGAAACGAAGACCTCGAATTGTATCACAAGTGGAGAGGTTTACGACAAAATTAAAGACTGTGGATTTTCAGATGTTATTAAAGTTGATGGTGGTGGAAGCTTCTATTGTAAAATTAATGGAGAAATTCAAAAGAGTACAAGTGAGAATAGACAAATTAATAACATTGGTGTTGTGATGTAAGGGGAATAAGGTAGTATAAATGAGCGATGATATGGAATTGGTCAATGCTGGCGAGTATCTCAACAAATTATGTGCTGATATGAGTGCATCAAAATCATACTATTACGATATTCAATATACACTTTCGACAACATTATTGGAATATCGGTTAAACATAGCTTGACCTCAAAAGATATGGCAAGTTATTTGGAAGTAAGTCCTTCAATGCTATCCAATTATGAAAGTGGTGATTATGATTTTTCTCTTTCTCAAATTTGTGATATATGTGAAAAATTAAATCTAAAACTTAACCTTTCGATTGCCGAAAATTAAACACAAAGGAGAATATTGTTATGATAACAAAAACTATGAAATTGTCGGATATAAAGATTTCGGATGCGTTTGCAAGAACTCATGTATCTGAAAGAAAACTACAGAAATGTAGAGATTATTTTGATGTATTTGAAAAAGCCGACCGAGATATTGTACTTTCTTCAAATAATATTTTGATTGATGGATATATTATGTATCTCGTTTATAAGGAGAATAATATAGAGGAAGTTGAAGTCAAGGTAAAATCTACTTATAGAGATTATCCAACGACTTATATCTATGGCAAACACGTCAATGGTAGTAATAAAGTGTATGTTTGGAGAATTCCGCATGATAGAAAATACAATTGGGATAAATTTATTACGCTGATTGAACCTGGCGATATTATTTTGTGTAGAACAAAGTATGGCACACAAGCAATATCGGTTGCCGACATTCAAGTTTACGATAAATGTCCTGTAAATTATAGTGTCAAGAAAGTGGCTTGTTCATTATTTTGGAAAGTGACAGCATCAGCAGAAATGAGGGAGCGAGATTATTCATGTTCTGATAATACAAAAGAAATTGATAAAAATTTGAAAGATACATTGCAGAATTTAAAAGAATTAAGTGATGAATCAGCTTTGTACTCAACTTCTAATTTGATGAGAGAACTACACATTATTAGAAATGGATATGAAAAAGGAGAATAAATATATGAGCAGATGGACACATGTGGCGGCAATATTTAGAATAGACAGTATAGGTGAGATTTCTGACAATGAGATTATCGAACAGTTTGGAAGAACAGTTGATTGGGGAGAGATGGCAGATTTTGATTATGACGATTCTGACGAATGGGTTCAACAAGAGTTTCTTCCAATGGGTAGCGAAGGAAGTCTTCAAATGAGCATTTGGCATAATCCTATTAAAAATGAGATGGCATCTACTACAGTTTCGGTATTCGGAGATTTGAGAGATTATGGTGGGAGTGATGATATTGAAAAGCTGGAGCAATGGTTTGCCAAGTGTTGTGAGAATAATTGGACAAGACAGGCAGTTATGCAAGTTATAGATGAATACTGTGATAAGCCAACAATTTTTCAATATATACAGAACTAATTGAAACGGCAGTTTTAATGGAGAATTTCTATTATGGAAGAAATAAAAATTGACTGTGTTTATGATTATCAAGGCTCAACACATTCATACCTGACTGTACGCATTATGGATGTCGATAATTTTGAGATATATTCATCTCATGGAGACCTCATTGAAAAAATACACGATGTGGCTGATTGTTTATATATTTTGTATTTAGTATCCATAGGGGAATATCCACGAAAGGAAGTATCATTATGAGTTTTACAAAAACATTCCCAATCAATACAGGAACATTTGTTGTTGTTCAAGTAGGAAATACAAAGAGATTGGGTACAGTGGCTTGTTATCAATGCGTAACAGAGGAGGATGAAGAAGATGTGGTTATGGTTTCGGGGTACAAAGAAAGTTGGTGTGGAGAATATTTACTTAGTGAAGTGAAAATTGCAACGGATGAAGAAATTAGGCATATATGAAAGGGAGAAAATGATATGTTATTAAGTGAAATTGCAGAAAAGATTATAGAAAAAGATCCGGAAGATTTCTTGAGATATGCTGTTGAGGTTGGTAATAGAGAAAAGTCCTATGAGGATTCTTTAATCAATCCATTAATAGATCATTACTTGTACAATGAATTAAATTTATGTTCTTGTGGATCACCTGATACCACTTTGGAAGTCATTCGAAGATATCTTCATATTCGGAAAGAATGGAAGGATTTAAGTTATGATGAGGTGCAAGAAAGATATAAAACGGAATTGCATATAGACACCGAAGATTATGAGCAGTATGGAGTATTTCAATTCATGGCATATGAAATAGACAGTCTTGGGTTTACAGATCATGGTAGTAGTATTGGCTACTGTTGGTTGACTGAAAGGGGCGAGATGTTTCTTACAGTGCTGGATGCATGGAGTCAACATAATAAGGAGAATTAATTATGAACATAGGAGAAAAGAAAGAATATGTTGGATATGTAGGTCAATATAGTGATACTTGGCTGTTTGAAACAGACAAAACTTCTTACAGTAAGAATGTTGTGTTGGCTATAGATGAATTATTACTCATTGAAACAAAAGATTGCGAAAAGTATAAAATTACGATAGAAAAATTAGAGGATGGAAATTAATTATGAATAATGATATGTTTGCAGCTATTATGGCGATGTACATAATTACATCAGCTTTATGCGGAATTTTTCTTCTAACTCTGGCTGATACAATAAATCCGATGATAATTGGATTAAATGTATTGCAAAATTTATTTAAGAAATTATTTTTTAATAAAAATATATTAGGAATTATTATAGGGACAATTGTTTTTATAGTATTAATTGCAGCTATATTATTTCTTTTAGTGCTGCAAGTAATGTTTTGGATTGTGTATGGTTTTATGTGGCTTTATAGAAAGGGTGTAAAGAAATGAAACTAACTCATAGATATGATTGTTATTTAGAATTAAACGAATATCTTTCTCATGAGTATCACTGTAAATTAACCAAAGAACTTGATGAATTAGCCGGCTTTGATAAGAAAATGATTGACGAATATGCCTATGGACATTATATATTGGCAACTGAATCTGATATGAGACAAAAACTTTTGTACATAAGAATTCCAGGCGGAACGGTTGGCAATATATTTTTGGACAAGACGGAGAATATTATTACGAAGATAACAATTGATAAGGATTATGTCGTAGATTCGTATCCTGAGAATGTTCAAGAATATGTTCAGAAATATGTTGGAGAGAAAATTGAAATAGGAGATTAATAGCCATGAAAAAACTTGATAGTGAATTTAGTGAATGGGACGATGTAGTCAATAAGATAAACGAAATTGTTGGTTATATAAATAAACAAGAATCCCAACTGGTAACGGTGTTATGGGTAATCAAAAACAAAGACACGAATGAATTGATATTTAATGCAAGCGGTGGAGCTTACAAAGATAAGGAAGCGGCTTTAAATAAAATAAAAAAGTTAGGTTCTCAAAATCATTGTTTGCTTAGATATGAATTAGTTAATGAAATGCGTGTTTCAACGGATAAGAAATGGAGGAAAATATGAGTAGTTCACGAAAAATCGCAAAAATCGAGGGTTATGAGGACGAAGACATGAAGAACATCATAAAATGTCTTGAAAAACAAGGGTTTTTAGTGTCCGAATATGACGAACTTGACGACGACTATAAAATTTGGAACATTCTAAAATAGAGAAAAAAACGATGAAAGCTTAATTTCAAGACAAAGGGGGTGAGGAAAGTGGCGGATAGTATATTGCTTACAGTATTTATAACAATGCTCGTATTATATGTCATAAGTGAAGTTATACAAAGATGATATTTTAATAATTTAGTATAAAAAGCACAATTTATGGAGGTAAATAATATGAAAGATTTTAATAAAGTGGCAATTGTTAATTTGTTTGACGATTATGCATGCGATGATTATGCAGTTGCATTGTATGATGACGAAGCAAAGCTAATATGTGATTCATGGTTGGTCGTTGTGAATGGATGGGGAAATGAAAATGCAAGGGTACTTGGAGAAATTAAACGTGTTTTTCCTATTGAAGATTGTGATAAAGAAATACTTGGACAAGTTATTGGTGTTGTGAATATGGATGCGTATAACAAAAGACATATAGAAGAAAAAAGATTAAAAGAGACGGCAGAAAAGAAAGCTACAATTGAAAAGGAACTGGAACAAGAAATCAATAAATACAAAACGGTTACGTATTATGAAGATATGGCAAAGAAATATCCGAATAATTCAAGGTTGCAAGATTTGGTCAATAAGTTATTAGAATTAGGAGAATAATCATATGTGGGAAGATATTTTAGGTCAATTAACAAAGTTGTCCAAAGAGCAACTCATTTACATAATTGAACAATACCGCAAAGCAACTCTGAGAATGAGTAATGCCCTCGTAAGAGAAAGTATGTGTTATATTCATTCAACGGATGCATGCGATATTATAAGGGATTGTATATCTGATTGTGATTTTATTCGCAATCATGAATTGGCTGCCTATGTAGATATGAAGCTTGGCAAGATTTCCGGTGAAGAATATAGAGATATAGTGTTGAGAGAAGATGCCGATTAAATATTACTTTCAAAGGATAGAAAAGGAGAATAAACTTATAAGTCAGTATGTTAAATCACATAAGATGATTTTTCAAATATACAAAAAAAGGAGAAATAAAATGAACGGATTAAACGAAAAAGAAGTTCTGAAAAGTCGAGAACAACACGGAAGTAATAAACTTCCCGAACCAAAGCTGAAAAAGTGGTATGAATTTGCCAAAGAGGCATTGAGTGAAAAAATAACACTCATATTAATTGCAATTGCAGCATTGCAGTTGGTATTGGGTATTATGGGTGTTATGGATTTATCTGACCCAATTATGATATTAGTTGTATTAGGAATTGTAACAGCCATAGCAATAAAAACAGGCTTAGGAGTTCAAAAGTCGGCAGCAGAGTTGAGAGCTAAAACGTCATTAAGATATTGTGATGTTATTCGTGATGGCAAGGTGCAAACAATCAATAAAGATGATTTAGTTGTTGGTGATATAGTTTGTATCGGAATGGGACAAGAAATCTTTGCTGACGGTTATATCATAGAAGGAAAAGTTTCTGTTAATAATGCTGCAATTAACGGAGAAACGAAAGAATGTTTAAAAACACCTGTCGAAGGTTATAAACATGTAAAAACAACTTCAACGGATGCATATACAAATCAGAATTCTTTATTTGCCGGCACAACAGTTATGTCGGGTGAAGGTAAGATGATTGTAACTGATGTCGGTATAAACACTGTCAACGGTGATACACTTGTTAAAATGCAAACTCTTGAATCACCAAAAACAGCACTTGATATTGCTCTCGATAATTTAAGCGATTTTATATCTAAATGGGGTACTATTGCAGCAGTTGTTACATTCATAGTTTTGACTATTTCGGGTATTCTGCAAGTAGGTTTTGGAGCATATTTCGATGGTGGTATTTTAAATATCATTCAGAAAATCGCACAAAATTTTTCAATCGCATTGACGATTATAGTCGCTGCTGTACCAGAGGGACTACCGCTGATAGTTAAATTGGTTACAAAGCAAAATGTTAAAACGATGGAAAGGTTCAACATTTTAGCTAAGAACCCAAACAAAATACCTGAGCTTGCGTATGTTGATATAATTTGTACAGATAAGACTGGTACTTTAACTACAGGTGTTATGACGCCGAAAAAAATCATTGATATGTTCGGTAATGATATTAATAAGAATTCGGAAGTTTGGGGAGATATTGAAAAAAATATCTGTTTGAATAATAGTGCAAAATTCGATTCTGAAAATAATATTACAGGCGGTAACTCTATTGACAGAGCAATATTAAGCCTTGTATCGTCAGAAAAATATGCTGAAATTCAAACGGAATATCCGATAAAATCTCGCCAAGCGTTTAATAGCGAATACAAATATTCAGCTTATACCACTCAAAACGGTGTTACATATTACAAAGGTGCTCCTGAAAAACTTATCAAACACTGTAATTTGAATACGGAAGATAAGGACAATCTAAACAATGATATAAAATCTATGACAAAGAATTCAATGAGATGTATAGCATTAACAAAGTCAAACGAAGATTTAAAAGAAAGTGAATTACCTGATGATATGACATTTCTCGGTATTATCGGTGTTGTTGATCCAGTAAGAGAGGAAGTTCCACAGGCAGTAAAGATGGCACATGAAGCAGGTATTCAAGTTATCGAAATCACAGGTGATTGTATTGAAACTGCCGTCGCAGTTGCTAAAGAATGTGGTATTTATAAAGATGGTGACGTTGCTCTTACAAATGATGAATTTGAAAAGATGTCAGATGAAGAAGTAAAAAACATTATTCCGTCTTTGAGAGTAATCTCAAGATGTTCACCAAATACCAAACTTCGTCTTGTGACATTAGCACAAGAAATTGGTAAGTCAGTTGCTATGACAGGTGATGGTGTAAACGATTCACCGGCACTTAAAAGAGCCGATGTAGGCTTTGGTATGCAGTCGGGCAGTGATGTAGCAAAGGAAGCATCAGATATAATCCTTACTGACGATAACTTTGCAAGTATTGTAAAAGGTATTGAACTTGGAAGAACATTTATGCACAACATTATGATGTTTCTTGAATTTCAATTGCCTATAAATATATCTTTGTTGATATTAAGTGTTATTTATCCTATGTTGGCAACCGGAGCTTTACTTGCATCGGTACAAATTTTGATTGTAAACATTATAATGGACTCGCTTAATTCATTGTCTTTCGGTGGCGAACCACCTAAAGAAGAATATATGACAGAAAAACCAATTAAAAAAGGCTCAGGTCTATTTATTCGAGGTGCAAAGAAACGTATTACAATCAGTACGGTAGCATTCGTAGTTTTGTATGCGATTATAACATTTACACCAATAGCGAATATGTTTGCTACCGAAACAGAAGCCATAACAGCAAGATTCGCTTTGTTGTGTTTCATGGCGGTATTTAACGGTTTCAATATCCGTACAGAACATATTAATCTGTTTGAGGGTATTAGCAAAAATAAATTGTTTTCTATTATAGCAGCCGGTATAGTGGTGATGACATTTTTCTTGTGTAATATTGCTCAAAATCTCATTAAGGTTACTGCATTAGATTTAAAGCAATGGATAGTTGTCATATTGCTATCATTTATAGTTATACCGATTGATATTGTCAGAAAATTATGTGTAAAAAGTAAAAAGCAAAATTAAAAGGAGGATTTGTTTATGTCGATTAGTTTGGTAAAAGGTCAGAAAATCGACCTTACAAAAGGTAACAGTGGGTTGAGAAAAGTTGCGTTTGGTCTTGGTTGGGACACAAATAGATACGATGGCAATTCAGACTTCGATTTGGACGTGTCAGCTTTTCTTACAGATGACACAGGGAAAGTAACAAGTGAAAAGGATTTTGTATTCTATGGTCAACCACAACATCCAAGTGGAGCATTAATTTATTCAGGTGATAATAGAACTGGTGAGGGTGATGGTGATGACGAAACAATGATTGTTGATTTAAATAAAATCCCGTCTAATATCATAAAAATCAGTTTCTCTGCAACAATATATGATGCAGATGAGCGTTTGCAGAATTTCGGTATGGTTGATAACTCATATATCAGAGCTTATGATGTCGACACAAATGAGGAATTGTTTAAATATGAATTGAATGAAGATTTCTCATTGGAAACAGGAATTATTGCCGGTGAATTATATCGTAAAGATAATGAATGGCGATTTAATGCCGTTGGCAGTGGGTACGAAAATGGCTTGGCTGCTATTGGAAGAACATTTGGATTGGATATTTAAAAGTAGGAGGATATACATATGTCAGTTAATTTAAGTAAGGGACAAAGAATAAATTTATCTAAGGAAGTTGAAGGACTATCAAAAATTATGGTTGGACTTGGCTGGGATGCTGCAAAACAAAGTGGTGGAATTCTAAATCATTTATTTGGTTCTACAAGCTATAGCATTGATTGCGATGCATCTGCAATAACTATGGGAAATGGTAATAAATATAGAGCTTGTATTTATTACGGAAATCTATCTGAAGATAATGTTTATCATCATGGTGATAATCTAACCGGCGATGGTGATGGCGATGACGAACAAATAACAGTAGATTTAGCTCATTTGTCAAGTGAGATTGAACGAATAGTTTTTGTTGTAAACATTTATAATTGTACAGAAAGAAAACAAGATTTTGGCTTGATAAAAAATGCATATATTCGACTTGTTGATGAAAGTACAGGAAAAGAGATTTGTAAGTATAATCTTTCGGATGATTATGCAGGCAAGACTGCAATGATATTCGCAGAAGTATATAGAAACAATGGCGAATGGAAGTTTAATGCCATAGGTCAAGGCACGAACGATGCCAGCATTAGTCAATTAATAAATAGATATAGATAAAAATTAGGAGGTAACTATAATGGCAATTTCATTACAAAAAGGACAAAGAGTTGATTTAACAAAGGACAGACCATCATTGAAAAATGTACTTATTGGACTAGGTTGGGATATCAACCATTATGACGGTGAGACAGATTTTGACTTGGATGCATCGGCTTTCATGACAAAAGCAAATGGTAAAGTAGGTAACGAAAACGATTTCATTTTCTATGGAAATCTTAACCATGTATCAGGAAGTGTCCAGCATATGGGTGATAATCGTACTGGCGAAGGCGATGGAGATGATGAGGTAATTAAAGTTCAACTTGATAAAATTCCATCGGATTACGACACAATTTCATTTACTGTTACAATTTATGAAGCTGAAAAAAGATTGCAGAATTTTGGAATGGTTGAAAATGCTTATGTACGTCTTATAGACGAAGATACGGGTGAGGAACTTGTTCGTTTTGATTTGACGGAAGATTTCTCAACAGAAACAGCTTTAGTTGTTGCTGAGATATATAAGCGTGATGGACAGTGGAAATTTGCAGCTATCGGAAGTGGTTATGACGGCGGTTTAAAAGCATTATGTAAAGAATACGGCATTGATGCTGAATAACAATTCTTAAACAAATTTTATACATAGTCATACTCAAAGATTCTTTTGGGTATGACTCAACACTAGATTTAATGGAAGGATATGATGTTATGACCAACTTTATGTTTATTGTTATTGTAGCAATTATTTTAATTACTTTAATTCTTTTCTTTACTCCATTTGGAAAACAAATTCGAGTAAAACTTAGAGGTAAAGGCGATGAAATAATGAGACAAGACGCTCAAACACCGGAAGGTGCGAGGGATTATTACAATACTGCAATCAGAGAAAAAGAAGAATTTTATAACAAAGCATCGGCTACATATACTGAAATTTCAGGGAAAAGAAATACCGCCGAAAAAGATTTGTATCAAGCAAACAAAGATATAATGCAAGTCAATCAAAATATCAATGCTTGTCTTGATGAAAATAAAGAAAATGAAGCAATGCAATACGCTATGAAAAAAGCCACTTTGGAGAATAAAATTAAAGTTCTAAAAGAAACTATTTCTGAAATGAAAGAAGCAGAGGCACATCAAAAAGATATTCGAGATCAAGCAGCTGAGGAATTGCAAAAACTCAAAGAAGAAAAGGAACAGACTCTTTTCCAGATGGAAGCAGATAATCAAATTATCGAACTTCATCAAAGTATGGATAATTTGAATACAAATAGCGAAAGTGACAGAATGCTTGAACGAGTAAGGGAAGGAGCGCGTAAAACAAGAGAGCGTGCAGAAGGAAGTAGGATTGCATATGATTCAAGTGCTCAAGCAAATGACAGAAGATTAGCAAATTCCGAAAGAGAACGTAATGCACGACAAATTCTTGAGGATATGAAGAAACAGAGAGGTAACAAGTAATGATTGTACTTAATATAGGTGTATTCTTAGTTTGTATTGCCGTAGCATTTTTTAGTGGAATGATTGTAGGACGAAAGACAAAGAAGAAATAAAATAATGAGACTGCATACGGTGAAAACCGTATGTGGTCTTGAAAACCTGATTTCAAACAATGAGGATTTATAGAGAGTTAGGACGAAGGTAGAATGAACGTAGTAGATTTAATTAATAAACTAAATGATATTGGCTATGATGAAAATACAGAATTGACATTTAGTTTTGTGGATAGAAGAACAGGAGATTGGCATGTTGTATCACTTGATAATATTTCATATGGAGAAGAATTAACAGGGAAACCTTATGACAAAGAGTTGATTGATATTTGTGCTGATGTTGATTCTTGTGAAGAATATAAATTATCAGTATCAAAAAATGTAGTAGATGATTTAATTGAAGATATAAATGGTATTGTAAATAAATATCGTAGTTATTAAATTTTCGACTTACAAGAAAATACTAATGAGTAGGAGGAATTTATGAAAGGTTACGTTATTGAAAAAGAATTTGAACATAAAGGTTTAAAATGTGTTGTGTTGCTTTTAGCAATAGGACATAGATGTGGCTATGTAGGAGTACCGAAAGAACATCCTTTATACAATGTGGATGAGATGAATTGTCTGTCAGATTTTTCTTGTCATGGAGGTCTTACATATTCCGGAGGAGGAGAGAATTCTTCGTATCCTATTAGTAGTGATTTGTGGTGGTTTGGATTTGACTGTGCTCATTGTGCAGATGAACCGGATTGGAATTCTACATTAAAAGCCTTCCCAGAACAATACAAGCAAATATATCAACAAAAAATGATAGGTAAGATGTTTCATTCGGAAGGGAAAATCCGCACGACAGAATACGTAGAAAATGAATGCACGGCACTTGCGGAACAATTGGCTAATTATGAAGGCTATAAAACTTCATCTGATGAACAAGAAGGCGTTGTAAAACAATATTACAATGAGAATAAAGATACGGTTGAACGATATTATAATGAGAATAACGAGCTGGGTGTATTATACAGCCCTGATTATGGGTCTGGGTGGAGCTCTTGGAACAGTCCGGAATTAGCATACGATAAAAGAATTGTAGAATATTGGTTAAATAAACATCCTAATGCTCAAAAGATGAAAATGCATCTTGAAAGAATTGGATACCACGATGTTTGGATGGGCGGTTATAATGATTTAAAAATTGCTTGGATTCCAAAAGGTACAATGTTTTATATTCATGAGTATGATGGCTCAGAAAGTATTGAAACACCCAAAAGTTGTGGAATGATGATGGCATAAGATTGATAGGTAGGAGGAATTATTATGAGTTTGTTATGTGATAGAGCGAAAAACAAATTGGACAAAAGTAAAAGAAAATATAAAGAATGTCCGCAATCAAAATTTCCGGATCGAGAAGCAGAATTGTTTTGTGAAAATTGTGGACACTCTTTAGGGAAAAAAGATGTTTTAATTATTGATTTGGAAACAGTGAAGTATTGTTCAAAATGTATTGAAAAATATATAAAAGAGACACCGTTTGATATTCCTGATGGTACGGTGGTTAAAGACTTTGGTGATTCTGTTTATTTAAAATATAAAAGTGGTGGTTATATAGAACAAACAGTTCTGAAGGATTGTTATTTTAACACAAAAGGCAGATACATTAAAGTAAAAGGCAAAAGAGTATATATTTAAGTTTGAAATTTTGCTTTCATTTTGATTTTTAAATAGAGAATAATTTCATGTAGTATTTACTACGTCTTTGGGCTATTCGCCCGATATTTCAAATAAAATTTAATTACAAAATATTATTTTTTTATGTGGTTGCAAACACTGAAGGAATAAACGCAAAAATAAACATAGAAAGGATAAAACAGTAAACACCGGTTATAAATGATTGTACAATCTCTGTATGGTAAATAAATTTGAACACAGAGAAAAATAATTCATTAGAAAATTTAACAGTTGTTGAACTTTGTAGTGGCATTGGAGCTCAGATTAAAGGTATAAATAATACTCATTTATTTAATGCTAATATGATTGCAACAGCAGATTTGGATAAAGAAGTAGTGGTCAGTTATGCCGCCATACATTGTGGTTTGACTACTGATATGATAGAAAATTATACAGACTATCCAAGTAAAGAGGATATGGTAAAAGACTTGACAGATAAAAGACTTGGATATGATTTTAAGAAAGACAAACCATATGATTGGGAAAAATTATCACGAAGAAAGGACAAAACAAAAGGAATTGAAAAATATTGGTTGGCTGATTATCTATCACATAATCTTGGAGATATGATGCAAATAAAATCCCTTCCATATAGCGATTTACTTACATACTCTACACCCTGTACTGATCTTTCAATCGCTGGCAAACAAGAGGGTTTAAAATGGACTTGTCAAGATTGTGAGTGTGAATATAATCCATCAGAATTAGATGTTGATACTCGTTATACTTGTCCCAATTGTGGTAGCCATAATATTAAATCAACTCGTTCGGGTTTGTTGTATGAAGTTGAACGACTTCTTGTAACGGCAAAAGAGAATAATACATTGCCAAAATATTTACTTATGGAAAATGTCGATGCTCTTATATCGAAAAAATATATTGATAGTTTTAAGGATTGGATTGGTAGACTTGATAATCTTGGATACAATTCATATTATCAAACAATTAATGCGAAGAATGCAGGTATTCCACAAAATCGTAATAGAATTTTTTGTATATCAATTCGTAAAGATATTGATACAAAGTTATTTACATTTCCAAAACCATTTGATACAGGAATCAGATTAAAGGATTTATTAGAAACAGATAAAGATGTTTTGGAAAAATATTTTTTATCTGATGAGGTACAACAAAGACTTCAAATTACTGACCCAACATTTGAGAAGAATGTTATTGGGACGACCAAACCTGAATTTCGAACTATAGGTCAGAGAGATTTAGTTTATAAGGAAGGCTCGATTATGGGTGCACTGGTGGCAACAGATTATAAACAACCTAAACAGATTTTTGCAGATTCAAATAATTTAATTCATATTGCTGATTTATGTAGCGAAAGATTTCAAAAAACGAATGAACAATCTCGCAGAGTATATAGCGAAGACGGTATTGCACCAACAATGCATACTTGTGGAGGTGGCAATTCAGAGCCAAAGGTTGAAAGAAATAACCTTAGAGTGGTGAGAAAACTTACTCCTAAAGAAGCACATAGGCTTATGGGTTTTGATGACATTGATTATGAAAGATGTAAGGCGGTCGGTATGTCAGATTCTCAAGGATATAAACAGTCGGGAAATAGTATTGTAACAACTGTTATTTCATTATTAGCAGAACACCTTTATAAAGCTCAGTACGATAATACATATGTTTGTACCGATGAGAAAATGATAAATTTTCAGAAACCGCAAGTGGATTGATTTTTGTTGGCGGTATAGATAGTAATATGTGGCTTGATAATGGTAAACAATTATCAAGAAATTTTAAACAAGGATATAGAGTATATAGTAGCGAAGGCATTGCTTGTTCAATTACATCTAATGGTGGTGGGTTCGGTGCATGTAATGGATTGTATTTGATGTGAAATGAGGTAAGAAAATTAAATACAACAGTAGCAGATCGATTGCAAACATTGCCTGATAATTATACATTCTGCGACGGTGTTTCCGAAGCACAAGTATTGGTAATGGTTGGACGGTTTCAGTAATATCTCATATATTAAGTTTTATAAAATAGAGAATATGTTAAGTAAGGGGGGTATTAATTTTAATAAAGTAGAGAGACATATAATCAACAAAAATCATCCAATGTATTCAGCTTGTGATAATTTATGCTTTTTGGCAAAGAACATGTATAACCTTTGTAATTATACAATTCGGCAAGAGTTCTTCAGAACAAAGACAGTTAAGAAGTATGGTGTCTTGAATAAGGAATTAAAGCATACTGACGCTTTTGTGGAACTTGGATCAAATGCAGCACAGATGGTTACAAAATCTTTATGTAAGTCATGGAAATCATTTCTTGTAGCAGTTAAAGATTACACGATGCATCCCAAAAAGTATTTGGGTAAACCTAAAATTCCTGCTTATAAAAAGAAAGATGGCAGATTTATTTGCACATTGACTAATATGCAGACACATATTAAAGATGGATATTTATATTTTTCTTTTAAAAGAATGAAGAAGTACAATAATCTTATTCACACAAAAGTTATAGGCTATCATCTTGGGACAAGAATTATTCCTAAGGGTGGTTGTTACATTATTGAAATTGTCTATAGGGATGAAAAGCAGTTTATAAATAATTTGGATAGAAACAGAATCTCCTCAATTGATTTAGGAATAAACAACTTTGTAACAATGGTAAATAACATAGAAGAACCTTCTATTGTTATAAATGGCAAAGGAATCAAATCTTATAACCAATATTGGAATAAGAAAGTTTCTAATCTAAGAAGAATTGCGAAAGCTATAAATGGATCGGATTGGACTAAACGGATGCAAAATCTCACGAATAAAAGATATTTCAAGATGGAATATTTCATGCATTGTACAAGTAGGTGGGTCGTTGACTATTGTGTAAATCATAATATTGGAACACTTATTATTGGTAAAAACGATGGTTGGAAACAGAAATCAAATATGCATAAGGTTGTTAATCAAACATTTACTCAAATACCGTATGAGAGTTTCATTAAAAAACTTGAATACAAATGTGAAGAGGCTGGCATTGATTTAATTGAAACAGAAGAGACTTATACATCAGGAACATCTTTCTTAGATGATGAATTACCTATAAAAGAAAATTACAACAAATTACGAAGAGTCTATAGAGGGCTTTTTAGAAGCAACAACGGAAAATATATAAATGCCGATGTTAATGGGGCATTTCAAATAATGCGCAAAGTATTCTCAAATGTGAAAGCAAATGAGATAGTGGGTGCATATTCACATCCTGTAATTATAAATTTGTAATTATGAATGGCAGACAAAAGCTGATGAATGAAACATTTCAAAGGAAGAATTTAGGAGTAAATTATGAATGATTTTCACAAAATAGGAAGTTTCATTAAACTAAAAATGATGGAACAGAATAAGAGCATTCAATCGTTGGCTGAAGAAAGCGGATATTCTACAAAAGATATCGGAAAAATTTTAGACGGAAGATTGTTTTTATCTCCAAAACAAATAGAAGAAATAGCTGGTATTTTAGATTTGGACATTAATGAAATGATTAATTGTATAGATGTAGATTCTATTGAATATGTAGGGGAATTTACAAAAGAAGAAAATAAAGATATGCTTCTTGATTACATTGATAGATATGTTGATTTAAAAGAGGCAACTTAATTTACACAAATGGAGAATAGATAACTAGGAGGTAGAAAAATGAAAAGACAAATTAGAAGAAATGTTTTTGAAACAAATTCATCGAGTATGCACTCTCTTACTGTAATGAAAAGAGATGAACATTATTCGCCAGAAGAATTTTTAGATGGCTTTTATTTGGGAGATGATGGGATATGGAGTCCTTGGGACGATGATTTAGAATTTGGTAGAAGCCCATTTAGAGCATTAGGAAATTTTCATGATAAATGGTTATATGCTTGTGCGTCTTTAGTGGACGAATATAATGATGATACATATAAAGAACTTGAGCAAATTGCATTAAAATATGTTCCAGGTTTAAAGAAAATCGAAATTCCTATGAGGTCGGATTTTGTTTATAACAAAGATTATCCAGATTATAGCAACGATGAATTTGTGCAAGAATATGGGAAAACAGAAGATGAATTAAATGAATATTTTAATCAAAAAGGTGAAAAATGGGGAGTCGATTCAATTGATTATTATGAGAATAAAGGACGATTCTATTTTGAAGAACCATATACGGGTTACGTTGATGAAAATATATTGAGCGGTTTTCTTGAAAGAGAGAATATATCTTTAGAAGAATATTTAACCAATAAAAAATATGTAGTTATTCAAGACGGTGATGAAACTTGCTATTGGAATGCTATGAAGAAAACTGGATTGGTAAATATGGATATTATTGATTATGAGTATCCAAAAGAATAATATAAGGAGAATAAAAATATATGAAAAGACAGATTAGACGTGGAGTATTTGAAACCAATTCATCAAGTACCCATTCATTAACAATGTGTAGTGAGGAAGAATTTGAGCAATGGAAGAAAGGTAAAGTCCTATTTGATGAGAATTATGAAACATTTGTAAAAGTAAGTGAACTATCAAATAAAGATAAGGAATATGCTGCTCAAGAGTATGAGGATAATAAAGATGAGTATTCAAAAGATTGGTCAGAATTATCAGAGACTGCGAAAGAAAGATATTATACAAAATATGCAAAAGAGAATGATCTTATAAATGAAGATGCAAAAACTTATGAGGAATGGGGATGTTGTGACTATCTGGAAACTTTCGTAGATAAATATACAACCAAAAGTGGAGACCGAGTTGTTGCGTTCGGTAAATACGGATATGATGGTTGATTAAGAGTCAAAACATTATAGTGAATGAAAAGTATGAAGGATATTTGGGAGGTAAAAATGAAAATTTTAGGGAGTTACACGAATGGAAATTTTAGAACTGCTATATTTGAAGATGGAACAAAAATAAGAGAAACAAATGATGATGAGTTTCAGGCTGCCTTTGCAGAAAATATGGATATAAAAATAACAAACTATTGTGATATGGGCTGTCCGTTCTGTCATGAAGGAAGTACAACAGATGGCAAGTTCGGTGATATTATGAATGAAAAATTCATTGATACTCTACATCCATATCAAGAAGTTGCACTTGGTGGTGGAGACGCTACAAGTCATCCTGATTTAATTCCATTTTTGCAAAAACTAAAGGATAGAAAAGTCATTGTAAATATGACAGTAAATCAAACCCATTTCGAAAAAAAACAAGGCTTGATAAAGAAGCTTGTAGACGAAAAGCTCATATATGGTTTAGGAGTTTCACTTGTAACTCCCACAGAAAACTTTATTAAACTTATCAAACAATATCCTAATGCAGTCATTCATGTAATCAATGGTGTGTTAAAGCCATCAGACATACAGGCGTTGGAGAATAATAATTTGAAGATTTTGATTTTGGGATATAAACATTTAAGACGTGGTGATGATTTTTATGATATAGACCATGAGAATATTGAAATTAGGCAAAGCTGGTTGTATGAAAATCTTTCGAATATTATTGAAAAGTTTAATGTTGTTAGTTTTGATAATTTAGCCATTGAACAATTAAATGCGCGAAGATTAATGACGGACGAAGAATGGAATGAGTTCTATATGGGTGACGATGGTACAATGACCTATTATATAGACATGGTAGAACGAAAATTTGCAAAGAGTTCAACGGCTGCGTTTGACAAAAGATATGATTTGTTAGATTCTGTTGATGAAATGTTTGAGCAAATAATATCTCAACAGAGTTAAAGACAAAATAACAATAAACAGTTCAAATAGAGAATATTAAATAAAGAGGATAAAGATTATGGGATTTTTTAGAAACATTAACTGTATAAGAAAAGTGATTTGTGATATTCGGTGGGATATGACTGTTATCAGAGATCAATTAAAAATAATTAATGAAACTATAATTGATAAGCCTGAAGATTCAGATAGAGTAAAGTTGCTTGAAGAACAAGTTGATTGCCTTATCAAAAATAATTTTAAAGATGGAAAGGCATATGATTCAATTGTTCTTATACCATCAAAAAAGATGAGTGATATGGGTCAAATGCCAATGATTATACATCGTGGCGAAAAGATTAATACAGATAATATGACTTCATTCAATGTGTCGTGGAGTTATGGTGATGGTGCAATTCTTACAACTGAAAAGGAGTAATGTTATGGATATTATATGTATGAATGGGCTATATAAGCTGACAATTAATAAAGAATATACGATAATAGCAGAGAATATCATGAAAGCAAAACAAGAATTTCTTCAATTTCTTTCTACAGATTTTGATAGAGCGGTCGATAAAAAGCTTGGCGATTATGGTTTTGATTCGGAGAATATAAATAGATGAAAACAATGTTTCAAAGGGAGAGTGTTGCGACATGATGAAGGGCGATAAGATAAAATTGAAAAAGGGAATAGGTACACTTAGACATATTGGTGCAATATGCGAAGTGACTGATGTGTCAGAAGACGGCATAATTTCTTTTAGATACAAAAATAAATATGAAGGCTGTATCTCAGAAGATGTGTGTGCAGAATATTTTGATGAAGTTCACAAGTGGAGCGAATGGAGAAAGAAAAATGGTGGGAATTACTTCAACAGTGATGGAAGATTTTATGCATTTGTTTATGAATACAGAACCGATGGCAAAAAGATTCAAGTACGAAGTGGGAAATATAAAGCAGAGGCTTGTTGCCATAAAGATGATACATATAATGAGGAGATAGGTTTATTCCTAGCAAGCAATAGATTGTTTATAAAAATTCTTCAAGACATGGTTAATTCTGAAATTCGTCAAATGAAATATGATGTAGTAGATGAACTTTTTAGGAATGTGGCAAAGGCAAGTGCAAAATTAGGTGTTAAATTTGTATAAGTAAATAAACTTTTCATCGGATGAAACGGAGAATGTATAGGTAGAAGGGTAGAAAATATAATGAGTACAAAATATTATATACATACACAAAACAAGGAATTTGTTGAGAAGTATTTCTTTAATGAGTATAGACTTGTGGACGAACCTTGTTTTGGCTATGAAATTTGTATTGGGCGTAGAAGTGGTGGATGGAAGCCTTTGTTTAATCAACACAACGACGCATATACTTCCGTTAAAGAAATGAAAGAATTTTTATCCATACATTCCGATAAAATTTCTATATATGATGAATCTGAACGATTTATTACTTTAAATGAATTAGAAGATGAGTTAATAAATTGGGGAGAGCATCAGGCAGTCAAGTATATGAAGTATAACGCTCAAGAATCCGACTTAGACGATATTCGTTTTGATATAAGCACAAAAGACGATTATGATATAAAAGCTCCATTTGACCATATTGAATATGACAAAGTAATAGATAAGCTTGCTCCTGAATTGAAAACATACAGAGGTCATTATACTCATGATAAAGATAATTATGATTTTGTGTCGGGCTGGTGGAGTAACCCAAGACCAAGAGGATTATTAAGGAGGTTGTTTAATGAGTTGGAATCCAGTAATGAATAAATTCATTGAAATAAAAAATGAGTTTCATAAAAGAATGGGATATATTACATATGACATGGACGGGAAGAAAACCTGTTTGGATTTATGGGTCGAATGTTTAAATAACATTAAACCCATAAATCAATATCCTGAATATACAGATTTGCTTTCAATACTAGAACTAAACCAAAACGGACAGTTTCTTCTTTTGAGATACGGTCAATATAGCGACATCTATAATGGAGAAGTTGATAATTCTGGTGAAGAATTATGGAATAAATATGATGGATTCTATCGTGAATGTAGAAGCATAGTAATTGATATAGTAAATGACAAAATAGTTTTGTGTCCATTTGCTAAATTCTTTAATATTAATGAACTTGAAGAAACAAGTTTGGAGAATATACAAAGTAGAATTGACAATGCAAAAACAGTTGAATTTTCAAATAAGTTGGACGGTTCTATGCAATCAGCTACTTGGTATAACGGTCAAATTGTAATGGCAGGGAGTCAATCTATTGACCCAAATATGTCTTGGAGATTACAAGATGGTTATAAAATGATATATCAGCTACCTGGTTATGAGCAAATGTTGCGAGAATATCCCGATATCACTTTTGTTTTTGAGTACATTTCATTGAAAGATACACATGTCGTTAAATACACAAAAGAGCAAGAAGGATTATATCTTATCGGCATGAGAAGTAATTTGACCGGCGAAGAATATTCATATGAATCAATTCTCAAATTCGCAAAATTATACAATATTCCAACAACAGAAATCTTCAACAAGACCTTGGATGATGTTATGACCGAATTAGACGATAAGTCATCTGATGAAGCGGAAGGTTTTGTAATCAACATTGACGGTTATAAGGTTAAATTAAAATACAATGATTATGTTCATATTCATAAAGTATTATCTAAGTTATCGTCTATCAATTTAGTGATTTCTTCTATCGCCGACGGCTGTTATGATGATTTACTATCGAAATTACCAAAGGCTTATCATGAAAATGTTAAGAAGATAGCAACCGTTGTTATGAAGTATATTAATGAGACCACAAAAAATATAAAACAATACTATGATGATGCTCCCAAAACCAATAAAAAAGATTTTATGATATATGTTTCAGAAAATGTTCCTAAGGAGTATCAAGTATATTGTAGAGAATTATATTATGGTCATGATATCAATGTTTTAAAAAGTGGCAACAAAAAGTCACCTCGATATAAAAAATTAAAGGAAATGGGAGTAGACGATTATTCTGTACTCTTCAAGGAGGAATTGAAGGATGTTTAAACAAGAAGTGCAAAATCAAATTCAACAACATTATGACAAACTTATATCGTTAGGCTACAATGTTGTTGGTGTATTTTTATACGGTTCACAAAATTATGAGTTGGATTACTCTGGTTCAGATGTCGATTCAAAAGCAATAATTCTTCCTACATTAAACGATATTGTGTTTAATCGTCAACCGGTAAGTACGACACTTGATATGGGGAATGGTTGCTTATGTGATGTGAAAGATATTCGTAAAATGTTTGAGTGTTTTAAGAAACAAAATATTAACTTTGTTGAACTTTTGTTTACTCAATATTATATTTTAAATCCAATTTATGAAGAACTATTCGCACCTATGCTTGATAATGCCGAAAAAATTGCAAGGTACAACAATTACGCAAGTGTTAATTGTATGTGCGGAATGGCATTTGAAAAGTACAAAGCTCTTACATATCCGTATCCAAGTATTGTAGATAAGATTGAGAAATATGGTTGTGACCCCAAACAATTACATCATATTTTACGTTTGAAAGATTTTATCGAAAGATATTGTAATGGCGAAAGTTACCGTACTATTTTAATCCCTAAAAATAAGGATATGTTGCTCGATATTAAATCTAATTATCATTATGAATTAGAATATTCAAAAAATTTAGCAAAAGAAACGTGTGAGTGGATTAAACAATATAAACAAGAGTATATGGAGAATAATCCATTGGAGATTAATACTGAAGCAAAAGATGTTATGGAAAAGGTGATGACAAACTTAATTACATTCAGTATAAAAAATGAGGTGTGTAGGAATGAGTAAACCAAAACTATATGTTATGTGTGGTTTGTCCGGAAGTGGCAAATCTACTATTGCAAAACAGATTACAAATGATAATCCTGATACAGTTATTATATCAACTGATATGATACGAGAACAATTAACCGGCGAAATCGGAGACCAATCTCAGAATGATGAAGTCTTTGAAATTTTTCATACACTAATCCGAAAGCGTTTGGAGAATAAATACAATGTGATAGCTGATGCAACAAATATTACAATGAAATCTCGCCGGGCAATTCTAAATAAGGTTAACGGATTAGACATAGAAAAGATTTGTTACATAATACCGAAACCATTCGAGTGGTGTCAACAAGATAATAAAAATAGACCACACCCTGTTCCCGATGAAGTGTTGGAAAAGCAAATTAGAAGATTTGAAATCCCTTTCATTGAGGAAGGGTGGAGCAAGATTATTATTCATGATGAATTTAAAAATCATGTGAGAAATTTGGTTAATGAAATAGCTTATATGGGAGATTTCGACCAAAAGAATCCTCATCACACAATGGATTTGTACAAGCATTGTTTAAATACTAAGAAATTAATGAAAGAAAAGGGTTATGAAAATCCTTGGCTGGGCGGTGCGATGATGCATGACTTAGGTAAATTGTCAACTCAAACATTTGATGATCTTGGCATAGCTCATTACTTTGACCATCACGCATACGGTTCGTATTTTGTATTGAGTCGAATACCTCAAAATTTAGAAGTATTAGACATATGTTTCCTTATCAATTATCATATGTTGCCGTTTAGTTGGGAAAGTGAAAAAACGAAACAACGCTGGCGAAAAAGATTCGGAGAATATAAGTATAAGATACTTATGGATTTTCATGAATGCGATATACAGAGGTGATAAAGGAAATATATGAGTAAAGAGTTATCTAATAGAGAACAAAAGTTTCGGGATGAGTATATGGATATTTTGTATCAGGCTATAAGGAAAGAACATCCACCTGGGAAATACCTTCTCTTAGACAAGGACGATTTGAGAAAATTGACGGAACTGTTCAAAAGAGTTTATCAAGAAGGAGAATATATCGATATGAATGATATTAAAGAATTTCTTACAAAAGAGCATAAAGAACTTATTCATAAGAAAATTGTAAAAACAATTGAGGATATGGACTTTACTTCCATAATACAAGATTTTATCAAAGATGAATTAGATTATGTCAAATGCAATGCTAATGTTGATGCATTCTTAGAAAATCAGATTATAGAAATTATCCATCAGCATTTAGTCAAGAGCGGTTTGTTAAAGGAGAATAATTAAGCATGAACTATTTTATTTCAGATTTACATTTGGGTCATAAGAATGTTTTAAAGTTTGATAATCGTCCATTTATCAATATAGAAGAACATGACAAAACAATTATTGATAATTGGAATAGCAAAGTTAATGATAATGACGATGTATATGTCTTGGGTGATATTAGTTGGCACAATGCCACCAAAACTATTGAAATTTTTAAACAGTTAAAAGGGCACATACATTTAGTTCAAGGAAATCATGACAATAGAATATTAAAAAACAAAGAATTATACAACTTGTTTGTCGAGGTTGTAGATTACAAGGAACTAAAAATTGACAATGAAGTTTCAGTTGTTCTATGTCATTATCCAATGCCATGTTTTAAAAATCATTACTATGATTGGATACATCTTTATGGGCACGTACATAATAGTTTTGAAGAAAATATGATACAACATTTTAGATATGAAATGGGAGCATTATATGATAAACCTTGTCATATGTACAATGTCGGTGCGATGATGAAGTATATGGATTATACACCGAGAACACTAGAAGAAATTAGAACAGGATGGATATTAGAATCATAAGATAGGGTGTCATGATAAAAATGTTCGTAAGGTCTAATTGGAAAACTATAAGTAGGAATAAGATTATAGAGGTGATAAATTGAAAGTATACAATACTTGTTGTAAAGTTAGTAATTATTGTACTGGCGAATTAGAAGAAGTGTTAAATCAATATTCAGATTATGGGTTCAATTTGGTTTCAACGCTTATTGCAAAGAATGAATGTGACATAGATGTTATGTATTTGTTTTTTACAAAAGTATGCGAATAATTAGCAACCTAATGAAAATTAAATTTCAATTCGATTGACAGAAAGAAAGGATGAGGTTAATGTATCCATATTATAAATTAAGAAGAACAGAAGAAGATAAAGAGTTTTTCTTTAATAATATCGGATTATTCAATTTCTGGGATGAATATTTGATTTTACATACTCCCAAAATGAAAGATTATTATTGGTGTGTTGTAAACAGAACTGATAAAAAGTTTTCTGGCTCGAAACTAAACAATGAAGTAGAAGTTGAAGCAACACAAGTAATGAATAAGTCATTTGAGGAAAGAAAACCAGAAGAAATGTATGAAGACTTCCCAGAATTGAAAGATATTGAATGTATTAATTATGAATAAAAAATAGACAACCAACTCCTCGACCAAAATTTGTTGATTGCCTATATAAAAGGATACTTCGTAATGGGATATGCCATTAGTCTGTACTTTTATATTCTAACATAATTTTGCAGAAATATCAAGTATTATTTTTATCATTTTGTTTGGGTGGGAATTAGCATACCCTTGGACAATCTGTGTCCATAAACCACTGTTCATATAGTTCACATAAATTTAATTCTATGTTCCGTCCATTTGGGCGTTCAGATAGATTTTATTACGTTAATTTTTATTTCAAGGAGGATTTTATTTTAATGGCGAAAACAAAGAAAATACTAGAGAAAAAAAATTGGTCTAACTCGTTTATGCTTATTGGAGAAGCAAAAATTAATGATTATACATATAAGTTAGACGAAAAAGCTGGACAATCCGATTGGATTTATAACAGTTTGAATCTTGGTGTGTACTGTGGTGAAACTTGTGGAACTGTATATGCAGAACTTATGGGTGGTTACGGTGCAGAAAGAGATAATGTTATTTATGTTCATGGCAAGGACGAAAACGGCAAAGATGATTTTAGTAATAAATTTACTATTGATTGGGAAGACAGATTTGATGAAACAATTCTAGAATCTGTGGGTGATCTTTGTTACTTAACTGTAGGCATTGAGAGAGATAAGGGTGGCAAGGTTTACTATAAGAAATTTCTAGCACCATATGACATGATTGCATATATTAATGAAAATCTTGAAGATGGAATGGTTGTTAATGTAAAGGGCAACTTGAAATATTCTATGTATAATGATGAATTGCAAGTTAAAAAGGAGATAAATAGCGTTGTTCTTTCTAAAGTTAATGACTCAAGTAAGTATTGTGCTAAATTCACACAGACAATGCTATTAACAAAAGATAGTCTCGGCAAGGTAGATAAGACAACCGGCATTCTTCCGATCTATGCAAAGGTGTTGGACTACATTAAGGAATACAAAGGTAAGGAAGTAAGAGCTAATATTCCGTATAATAAGACATTTGAATTCGAGCTTGATTTATCAACACCTGACATTGCACAAAAAGTCATAGATAAGATATTTAAGGTTAGAAAAGATGTTACAGAAGTGACTTTTGAAGGAGATCTTATTGAGGGTGGTGCTTTAGTCACAGCAACAGAAGACGATCTTCCCGATGATATTAAAGCACTTATTGCAATCAATGTATTTACGCTTGAAGAGGCGCTTGCAAAGTGTACTGCAAATTCTGGACGAGAAAAAAGAATGGTTATTCGAAAGCCAGTTATTAAACTAGTCGAAGATAAAGAGGGCAACAAAACTCCTGTTATTCAGAAGTTTGAAAGAAAATACGAAGAAGAAGACTTGATTCCTGATTTTATGTATAGCACAGAAGATGAGGATTATGAAGATGAGATAGATGATGATACAGATTCAGATGAAAATGAAAGTACATCTAACGATGACAACGATTGGTTAAATAGACTGTAAATATAAATATAAGTACGAATAAAAAATATAAATGAGGTCGTAAAATGCGACCTCAAAACAAATTAAACAAAGGAGATTTTTATATGGCATACGGAATAAAAAATGTAGTTAAAATTGATCCATTGGCTTATAATATTGGCTTGATAGGAGAAAGTGGGATTGGTAAAACGACAATTATTAAGGAAATGTGTGAAAAACTTACGGGTTCAAATGATGGTTATTTGTTTTTGGAATGTGGCAAGGAAGATGGTGCAGACGCAATTCAAGGTATTAATTATATTAATTGCCGTGAATGGTCTGCCGACTATGATGAGATAGAAAATTCTATTGGTTTCGAAGATGTGGTTGATGATATCATTGATAATAAAACTACAGAATATCCATTGTTGAGAACGGTTGTCATTGATACATATGACCAATTGATTGATATCGCAAAAGCAGAGGTTATTGAAATGCATAACCGTGAAAATCCCGACAAACCAGTCAAATCAATTAAGGCTGCTTTTGGTGGCTATATGGCTGGCGAAGACAAAGCTGTAGATATGGTTTTAGAAAAGTTATGGAATTTAAAAAGAGTTGGTGTTTCATTTATCATTATTGGACATGTTAAACGACGTGACCAAGAAGATATGTTTACTGACCAAAAGTATCGTTCGTTGACAACAAACATGTCAATAAGAGATTTTAATGCAATAAAAACAAAGCTTCATTTTTTGGGAGTGGCTTCCATTGATAGAGAAATTGTTCAGCAAAAAACAGGCAAAAAAGACAATAAAGGTAATGAAAAGATGAAAGGCGTAGTTGCTAAAGAAAGCAGAAAGATTACTTTTAGAGATGATTCTTATTGTATTGATAGCAAAAGTCGTTTCGCAGATATTGTTCCTGAAATTGAATTTACTCCAGACGCACTTATAAAAGCGATTACCGATGCAATTAAAGCAGAACAATCTAAGTCAGGCAAAACTTTTGAACAATCAAAGGCTGAGCAAGAATTAGAAACAGCAAAAAAGTTGAAAGAAGTAGCAAAAGCAGAGCAGGTAAAAAAAGAAACCAAAAAACTTGAAGATGTAGTTACACAAATTACAGATTATATTAAAAATAATAAGTCCGATATGGACAAGATTAAGCCTATTATTGCCAAGACAAAAGAACTTGGATATGAAAATCCGACAACAATTAGTAAGGTTGAAGATGCTGAAATAGTATTAGAACTTATTTCGTAAAATTCTATATGGGGACAACATGCACGATATATGTTGTTCCCATGAAATAGGAGGTTGATTTTATGAGAGAAATAAGAAAAAAGGAAAATAAAAATCAAGAATTTTTTGATTTATGTAAATATATAGAAAGAGAAATTTTCAAATATGATGAAAATCAAAAATTAAAACAAGCATCCTGTTTGCAACTAAGAGGTCTTGTAAATGGCAAAGATTTTGGACATAGAGAATATAACGGAGAAAGTAAGTATCCAATTAAATCTGTTCTCATTGCATTTCAAATAAACAAAAATAAAATATTAAATAGCATACAAGGGAAAAATTTTACTAATGAGATTTCTCAAATGAGATATATATGTAAAATTATTGAAAATGATATTCCCAATATATATATGAGATTAAAGAACGCAGAAAAGACGCAAGAAAGCATTCAGAATATGGACACGGATATTCTTTCTCATAACGGTGGTACATATCAGAAAAAAACAGAAGACCTAAAGAATGAACGATTAAATGAGTTATGGTAAGGCGGCGAGGACAATAGCAACGAAAAATGTTACAAAAGGCAACAAGATAACTCCATTTGAACAGGAGCTAATTGAGACAGTAAAGAAGATAAATGAATATAAAGAAGCTTGCGAAGCTAATGTGGTAAGTATTTTATATAAAAAGCCAGATTCAATATTTGAAACCAATTTAACATTGGAAGAATTTCATAATAATATTTGGCGTGTGTATTGGACTATTGCAAATGATATAGTAAAAATTGAAAAGAAAAATGCACTTGATGATATTACAGTTGGTTTGTATCTCGAAAAACACCCCAAATTAAGAAGCAAATATGAAGAATATGGTGGATATGACACCATTGTAAGTGCAAGTGCTTATGTAAATACAGAAAATCTATATGGATATATTCAGGAATTACGCAAGTGGAATAGTGTTATAAAATTAGCAAAACGTGGCTGCCCTGTGAGAGATAGATTAAGTGATTATTGTGATATGGCGGCTGAGGAAATCTATAATGAATGGGAGGCTTTTATTAATGATATATTTGTAAATATAGATTGCGATGTAAAAAGTTATGATATATGCGATGGTATTTATGATTTAATCGAAGAACTTGATGAGGGGCTGGCGATCGGGCTTCCATATCATAATATGGATATGATTACAAAAGAAACAGGTGGGCAGTACTTAGGTTCTATTACATTAGTTGGGGGATTAAGCAATGTAGGAAAGTCTACATTTGCTAGAAACGCTACAGTCCCAACTGCAATAAAAGAAAAAGAACGTGTTGTTGCAATGATTAACGAAGATAACTTAAAAAAGTGGCAAAGAGAACTTCTTATATTTGTTGCAAATAACATAATTAAAGAGGATTTACAAAAGCATATCGTCAGAGATGGACATTATCAAGACGACACAAAGGAATTGCTCTATAAAGCCGCTGATTGGATTAAAGAACAAACACAAAATCATATACTTACAATTGTTCCTTTTAAACAATATAAGACAAAGAATGCAATTAAAATTATAAAAAAATATTCGAGTATGGGTGTAAAATACTTTATTCTTGACACATTTAAAATGGATGCTGGTGATGTAAGCGACAAATCTTGGCTTGAAATGCAACAGAACATGGTTGAGATTAATGATGTAATTAAACCCGAATCGAAGAATCTACATATTCTTATTACATTCCAATTAGCAAAAGGAAGTGTAAAACAAAGATACTATACTCAAGATAATATTGGAATGTCAAAGAATATTATCGATCCCGCTTCGACTTGTATTATGATTCGTGATTTATATGATGATGAATATACTGGCGAAAAAAGAGAATTAAAAGTATATAGGCTTGAAGGGAAAAACGGCAAAACGAAAATTCCAGTTAAGTTAGACAAGGACAAACATTATCAAATTGCTTTTATTATTAAAAATAGAGAAGGCTCTGCTAATAGATATCAAGTAGTATTTTCGCATGATATGTCAAGAAATATTATGCATGAAATTGGTATCACAAATGTGCCTGTTGATTTTTAAGGTGGTGAGTATTATATGACCGTTTTGGAGTTAAAAAAATATATTTTCCAAAAAGGTAAAATTGAATTTATTTTAAATGAGATTGGGTGCGGTCATATATTATACCACCCAGCCAAAGAATATTATAGTTGTTCAAATTGTGATGGCGATAATAAAACGGCTATCAATATAAAAAATAATGAATATTTAGGCTGCAAAAATTATACAAGAGAAAAGTATTTTGACGATAATTCGGATTTGCTCACTCTTGTACAGTATAATAAAAGCCTAAAAGATAAAAAATTTTCTTTTTTTGATA
>QTVU01000019.1 GCA_003460745.1 Firmicutes bacterium AM55-24TS
GCAATTTCTTCCGGTGTTCTTTTTCTTCGTGGCATAATTAAAAACCTCCATTTAGTGTATTTCTATTCTACACCATAATGAAGGTTTACACAATACTTGAAATTGACTCTGTACCACAAGTTGTAATATCCGAACTTTGGTTCGGATATTTTTTTGTACAAAAACAAAAATATAGCCTCTTAGAACTATATTTATGCAGAACTATATTGAGTTCATTAAACGAGATTTTAATACAATGTCAGTCTTCTTCTATTATTTGCATACTATTAATAACATTTTTATATTCTTTTGCAACTTCCCCAAATTGCTTATCAATCAAAATTTTATCACAATCTTCTCCATTATGATTAATGTTATAAAGAGTTTCCGTAAGAGCCGAACTTGCCTTATAAAGTTTTCCGAAATCAAGACTTACTGACGAGCCTTTCAGAGTATGAGCACAAAGATACGCTTTTTCATACAATTCTTCATTCAAAGCCTTTTTCAATTCATTAAAAGCGGTATCGTTTTTGAAACACTGTACAAAGCGGACAACATATTTTTCATCAATGAGTCTTCTTTTGACTACTTCAAAATCACCTCCGACTTTATCATAAAAAACTTTCAGTCTCTTGGTTGTTCCTGCAATATTACCTCTGTATTCAATATAATTATAGTATTCTTTTTTTATTTCATTCAAATTTCGAGTTCTTATCGGCACAACATCGCCCGATTTCATTGTAAAATCATTTTCAACACTCTTTATCTTGTTCATATTAACAAGATAACTCTGATGACATCTCAAAAATGCTCTATGATTTATTTCTTCTTCAATATCATTAAGTTTCTTATATATTGTGTACTTGTTTCCGTCTGTGCGATGAAGAATACATTTTGAATTACTGCTCTCAATATATTCAATCTCACTGTACAACACTTGAATTACGGAATTGCGTTTTTTTATTTGGTATGTATGCACATTTTCATAATTGTTCAACACTCTGTCAAGTACCATGCTGATTTTATCTATATCGTGCGGCTTAACCAAATAGCCACTCGCCTCAACGTCATAACTTTTAACCGCATATTTTGACGTTGTGGTAAGAAATATAATCTTACCTTTATAATTCATATTTCTAAGTTTTTCCGCAACTTGTATTCCATTTAACTTATCCATATACATATCAAGAAATATTATATCATAATACTCCCCATCTTCTATCGAATAAATTAAATTAACGCCGTTTTCATAGCTATCAATATTGTATTCAATAAATCTATCTGAGAAATAGATGCTTAGTTGCTGACGGATTATTTCCCTATCACTTAGATTGTCATCACAAACTGCAATATCCACTTTTTAGGTTCACCTCACAAGGAATTATTCTATCATAATTATACCACAAATATGTATTTTTTGTCAAATTCATCATAAACACCTTCATTTTCAATGAATTTATATTTCTACGGTTATTTATGCTATAATTTTATCATACAAAAGGATAAAAGGAGATGTATAAAATGGTAAACTACGGAGTGATTGAAGAAAAAATGTGTGATTTATGTATGGGGGAATACATCACCTATGGGATAGGCGCTTATAATACACAGGCTCACGAACTAATAACTTTTGTTTCAGATGTTTTTCCATGTAAGGATGACGCCGAAGAATTTGTGAATGTTTGTAATGAAAACGAACTTTCATTACATCATTTAAGAGATGTTATCGAAGACTTCATCTAAAATACGTATGCACTGAACAAATTAAACATTGTTCAGTGCTTTTTATTGCAATTCACTTTGAAAGGTGCTATACTTGATATGCAAAAAATATACAAAGGAGTATATGTATGAGTAAAGTACCTTCGGATAATCAGTATTTCGGTACTGAAAAAACAATGAAAATTTTATTTAAGCTTGCGCCGCCCGTTATGCTGGCACAGCTTATTCAATCTTTATATAATATAGTAGACAGTTTTTTCATCGGTAAATTCTCAGGATACGCACTGACGGCACTTTCTGTAATATACCCTATGCAACTTTTGATATGTGCCGTTGCAGTCGGAACAGGTGTCGGCGTCAATACCGTTATGGCACGGTTTTATGGTCAAAAGCGAACTTCCAAAGCGATTAACACCGCCGGAATAGGAACTGTTATGGCTGTTGTGAGTTGGTTCATATTCGCTTTGATTTCATTTTTCATCATAAAACCGTATGCCTTAATCTCGGCAGAATCTGAAATTGTACATGAGTATACTATTACATACGGTAGAATAATCGGAATTTTCAGCTTGGGAATATTCCTTGAAAGCACTTGGACAAAGATTTTGCAGTCGCAAGGAGATATGAAAACACCTATGATTGCTCAGATTGTCGGTGCATTGACAAATATCGTACTCGACCCTATTTTAATTTTCGGAATGTTTGGAATTAAACCGATGGGGGTCGCAGGTGCGGCTATTGCAACTGTCATAGGTCAGTCGCTCGCCGCCGCCATAACAGGTATTAAAGGATTTTATAAGCCGCCGAAATTAAATATATTTTTGCCGTATGTAAAACAAATATATGCAGCAGGACTGCCGAATATTATTATGCAAGCATTGTGGACTGTATATATTCTCGGACTGAACGTACTTCTTGCGTCATTCTCTGATGCATCCGTAACCGTGCTCGGTATTTATTATAAACTTCAAAGTTTCTTCTTTATTCCGCTTAATGCTCTCGGCGTCTGCATAGTGCCTGTATTGAGCTTTAATTATGCGATAAACAAAAAAGACAGATGTAAACGCGTGTTTTGGGAAACTGTTGCCGTATCTGCCGCATTTATGCTTTTAGGAGTGGCGATATTTGTGCTTTTGCCCAAACAGTCAATCGGAATATTCTCAAATGATACAGAAGTTTTGAATATAGGTAATGTGGCTTTCCGAATAATTGGAGCAAGCTTCGTACCCGCCGCACTCTCGCTTACATTCCCTATTTTGTTTCAGGCTATCGGAAAAGGTAAGGAAAGTATTTTTATAACAGTGCTAAGACAAGTTGTACTTCTTGTTCCTCTTGCTTGGGTATTTTCGTTCGCAGGACTTAATTATGTATGGCTCACTTTTCCGGTTACAGAAATTATAACTTGCAGTGTCAGTATGATTTTTTATAAAAAAGTTTTTCATAAAAATGCGTAATTTTTGACTGTCGATTAAAAAAATCGACAGTTTTTTGTTATGAAAACGGCTTAAAACCTATAGTTTGAAAGTTCACTAAAAAAAGTTTAATTTTTTTCAAAAAAAGTGTTGACAAAAGGTATATGTTCTGCTATAATAATTTTTGTCAGTTGAGCTGATGAACAAACATCTGGAGAGATGTCTGAGTGGTTGAAAGAGCCGGTCTTGAAAACCGGTGACGGTTCCGCCGTCCGTGGGTTCGAATCCCACTCTCTCCTCCATTTAAAATTTTATATTTTGTACTGCATACAAAGCTAATTGCTATTTAGAACGGCAGCAATTTTAACTTGTTGTATGCTTTTCTTTTATGGAGAAGTACTCAAGAGGCCGAAGAGGCGCCCCTGCTAAGGGTGTAGGTCGGGAAACTGGCGCGAGGGTTCAAATCCCTCCTTCTCCGCCAACAATTCCCACAACGTTGGGACACGGAAACACTATAAACCATGAGGTTTGTAGTGTTTTTTTGTATTATTTTTTACGCAACAGTTCACTATTTTTTTACAACTTAATTTTATATTATTTTAATTTATATTAATCTATACTACCCTATCTGAATTTACTCGTTATATAAATATATATTCTTACCTTGATAGCTATCTTATACTTATGGAGGTAAAAATGGACAAACATACAGAAAAAGTCAAGGACATTGAGATTTGTACCGTTCCGAAAGGTGTGCTACAATACACTCATGAGGTGATGGAAGTGAGCGAATACGACAAAAATTTATTCCACAAGGTGTACAGAGAAATCAGTGAACAGCTTGGAATTGAAACAGCTTTAACCATTCATCAAATGTTCAAAGGTACACAGGTAAACTTCCCTGTGCGATTTTTTGATACACAATGTGTAAAGGAGATGATAATTAAAGAGTATGACGGTACTAATGTCAAAACATTAGCAAAAAAATATGATTATTCCGAAAAGTCAGTTAGGCGAATAATCAAAGAAAGTACAAAAAAGAAATAAAGGAGGTATTTTTAAATGGAGAAAACATCAAAAACAAGAGGTATAATAACTTTTATCATTGCAATAATTGCTGTTATTGTAATGATTGCAACAAGCGGTTTATTGGGGTTAATTCTGTATTTATTTGCTGTTGTAATCTCTTTCTTATCTATTGATAAAGAAAACAGACATTCCGTATCTGCACTTATATCATACACGAAAAATACTGTGTGTAACACTACAAAAGCTACATTTCTTTCAAATGACATATTTGCAATTATCTTAGCATTATTCCCTATTGTACTCTTAATCAGCTGTTTTATGATGTTCTACATAGACCCATTAAGAGCAGCAGAAAATGCTTTAAACGATGCATTTGACGAATTAGACAACTTATTTTAAGTCAACATACAATAAATATATGATTAGGAGATGAAACTTATGATAAAAATTAATAATTTCTTTGATAACTCTAATGTTAAGTGCATTGCTGAAGGCGGTGTATTCTCAATTTATGAACATCAACATGATTTAAGCGTTGATAGCAATACTGCAATGAATTCTTATTTTATGGAGCAGATGAATGTAAAGAAACGTCAAGTGCTATGTAAGCTTGATAATAGTACAGTCAAATTACAAGCAGGAGCAATGCAATGGATAACAGGCGATGTTGAAATGAATTCAGGTGTATCAGGTGCTAAAGACTTTTTCGGTAAATTGGTAAAAGGTGCCGTAACAGGTGAATCAGCCGTTAAACCGCTTTACACAGGTACAGGTTGTGTTATGTTAGAGCCGACTTATAACTTCCTTCTTATTGAAGATGTTGCTTCTTGGGGAAAAGGTATTGTATTAGATGACGGCTTATTCCTTGCTTGTGAAGGTAATATACAAGAGTCAATTAATAAAAGAAGTGATGTTGCCACAGCATTATTATCAGGAGAAGGTATTTTCAACCTTACACTTTCGGGTAACGGTTTTTGTGTGCTTGAATCACCTGTTCCGAGAGAAGAATTAGTTGAATTTGAATTAGATAATGATGTCTTAAAAATAGACGGTAATATGGCAATAGCATGGTCATCATCATTGCAATTTACAACAGAAAATGCAAGCAAGTCCATAGTCGGCTCTACTCTTTCAGGTGAAGGTGTAGTAAATGTCTATCGTGGTACAGGTAAAGTTCTTGTTGCTCCAACCATGAACGGTACAGTTAATCCATCATCAAACGGTCCTGAACAAACAACTGCAAAGTCAGGTTCTGACAGTTTAGTTGGCAGTATCGTCGGCGGAATGCTGAAATAAATCATTTTTATCAATTTTAAAAGTAATACAGCCAAACCTATGGCAGTATTCTCTATTTTATAGAAGGAATTTGATACTCCGCCAAAACGTATAAACCGTATAAATACTTGAATATCAAGTATTTATACGGTTTATATTAGTATTACAATAAATTCGGTATACTTATTTTAGAAGAACCTTTAGATAGCGGGGTTTTTATAGCGAACCCTGCTCTGTGAGGAGACCGATTATTCTTTTTTATTGTATATTTATCTATATATGATATTTTTAGGAATTTCTTTATTCAAATTATACTCTTCTGTAATCAATACTCTTGATAGATGATATGCTGACTTACAATCATTACACCATATTTCACCATATCCGACTCCTCCGACATTTCCTACAAAAGTATAATCTGTATTATTACTGCCGCAATGAGGGCATTTTCCGCTTGTTTTTGTTATTGCTATACTTTCTAAGTTTTTAATCCATTTCATGTCACAACACCCCCATAATATATAACACCATAATTTTATTATATCACATTTTTATTTTTTTCAACTGTAAATTCGCTTTACAAATATAATCATATTGTTTATAATAGTATTATAAACAATACACAAAACACTGGAGTATATAATGAACAAAATTGAATTTAAGCAATTCTTACAAAATACAAAAGACAATATACAAGAAAAACTCAATCCGAAAAAAATCGGTACAAAAATATCAGTGAGTTTAAAAAGTAAAAAAACACGCAAAAATCTAATAATCTATGCATTTTTAACATTATTCTGCATAGCATTTCTGTTACTTCTGTCTGCGTCCACAAGTCCGCTATACAAGGACTTATGCGATGGTGATTCAAGCATTTTCATATTCTTCGGAAAAGCGATAACACTCGGCAAGGACGCATACAGAGATTATTTTGACCACAAAGGTCCGATTTTATTTTACATAAATGCATTGGGATATTTCCTGACAAAATCAAAAGTAGGCGTATTCATACTACAATGTATATCCCTTTCAATATCTTCGATATTTATGTACAAAACGGCACGTTTTTTCACAAAACCGATACGCTCGGTAATTTGTGTTATAATCACCATTCTCGCATTCGGTGCGACAATCAGTGACGGCAACTTAACGGAAGAATACTGTATTCTCTACTGTATGATAGCGATTTACACCGCATTAAAATTCATCACAAAGCACCCAAAAGCACCTCACCCTCACAAAAATATGGTTATTTACGGAATATGTTTTGGAATTTGTGCATTTATCCGCGTAAACAACGGACTGATTATCTGCGGTATTGTATTCGTTACGATTATGACTGACTTTATAAACGAGCATATCAAAGAAATATTTAAAAACATACTGTATTTTATAGTCGGTGTATTGATAGTGGCAGTGCTGTATGCCTTTTCTTCCTTATTAAAGGGACGCTGTCGGATATGTTGTTTTCTACTTTCGTATTCAACTTTCTATACGCGTCGGAAGGCTCATCAGAAAAGACATCATCAGCCATATTACTGCTTCTGCAATGGGTTGCACCTGTTTTGATGATGATATTCATATCATCATTTTTCGCAAAACGACTTGGTCCAAAGGTTGCGTCATTTATCACAACAATATCCATATTCGCACTGATACCTATATTACTCGGTTTCAGTTACACGCATTATTACACAACACTTATACCTTTAATACCGATTTATTGCGCTGTATTCTTCTATATTGCATCAAATAAAATAAACATTCTTGCAGTAATACTTTGCGTAATAATGGCATTTCCGTTGGCAAATTACTTTGTTCAATCAGAGTCAAATATAGTGCATTACTCAAAGAAGTTGTATTCACAAAATCACCCTGCCAAAACAAGCGACGTATATTCTGATATTTATTACAGTGCAAAACAGCTTAGTTCGCGAATTCCCGATGAAGACAAAGACAGCGTATACTGCTACGACATTTCAGCAACTTGGCTTTTACAAGCCGACATTATGCCTTGCTTTAAGATATTTATTCTTCAGGAATGGTGGTCGGAAATGTATCCCGAATTCGGTCGTCAAATTAATCAAATGATGCTTGAAAAACAACCTAAGTGGGTCGTTATACACAATATCGACATTGTAAACAGTAAGCAGTTTATGAATATAATCAACAATAATTACGAGCTTGTTGATGAATACAGTTATGACCGATTATACAAATTGAAAACCCAATAAAAAAATAGCTGTTGCAATTAGCAACGGCTATTTTCATGTTTATCTTTGTCATAGACAATACAAAATGATTCTGTAGGATTTTTTACAGTCTTTTTAGCTTTCAAAGCCTTATCCAACCCCACTCCCACAACTTCATTTGTTTTAGCACATAAATTCCTGTTTTAACAATAATATGCGCACCGGGATATTTTTCACTAATCATTTTACTAAATTGTTTATTTACCGTTTTTATCTTATCAAAGCTTTCTAAATTTTTAAATCTGAACGCACTGTAAAAAATATCTGCACCGTCAATGTGAGTTACAATATTATAATCATTATCACTTGACAAAATACAGTTTGCAAACTCTGTAAAGACCTTATCTCCCTCAATCTGACCAAACCGTTCGTTGAAATCAAGCATTCCCGAAAAATCGGTATGCAACAGAGCAACCTGCTCGTCTTTTTCCTCGGCAACTTTTCTCAGTCTGCCTATCTGTTCATAAAACTTTGCAATAGCATAACAACCTGTTTTGCGGTCATAATCAATTATTTTTCTAAGCTTTTTTTCATTCTCCGTTTCCTTATCGCTTTGAGAAATGTACATCGTCATAAGCTTCGTCGCCATATTCAATTCAACGCATTCTTCTATCTGCCAAGGATTTTCATATCCGAATCTCGTACAAACAAACATAAAGAACGAATCTCCTGTTGTAATATTTGCATTATAGACCACTTCACCATTCTTTTTATTCTTTTCAAATTCACGTTTAAACTTTAACGAAAATCCATTTATTTTTTCATTTGAAAGAATAAATACAGGATATTTTTCAAAGAATTCTTTGAAATGCTTAATGTCAGAATGAGCATAATATCCTCTTTTTCCCGCATTATTCTGAAATTTCGGATCACTGCACCATTCATAGCTTATTGTGATTAAATCTTCCTTGGTATTGACCTTCATTATCTGAAACCAGTCAATACCGAACTTTTCAGCCACATACCGAATAATCTTATACATTGCGTCATCGCTGTTTTTCGCACTTGAAGAAAGTTCAAGGAACACTTTCATCATATCGCGTGTCTTAAATAATTCCGTACTGTTTTCGGCGTCCTCAACTTCATAATCAATCGCATGGCTTGAATTGTCGTACACAATATTTTCATTGTATATCTCCCAGTGAGCCTTGCCATTCTTTTTTGTACTGTACAGTGCCTTATCTGCTTTTGAGAACAACGCTTTATAATTAGGCACTTCTTCAAATATTCTGCCGTCCGCCACTCCGACACTGCACGTTATTCTCTTATCGTCTGAAATATTAATCTTACATACATTGTCAACAACTCTGTCGGCATTCTCTGCTATTCTGCTACTTTTCAAAAACACGAAAAATTCATCACCGCCGTATCTTCCGACAATAGCGTCATCATCGGTTGCCTTGTTCAGCATTTCCGCAACCATGGCAATAACGGTATCACCGTATAAATGTCCGTATGTGTCATTTATATTTTTAAAATCATCAATATCAATAACAAACAGTGCGTAATCTCTGCTTTCGGGATTGGATTTTATATACTCATTAATCCTCTCGACGCCTGCATTTCTGTTATAGACATGAAGTACCGGGTCAATCTCGATTTTTTCTTTTAATTCTTTTTCATGATGTTTTTCGTCCTCGATATTCGTTATTGTTCCGAAAATTCTTTTAAGATTACCCTTTTCATCATGTTCAAAATTTCTGAAAATGCGGTGCCATTCATAATTCTTATTACCCGGCAACTTCATTCTGACACTTATATTTTCTACTTTTTCATTGTATATGTTTTCTTTAAGATAACCGTAATCTCTTTTATCCGCAAGCTCATAAACAGCATCTTCCGTATTATTGGGGATAGACAGTTTTTTCAGTTCGGTTTGACCTTTCACCGGAATATATAAAGTCATATTATCGTCCGCTACGTTATGTTCAAAAACAATGTTTTTTGAACTTTTAAGAGCAAATGTAAAACATCTTCTCTCATCTTTCATCCTGACAAGATTCGTATGCTGTTCCGTAACGTCAATAAGAATACCGAGAATATCATTTTCATTATATTTAGTCAAATGCATACAAATATAACGTATCGTCCCGTCCGAAACAATACATTTGTATACCACTTCATTTTTATCTTTCAAATCAGCTATAATATTTTTGTCTTCTTCGCAAATATTAAGACTTTCAAAATTTCCGTTCGCATAAGTCGAATAATAGTAATCATTCGCCGAAATAATTTTAAGCGTACTGTCATTTTGAAACGCAACAACACCACACGGCATTATATTATAGCTTTCGTCCTTAAAATATTTTTTCAACATTACAACTGCCTCAACCTTTTTATAAATTATCGGTATAAATATTCTATCACAAAAAATGTATCAAGTAAATATTTTTCGACCTATTTTATTATAAAAAAAACAACCGTATCTATATAAGAATACGATTGTCTGAGAGAGAGATTTATTTTACGGTTATATAATAACACAATAATTAAATTTATTCCATTGCATTTGTTGTCCAAAATATTGCAAATATTGTCCTTTTATGCTATAATAATTGTGTAGGAGGTGTATTTTATGGATGCAATTTCATATAAACAGAAAGAATATCTTTACAGTTATTTCCGTTCAAAGCCTCCGGAGCTTAACTTGCACCTTCATAAATATTATGAATTTCTGTATTTTATATCGGGTGATGCAACGTACATAGTCGAGGATAATCTATATAAAATTCACCCCGGCGATATTTTGCTTACAAGACCAGGAGAACTTCATACGATTTTCTTTCAGTCAGAAAAGCCGTATGAGCGTATTTTTATGCAGATACATCCCGACTTTATCCCCGAATTTGATTTGTTTGATAAAATAAATTCTTCACCTATTGGCGAAAATAACAGAATACCGTCAGACATTGTTCAGTCTTTCGGACTTTACGATTATTTTAAAAATGTTGAACATTACATTTCAAACAGAGTACCCGAAAGTGACGCTATGATAAAATCGTATTTTTTACAGTTTCTTGTCGCGGTAAATCATGCACTTGACAACACCGTTTTGCCGATAAAACCGACAAATAATAACCGTATTGACGATATAATAGATTACCTTACCGATAATATTTCCGCAGATATAACACTGGATTTTTTAGCAGAAAAATTTTTTATTAATAAGTATTATATGTGCCATACATTTAAAAAGCAGACGGGTATTACAATAAAAGAATTTATGAATACAAGAAAAATCACTAAGGCGAAACAGATGCTTTCCGAAGGTGCGGATATTATGGGACTTTGCTATGAATGTGGGTTTAATGATTATTCCACGTTTTATAAAGCGTTTAAAAAACTTACCGGTAAATCGCCGAAAGATTTTTTGACTGGTGATTGATTTTTGCCACTCCGTCACTTCGTGACGCCTCTCTTCAAGGAGATGCTTTTTGGCTCCAATTGAGGGGAGCTGTCGGCAACGCCGACTGTGGGGTGGCTTCTTAGGGCGTCGTGGCACCATCCCCTACTGCCTTAATATCTATTATCTATAAAAAGGGCGACCAATGGTCGCCCCTACATACAATATTGTTTAACATAAGCGATTGTTTAACATAAGCGGTCATCTGCCATTCATATTCGTACGGGCGGTCATTGGCCGCCCTTTAACATTCCACACATAAAAAAACAGCGGTCAAAGACCGCCGTTTTTTTACATCAATGACTCAACATATATTTGAAGTATTTCATCTTTTGACGGAACGAACATACTGTTTAGTGTACCGCCTGCATTTTGAGCAATTTCTGCATACAATTCAAGTTCTTCTATTTCAAACTTTTCTTTATCACCCAAAATTTTCGCAAGAATATTTTTAAATTCTTCTGCACTGTCTAAATTCATACAAGACAATATTTCCTTAACTCTGTCCTTATCATTTCTTTCAATATACTTTGTAAACTCACCGAGCAATAATCCGTTTGCTCTGCCGTGGTCGATATTTTTGAAATATGTAAGCGAATATCCCATTGCGTGTACCGCTGTTGTTTTCGTTTGCGATATAACAACACCTCCAAGCATTGACGCATAAAGCAGTTTTTCTCTGTCGTCTTCCGTAAGTTCACCACTAATCAAATCGTCAAATGTTGACGCAATAATTTTAACAGCCTCTTTAGCGATTACATCAGCCATTACATTCGCCCTCTTTGACATCATTCCTTCAACCGAATGTGAAAGTGAATCTATTGCGGTATTGACCGTAGTGGCAAGTCCGAGATTTTTTGTGTATTTTGCGTCAAGCAATGCGTATGTTGGGAAAAGGCATGGTGACGCAATACTCTTTTTTGTCTGTTTTTCGTGGTTTGTCAAAATTGCATACGGTGTAACCTCCGAACCGGTTCCGGCAGTTGTCGGAATATGTATCATAGGAAGTGCCTTATTGCCTATGTTGCCGTCAAACAAATTCTTTCTTTCAATGTCCGATACTGCCAGCAACGCAATGGCCTTTGCCGAGTCCATCGGCGAGCCGCCGCCTATGGCAATGACAAAATCAACTTCTTCCTCCATTGCTGTTTCCGCACCGTCATACACACACTCAACTGTCGGATTACTCATAACCTTATCGAATATTACATATTCAATATTATTCTTTTCAAGTGCATATTTGACATCGTCAAGTGCGCCGCTTAATTTTGCGGAATTTTTGCCTGTTACGATAAGTGCTTTCTTTCCTATTTTGAAAACGTCACTGTTTTCTCTGACACAATCCTTTCCCACAATAACCTTTGTAGGCATATAAAATCCCAAATTCATATTTTCACAACCTCACATTCTCAAGCAACAAAAGCAAGCTATTTGGTTGTATAGCTTGCTTTGATTCTTATTTCTTCAATTCTCTTATTTCTTCTCCAAGGAAGCAGAAACCAAAGTAACCCTTTGCCTGAATTTTATCAAGGAATTTAGACAATTTCTTTGGCTTTCCATAGATTACAACATCATAATCCTTACGCAGTTTTCTGCCTCTTCTATTGCATTTACAACGTCTGCTTTATCGTGAAGCAAAGCAATTCTCTTTTTAGTATCGGGAATTGTATATCCAGCCTCTGTAAGAAGTGAGAAAATTCTTTCAAAACCTATTGAAAAACCTACCGCAGGAATATTTTCACCCGTAAATTTACCGATTAAGTTATCATAACGACCGCCGCCGGCAATAGAGCCTTTAAACTTATCGCTTACGATTTCAAAAACAGTACCCGTATAATATCCCTGACCTCTTACAAGCGAAATATCGAACTTAATCTTATACGCACCGTCCGAAAGTTTTTCAACTGCATTAATTATTGTTTCAATACTTTCGGCAGATTCTTCACCGCAAACATCTTTTACGCTTTCAACAGTAAGTGGTTTTGCGATGACTTCACCGAATTTTGCGATAGCACCGCCGTCAAAGCCTTTATCCGTAAGCTCACCGATAACGCCCTCAGCACCGATTTTATCCATTTTATCAAATGTAATACACACGCTGTCAAGCTGACTTTCTTCAAAACCTACGCCTTTAAGCAATGCTCTTAAAATTCTTCTGTCATTAATTTTTACGGTAAAGTCCTTTATATCAAGCGACAAAAGTGCTTTTGCTGTTGTATGAATAAGCTCGATTTCAGAGCTTATAGAAGATGAACCGATTATATCAATATCGCACTGAACAAACTCTCGAAGTCTGCCCTTTTGCGGTCTTTCCGCTCTGTACACCTTATCAATCTGTATGCACTTTGCAGGAAGAACAAGTTTTTCACGATTATTTGCATAATATCTCGAAAGCGGAAGTGTAAGGTCATATCTAAGTCCCATATCGCAAAGCTTATTTGTATCACCGCTGTCCATTGCTTTCTTTAGCTTATCTCCACGCTTTAAAATTTTAAATATCAAATTAAGATTATCACCGCCGTCACTCTTATCAAGATTTTCAATATCTTCAACTGCAGGCGTCATAATACGTTCAAAGCCGGCATCCTGATATGTATTTAAAATTTGATTTTGAAGATAATCTCTAAGTCTGACTTCTTCAGGAAGATAATCATTTGTACCTTTTACTGTTGTGATTTTCATTTTCTATCTCCTTTTGCCATTTTCATCATAAGCTCATATATTTTTTCAAGTGCGTCTACTTTGGCAAGCGGTTTCAAATTTTCCGACATTTCTTTCAATCTCTCCTTATCGCTTACCATAGACATTATTTTATCGTATAATGCGTCAGACGTCAAATCTTTTTCTAAAATTAATTCTGCCGCATTCTTATTTTCAAATTCTCTTGCATTCTGCTCTTGGTGATTACGGACAACATTCGGTGACGGAATAAGTATTGACGGTTTACCGAGTGCAGCAATTTCGCTTACGGTTATCGCACCTGCTCTTGATACAACAACGTCTGCCGCCGCCATACACTCCGCCATATTGTCAATATATGACACAATCTTTATATTATCCGAAAGAGTTATTCCGCTCTCCTTAATTTTACTCATTATTTTATCATAATTCTGTCACCGGTTCCGAACAGCAATTCGATTTTATTGTCCTTTGATATTCTGTCAAGCATACCGATTACCGTATCATTAATTCTGTCCGCACCCAAACTGCCGCCGAAAATAAGCACAAACGGCTTTTTTATACCGAGCTTTTCTCTTGACTTTTTGTAATCGGAATGAAGTATTTCACTTCTGATCGGATTGCCTGTTACAACACATTTTTCCTTATGCTGCATATGATTAATTGTTTCTTCAAAGCTGAGTGCAAGATATGTAACATAATTTGCACTGCCTTTTACCGTCATACCCGGATACACATTTTGCTCATGTATAAGCGACGGCACTTTCATTTTCTTTGATGCCATAGCAACAGGGCCGCTTACATATCCGCCCGTACAAACGATACAATCGGGTTTAAATTCCTTTATAATCTTATTGCACTTTCTTCTTGCGGAAATAAGTTTTTTTACCGTTTCAAAATTTCTGAAAATATGCTTTCTGTCAAAGCCTTGTATTTCGATATATTCAATATCATATCCTGCTTTCGGTACAAGTTTTGTTTCAAGTCCCGATTTTGTACCGACAAACAAAGCCTTAAAATCCTTATCCTGTTTAGCTGCATAATCGGCGATTGAAATAGCCGGATTAATATGTCCGCCTGTTCCTCCGCCCGCAAATAATACTCTCATAAATCTTCCTCCACATTAATCTTTTACGGAATGTCTTGATATATTAAGCAATACTCCCATTTCACATAAAAGCGTTATTATCGCCGTACCGCCGTAACTGAAAAACGGCAATGCTACACCTGTATTCGGTACGCTCGATGTTGCAACGGCGATATTAAGTATCGTCTGAATAGCAAGCTGAGCCGCAATACCCACCGCAACAAGTGAGCCGTATGTATCGGGTGCATTCATAGCAATTCTTATTGCTCTTATAATAAGCGCCGCAAAAAGCAAAATTACAACAGCCGCACCGATAAGACCAAGTTCCTCACAAACAATCGCGAATATAAAGTCATTATACGGTTCAGGTAAATACGAATATTTCTGTACACTCTGTCCCAAGCCAAGTCCGAAAATACCGCCCGAGCCAATCGCATAAAGACCTTGCACAACCTGATAACTTTCGTCACGAATATCCGCAAACGGATTCATAAAACTTGTTACGCGTGCCCATCTTACACCGCTGAGTGCACGGACGCCGACTAAGCCGATTGGTAAAAGAATAAGCGCTCCGATAAGTACGGGTTTAATCGGTGTACCGCCTGCAATCATAACGCTTACACCGATACCGGCAATAACTATCGCACCGCTAAGGTGTGTTTCCATAAGCATAAGTCCGACAACTATAAGCATAACTCCTATATACGGCAAATTACCCTTAAGATGTTTCAAATTATATTTTCCCGAATCGACAAGTCGTGCAAAATACATCGCTATAACGGGTTTCATAAATTCCGACGGTTGAAGCTGAAGGAACGGAGTATTAAGCCATCTTCTCGAACCGTTCAATTTTACGCCCAAACCCGGTATAAGAACGCAGACCAAAAGTATTGTACATACAATCATAAACTTCGGAACGGTATTTTTATATTTGTTGTAATCAATCCTTGAAATAACCCACATTCCGATAAGTCCCAATATTGCACAAAGGAATTGTTTATTAAAGAAGTAGTACGAATTGTTATGTAAAGTATTTCCGGCAGGTGCAGACGCCGAGAGCAGCATTACCAAACCGAATGAAAGCAACAATATTACTATAAACAAAAATGTATAGTCTATCTCTCCCATTCGTGCAAGCTTAACCGGTTTTCCTATTTTAGCACGAGTTGTTCGTCTATTCTGTTTTATAGCTCTTTTAGGATATGCAGTCCCTGCCATATCTAAATCTCCTTCCGATTAATTCGTCTTAAATTGCAAAATATGCAACAGCACAAGTAATTACCGTTACCAATGTAAATACCGCAACGATTTTCTTTTCTTTCCAACCGCACATTTCAAAATGGTGGTGAATAGGGCTCATCTTGAATATTCTTCTTCCCTCACCGTATTTCTTCTTTGTATATTTGAAATATGCAGTCTGCATAATTACAGAAAGTGTTTCCATAAAGTACACAAAGCCTATCAATATAAGATGTATAGGCATTTTTAGGTCAATCGCCATAAGTGCAACCGACGCACCCAAGAAAAGTGAGCCTGTATCACCCATAAACACCTTTGCAGGATATTTATTATACCACAAAAATCCTATCAAACCGCCGATTAATGCCGCCGAAAATACAGTCACGCCATACTCTTTAAATACGATATATGACACAAGCATAAAGAATATTCCAACTATTGTCGTTATACTTGATGCCAAACCGTCAAGTCCGTCTGTAAGATTTACAGCATTTACAACACCTACGACAACGAACATTACGAACGGTATGTAAAGCCATATCGGCATTATCCATTCAATACTTGTAAACGGTATTTTAATCGCCGTATCAAGCTCGCCTATGAAGTAAAGCACTGCAATATAAATTGCCGCAAGCACAACTTGCATTATGAATTTCTGCGGTGCTGTAAGTCCGAGATTACGTTTTTTTACTACTTTAATGTAATCGTCCACAAAACCGATAACACCGAAACCGAGTGAAATTACAAACAATACAATACATCTTGCGTATGTCGTGTTAAAATTACCGTTCATTGCAAAAATGACGGTTGTTACAAGTATCGCAATCGCCATTGCGACTATGAACATAATACCGCCCATTGTCGGTGTACCCGATTTTTTCTGGTGCCACTTCGGACCTTCTTCTCTTATTTCCTGACCGAATTTAAGTTTTCTGAGCCACGGAATAAACACAGGTCCGAACACAAGCGTTACAACAAGTGCAACGACAAGTGTAAGCAATGATGACATTAACATTTCTTTTATCAATTCCATTTTTTAATCCTTTTCCTCTCGTTATTTATTTTTAATTGTGTTATATACTTCTTCAAAGTGCATTCCTCTTGACGCCTTTATAAGCACCGCGTCACCGCTCTTGATTTCATCTTTGACATAGTTGCACACTTCAAGAGTTTTATCAAATGACACTATATTTTCTACACCGTTATCTTTTGCACCTTGTGCAAGATATTTCATATTTTCACCGGCTGTTATAAGCAAGTCCACTCCGTTCTCCTTGACAACCTTACCAAGATTGTAATGTGCGTCTTTTGCAAAATCACCCATTTCAAGCACGTCACCCAAAATTGCGACTTTTCTGTTTTTATCTGTATCCGCAAGCACTCCGAGTGCCGCTTTAATCGAATCCGGTGACGCATTATAACAGTCATTGATTATCGTAATACCGTTATATTCTTCAACAGCCAATCTCATTTTTGTAAGTTCAAAGCTGCGTATTCCCTCTGCAATCTTATCCATAGGCACATCAAATTCACGTCCTACGCATATTGCCGCAAGTGCATTGTACACATTATGTTTACCCGGAACATTTACTTCAATAGGATATTCGCCGCCGTCAACAACTGCGGTGAATTTAATTCCGTTAAGTCCGTTATTTTCAATATCCTTTGCGTAAACATCATTTTCGGGATTTGTTATACCGTAATATACTACCTTGTATTCACCCATCCCCTTTGTTTTTGAAAGGTAATCGTCATCACCGTTTACTATAAGTGTATTATCCTTTGTAAACAGCTTTGTCATTTCCATTTTCGCCTTGAAAATGCCTTCGCGTGAGCCGAGATTTTCAATATGCGACTGACCTATGTTTGTTATAACCGCAACATCAGGTCTGCCTATATCAGCAAGATGTTCTATTTCACCGAAATGGTTCATTCCCATTTCAAGAACAGCCGCCTCATGTTCCTTTTCAAGTCCGAAAATCGTAATAGGCAAACCTATTTCATTATTGAAGTTGCCCATTGTCTTAAGTGTATTATACTTCTGTGAAAGGACTGATGCAAGCATATCTTTAGTAGTAGTTTTTCCCACACTGCCCGTAACGGAAACAGTCGGAACATTATACTTTTGCTTGTAATACTTTGCAATGTCGCCGAATGCTTTTAATGTATCTTCAACCTTTACGATTGTCTTATCTACTAAAAGCTCGGTATCTCTCTGTGTCAAAACAGCCGAAGCACCAAGGTCGAAAGCCGCCTTTATAAATTCGTGACCGTCAAACTTTTCACCGACAAGCGGCACAAAAAGCACACCTGCCGTAACCTTTCTCGAATCACTGATTACATCGTTAAAAGTTTGGTGTATGTCACCACTTAAAAGTGTTCCCCCAGTTGCTTTTAATACATCTTCAATCGTCATTGCCTGCATAATAAATTAAATCCTTTCTCTCTTTTTGTCCTATGCTCAAAAATAAGGGCGGTAGTTTTTCAGCCGCCCTTTTCAATTATTTATTAAGGTGTTTATATACAACAACACGTTCGTCAAAGTCGTGTTTCTCTTTACCAATTATCTGATATGTTTCCTGTCCCTTACCCGCAAGAATGATTACATCATCTTTCTTTGCGTGGTCAAGAGCATATGCGATAGCCTCTCGTCTGTCTACTATTACTTTATATTTTCCGTCTGTGCGTTTCATTCCGACTTCTATCTGTTCTATAATAGAAACAGGGTCTTCCGTACGCGGATTGTCTGACGTTATAATACTGTAATCCGAAAGTTTTCCGGCGATTTCACCCATAATCGGTCGCTTCGTATTATCTCTGTCACCGCCGCAGCCGAACAATGTTATAACATCACCCTTTGCAAAATCTTTAACGGTTTTAATTATATTTTCAAGACCGTCCGGTGTATGTGCATAGTCGATTATAACTGTATAATCGGTATTTGTAGGAACAACCTCAACACGTCCGACAACTCCTGTTGCATTTTCAAGACCTTTGATAATGGTATCCATATCAATACCCATCTGCAATGCCGCACCCATAGCGCATATTGCATTATATACGCTGAACTTGCCCGGAATTACTATATGAACACGATATGTCTTACCGTCATATTCAACATCAAAATCAGCACCCGATGATGAAATTTCAATATTTTTTGCTTTAAGGTCGCAACCGTCCGAAAGACCGACTTTTAATATATCGCAGTCATTGTTTGCAACAATCTTCTTACCGCCGTCATCGTCGAAATTAACAACACCCTTATCGCTGATTTTAAACAGCTTAGCCTTTGCATTTAAGTAATTTTCCATAGTCTTATGGAAATCAAGATGGTCACGTGTAAGATTTGTGAACACACCCACGTCAAAGTGACAACCGTGTACTCTTTCAAGTTCAAGTGCGTGACTCGAAACTTCCATTACAACACATTCCGCATCACTGTCAACCATTTCCGCAAATAGCTGTTGAAGTTCAAGTGCGTTTGGTGTTGTCGGTGTTGTACTTTGCGTAACAAGCACCTTGTCGCCGATAATATTTTGATTTGTACCGATAACACCGATTCTCATACCGGCCGTTTCGATTATACTTTTTATTAAATATGTTATTGTAGTCTTACCGTTTGTACCTGTGATACCGATAAGTTTGAATTTGCTTGACGGATTGCCGTAATACTTACAAGCCATTTCCGCAATTTCAACTCTCGAATTTTCAACATACCAAACAGGTACATCTACATCTATTTTATCTTCGGCAACGATTAGTGACGCACCGTTTTTAACTGCCATTTCTGCATATTTATGTCCGTCCGTTTCAAAGCCTTTGATACATACAAAAACGTTTCCCGGAAGTACGTTTCTTGAATCGTACGCTATTCCGGTTATATCTATATCTTCATGCTCATCAAGCCATTTACTGCCTAATAATTCACTTGCTAACATTTGACATTTCCCCCTGTCCTATTAGTCTGAAGTTACTTGGCGGAATTCCACGCCTATTACTGTTGCAGGTGTAACCTCCTCGCCTGCCGCTATGCTCTGATTTACCGCATACGCACTCGACACTTCACTGTGTCCCGCACCGACAATCTCAAAGTTCAGTCCGCTCATTTCAAGAGTATATTTCGCATTATCCACGGACATTCCTTTAAGATTAGGTACTGTTACCGTATGTGTTTTGTCAATTTCTTCTGTATATAATATTACCGTTGAATCTTCGTTAAGCATTGTACCCGGTTTCGGAAGCTGGTCAACCACCGTATCGCCGTCACCTCTCACCTGAACATTCAGCTTTTTGTCAACAATGGCTTTCTTCGCCTCTGTCAAATCCATTGTTCTAACGTCAGGTATTTCCTGCTTAACGTCAGGTTCTTCATTTTCTGTGTACTGCTTTTCAACACCGAGATAGTTTAGTACATCTTCAATAACTTCACCTGCCAAAGGTGCGGCTATTGTACCGCCGTACTTGTTATCAACCTGCGGTTCGTCAAGCATTATAAGACATACTATTTCCGGATCGTTTGCAGGAGCAAAACCGATAAATGACGCAATACGTTTTTCTTCGTCACGGTTACCTTTTTCCGAAGTACCTGTTTTACCTCCGATACGGCAGCCTTTTACATACGCATTTTTACCTGTTGATGTCGGCAACGATACAACCGATTCAAGAATTTCTCTCATTTGCTGAGATGTTTCTTCCGAAATAACTCGGCTTATAACCTCCGGCTCATACGTTTTCAAAATTCCGTTTGAGTTTCTGATTTCCTTTACAATCTGCGGTTTCATTCTTTCACCGCCGTTGATAACCGCCGAAACGGCTGTTACAAGCTGTATCGGTGTTATTTGGAAACCTTGACCGAATGAACTTGTCGCAATATCGACTTCACTCATTTTATTATGGTAATAAATACTTGACGCCTCACCGACAAGTTCGACGTTTGTCTTTTCGGTAAGACCGAATGCAGTGAAATATTCCATAAATTTCTCATATCCAAGTCTTTCGCCCAATTCCATAAATACAGGGTTACAAGAGTTTCTTACACCCTCTACAAATGTTTGAGCGCCGTGACCGCTCTTGTTTGCACAACCGATTTTTCTGTCGGCAACAATCTTAAATCCCGGACAATAGAATGTTGAATTAAGGTCTACAACGTGTTCTTCCAAAGCCGCCGCCGCAGTAATAATCTTAAATGTCGAGCCCGGTTCATATGTATCCGAAATAACCTTGTTTCTCCACATTTTATTTCTTATTTTCGCAATGGCCTCGTCACTTAAATTATTCGGATCTTCTGTCGGTTTCGGTGTTGCATCGGGATCGTCACCTGTGTCATCTGATGTATCATATCCCAAATCTATCGCATATTTTTCAAACTGGTCAATATCATACGGATTATTTACGTCAAAATCAGGCTTAGTTGCCATTGCAAGTATTTCGCCCGTTTTCGGGTTCATAATAATACCTGCCGCACCCTCTTTAAGCTTGTTTTCCGTAACCGCTTCTTCAAGGTGCTTTTCAAGGAAATGCTGTATTGTTTCATCAATCGTAAGCACAACGTCATCACCGTTTTGAGAACTGTTCAAATACTCATTTTGTTGGTCTTTAAGTGTTGTACCCTTTGCCGACTGATTAGTTTCTATACTTCCGTTACGCCCCATAAGCTCATCATCGAAAGTAAGTTCAATTCCCTGCAAACCGTTATTGTCATATCCCGTAAATCCCAAAATATGCGGTGCAACGTTGAACGGATAATATCTCTTTGAATCATTTTCAAAATATACCCCTTTAAATGCTTTTGCAATCGTTGCGTCAACATCTGAATCTCTTAATTTCTTTACCGCCTCGGTCTGTTCGTTCGTAAGACGTTTTTTTTATAACTTGGTATCTTGAATTTTTTGTTATAATCTTAAGGATTTCGTTTTGATCCATATTCAAAACAGGAGCCAATCTTGCGGCGATTACTTCACTGTCACCGTCCGCCTCAATATCCTTAGGATTGCAAATAAGTGTGTTTACCGTTGCACTTTCCGCAAGCACCTTACCGTTACGGTCGTAAATATCTCCTCTTGAGGCTGTAACAATACTGCTGCCCTGCTGTTGTGCCTTTGCCTTGCTCGAAAGCTCGTCACCTCTGATTATCTGCCAATATGCCACTCGCAAAACAAGCAACGCAAGCAGTACAGCAACGATACACACCATAAATATCGTTTTCTTTTTAATTTCATTTAATGATGGTTTCATTAATTTATCAATTCCTTTTAATACTTTAATAAATGTACATTTTTCATAATTTTATAATTATAGAAGTCCATTTTTATTTTATGCTGAAAAATTGTACAATATTACCACCAATCTTTTTCAATACAGACACAATACCGTGTCCAAACCCCTCTACTTCACCGGCAGTTTTCTCTGTCATATCATCTTGCTTTACGTTTACATATATTGTCTGATACTTTTCAGGTCTTTGCATACCCAATCTTGTTGTTGCCTCTTTTTCAATTTTTGTAAGGTCAACACTCTGTTCAAGGTCAAAAACCATCTGACTTGTTGCTGATTCAAGCGTTGTAAGCTGACTTTTAAGTGACGCAACCTGCTGGTTCATTTCATTCACAGCAACGAATTTTGAAATCATAAATCCTGCTGATACAGCCAAAAGCACTGTCACGCATATTCCACGAAAAATTGTTCTCTTATACTGCATTTGTTCATGATTCCTCTTGTTACTGACTGTTCTGGTATTAACTGTTTTCGTTTTTCTCTTTTGTGGTTTTCTCTTTTTTATCGGTTCATCATACTGTTCCGGCAATTTATATGCCAAATTTCCGTATTCCACAATAATTCTCTCCCTTAATTATCCTTTAGCCTATCCTATAATTTTTCGGCAATTCTCAATTTTGCACTTTTTGAACGTGAATTATGTTCAAGCTCTTCTTCCGACGGTAAAATCGGTTTCCTTGAAATAATTTTAATTTCCGGTTTCTTACCGCATACGCATACCGGAAATTCTTTCGGACAAGTGCAACCCCTTGCCAAATCCTGAAATGTTTTTTTGACAATTCTGTCCTCAAGTGAATGGAACGTTATAATCGCCAATCTCCCGCCCGATTTTATGCTTGACACAAAGTCTTTAATAGCATTTTCCAATATTCCAAGTTCGTTATTGACTTCAATTCTTATCGCCTGGAACACTCTCTTTGCAGGATGTCCGCCTTCCATACGGGCTTTTTTCGGTATTGCCGCCTTTATGATTTCAACAAGTTCAAATGTTGTTTCAACAGGCTTTGTTTTACGTTTTTCACAAATAAATTCCGCAATACGCTTTGACCACTTTTCTTCGCCGTAGTCATAAAAAATACGCATCAATTCCTCACATGAATATGAATTTACAACGTCATATGCCGATTTCGGCGAAGACGTATTCATTCTCATGTCAAGAGCGGCATCGTGCATATAGCTGAAACCTCTTTCGGCATTATCGAGCTGATATGAACTCACGCCCAAATCAAGTACCGCACCGTCAATTTCATCAATATCAAGTTCTGATAAAATATCCTTAATCTCGCTGAAATTGCGATTTACGAACGTCACTCTGCCGTCAAATTCTTTAAGGCGTTCCTTTGCCGCCGCAATAGCCTCTTTGTCTTGGTCTATACCGATAAGTCGGCACGAATCGTTTGTTGACAAAATACCGTGCGAATGTCCGCCGCCGCCGAGTGTGCCGTCTGCATATATACCGTTCGGTTTGATATTCAGCGCGTCAATGCTTTCCCCAAACAATACTGAAATATGTTTAAATTCCATTTTGATTCCCTTTCAATTAATTTTTTGAACCGTCAACACTTTATCGACAACCTCAAATCAAATATTAAGTCCGTAATTTAATATTCCGTCCATCATAATATCGTCTGAAAGTTCATCTTGGTATCTATCCCATTCTTCACTGTCCCATATTTCAAGACGTGTGTTTGCACCTACAAGCACAACATCTTTTTTCAGGTTAGCATATTCCATCAGACGCTTTGCGATTGGCACTCTGCCTTGCTTGTCTATAACGGCTGAAGTAGCCTTACCGAAAAACAAACGTACAAAAGCCGCAGCATTTCTGTCTGTGGCAGTTGGGAGTTGATTAATCTTTTCAGAAATCTTATCCCATTCCTCTTGTGTGTATAATTGAAGGCATTTATCTGACATTGAACGTGTAACATACACTGTTTCGGACATATTTTCTCTAACTTTGGCAGGCAAGATAATTCTTCCGCGCTCGTCAAGCTGACGCGGATATTCGTCAACAAAATTTACCATATTCAATGTCACCTGCCTTTTTATTGATTTATGGGTTACTCTCTCCAATTTGACCGTTTGTCATCCCAAACGCTCCAATTCGCTCCCATTAACTCCATTTTACCCTAAATCAATCAAAAGTGCAATAGGTTTTTTGCATTTTTTTCAGCTTGTACATCTCATTTTAACTCATTTTACTGTTTTGCTTGTAAAATTAAGCTAAATGGGATATAATTAGCTTAACTGCATTTTTAATCACATATATATTTGGTGTTGAGTTTACATAATTGCACACTATATATTGTGGTTGTTACTATTATATCACAAATATTTCAGTTTGTGAATAGAATTTTTAAAATTCATTTGCAGAATTGTTACAAAATAATTTCAAAGCAAAACATTATTTTTTGGAGGATATACATAATGGAAAAATCAGAAGAAAAAATTATAAATCAGCTTACGTCTGAATTTAACCTGCGTCCCGAACAGGTTACAAACACAGTAAAACTGATTGATGACGGAAACACAATTCCTTTCATCGCCCGTTACAGAAAAGAAGCAACAGGTTCTCTAAGTGATGAAATATTACGAGATTTTTACGACAGACTGTCATATTTACGTAACCTTGAAGATAAAAAAGAAGAAATATTGCGTTTGATTGACGAGCAAGAAAATTTGACCGATGAAATCGCAAAATCAATCGAAAATGCCGTAACATTATCGGAACTTGAGGATATATACCGTCCGTTCAGACCGAAACGCCGCACAAGAGCGACTATCGCAAAAGAGAAAGGACTGGCACCGCTTGCCGAAATTATCCTTGCACAAAATCCGAATGATAATATAGAAAGTATTTCGCTTGATTTTATCGACACCGAAAAAGATGTTGAAAGCAGTGAGGACGCAATAGCCGGTGCTATGGATATAATCGCCGAAGAAGTCAGTGATAACCCCGAATACAGAAAAGATATTCGTCAAAAAACAATCGACTTCGGTCTTTTAGTTTCAAAAGCGTTAACAGAAGACGACAGTGTATACCGTCTTTACTATGATTTTGCCGAACCAATAAAAAAACTTGCAAACCATAGATTGCTTGCGATAAATCGTGGTGAAAAAGAAGGATTTTTATCGGTAAAAATTGATATTGACGAAGAAAAAATCACAAACTATCTTTTCAGACGACTTACTCCAAAACACGAATCACCGTCTACAAAATACGTCAAACTTGCCGCCGAGGACAGTTATAAACGACTTATTGCACCGTCCATATCAACAGAAATACGCAATATGCTTACGGAAAATGCCGAGGAGGCATCAATAAAGGTATTCAATCAAAATCTTTCCGGACTTTTATTGCAACCGCCTATTAAGGATAAAATCGTTATGGGCTTTGACCCAGGTTACAGAACAGGGTGCAAAGTCGCGGTTGTGGACGAAACAGGCAAAGTTCTTGACACCAATGTTGTTTACTGCACATTGCCTAACCACGATAAAGACAAGGCTAAAAAAATTCTTACGGATATGATTTTAAGAAACAACGTAAACTTAATTTCAATCGGTAACGGAACAGCCTCAAAGGAAAGTGAAATATTTATTTCCGACCTTTTAAAAGAAATTGACCGAGAAGTATTTTACATTATGACAAACGAGGCAGGTGCGTCGGTTTACAGTGCGTCAAAGCTTGCAACCGAAGAATTTCCACAGTATGACGTTGCACTCAGAAGTGCCGTTTCAATAGCAAGACGTGTGCAAGACCCGCTTGCAGAGCTTGTAAAAATTGACCCTAAGTCAATCGGTGTCGGACAGTATCAGCACGATATGAACCAAAAGCGACTTGGTGAGGCACTCGGAGGAGTGGTTGAAAATTGTGTAAACAGTGTCGGTGTCGACCTTAACACCGCCTCTCCGTCACTGCTTGCATATGTTGCCGGAATTAACAAAACCGTTTCAAAAAACATCATCACATATCGCGAAGAAAACGGTAAATTCAATACAAGAAAAGAACTTTTGAAAGTGCCAAAACTCGGTGCAAAAGCATTTGAGCAGTGCGCAGGTTTCTTGCGTATAACAGACGGTGACAATGTCCTTGACAACACCTCCGTCCACCCTGAAAGCTACAAAGCCGCCGCGCAGCTGCTTAAACATATGGGATATACTGAACAAGACGTTCAAGACGGCACTGTTGCGGATTTAAAGCAACGTCTGTCGAAAGAAAATACACATAAATTAGCCGAAGAACTCGGAATAGGTGAAATAACTTTAAAAGACATTGCCGACAGTATTATAAAGAAAGGTCGCGACCCGCGTGAAGAATTGCCGCAACCCGTTTTAAGAAGCGACATTCTCTCAATGGAGGACTAAACCGGATATGGTACTGACGGGAACGGTGAGAAACGTTATAGATTTCGGTGCATTTGTCGATATAGGTGTTCATCAAGACGGACTTGTACACATATCGCAAATATGCGACCGATACATCAAGCACCCAACCGACGTACTTTCAGTCGGTGACGTTGTGAAAGTTCGTGTACTTGAAGTTGACGTACCGAAAAAACGTATTTCACTTACTATGAAGGAGGTATGATTATGAACAACATTGCTTTTCCTAAACTCGGTATTTCTCTAAACATTTCACCTGTCGCATTTTCAATAGGCTCAAAGCCTATTTATTGGTATGCGCTTATCATTCTTTCGGGTTTTCTTTTGGGATTATTTTTCGTTTATAAAACTTGTGAAAAGCGTGGTGTGAAAAAAGATAATGTATGGGATATCGCCTTGTTCGGACTTATTTTCGGAATAATAGGCGCAAGAATATATTATGTGCTTTTCGCACTCGATGAATTTGACTCGATAGCCGATATGTTTAAAGTCTGGAACGGCGGACTTGCTATTTACGGTGGTATTATCGGTGCAATAATCTCAACCGTTATATACTGCATGGTTAAAAAGCTGAATATCGCCAAAGTCTTTGACGTATGTGCACCAGGTCTTTTTATCGGTCAAGCAATCGGACGTTTCGGAAACTTTGTAAACGTCGAAGTGTACGGCGGTGAAACAAACAGCCTTTTCGGTATGTCCATAAACGGTGCAACACCTGTTCACCCATTATTTTTATATGAATCGATATGGAATGTTATCGGACTTGTGATACTTCTTCTGATTCGTGACAAAAAAAAGAATGACGGGCAGGTATTTTGTTTCTATATTTTCTGGTATTCATTCGGCAGACTGTTTCTTGAAGGTATGAGAAATCCGAATTATATATTATATGTAATTCCAAATGTTCTCGGCATTTCTCAGCTTGTTGCAATACTGTTTATGATTGCCGCTGTGTCAGCTTTTGTCGTTTTACAGGTTAAAGCGAAGAAAGATAATGAAATTTAAACGGTTGTGTCGTTTTCTGCAACACGAAAGTTGCTCCTTTTATACCACAATATATTGACAAGTTTTATCATATATTGTAAAATAAATACAACAAGCAGTGGTTTATATATAACCGTGTAATCGAAAGGAGCATACATAAATGAACAACATTAAACAACTGAAAACAGATTTTGATAATCTTATAATTGAAAAAAATTATTGTCTTTCCGACCCCGAAGTCGTATCAAAAGCAATAGAACTCGAAAACATACTGAATAACACATTAAAAAAATCGCAGACCTTATAGTCTGCGATTTTTGTTTTTAAATTTGTTATTGAGCATTTTCGCAAAGTGCTGTCATACTGCCAAGCGAATTCCACATAAATACTTTCAAATTTTTTTCTTTGATACTGTTTTCAAAAACAATTTCACTGTTCAAATATTTGCCTTTTTCAACATTGGCAACAGGGACTGTCTTGATTTCAACAAGTTTACCGTCCTTGTCATACAATGCACCTATCAATGAAATGTCATCAGCATCTTCATCAACAACCGCATATGTTACCGTAGCAGTCTTATCGTCTTTTCCACTCACTTTCATTTCTGAAAATTCAATCGGTTCTTCACCTTGAACAAATTGTGACACTTTAATTCTGTCGATACCGTTCGGAACAGCCCAATTAGGTGCCGCACCGGCACGAGTAAATCCGAATTTAACAGTATTTGCCGCGTTTTCTGTAGTATAATCGCCTACTTTTGTTCCGTCAAACCAAAGTGATGCTACTCCTGTAGCAGTATTAACCGTCACTTTAACATTCTTAGTGTATGTTTGATTTGCACCGTTGAATATGCTGTCATTTGTGCCGTCACTGTCGCTGTCAAGCCATGTTGCTCCTCCGTCTGTGCTTAGGAACATCTTATAGCCGTTTGTCCAACCAAGACGAATATTACCGATTTGAAGATACTCAAAGTTACCGTCTCTGTTTACCGCACTTCCGAAATACCAATCAACATCATAAGTTACGATAGCATTATTGCCTACTTCAAAATTCTTTTCCGCACTGTATTCACCTGTCGGTTGAGTCGCATTATACCAAATACGGTTATTATCGCTGTCTACAGCAAGTGACGCAGTGTCAGTACCTACTTGTGTCCAATCTGTCAAGTCACTTTCAGTAAACTTACTGTCACCGCCCTTGTTATACAATTCTTCTGTTACACCCGAAACAGTTGTTGACTTACTGTATACAAGATTTTCAATTTTCGGCGAAGCGTCAAGGTAGCCGAATCATAATCTTTCATTTTTTGAGTATACAAACTTAATGTCTTGAATTTAGCACCCTTTAGCGCAAAGGTTTTTTGTATTACGCCGTCATCATTTGCCCATGTTCCGTCTGTACCTGTAACCTTTACAGTGCAATTATCATTATCATAATCCAATGTGACTTTTACTTTCCAACGCTTTGAGCTACCTTGAATATTACCTACAACGTTACCGCTGTTTGACCAACCCGAACCTGATGCAGTTACAGCAGCTGCCGCAGAATCGACAGAAGTTTGTGCCATCAAGTTTTGAGCCTTTGTGGTATACGGCTGATATATAGTTACAATATTGTTGCCCTCACTGTCAAGAAGTTTCATTCCCATTGTATATTCATGTCCTGTCCAGTTCCAATTTGAACCGTCAACCTTTACACCGCCTGTTGTAAGTCTGTATTCAAGCTCAACCTTACCGCTATCATAAACTTCAAAATCTTTATGTGCCTCCGCACCGTCAGACGCACCTGTTTGCGAAATCACCGCACTGTTGGCACTTCCTGTAAATGCAGTATTTGCATCAGTATTTTCCGATACAAACTCATTGTTACCCGTTGCGTCAAATACATCTATCGGTTTAACTCTTACCACACACTTTGCGGTATATCCGCCGTCTGTTGTAGTCGCGGTTACAACCGTTCTACCGTAGCTTTTACCTGTGATTGTACCGTTGTCCGAAACTGTTGCGATTTCAGGATTTTCCGATGTCCATTCTACAGACTTATCCGTAGCGTCATCAGGCATTACCGTTGCGGTAATTTGTTTTTTGTAACCCATTCCCAAATCAATTAGTTTTTCTGAAATTCTTATGCCCGTAACTGCATTTTGCATAACAGTCACTTCACAAGTATCTGTAAAGTTGCCGTCTTTGGTTGTTGCCGTTATAGTTGCAGTTCCGGCTGAAATACCTTTCACAACACCGTTTGTAACAGTTGCCACATTTGTATCGGACGAAGTCCAAGTTATACCCTTTCTTGTCGCATTTTCAGGTGTGATAATTGCATTGATTGTTTCTGTCTTGCCTTTTTCAACTTCTATTGACTTTTTCTCCAAAGTCATTCCCGTAACCGCTACTTGCTCCGGTGCCGAATATGTCACCTTTGTATAAGGTACTGCCGGTGCAAGATAGTTAAGTGTATTGCCGCTTTCGTCTGTTGCAAGTGCCACAGAACCTATATAATAGCTTGCGTGTGTCGGTTGGTTATATCCGACATTCTGCCACGCAACCGACAATCTGTATTGGCAGTCGTGCATTAATGTTGTAATTCTGTAATCTGTAGGTATTGTAGAGGTATATATTCTCAAATATGCCTGATCCGTTGCCGAGCCTTTGTTTACCGGCATTATAATTTCTTCACGCCAGTCGCCCCAAATATCGGCAACAAGCGAAGGATTTCTCTTTGAGTAGTTGTTTGTAGAACCGCCTGTAAGTGTGTATCCGTCTGACGGACCGTAAAATCTCTTTGTTGTACCTGTTGCGGCATAATATTTTTGGATAATGTTTGCGTCAAGCAACTCACGGCTCAAATCGCCGTCCCAATATACAAGGAAATTATCAAAGGTACCGCTTCCCGCACCAGCCGGTTTTGCGGCAACATCATCACCGTTTAAGTCGTGAGCATTCGCAATTCCGCTGCTCCAACCTATCGCCAATGCATTTGAATGTTCCTTTGCGTAGCTATCATCAATGTTATCCATAACACCACGTCCGTTATCACTTGATGTAGTCAGTTTTCCGGAACCCCAAAAATGCTTTCCTGTGCTTGCGACTCTTAAATCTTCGGCATACTTTTTAAATTCCTCCTCTTTTACCGAAAATACTTCTTGAGTGCCGTCATTATTAAAGTCGCTCATATGCATTGCGTCACCGTGTCCAAGACCTGTATTTCCGAGAACTGTTTTACCGTCATCATCAAGTGCAGCACTTCCGTAAACAATTTCGTCCTTGCCGTCATTGTCAATATCGCCTACAGAAAGATTATGATTTCCTTGTCCATACAGTGTCGTTGAACTTTCACTCTTCTTACCTTTATGCTCCCACTGCATTGTAAGTTCAGTACCGTCCCATGTATATGCACGAATTACAGAGTCGTGATAATAACCTCTGCACATAACGATACTTGGATGAATACCGTCAAGATAAGCCACTGCCGCAAGGTATCTTTCACTTCTGTTATACTTTGCCTTGCCGTCGCCCCAATATTGATCTTCTGCCGCATCATACGGAATAAAGTCCGTTGTATAAAGTGCGGCACCTGTTTCGCCGTCAAATATGGTTAAATACTGCGTAAACGGATTTTTACCCTTTAATCTTCCGCTTGTGCCTATATATGATTTTGTATTGTCGGTATTTCTGATTTCGTCAGTATCACCGACTTCCGTAACGTAATGACCTGTGCCGTCAACCGTACCTGGTGCTGTTTTCATTGCCACTTCTGACTTTCCGTCACCGTCAAAGTCATACACCAAGAATTGCGTATAGTGTGCACCTGATGTAACATTTTTACCCAAATCAATACGCCACATATAACCGTCATTGTTCGGATCAATCTTATATGCGTCAATATATGCATTACCTGTAAAATCCGCACCGGCACTGTCTTTTGAGTCTGTCGGGTCCCACTTTAATACAATTTCATAATTGCCGTCACCGTCAAGATCGCCGACAGACGCGTCATTCGCACCGCCTTCGTGGCTTTTGTCAACAGTGTAATAATTTGAAATCTTGCCGTCACCCATTCTTTCTACCGGATCAGGACGTGAAATAGGAATATCTACATATGTAAATGAATTTTTCTCACTGTTTCCATTTCCAACCTCATTTGACTTTGCACAGTTGTTGTTTGAAGTAGGTGTAACTTCAGTTTCCTTAGACGCGTCCTCACCCGCTTTTACAACCTTGTATTTATCCGATGCAGTACCCGATGTATCAATCCAGTTTGTAGCGTCATGTACACCTGTTGTATGTATTTTTGTACCGTTTTTATAAATATCGAATGCTTGATTTTCAAGACTTTCGTCACCAAGCAATCTCCAACTCAAATATACACCGTTAACTGCCTGACCTCGTGTATCTGCCGTTGTCTTAACAGCAATCAATCCACGATTAAGCTTTTCCATTTGACGTGTGTTTGTTTGATATTGCGGAGTTTTAACTTCCGCGGCATTTGCCGGTAAGGCAAAACTGCTCATTGTGGCGGTCATTGCAACTGCAACCGCCGCACTTATCACTTTTCTGTTCATTATTAACTCTCTCCCTCAAAAATAATTATAATAATATTTTATAACTTTTTACGGAATTTCTCAATATAAAAAACAGTCATATTTTTTTTTAAGTCACAAATTTTCGTATCATTTTTTGTGCAATTTTACCTGTTTTCTATTTCAACACCTGTATAATAAGTTTTTAAAATTTCCTCATATGTCTTTCCCTGCCTTGCAAGGTAATCTGCACCATACTGGCTCATACCGACGCCGTGACCGAACCCTTTTACGCTCATTTTTATATTGCCGTTTTCTTGCGATATTTCAACATTTGCGGAACGCAGTGAAAATATATTTCTAAATTCTGTTCCTTTTATATTCACTCCGCCTACATCAAGTGTTACAATACCGCCTGCATTTGAGCGGTTAATGTTCGATACAAGCCCATTATTCCAATCCACACCGTCAATTTTTTCTTCCGCAATATTTTTAAATTCCTGTTCACTCAATGTCAATTCACTGTGATACTTCGGCGATTCTTCATCTCCCGTACTTGCAACACTTTGCAAATACGGCACGTCCGCCCCCCAAACGTCAACTGCCGATTCCGTTATCCCCGACGAAGTTGAATGAAATACCGCCGATATTATTTCATCGTTGTATGTCATTATCTGTCCTGTAGTTTCGTCAACCGCTGTGCTTATTTTGTTCCAATTTTCCTCGGCACCGGCACCCCAGCTTTCTCTCCGCTTATCCTCCGAAATATACGCCTGACAGTGCGTTGAATCGGTGCATATCGCCGCACCGTTGTGACTTTCGGCAATGTTGCCTTTGTCTTTTTCGGCAATATGTGAGTACAGATATGTTCTTGCCGCAACGGCTTGTGCCTTTAATGCCTCTTCCTCAAAATCGGCAGGCATTTCCGCCGCCACCACGCATTTTAAATATTCATTAATATCCATATCTTTAACACAATCTTCTTCCGACACATACACACTTACCGTTCCGCTCTCAATCGGACTTTGTCCTTCTCCACTGCCACCGATTAACCAAACTATCGCAAGCGGCAAAAGCAACGTAATAAAAATGATTATAACAACTACTAAAAGTATTTTTTTCACACCCAAATCCCCTTTTTAGTTTATGTATATGGAAGCAGGCACAAAAAAAGAACTTCCCGTTCGGGAAGTTCTTTTAAGTTGATTATTGTTCATTGATGTGTGTATCATTTGCCTGGTTGAAGTTTGTACTTCCGCCTGCAATCTTCGACACACTGTCAAGGATATATGAACCAATCTTATCAGCAAGATACTGTTTATAGTGGTTGTGGTCACCATACCAGCTCTTTACAAGTTCAACTTGTGATGTAAAGCTTGTTCCGTTTTCAGCGTTATAAGCTGCAACATCTTCAGCTGTTAGACTATTAAAGTAATCTTCAAAATAGTAACCCAATTCAATAATGTTCAAATTATGTGATTGAGCAATCTTTCTCAAATCACCGTTATGAGCACCTGTACCACGATTTACTGTAAACTTACCTGTTGATGCATTATACGGATACTGTGAACTACTGAATCCAAGCGGTGTAGCTGTAACAATTACAGGAATAGCACCACGTTGAATAATACCTTCTACATAGTAGTTATTAAGCAATGTGTAGTATGATGCAGATTCACCTGTCTCTTTTGAGTTAATACCCATATTAACAGTTACATAGTCACCAGGGCAAACGCTCAACAGAACTGTCTCAACTCTGCCTTGGTTATAGAAGTTTACAGAATCACGTCCTGCCATACCGTTATTGCTGAATGATGAGAATGTATCAGGAACTGCTACACCATTACCTACACGGTTACCCCATGAAATGTTACCTGATGCATTATTATTTGTTGTTGAGTCACCGATAGCATATACTGCCGGTTTAGCAAGTGCTGCCTTAGCTGCAGCTTGTGTAATTGTCAAATCTGACAATGTTGAACCGCTTTCAAATGTAAGGTCAAGTACACCGTCGCAAACTGCTACATTAAATTGTGTACCTGTCTTTGTAATTCCTGTTGTTGCCGCAACTCCTTCAACTACTTCAGAAGTCATTGTTGCAGATGAAGTTGTAACCTTAACAACATAGTTACCGTTAGGAACTTTAGCCTTAAATCTGTATGCCGCAGTACCCTTTACATCTGATTCTTCACTTGTTACTACTGATGTATCATCAAAACCGTAACCAATCTTATCTGAATATGCGTCAGCGGCTGTTACCTTTGTAAAGCTGTCGTCTGACGGATCATTACTTCCGAATGCAAATGACAAACCGTGTACATTAACCTTAACTCTTGATGTCAAAGTTTCTTCACCTACAGTTGCAACCGCCTTAACATAAAGAACCTTTGATACTGCACCTGCCTGAACTGTCAAAACGCCTGTTGTTGCATCGAATGTAATTCCCTTCGCATTTGTCACCGGTGTGCCTGCAGCATCAACAAGTGATAGAGTTACGTTTGCACCCTCAACAGCATGACCTGCCTTGTCTCTTACTTCTGCCGTGAAGTTACCTGTTACGGCATCAGAGCCCTCAAACGGAATTGTTATGCTTGAAGACGACTTTGTAAATGCGATTGCATTACCTGTTGTTGATAGAGAAATTTCTTTTTCAACTCTCTTTGAACCGTAAGTTGCAACTACTGTAACAGTTCCGGCAGCTGCCTCGTCTGTTACTGTCAAAGTTGCTGTCTGAGCATCCTTGCTTGCAATGCTTACACCTGTATATTCATCAGCAAGTGACCAAGTAACGGCACCTGAGATATTATATCCGTCTGTATCCTTAACTATAGCAGTCAGTTCTGCTGTTGCACTGTTTGCACCTGTTTCAGGAACCTGGATAGTTTCTGCCTCAGTATTTACAGTCATTGTTGAGGCTGTAGGTGTGTAAATTTTGAAGCTTGCCAAATCTACAGGATATGTACCTTGGAAACAGAAATATTTCTGTGTTTCTGTATATGTAGAACTCATAGCTTCAGCTGTTGTTTCGCCTACAAGAGTACCTGCGTCATTATATACCTTAACCCAGTAAGTTCCTACGCTTTCATCTGCAGAAACAATTACTCTGTACCAATCTTCACTGTTGACACCTGGAATTGACTGAGTGCCAACCGTCAAAGCACCACTTCCGTATGATACTGTCCAGTTAGGATTATTAGTTGCATTATTCGGTGTATTACCGTAGTGACCGAATGCCATTGCACCGCCCGTAAATCTAACTTTCATATCAACGATATATTGTGACGCTTGTTCTGCAAGTTGATATACACCGACAGTTGAACCGCCGCCACCGTTTGATGCAAATTGAAGATACTTTGTATTATCTTCATCCTTCTTAAGTGTTAGAGTTCTTACACCGTTTGAACCGTATATTGACCAGCCGTTAAGAACAAGATCCTTTGAATTGATTGCATTTGATGTAGCTGTGTATCCTACAAGAGAATCGTCATATGAACTCATATTTTCAGGATAACCGGCATCCGGAGCTATATTAGTTGAACCGCTCGCACCGATTACGGCAAACGGAGTAGATATTTCAAATGATTCATCAAGATATGTTACCTTTGCAGTAACCTTACCGAACCAGTTTGAAACACCGTTTCTTACATTGAAGTAAGCAGTAGTATTTCCGTTAGGGCTTTCACCGTCAGTACCCTCACCTGTACCTTCTGCCTTTGTAAGTGTAATATAGCCGTCCTCGTTATCAAGACCTGTAACTGTCCATTCTACATTAAGACCTTCCTTGTTTGTTAGGTCGCCGCCATATATACCTGTTGCCTTAATTGCAATAGGCTTATGTACAGGCTCGCCTTCATTAGGCTGGTTAATTGTAGTATTAAGTTCAGAAGCAAATTCAACTTTTGATAGAGTTTCTTCTGCCTTTTGACCAAACTCATCATACTTATCTGTTGTACGAACAACAACGTTATCCAACTTCATAACACTATGATAACGTCCTGACAAGAATAAGATACCTGTAATCTTATCATTAACGCCGTTTGTAGGAACAATCAACTTGTCTACAACCTTTTCGCCGCTCTTATCTGTGATATTGACAGTTGCCAAGCCTTCGTTCTTGTCAACCAATATTGTATAGTGGTACCAAGCTGCGTCTGTAAGAGTTACGGTTGCCGCGTCAACGTCATTAATCTTACAGTTATTAGAATTACCTGCCATATTTATCTTGAAGATATAATTTGAAGTCATACCTGTGTTTGCAGTCGGCATAGTTCCTGATGCTACAACAAATTGTACATCATCTTTGCTTGACTTAGTTAATGCAAGGTCAAATTCTACCGCATACTTATCTTGAGAAGACAAATCAACATCAAATGCCGATGTTGCACTTCTTGTATTCTTATCTGCGTCAGTGTACTGTGCATATTTAGTATTATCTGTACCCAAAGTAATACCGTCTGCATAGCTTGCTGATGCCCAAATATTCTTTAATGCAGTTGTATCTGCTACATCTTCATAATCCTGAGTATATATCTCTGTATATTCTCTCGGTACTTCTGTAGGCTTAACTGTCGGTGTTGCAGTAGGCTCAGCCGTCGGTGTTGTTTCCGGCTGGCTTGTAGGTGCAGTCGGCTTTAGAGTAGGTGCCGGATCAACAGTACCTTCAACACTTGTTGTTGCAAATAAAGGTGTCATTGTCTTTATATCATCCCAAACCATAATTTTAGCCGCTTTACCTTGTAAATCGTAAGCAACTTCACCGCTACCGTTTTCAAGTGTAACATTTTCCTTTAGTTCTACACCTGCTAAAGTTTTGTTATCGTAATACTTTGAAATTACGATTGTTACTTTGTCAGCTTTAGCATTTGTAATTTTGATTTTTTGGTCTTCGTAAACAACGCCTGCCGCCTCCGGAGTTGCAGCTGTAGCGGGTTCGTCTGTAGACTCAACTTCAGTTGTCGCTGTTGCAACAGGTTCACCTGTTGTCGTAACTCCAGCCGTTGTACTCGGTGAAACAGTCGCAGTAACTTCTTCACCGGAATTTTGTTCACCCTCTGCACTTGCTGATAAAGGCAATGCAGTGAACGCACTTGCAATCATTGATACAGAAAGTATCGCAGACAGCAATTTTTTTCTTTTCTCCATTTTCTTTTCTCCTCTCTCTCTTAGCTTGATGATCGCTAATCATTAATAATATAATTATACTATAACAATTAAATTTTGTACAGTCCTTTTTTACAATTTCACTAAAATTTTTATCTGAAAAATATTTTTATAAAAATTTTTCAAAAAAAGTGTTGACAAATGTATGTGTATCTGATATAATCCATTATGTTGTTTGCAGATGTGGCGGAATTGGCAGACGCGCTAGACTTAGGATCTAGTGTCACCGACGTGGGGGTTCAAGTCCCTTCATCTGCACCAAAATTTATAAGCCGTATAAATGCTTGAATATCAAGTGTTTATGCGGTTTTTTAGTGCTTGCAAGAAGAAAATCAACGTGATAAAAAGTGATAAAATGTGATTGATGTCACTTTGCTATCAGAAAAAAAAACAATGAAATTTTATCGTCAGACATTTTAGGGTCGAACACATAAAAGCCCCCCTTATCCGTTCCATGATACACTACTTTAGGGGTGCCGTCCTCATTCACAACTTTACTTGCTTTACTCGGGTTATTTTCCCAATCTCCAAACCAATTTTTAAAATTATCGGATTTAATCTGCACATTATCAGTATTATTTTCAACTGTATCAAGGTTACTGCTATTTAAGCTCTTTAATGAGAATTTTCCTTGTGTTCTGTCTTTTTCTGAGTCCCTTCTACCATTCTCATATACTCTCTGAATCTCCTTCTGTGTTCCTTCATTCTTCGACATAAAGCCGTCAATTCTTCTTTTGTCAGCTTTCTTTCTGTACTGTCTGATAAGTTCTCGTGTTTCTCTTTCTGTGAGTCCATTTCTTGATATTTCACTTCTTATTCCCTCGCTTTCTGCAAAATTTCTAATCTTTTCAATTCCGAATTGTTTAAGCTTTTCCCAAGTTTCATCTGTAGTAATCATTTTTTCGGACATATCCTGCCCTGTTGTCATTGCATAATATCCAACAACTTTACCGCCGTTATCTTCTATAAATCCTTCAAGCCCTTTAAATGTTCTTCCTGTTGTAGAGTTATCATATATAAGCAAAAAAGATTTACCTTTAATATCATTATAGCTTATGTCACTTGATATGTCAAACTCAGACTGCCCGTCTGGCTTTGTCGATACAAATATACTGTCCTCTTTTGCTGACATTACTCCTGTTTTACGAATATTTTCGGCATTGTCTTTGGAAGTGTTATGATACACATACGCATAACCGTTTTCGTCTACCTTGCCACCGACATTCCGAATTTCTTCTATTGTGTCATAAGCATTTAGCAAATCGTCACCCATAAGACGATTTGCGATTTTGTCATAATCGCTTTCTTTTATCGAATATTTGACACTTTCAGATAATGCGCTTTTAGGTCTTTTTGTATTATATTTTTCCAATACATCTCGAGGCAATGTATCTGCGAAATTCTCCTTGACAATATCGAGAAAATCTGATACACTTATTTCGGAGGAACCTTTAGATAGGGGAGTTTCTTTTGAGGCGAACCCTGCTCCGTTAGGAGACTGGTTCTTCTTTTTTGTTCTCACCGCATAAACAACATCTAAAGGTTCTATTTTTTGAACCTCGTAATTATTTACGATTATTCTTGTAGGATAGTAGTTACCTTTATCGTCTATTCCTATCCCCATTAATACATACCCACCAAGCGTATTATTTCTCGGTTTCAGTTCATTCACCTTTATAGCATTTTCTAATACATCCCCAATTTTAGTGGTTACTTTAGCCGTATCTTTTGAATTTCTCATAAGTCCATGTCTTAAAGCATCTTTCCCCACAAGGATATTTTTGTCTATATCTTTTACATAAATAAAAGATGTATTCTCTGTATTATGTAAATTATTTTTATCTCTTACATTGTTCATTGCCTTTGCAAGTATATCCGCTCTATTAATCTTGCCATCTGAATTTATTGGCAAATCTTCCACCAATTTTGTAACCGGCATATCAGCTTTTTGAGCTAATTTATTATATGTATACCGATTAATAATTCCTCTTTCTTTTAAATTTAGTTGCCCTATTGATTGTATCGCCGCAACATCTTTTTCGTCTATATTAGAGTTTTCATTGTCTGAATTGTCCTTTAACGAAAACTTTGTTTTGTTTGTACCTTTCCCATTCTCCCAAAATACAACGTCCGCATTTTGATTAGGTTTCATACTTTTAGGGAATGTATTAAGCCGTTCTTCTTTGCTCATACTTTGTCTTGCCTTAACATCGTCAGCCTCGATTTCACCTGCGCTTTGGTTTCTGTTTTTGCTATCAGGGCTTTCACCGACTGCAAATCCCTCTCGCACTTGTATTGCGTGTTGTACTTCGTGAATGAGTGATTTTAATTTTTCTTGTATATGTCGTGCCATTATCTTCAACAGGCACTCTCGAATTTTGATATGCCGTTATAACAAAAGAAGAACAATCATAATGCGGTCTCCATCTCACCGATTAACTGTAACCGTGACTGTCATCATTTGCACTATCTGTCGCCCATTGAACTGCATTATCAATTATACCCATATAAACCTCCTTTTCGACATACAAAAAAGTACATCGAATTTCGATGTACTTTTTAAGCCTTATTTGAAATTTTTAATTTGTCTTTTGAGTTATTATATATCCGTTTGCGTTATCTGTCGGAACAAGGCGGAACGTGACATTTCCGAAATCAGTTCCTGTTGAATCGGTATTTTTAAATACTACGTCCATTCCGTCACCGACATTTTCGGCACTTATAAATTCATATCTGCCGTCTCCGCGATTTGAAACACTGATTTTATAATTACCGTTTTCATATAAAACACTGCCGTTATCGGTTGGGTGATATTCGGGCATATCTGCACCGAAAAGCAATTTATAAGTATCTCTTACGGAATTTTCGAACCATTCAAAATATCCGTTTTTATATTGAGCAGACGTATCCGCACCGTAACCTTCTGTGTAATAATAGAAGATAAAACTTCTTACAAAATCTTCACTTTGTAAATCGTTCTGTGTAAAATACGGTATTACATAACCTTGCTCCGCAAGAAACGATTTTGCATTATCGTCTAAAACAAAAGCCTTTTTTTAGTCGCCGAAACAACCTGCGTCCATTATACGCAATCTTCCGTCAAGCCACTTTTCATATATCGCATTCTTCACCGTATCACGTTCAAAAAAGCACCGTTTCATAGGTGCTAAGGCAGTAAGTCTCGTATATTCACTTGTTCCACTCTCCTTTTGGGTATCAAAAAAGCACGCCCTAAGACGTGCTTTAATTCTTATCTTCAATTATCTCCGTTACTAAAAAACAAAGCTTCTGCTTCTGCATATTTTCTTTTAAACAGCTCTTGTTGTTTTTGATATGCTTTAACTGCCTCGTCTGGTGCATCAGGACTTAAAGCCGGTGTTTTTGTATAATCTTTGTATAATCATAGTACGGTGCATATATTTTTTCCAATTTTTTTCTTCTTCCGTCTTTATTAATCTCATCGCATTATTCCCCCTTCTAGCAATTTCTGCACCCTATACTCTGTATATGTTTCGTCATACTCAGTAGCGTCCAATGTTCCTATCGCATACGGGCTTACCTCAATATTATATCCTTTCTCAATTTCTCTGTCAAGATTCTTTTTACATTTTTTATGCAAATGTGATATATAGTTTTGTTTATATATCCTTTGTCAATAAGTTTCACAACAATTTTTCCTTGCGATTGTTCCCATTTCGTCACTTTCGCAATCTTTCTCTATCTTGCCGTGAATTTCACCTCGTTTTTGTTACTTAACAGGAATGCCCTTATTTTGTAGATTATTCATCAACTTTTTTTATAGTTCTAAAGCAAAGTTGACAAATAGTCTACATTGTGATATATTAATAATGACAATAAATGTTTAGACAGGAAGTGATATTTTATGGAATTATATAAGAGAATAAAAGCACGCAGAGAAAAACTCGGAATGTCACAAGAAGAACTTGCAACTAAGTTAGGTTATAAATCCCGTTCAACTATAAATAAAATTGAAATGGGCAAAAATGATATAACTCAATCAAAAATCATAGCTTTTGCCAATGCACTTCAAACAACTCCAAGCTACTTAATGGGACTGGACGAACACGAAACGGAAATATATACAGATGATAAATTTCCAAATCCGAATATAACAGAGGACTACACAACATTCCCCGTTATAGGTGACATAGCGAAAGGATATAATCATATCGCTATTGAATCATGGGACGGAGATAAAGTCGATATTCCTAATTCATATTTAAAAGGACATACTCCGAAAGATTTCTTTGTACTGTGCATTAAGGGTGACAGTATGTATCCTCAATATCAAGACGGCGATAAAGTATTAATCTTACGTCAAAGCACCGTTAATTATAGTGGTGATGTCGGAGCAGTGATATACAATGACGAAATATCAACATTAAAAAAAATCGAGTTTGTAGAAGATGAAGATTGGTTGAGGTTAGTTCCTGTCAATCCGAATGTTCCGCCAATATTAATTGCGGGTGAAGAATTAAAGCACTGCCGAATAATGGGTGTTCCTAAATTGTTGATTAGAGAAATGTAAGTTTAATTTGAAAGGTATGCCCGCCTAACTGCAAAAATATAGCTATTAAGGAAAAACTTTAATGACGTTGTTGACGCTATAACCGATTGACGTTGAACAATATCTAAATTACTTTGTCAGCTGAGATTATTCCTCTGACTATTAGGAGAAAACAATGCAAAATAAAACAAAACTATTTAAAACAGCAATATGTATTATAACCACGTTAATATTAATTTTCGGGACTATTCCCTGTGGTGCGGTTTTATCGAACGAATCAAACGCACCAAATTTCACAAATCTTGTTGTATTTATGAAATTTTCTGACGAGGACGAATTTATCAACAACACTTATGCCGACACAACTGTCCGCAACATTTTAGACAATACATATAATAAAAGTGTATATAATGTCGCTGACTATTTCAAAACAGTAAGCGGCGGGAAAATGAATATGCAAACGCTTTATCTTTTTGACAACAACAATTCGCTCACACTTTCAAAGCCACGCGGTTATTATGCCGAAAAAGATGACCAAAACCCTTACGGTTACGAGAGTGGAGAAGAAAATTCCAGAATGTATGAACTACAGACTGATTGGGCGAATACAATTTCAAACGCAATCACAAACGGAAACAAACCAAAAGATATAGAAGAAAATCAATATAATTTTGCCGATCTTGACCGAAACCGTGACGGAAAAATTGATTTAATTACTGTGATTTACAAAAATACAACGCAAAATATTTCGGTTGGTTGGAATTCACCTCTTTGGGACTATCACTCATATTCAAATATGATTTCAGTGCAAGAAGGAGTTAATACTTATCAGAGTGGAGAATATTTACAGCTAACGTGCAACTACGAAAACGTAAACGGACTTGTGCTTTATCGCGGTGAGGATAATCTGCCTATTTTACCGACAGGTAAAATATGTCACGAAACCATGCACGCACTTGGCTTGAAAGACTTGTACCGCTCCAACCAAACAAGTGCTGTGTATTATATGTCACTGATGGCAAAACATCTAACCCCTATCGGACAGTATATTTCCGTCAAAGAACGTGAATCGCTCGGTTGGCTTGACAATAATCAAATTAAAACCATTGATAAAAACGGTACATATACACTCTATCCTGCCTCAGCTCAAAATGAAGTTGTTGCATATAAACGAGATTTGCCGAACGGAAAAACTCTTTATTTGGAATATCGTCAATTTGATGACAATGGTAACAAATATGATACAAAAAACAAGAAACTCTATTCGTGCAATACCGGTGACTTGATAAAAGGTGTAACACTTAAGAGTGGACTGATTTGCTATCTTGCTAACACAGGTGTACGTTTTCCCTCAAATATAAACACTACAGGCGTTAACTGGAATATGCAAGTTGTTTCTAACGGTCAATACTCAACCATGTCAGATTGTGCAGTCGGTGACGGCGAAGAACTTTATATTGGTAACGACATATTTGTTTATGTAACAAATATGTCAGCAGATAAATTAGAGTTTGAAATTAGCGGAATTGCAGAAACAACCCCTACTCCGACGTTGACTCCGAGTCCTACTCCGACTCCTACTATAAATCCAACTCCAACCGTGAGTCCGAGTCCTATTCCGAGTCCTACTCCTACTGCAACTCCATGTCCTACCCATACAACAAATCCGACAGCAACTCCACATCCGACCCCGACAATAACTCCGACAGCAACTCCTACTGCAACTCCAAAACCTACATTAAATCCTACTGCAACTCCGACAGCGAGTCCGACACTAATTCCGACTTCTACCCCAAAACCTACACCACGTCCGACTGCGACTACAAATCCGACAATAACTCCTGCAACAAGTCCAACTGCTACAACGTGTCCTACACATGATATTAACTGCAACATTGAAGGCAACAATATATCTGTTAAACTTACAAACAGCACTTTAGGCGGAATTATCTTAATTTCTGAATTTAATTCGGACGGCAAATTATTACGTTGTACTACCCATTCACCACAGGAGAATATAAGTGTTTCCCTACTTTCTGAAACTCATACCGTAAAAGTTATGTGGTGGAATTCTCTAAACAATCTTGTTCCAATCACCGACTCAAAAACGGTAACGAAATAGTCCAATATATCGCCCCTACATCCACTGTTGACAATCAATACAATATTTGCTGCCGATAGAAGATGTAGTGGGTGGGACGTTTTGGACGTGTCAGGCGTGGTTACACTGTTTGTAGCAGTCGCTTCTCAATAATCTACATCTTATTTTTATTGACAGCATTATTTTTATATTATATAATACCAACAGAACCGGAGGCATATACGGACTTTGACGGTGAAATATCACCGTCTGCCCGCGCCAAAGGTTCTTTTTTGCACACAAAAACGGAGCAAAAATGCTCCGTTTATCTTCTAAATGTATCTTTTATTTTTTTTACCAATCCCACACATCTGCCGTTACGCAGCTCGTCCATAAATTCGGCTTGTTTTTCCACATACCAAAGTTTTGACGAATCCATACACTTAACCGTCTTAACCGTATCCGCAATCATCACAAATGCAATTACGCACGTCATAATATGTAACGCCGGTAAACTCACGCTGCCAATCATATCAATCGTCACCGGTGCAATAAGCTTAATAAGTGCAACGGTAAATGTACCGAACGCAATTCCGCCTATAAGGCAAACACGTCCGTTTATATTACCGGGCCAACCTGTATAATCCCACCATCTCTTATGAAACAGCGTTTCCAAAAGCCACGATACAAAATATTCAAGCGAGCAGGTAACCACCATTCCCGCAAAAAACAGTATCAAAGGATTTTCAATCCATCCAAGCAATATCAAATCAAGCATTGCTCCCATACCGTATATAGGGCAAAAGCAAGTGCTTAAAAAGCCGCTGTTTACAAATTTTCTTTGTTGTATGCTGTAATATACCGTTTCATAAGCCCAGCCAATAAAGCTAAATACCGCAAAGCACAAGAAATATTGGCAAAAACTCATCATTTACCCCCCCTTATTTAAATCATTTGTATTTCCTTATACAATTCAGCATAGTCCCCCGTAATCTTTGTATTTATCTTTCTGTACGCTTCTTTTTTAAATGTTTCATAAAGAGAACAATATTTATCCGCCAAACATACTATCCACCCTTCTCGGCAAGTCGGCGGAATTACAGTAAGCGGGAACATATGCTTTTTTATAATATCGCGTTCTGTATCGGTCAAATCAAAATCTCTGTCAGCATTTCTAAGAGCCGTCATAGGATGAGTAAAACCGTGTATTCTTCTCTCCTTTTCGCCGTCATGCCAATCATATAAGAAATAATCGTGCAGCAATGCTCCTCTTATAAGGTCACGCTTTTTGTACTTTATACCGAAAAACTCGGCAATTTTAATACTGTAATACGCAACTGCAATCGTATGCAAAAGGCACGAAGTGTCACCGTGCTGAGTAAACTTTTCCATACGTCTTAAATGCGATTTTTGTGACAAATTATGCAAACAATACAAAACTGAATTCATTTATTCTACCGCCTTTTTTAATTTACACATAGCCTTCTTTACCTATTATTATAATCACTGACATTTAATATGTCAATATATCTGCCATCAAATTTATAAAATTTTAATATTACGCAAAAAACAAGCGATTTTCATCGCTTGTTTTTCATCTTATTGAGCTATTATTATACGAATTCTGCCACCCAAAGTCTGTGCCTTATCGTAATAAGCAGTAAGCTTATAATTTCCGTTTATAGCATCATCAAGTGTTATCTTCAAATATTTATTAACATCTGTCTTATGATATACAATCACCTTATCACTAAGCAAATATGTTTGATTATTGATTTTCGCCTCTGTACGTGTAAGCGAAGTTATATTGCTTGGATACGATGAAAGCTGACGCATACTTTCAATACCTGTTTGGTCCATACTGAATCTGTGCGGACCTTTTACATTTGTTGAGAATGCAGTCGCATATGTGTTTTGCGTACCGTCTATATCAATAGTATATGTATGAGTAGTTGAATCAGCAGCAGTGATTACCCCGTACTTATAAGCATCACCCGTTATATCTTTCAATATAAGCTCGTCAATCTCACCGGCTTTATTCTTTGAATAATACAATACGCTTGAAGATTTTATCGTAACACCGTCAAGACGCTGCGGATAAATTCTTGTGTACATTGCTAAGTCGTCGCTTGCAGTTCCGGCAGTGTCAAGAATCTTCACATCGTCTGCAAGGGTATAATCGCCAAATTTATTCTTTTCGGAATTAAACTTACCGCTTACGTTGTCATACCCCTTTGCTCTTGAAAGACTTGCTTTACCGTTTGTAAATGATACATTTACTACAGCACATTTAAGCGAACTGCAATCTGATGAAGTCGCATATTCATTTACTGTTCCGTCAGGTGTAACAACCTTTGCATAGTAACTTGAATATACTGTATTATCAGGCTTTGTGAAATCTTTTTTGCCTGTTTCCGTAACAAATCCTACTGTTGTGTGTGAAGATGTGCTTTCACTTCCGCCGACAACTCCGGCTACCTCGCCGTTTCTGCCAAGAAGAAGTGTTACGGTATCACCGTACTTAAATGTTCCGCTTGATGAAAGTGCATTAAATGCGTCTACGCTTTCAACAGAATACTCTTTACCCGAAATTGTAACGCTTGTCGGCGAATCCTTTGTCGGTGACGCCTTTTCGTACACGCCTGTAACCTTATCCGTATAAGCAAGCACCATATTCAAATCTTTACAATAGTAAATAATATCGTTAAGCTGAATTTCCGATGCGTCAACCTTATTACCGCTTCTCATTACCGTTGTCGAACCGTTTGTATCGAAATTCGCGATCCAATTTGAATTTGTAACCTTGACCGGTCCTTCCATATTACCCTTTTCATAGCTTACGTAATCAACATTACTTCCGTCCATCTTTACATAAAGAATGTCGCCCATTGCCATTTCATTCTTTACAGCACCGTATGTACTCTTATTCTTATCTTTGTAACAAGTTGTGCCGTCTGTTATATCAATCTGTTCAAAACTGCCGTTTTTATAACATATAACTGCATCTGAAAGAAGTGAATAGATTACATATTTATCAAAGCTGTCCGTACCTGTTTCGCTGTCTTTTGCAACAAGCATTGCATAGTCAACAGAACCGTTTGAATTTTTAAACAGCTTGAATGTATCGCCTTTTTCGGCTTGCATTGCGGCATTTTCGTATGTAAGTGCCTGTGACTTGTAATATGTAGTTGTGTTTGAATTGATGTTATACATATCGCCGTCAAGAATTATATCTGAACCGATTACGTTTGAAACGGTGTATTCTTCAACTTGCTGGTCACGCGGTGTAAATGACACAAAATCTTCATCGTTCTTTACGACAATATCGCCTTTTCTGCCGACATAATCGCTGTTAAAATTACCGTCAAATTCAAATGTTCCGGCTGTTGTATAGATTTTATCAGTTCCAAGTGAGCTGTCCTCGTTGTGTGACGCAATAATCGTAACACCCTCAATAACTTTACTGTCAAACACTGAAGTTATAAGTTTGCTTTGATTATCTTTGATTTTTGTGTCAAGTGTATTGTAAATAAGTCTTGCAACCTGACGTCTTGTAAGTGCCTCGCCTTGCTCGGCATTTACGTTCTTTGTAATTTCAAGACTGTTTGCAAGCCCCATTTGACCGTAAGGCCATGAATCGCCGAAATCCTGTGTTGTGTATCCAAGCACCTTTAATACCATTGTAAGTGCCTCTTCATATGATACCGTATTGTCAGGTCTGAATGTTGAATCAACATATCCCTCCGCAATTCCGGCTGATACAGCGGCCTTTATGTAAGGTGCTGACCAGTGAGTATATGTAACGTCTTTAAAAGGTGATACTTTTAAACCTGTTGCTACTGTATCTTTGTAGCTTGATGACGCTACTGCAATTTTCGCAAATTCCGCTCTTGATACATTGTCATCAAGTCTTAAATTTCCGTCATCATCGCCGACCATTATATTAAGTTCCGACAAAAGCGACATAATATCTTCGTCATTGTTCCAGTCTGCCAATGCAGGCAAAGTCGATAATGACATAGCCGCCGCCAAAACAAAAGAAATTATTTTCTTCATAACTTACTTCCTTTCCGTATATGTTATAAATCCGAGAAAATCTCAGTCCGAGAGAAAATCATTCGTATCGCTGAGTTATCAATCATAACGTAACGCATCTATCGGATTTAATTTGGCTGCTTTTTTAGCAGGCATATAGCCGAAGAACACACCTATCATCGCCGAAACCGTAAACGATACTATAATAGATGTCGGGGTCGGTAATATATCCATCCCCAAAAGTTTACCTGCCAGTATTGCCAAAAGCGAGCCTACAATAATACCGATTACACCGCCCAAACAACTAAGCATACCCGCCTCAATAACGAATTGAGAAAGTATATCTTTCTGCTTTGCACCAAGCGATTTTCTGATACCTATTTCCCTTGTACGTTCCGTAACCGACACAAGCATAATATTCATAATACCGATACCGGCAACAACAAGCGATATAGCCGCGATTGCGATAAGCATAAGTTCCATTTTATCAAGAATATCGGTTACACTGTCTGCCATAGACTTCATTGACGTTACAGTATAGTAATCACTGTCGCCTATATCTTTATCACAAAGTGCTTCTAAAAGCAAAACCGCTTCCTCAACCTTTTCCTGGTCAACCGCATAGACAACATAGCTGCTTACGGTTGATGTACGGTTTGTGTATGACGCCAAAGTGTACGGTATATACACACAGTTATCCGAAGAATTTTCTGTCGAGTCGTCCTGTTCTTCAAGTATTCCGACAACTTCATACGGCGTACCCGTTATTTGAATAGACTTACCGAGTGCGTCACCGCCGAAAACTTCTTTTGCTATATAAGTACCGATAACGCAGACTTTCTGCTTTCTCTCAACGTCAACATATGTAAGCTCACGTCCGTATGTAATATTATACTTTTTCATTCCGAGATAGTATTCGTTTACACCTGTTGCCTGTGTTGAAATTGTATCACTGCCGTTTTTTATAAATGCAGGCATTGAAACTGTCGGTGACTGACCTGCAATAATATCGGAATGTTCTTCCGCAAGCTGTTCCATTTCTTCAGGCTTTACTTCCTTTGTCGCGGAACGGTCTTGAATTGAAACATTGATTGATTCAATACCCATTTCTTCAAATGCGTCCGTTATTTCCGATGTCATTCCCGACATAAGACTTACAAGCGCAATAACCGCCGTAATACCGATTATAATACCGAGCATTGTAAGTATTGAACGCATTTTGTTGCCGACAATACTTGACATTGCCATCTGAAAACATTTCCAAATACTCATAATCAAGTCGCCCCCTTTGCTCTTTCATCTTCGGGAGCATCTTCGCCCGCACCGTGCTGATTCATTACTGTTACGTCACCCTCTGCCGGACCGTCATAAACGATACGTCCGTCTGTTATACGAATGATACGTTTTGCTTTTGCCGCTATCGAGTTATCGTGAGTGATAAGAATAATCGTATTACCCTCCGCATTAAGTTTCTGCAAAAACAGCATTACTTCACGACCTGTACGCGAGTCAAGTGCACCTGTCGGCTCATCGGCAAGTATTACCGACGGATCGCCTGCTAAAGCTCTTGCTATTGACACTCTCTGTTGCTGACCACCCGAAAGCTGTGTCGGGTGGTTTTTCGCTTTTGATTTAAGTCCTACTCTGTCAAGTGAAGCAAGTGCTCTTTTCTCTTGTTCCGCGTCGCTAAGTCCCGCATACAAAAGCGGCAGTTCAACGTTTTCCAATACTGTTAATTTCGGCAGTAAGTTATATTGCTGAAATATAAATCCAAGCATTTTATTTCTTACATCAGCCAATTCATCTTGACTGTAATTATTAATTTCTCGTCCGTTTAATCTGTAAACACCCTTTGTTGCCACGTCAAGGCAACCTATAATATTCATACAAGTAGATTTACCACTACCCGACTGACCTACTATCGCAACAAATTCGCCTTTGTTTATGGTAAGAGATATTCCGTCAAGTGCGTGAACTTCCGTATCACCCATATGATAAATCTTATAAACATCTTTCATTTCTACCAATGGAGGCATTTTACTTCACCTCCGCTTTATCTTCCGCCCGGCATTCCGCCACCGCCGCCGGACATACCTCCGCCGCCTGGCATTCCGCCGCCACCGGACATTCCGCCGCCTGACATTCCGCCGCCTGACATTCCTCCGCCGGGCATTCCGCCCATATTGCCATTAGGAACTACATACATATCTTGAGCATTTTGAACACCGAATGACGCATTCGCACTTGACGATTCTGTGTCAAGCGTTCTTACCCGGTCTTTTTCTGTTAAACCCGACTTGATTTCGATATAGTCTGTATCGTTAATTCCTGTTTCAACCTGAATTGCACGGTAACCGTCCGGTACATCTATATTAGTAGGTACACTTTCTTTAGTCACCGAAATTTCATCCGATTTATCACCGTTCGGTGTATCGCCGCTTACAACCGGCATACCGCTTGACTGTGGCTTATCGTCCTTATCATCGGCTTTCTTCTTATCGTCCGTTTTACCCGATTTATCTTTATTACCCTTTATAATATCCGTAACATCATTTTCGTGAGTTGTTCCGTCGTCCTTTACAAATACAATATTGCCTCTGTTTACACTGTTTACAGGTACTGCAATTACATTGTCAGCCTCTTCAACAACAATTTCAGCGTCAACATTCATACCAGGCAACAAATCACCGTAATTTTCTATTTGAATTTCGATAGTGTATGTTGTTACACCGTTTTCGTTTACACCGTCTACAGGAACTTTTGTAACCACACCTTCAAATTCACCCTCTACCGCGTCTGCCGTTACAGTAGCTTTTTGACCTGTCTTAACAAGTGCTATTTCCGTTTCGTCAACGTCAATAGAGAATTTAACGCTTGACAAATCATAAATTACACAAAGCGGATCTGTTGCATTTGAAGAATCTATCGTATCGCCTGCTTTTGAGTTTTTCTTAACGACTGTACCCTCAATCGGAGCTTCTACAACATAATCGTCAACTGCGTCCTGTGCTTTTTCTATACCAAGTTCGGCATCGTCAAGTGCAAGCTGTGCGTTCTTTATGCTTGAATCCTGTGAGAAAGTATCGTTTTGCAATACTTGCTTTTCAAGTGCCAAAACCGCATCATTATATGAAAGCTGTGCATTGCTCATTGTCGAGTTTTGATTATCATACTTAACATATCCGACTTTTTGACCGCTGTAAACAGAATCTCCTACCGCAATATTAAGATTTTCAAGTGTGCCTGATGCCGTTGATGTTATTGTTCCCTCGCTTACATATTCAAATTGTGCCGTATTTGCACAAGCAACTCCGTTTATTTCCGCACTGCCGTAATCATTTGTTGTAAGTGCGCCCGGATTTGTGACTTCAACCGTTACATACACAACTTTAGCGTGTGCGTCTGTTGAAACGGCTGACGATGATTTTTCTTTAACAGTTCCGTAAATCGTATCGCCCGAACCTATAACAGATACTGTTGCGGCTGCGCCTGTCTGAATACTTTCGGCATCAACTTCATTAAACGGTATTCTCAGTTTCATATAAGAATCGTCATACAATGTTGCAACCGCTGCACCGGCATTGATATGGTCACCTTCTTTTACGGATAATTCTTTAACTTTACCTGCTGAATTTGACTGTATGTATTGATTGTTTTTAGTATCGTTAAGCGAATTTAATGCCTTTGTCACTGCATTTTGTGCAGACTTTGTACCGATATTGTTTGAAGAAACGGTCTGTGCCTTTTGCTTTACTGCGTCAACATATGCCTGTTGTGCTTTTGCAAGTGCATTTTTTGCCGTACTCAAAGAATTTTGAGCGTCACTGTCCTCAAATTGATAAAGCTTATCACCTTTCTTAACAACGTCACCCTCTTTGAACGTATCACTTGTTATATCGCCCGACTTGATAGTTGTTACTTTATACGAATCATTCGGCTCGATAGATGATGAACCTGTGATTGTATTTGTGATAGTACGACGTTCAACCAGCGAATCGGTATACATAACTTTTACGGCACTGTTGTTTTTGGACTTTATAATAAGTCCCGAACACACGCCTGCAAGTATTGCTATTACAAGAATAATTATAAGTAATTTCTTGCCTATCTTAAACTTACCGATAAAGAACTTCTTGTTTTGCTTGTCATATCCAATAAATTTCTTTTTCGGTTTCTTTTCTTCTTCCTCACTGTCGCCGTCATCATCTGAAAATCCAGATACTTCTTCAAAATTGAGTTCGTCTGCATTTGTATCTTCTGTGTTAGATACTTCTGCTTCACTTTCCAAAAGCTTTTGCTCCTTTTCAGAAGTAAAATCTCCCATATTTCTTGCCTCCTGCACCTTTATATTTTTAACTTATCTGCTCTGCGACTTTAGTTAATTTATCGCAAAACATTTTAAGGTCTGCTTCATCTACATCTCTGAAACATTCCTGTAAGTTTTTGATTATAACTTTCCTTTGATTTTCATATGCTTTTCTGCCCTCGTCAGTAAGAACTATATAACTCTTACGCTTATCGGTTGTATCCGATATACTTTTAACCAAGTTTTTTTTCTTCAAAGCCTTTATGCTTTGAGAAATAGCCGCCTTACTGACTTTTAAAATGTCACTCATCATAGTGACCGTCATCATTTTTCCGTCATTTGCGGACTGAGTAAGTAAATTCAACATCATATAATCGCCCCTTGACATTTCCTCAAAAGGACACTTTGAAAGAAACCACAGCTTTATCCTGCTTACGATTTCCCAACATTGAAGAAACATTTCTTCTTTCACCGTGTATCCCCCCACACACCGTAATATTAAATTTTGTTAATTTACTTAACCATTTTACCACCACAATTATTCAAAGTCAACATTTACACTTTTGATACAATATGAATTTACACTTTATTCACATTTCATTTGAATATTATTAACTTTTAGTATATAATAACTGTATCATAATTATACGAGGTGATATTAAGTGAAAAAAACATATATTGATACGGCTATGGAACGTATCGCACCTGATTTAATACTTAAAGGCGGAAACGTTGTCGATGTTTTTTCCGGCAGAGTTATTAAAGCTGATGTTATAATAAAAGACGGTATTATCTGCGGTGTCGGTTCATACAGCGGTGAAAACGAACAAGACGTTTCCGGCAAATATATTATGCCGGGTTTTATTGATTCGCACGTTCATATCGAATCATCTATGACGCAGCCGTCCGAATATGCAAAGGCAGTTATGCCTCACGGTATTACAACCGTTATTGCCGATCCTCACGAAATAACAAACGTATGCGGTGAAGACGGTCTTGAATTTATGTTAAAGTCTGCGAAAAATATTCCGCTTGACGTAAATCTTATGTTGCCGTCATGTGTACCTGCAACACCTTTTGAACATACAGGTGCTAATCTTGACGCAAAAACCACTCAAAAACTTGCGCCTAAATTCTTCGGTATCGGTGAAATGATGAACTATCCCGGTATTGTTTCAGGTGATGATGAAACGCTCGGTAAGCTATGTCTTGACATCGTTGACGGTCACGCACCTTTGCTTTCAGGTCATGAGCTTGACGCATATGCAAGTGCCGGTATAAAAACCGACCATGAATGCAGTGTCATTGAAGAAATGACCGAAAAGATAAGCAAAGGTATGTATATTCTTCTTCGTGAGGGTACCCTTTCGCTTGACGTTGCCAAGCTTATCAAGGGCGTAACCCCTTACACGTTAAGACGTTGTGCGTTTTGTACCGATGACAGATTTGTCGGCGAAATTATTCGTGACGGCAGTATTGACCACTGTATCAGAAAAGCCGTTTCACTCGGTCTTAACAATATTGACGCAATCATTATGGCAACGCTTAACGCTTGTGAAATCTACGGTATGAAGAATAAAGGGGCAATCGCTCCGTCATACGTTGCCGATATTGTCGTTGCCGATGATTTGAATTTAAGTTCAATATCACAAGTCTATAAAAACGGCAAACTTGTATGCGAAAACGGTAAAGCATTGTTTGAATGCGAAACAGTTGACAATTCAAAAGTTACAAATACCGTTCATCTGCCGAAAATATCAGCCGACTTCTTCAAAACTGATGTTAAAGACAAATTTGACGCTATTGAACTTATACCCGAAAGTATTATCACAAAAAAGGTTACTGTATCGTATTCCGACAGTCTTTCTAAAGTATGCGTTATCGAACGTCATCATAATTTAGGTACAAAGGGTATCGGATTTGTAACCAATTACGGAATTACAAACGGTGCTATCGCCACTTCTATCGGTCACGACAGCCATAACGTAATCGTTATCGGCGATAACGACAGCGATATGGCACTTGCCGTAAATACTCTCGGTACAAGCGGCGGTATTGCAGTTTGTTCAGAGGGTAAAGTTATCGCGTCAATGACTCTTGATATTGCGGGACTTATGTCCGTAAAATCAGCCGATGAAGTTACAAGAGAACACGATAACCTTTACAGTGCCGCAAAAGTGCTTAATATAACAGATAAAATCGATCCGTTTTTGTCACTCGCATTTTTGCCGCTACCGGTAATCCCCGAAGTTCGTATTACCGATTCGGGACTTTTCGATGTTATTAATTTTAAATTTGTGGAATGATGTTTTATTTCGCAGGGGCGATCAGTGGTCGCCCTTTTTCTGTTCCCCTATCACCACTCCTCAGTCGACTCTGTCGACAGCTCCTCTCACGGGGTGCCTTACTAATACCTCTCCTTGATGAGAGGTGCACGCACTGTCGGAGTGATGGCTGTTATTCGGCGTCCTTTTTCTGTTCCCCTATCACCACTCCTCAG
>QTVU01000002.1 GCA_003460745.1 Firmicutes bacterium AM55-24TS
CTCCAAAGTCGAAACTTTAGATTTTAAGTCATTTCTGCCGCACATGTCGTCAGAAATGATTATAACTTGAGGTTGCACCTCAAACTCCCAAAAATAAAGTAGACAAAACCACTGCGGTTTTGTCTACTATCTGTTATTTTATGGATTATTATGTAAAGGAGAACGTGAATGAGCATATTACTTAGTATTATCGTACCTGTCTACAATGTAGGTTCTTTTCTGCCTAAATGTATCAACAGCATTATTTCACAAACCTTTACAGATTTTGAACTTATACTTGTAGATGACGGTTCAACGGACAACAGCGTCGAAATATGTGACGCCGCCGCAAAAAAAGACAGTCGTGTACGAGTTATTCATAAAGAAAACGGCGGCGTTGTCAGTGCAAGAAAAGCAGGACTTTCCGTTGCGGTCGGCAAATATGCAGGCTATGTTGACGGTGACGATTGGATTGACGCGCATATGTACGAACATATGGTTAATGCAATGGAAAAATATAATTGCGATATGGTTATGTGTGACGTTGAACACGAAAACAAGTCCGTTCCGCTTTCTTCCGGCAGCACGCATATCAATATAAGCGGCGGTTACTATAATCGTGAACAGCTTGAAAATAACGTGTTTCCTAAAATGATTTATACGGGTGTGTTTTATAAGTTCGGAATATACCCTGTCATATGGAATAAGCTCTACAAAAGAGAAAAACTCATTAAACATCAAATGGCGGTTGATGACGATATTCGCACCGGTGAGGATGCGGCTTGTGTATATCCGTATTTGCTTGAATGTGACAGTCTGTATTTCTTGGAAAACCTGTCTTTGTATCATTACAGACGTTCCCGCACTCAAATGACGGTAAGTTATGACAGTTCATATTTTGACTGTTTCAAGTCACTGTATGAATTTTTGTCAAATTCATCAATCGCAAATTCACCGTATTCAAATCAACTTGAATACTACTATTCTTATCTTGTGAAAACCGCAATAAGCAACGAACTGAAAAAAGCAAATTCAGTTCCGATTAAGACAAAGCTGAATCACATCAGAGAAATATGTACATTTGCCGATGAAAAAGGTTTTATCGATAAAACAGATATTTCCTCCTTGCCGTTTTTCCACCGTATGTACTTCAAACTTATAAAAAGAAACAGACCTTTTTTACTTACCGTCTGTATAAACATTGTGAGATTTTGGCAAAGATTTTTCAGATGAGGTAGTAATATGAGAAATTTAAAATCAGGATTTATACTTTCATATATATCCATTTTTATACAAAGCATAATCAGCATTTTATACACTCCCGTTATGCTTAGACTTTTGGGTGAAAGCAATTACGGGCTTCTTCAGCTTGCTGTCTCCACAATGTCAAGTCTCAGCATTTTAAGCTTCGGTTTCGGAAGTTCGTATATGCGTTTTTATTCACAATACAAAGCCGACAATGACAATAACGCAATATCGGTTCTGAACGGTATGTTTACGATAATATTTATTTCCGTTTCAATTTTGTCGCTTATCGTCGGCGGTTTTATAACGATGAACACATCAACTCTGTTCGGCAAATCAATGACCGCAAGCGAGATAAAATTACTGAAAACATTGCTCGGCATAATGACCGTAAACCTTGCGTTTACATTTCCGTGCAGTATATCCGATTCGTATATAATCGCACAAGAGCGTTTTTCATTTCAGAAAATTCTGATTATAATATCGTCACTTTTAAATCCCATGCTGACTTTTCCTTTGCTGATTATGGGACAAGGTGCGGTTTCCGTTGCGATTTGTATGACGGCGATTACCGTTATAAAACTGCTTTGCGGTACGGTGTATTGTATAAAAAAACTTAATATGCGATTTTGCTTTGCATTTGATAAAAATGTTTTCAAACAGCTTTCGGTATTTTCTTTTTTTGTGTTTTTGAATATTATAAGTGACCAAATTAATTGGAATGTCGATAAAATTCTGCTCGGAATGTTCAGCGGCGCAAAAAATGTAGCCGTCTATTCAGTAGGTTCTCAATTCAACGGATATTTCCTTACATTTTCCTATGCACTTTCGTCACTTATGACGCCAAAGGCACATACGCTTATCGCCAACCACACCGACAACAGAGAAACAAGCAAATTTTTTGCGTCATTCGGCAGAGTGCAGTTTGTCGTTATGGCTTATATTTATCTTATGATAATCGCCGTAGGCAAACCTTTTATCAAACTTTGGTCGGGGATTGACAGTAATATCCCCTACTATACCGCATTATTGCTTATTTCGCCGCTGGTTGTAACTTCAATTCAATCTATCGGTATTGAAATTCAGCGTGCAAAAGATATGCACAAATTCCGCTCGGTTTTGTACTTTGCAATCGCCGCAATTAATATTGCCGTAAGTATTCCGCTGTGTATAAAATTCGGCGAGCTTGGCTGCGCATTCGGTACGGCTTTAAGCCTTGTTGTCGGGAATATAATTATAATGAATATATATTATCATAAATGCGTCGGACTTGATATTAAATATTTTTGGAAAGAGATTTTTAAATTTATTCCGTCTTTGATTATTCCGATTTTGACGATAATCGTAATCCGTCATTTTGTTTCGGATAATTTGTTCTCAATAGCTTTGTGCAGTATTATCTTCACCGTCTTTTATGCAGTGTCAATGTGGTTTTTAGGACTTAACCAAAACGAAAAAAAATTATATAAAAAATGATGCACCCCGAAAGGTGCATCACTGCATATTATTCTATTGATTCAATAACAGCATATTTGCCGTCTTTTCTCTTATATACAACATTCATTTCATCAGTTTCCTGATTTTTGAATACGAAGAATGTGTGACCCAACAAATTCATTTGAAGAATAGCCTCCTCAACACTCATAGGCTTAACGGTAAATCTCTTTGTCTTAACAACTTCAAATTCTTTTGTTTCTTCACCCTCTGTATAAGTCGCACCGCTGATTAGTTTTGCGTCAAGAGTAGCATCTCTCTTTATCTTCTTTGAAAGACGTGTCTTATTCTTTCTGATTTGTCTTTCGATAACGTCTACAATCTTATCGATTGCGGCAAGGATTTCTTTATCCGATGCCTCTGCTCTGTACATCATACCTGCCGCATAAATTGTAGCTTCAATATAATCATTATCTTTAATCGTTCCGATTACGACTCTTGCCTCAGATTCATCTTTGAAAAACTTATCAAGCTTTCCCAATTTCTTTTCAACATAATCTCTGATCTTATCTGTCACATCGTATCTTCTGCCAATAATTTTGAACTTCATAAAACTCACTCCTTTTGTGTTTAGCCAAAGATTATTTTTAATAAATTATCTTTGTTACTATATATATACCACCATATTACAAGTTCAAACATTTTTTTTGAAAAAAATTTTATATTTTTTTATGCTTGCATTATATAGGAATATATAGTAAAATAATAAGTTGAGATAATAATTATTAAAATATGAGGTGAAAATATGCTTGGAATTTCATTAACAGTGCTTTTCTCGGCACTTGCCGCTTTTGCTGTATGGTCATATTACATCAATCCGGCACTAAAAAGCAATGTGAAAAAGGATAACAACGCAATGTATATTATTGCCGCCGCGGCAGTGGCATTTATACTTCGTTTAATCCTCGGAGCGGTCTACAGAGGACACAACACTGATATGAGTTGTTTCATAGGCTGGTCAAACGCCGTTTTTGAAAACGGTTTCGGTAAGTTTTACACACTCGATATGTTTCACGACTATCCGCCGGGATATATGTATGTTCTCTATATAGTCGGTGCGATTGAAAAACTGTTCGGTTTCTCCGACGGTGCGCAATACGCACTTGTAAAACTTCCGGCTATTGTATGCGATATTCTCGCCGGTGTACTTATATATAAAGTTGCAAAGAAAAAGTTTTCAGACGGACTTTCAACTGTGTTCGCGTCGCTATACCTTTTCAATCCCGCAACTGTAGTAAACTGTTCTCTTTGGGGACAAGTTGATTCGGTATATACATTGTTTATACTTCTTATGATATACTTCATAAGCGAAAAGAAAATGATTTATTCATATTTTATGTTTGCAATATGTATATTCATAAAACCGCAGGCATTTATATTTACGCCTATACTTATATTCGGTATAATCGAAAATGTATTTATAAAAGATTTCAGCAAAGAAAAGCTGTTAAAGAATTTAGGATTTGGTGTCAGTGCAATAATCCTTATGGTGTTGCTTGCACTTCCGTTCGGAATATCAAATGTAATCGACCAATACACCACGACTATGGCGTCATATCCTTACCTAACGGTCAATGCGTTTAACTTGTGGGGTGCATTAGGTAAAAACTGGGAAGGTCTTTCATCGTTCACAACTGTTATCGGTTATGTATTCCTTATTGCCATTGTCGCATATTCGGTATATGTATTCTTCAAGAGCAAAAACAATGCGAAGTATTACTTTGTCGGTGCATTGCTTGCGTTTATGACATATATGCTTTCAACAAAAATGCACGACCGTTACGCATTCCCTGCAATGGGGCTTTTGCTTTTGGCATTTGTTTCAGTGACTGATTTCAAAAACTTTATTATGTATGCACTTGTTACACTTTCGCAGTTCTTTAACACTGCATGGGTACTGTTTGTATACGAAAAAAGTCCGAACGACTACTTCCGTTCCGCACCTGTTTTGATTGCGTCTTTAATAAATGTCGCACTTATGATATTTGTAGTTTACTTGACGCAAAAACTTTATGCAGGCAACGAACTTAAAGATACGGTAAAAGAAGAAGTTAAGAGTACGAAAAATTCAAAACAAGCATATCAAAAGAATACAAAAAGTTCAAAAACATTCGCAAATACTCCTGTTAAGAAACAGGCTAAATTCACCGTAAGTGAAATATTTCCTAAAATAACCCGTGTAGACGTTATTGCAATGGCGGCTATAGTCGTTGTATATTCATGTATCGCGCTTTACGACCTCGGCAATATGCACGCGGCAGAAACGGAATATATGATTTCAGACGCACCTGTAACGCTTGATTTAGGTAAGGACTGCAACATCAGCCAATATAAATTCTTCCTTGGTTCATATGAACTTGAAGACAACCGCAATTTAACAATCACTTTTGCGGACTCATCAAACAATACAACCGCTACAGAACACTTACAGAAGGTTCGGTATTCCATTGGGAAGAAAAAACAAAGAGCGTTACCGCAAGATATGTTACCCTTTCAACAAACGGCACAGAGCTTTCAATGAAAGAATTTGCCTTACTTGATTCTTCGGGCAACCTTATAGAGCCTGTTTCGGCAACACCGTCAGAGGGACAGGCTTTGTTTGACGAACAGCAGGAAGTTCCGGAGCGTTCATCATTCAGAAACGGCACATACTTTGACGAAATTTATCACGGACGTACAGGCTATGAATTTGTACATCATCTAAACGTATACGAATGGACTCACCCACCGCTTGGTAAAGTATTTATTTCAATCGGTATAAGAATATTCGGAATGTGTCCGTTCGGTTGGAGGATTGTCGGTACTGTATTCGGTATATTTATGTTACCGCTTATATACCTTTTTGCAAAGAAATTGCTAAAAAAATCTTGGCTTGCAATAGTTACTTGCCTTTTGCTCACATTCGACTTTATGCACTTCGCACAGACAAGAATTGCAACAATAGACGTATATATCACATTCTTCGTAATGCTGATGTACTACTTTATGTATAAGTATTACAGCACAAGTTTCTATGATTCGTCATTCAAAAAAGGACTTATCACACTTGCATTGTGCGGAATTAGTATGGGACTTGGCATAGCAAGTAAATGGACCGGTATATATGCAGGAGCGGGACTTGCGGTACTGTTCTTCATAACACTTTACAAGCGTTACAGTGAGTACCGTGTCGCAGTTAAAACACCAAATGGCGAAACAAACGGAATAAGTCACAAATTTATAATTGACAACTTCAAGCCGTATATGATAAAAACAATTTTATGGTGCTGTATATTCTTCGTAATAGTACCGCTTATTATATACTGTATTGCATATATTCCGTACTTGCAAGCACCGAATTCGCAAGGTTTCAAGACGATTATTGATAACCAAAGCTCAATGCTTACTTACCATTCAAAGACCGTTCTCGGCTCAGAGCATCCGTTCTCGTCACGTTGGTATGAATGGATTATTATGAAACGTCCTATATGGTACTATTCGGGAACAATTACATCGGAGGTTAAAGAGGGTATCAGCTCATTCGGTAATCCGCTTGTATGGTGGCTTGGTATTCCGGCATTCTTCTATATGGTATATTTGATTTTCAAGAACAGAGATAAAAACGCATTGTTCCTTGTAATCGCTTACCTTGCACAGCTTGTATCGTGGATACCTGTTACAAGACTTACGTTTATATACCACTACTTCCCTTGCGTACCGTTTATCGTGCTTATGCTCGGTTATTCAATCCTCAACATCTATAACGAGGCGAAGAATAAAAAGGCGGTTATGTATGGTGCATTTGTATATGCAGGACTTGCAATCGTATTGTTTGCAATGTTCTACCCTGTTCTTTCGGGTCATCCGTGCAGTGTAGACTACGTTGACCACTTCTTGAAATGGTTTGACTCATGGGTATTGATATAAGATAAGGAGAAAAATTTATGCGTATTATAAATTCAAATGACATTGCAGAAGTTGTTAAGGGTATGTGTATCAAAGCAAATTGTCATATAAACAAAGACATCAAATCTGCACTTAGCAACAGTGTCAAAACCGAAAAATCGGATATTTCAAAAGGTGTTATAGAAAACCTTTTGAAGAATGCCGAAATTGCCGACAGCAAAGAAGTTCCTATTTGTCAGGATACCGGTATGGCAGTGTTCTTTATCGAAATCGGCAATGAAGTTTTTGTTGAGGGTGACACAATAACAGACGCCGTAAACAAGGGTGTTTCAATGGGATATACAGACGGATATTTAAGAAAGTCGGTTGTCCGCGATCCGCTTGACAGAGTGAATACAAAGGATAATACTCCGGCGGTTATTTACTACGACTTTGTTAAAGGCGATAAAATTAAAATCACATTTGCACCGAAGGGCTTCGGCAGTGAAAATAAAAGCGGACTTAAAATGCTTAATCCGTCAGACGGCATAAACGGAGTTATTGACTTCGTTATCGAAACAGTCAAAAAAGCCGGTGCAAATCCTTGTCCGCCTATGGTAATCGGCGTAGGTATCGGCGGTACTATGGATAAAGCGGCACAAATTGCTAAAAAGGCTCTTACAAGAGATATTGACGTTCCAAATGCCAATCCTTTTTATGCAGAGCTTGAAAAAACGCTTTTAGAAAAAATAAATAAACTGGGAATAGGTCCTCAGGGTATGGGCGGTACAACAACCGCCCTTGCCGTAAATGTGGAAACATTCCCTACCCACATTGCAGGCTTGCCGGTTGCAGTAAACGTAAACTGTCACGCAACAAGACATACTGTGGAAATTATATAAAATTTGAGCCTGCCCGGCAGGTTGATATAAAATTGAATAATCTTGTCCGGATTATAATGAGACTATAGGGTTTTCTGTTTTTGAGTCAAACAGTATTAACCCTATAGTTTTTTTTCGGAATAAATATAAGGAGAATTATTTATGGATCAAACGTTTATGAAAGAAAAAAAGATATTGCCGCTTGTGCTTTCAATGGCTTTGCCTATGATAATATCTATGGCGGTAAATTCACTGTACAATATCATCGACAGTTTCTTTGTCGCAAAAGTGAGCGAAAACGCAATGACCGCACTTTCGCTTGTCTACCCAATTCAAAATCTTGTCAATTCTATCGCAGTCGGATTTGGTGTAGGCATAAATGCGGTAGTTGCATTCCATCTCGGTGCGGGCGAAATGCAGAACGCAGACAGAGCAACAACTTACGGATTGTTTCTAAGCTTTATACACGGACTTATACTTACCGTCTTTTCAATATTCGGTATGCCGTACTTCGTAAAAATGTTCACAACCGATACAGATGTTATCAATCTTGCCGTAATGTACTCAACTATCGTGTTTTCATTTTCAACAATAGTAAATGTCGGCATAGCATTTGAAAAGATTTTCCAAGCAATCGGCAGAATGAACGTATCAATGATAAGTATGATATGCGGTTGTATCACGAACATTATTCTTGACCCTATAATGATATTCGGCTTAGGACCTTTTCCCACTATGGGTATTCAAGGTGCGGCACTTGCCACAGGTATAGGACAGACTATAACGCTTATCATTTACTTCATATTCTACTTTGCAAGTCCTATTCAGGCAAAATTTAGAATAAGTCTGCTCAAATCCAGCAAACGACTTCTGAAAAAGCTATACTCAATCGGTGTACCGGCTATGCTTAATATGGCACTTCCGTCATTGCTTATAACGGCACTTAACGGAATACTTTCCGAATTTTCAGGCTCATATGTTCTTGTACTCGGTGTATACTATAAACTTCAAACATTTATATACTTAACCGCCAACGGTCTTATTCAAGGTATCAGACCTATCATAGGCTATAACTACGGTGCAGGCGAACACAAGCGTGTTAAGCAAATATACAACACCGCACTTTTGTTGTCGGCAATAATTATGGCTTTGGGTACTGCACTTTCGTGGATTATGCCGTCTACACTGTTCGGAATGTTTACTGCAAACCCTGATACGCTTAAATTAGGCGTTACGGCACTTAACATTATCAGTATAGGATTTATCGTATCAGCCGTATCCGTAACGTCGTCAGGGGCTTTGGAGGGGCTTGGAAAAGGTCTGCCGTCATTGTGGATTTCGCTTTTTAGATATATAATAATTATCATTCCTGCGGCTTTTGTTTTCAGCAGATTTTTCGGTGCGGTAGGTGTATGGATAAGCTTTCCGTTCGCCGAATTTGTAACAGCCGTTTTTGCGTATTTTATTTATCATAAAGCAAGCAGGAGAATATAAAGACCAGAGCCTGTCGACAAAATGTCGACAGCTCCAACATCACATCATACGATGTAATTTTTGAGTATTTTCAGAGAAAAAATCATAAAGTTCCTCCAAAGTCGAAACTTTAGATTTTAAGCCATTTCTGCCGCACATGTCGCCAGAAATGATTTTTAATGAGGTTTGCACCTCAAACTCCCCAAAATAAAGTAGACAAAACCATAAAGGTTTTGTCTACTTTTTGAAAAGTGCGGTCATTTTATTTGACCGCACATTTTTATTATCTGATTTTCTTACATTCAAGATAAAATCTCTTATCTGCCGCCTCACCCATTGAGAAAGTTTTTCTCGGAAGTGAGCCGTCCTTTATAACTGTTGTGAACAAGTCGTTCTTCTCCATTGAATCGACCATAAAACCGATTGTATTATCTGCCTTTGCAAGATTTCTTACAACGTCGTTTCCGTGGATATAATCGATTTTACCGCCGTTTTCGGTAAGGTACTTATCAAGAAATTTTTGAAGTGTTCCGACAGGAAGATTTGAGTCTGTATTCTTAATATAGATACTGCCCTCATTACCGCCGTATGTATAATCAATACGCTGACCGCCGTTATCTTCATATTCCGCACCGTAAAACGCAACAAGTTCATCAAGCAATTTCTTAGGCTCTGTTTCAAATATTACACGTTGAATAGGTTCAAATTCAAGTGTTTCATCGTGGATATTCATAAGCTCAACCAACGCAAAACGTGCAGGGTGAGTTTTAATTTCTTCCTCTGAAAGTTCCTTTTTAATTTCTTCCCAACAGGTTTTTGCGGTTGCAAGAGAATGATTTCCGTCACCTGCCGCGAACATCAGCACGCCCTTATCCTTAACACCGTATTTTGCCTCAAAATCAGCCTTATCGCCGAGTTTTTCTATTGCGTCAAGTATATTCTTCTTTGCACTTTCATTTACATTATAACCCACGATATGTCCCGAATTTTTCATAAGGTCAAAATCATAAATCTTTTCAAAATCGTTTATCTGATTTTCAAGCGGTTCAACAACCGCTTTTTCTCTGTCATCAATAAGTATCAGGATATGCGGTGCCTCAAGCGGTGCATTTTTTCTTATACGCTGTCTTGGCGGAATACGTTCGATAATTGTACCCTCCGTTGCACGAACTTTTGACTGTGAACCTTTTGAAAAATCGTATTCTTCAAGGTCTAGCATTCCGACAATACCGTGACGTGTTTTTCCGTTCGGCTGAGTACGTTTTACATATATAAACGTGTCATTTAACTTTCTGAAAATACCCTTATTTATATACTCCTCCATTGTGCTGTTTATCTTCTTGATACGTTCGTCTCCGTCACCGTCCTCAAGATAAACCTCAGGGAATATAATATTTAGCGTTGACGGACTGTCGCCGACAATATTTTTTACATCTTCCCAATATTCTCTTTCAGACGTGTATTGGTCGCACGCCACAACGCTCCACTTTGTGAAATCAACATTTTGCGGAATAAGTATGTCCGCCGGTTTAAAAATTGCCATAGTTCTGCCCTCCGTTATTCTTTCGTTATGTCTGCGAATACGCAGTCTGTTGCTTTTTGCACATCATTCGGCGAAAGGATAAGCGTTGTACCGCATCTTCCGCCGCTGATTGCGATTGTTTCAAATTTTTGTGCCGTTTCGTTTATATATGTCGGATATTTCTTCTTCATTCCGACAGGCGATACTCCGCCTCTGATATACCCCGTAAGTCCCAAAAGTTCTTTGACGTGTATCATCTCAACTTTTTTGTTACCCGAAACCTTTGCAAGTTTTTTTAAATCAACTTCGTGATTTACTGCTATACAGCTAACCATTATACCCGTTTTGTCACCTCTTGCGACAAGAGTTTTAAATGATTTTTCAGCCGGAATACCTGTCATTTCGGCGATAGCCTCACCGAAATGCTCGCCGACTTCATCAGCCTCATATTCAACCGTTTCATATTTTATCTTTGACGCATTAAGCAAACGCATTGCATTTGTTACAGTCTTTTTGTCCTTTGCCATTTATATCACCTTATTTTAATTCTACTATCGTTACACCGTCTTCGCCCTCGCCGTATCTGCCGTTTCTGAACGATTTGACGTATCTGTGTTTTTTCATATATCCCTGCAAGCCTTTACGCAAAATGCCCGTACCTTTACCGTGAATAATGCTTACAGGCGAAATTCCCGCAAGGTAGCAATCGTCAAGGAATTTTTCAACATTCATCCACGCTTCTTCAAGATTTTGTCCTCTGACGTCAACTTCCGTTGAAACGTTCTTTGACTTTGATTCAAAAGCCCTCGTACTTCTGACGTACTTTTCAGCCAATTCCTTTGACTTCTTTTCTTCAACCTTACGCAAGTTCGTTATATGCACGTCCATTTTTATAATACCCGCTTGAACACGAACATTGCCGTTTTTATCAGGCTCTTTTAAAACTGTCGCCTCTTGATTCATATCAACGATTTTAACAGTTGCACCCGGTTTAAGATTTTTAGGTGGTTCGACATACGTTTTCTTCGGCTTTGCCGCACGCGCCATTGCCTTATCAATCGTATCTTCTTTCTTTTTCAGCTTGTCACGCATTGCGGAAGTCTTTTTGTCAAGATTGCCGCCGTTTGAAATACCTTGCTGACGCATTTTTTCAAGGTCGCGAATAATGCTGTTCGCCTCATCCTTTGCGTCCATTACAAGTATTTTCGCCTCACGTCTTGCCTCATCAAGTATTCTTGATTTATTTTCTTTAAGCTTTATTCTGTCATTTTCAATCTGCTTTCTGAGATCGGTAAGTTCACGCTTCATTCTTGCCGCCTCGTCAGCCTCTTTTCTCGCCTTTGCACGGTTTTGTTCAAGGTCTGTTATGACGTCCTCAAATTTTATATCCTCATCAGACAATATATCGTTTGCTCTGTCAATTATTCTTTCGTCAAGTCCGAGTCTGCGTGAAATTGCAAACGCATTTGACTTACCCGGTACACCGATAAGAAGTTTGTAAGTCGGCTGAAGTGTCGCAACGTCAAATTCGCATGACGCATTTTCCACACCGTCAGTCGAAAGCGCGAACAATTTCAATTCACTGTAATGAGTTGTCGCAACGGTTGTAGCCTTTCTTGCACGAAGAAATTCCAATATTGATATAGCAAGTGCCGCACCTTCTGTCGGGTCAGTTCCCGCACCCAATTCGTCAAACAGTGCAAGTGAATTAAAATCAATATTTTCAAGTATGCTCACCGTATTGACCATATGTGACGAGAATGTCGAAAGGCTCTGTTCTATTGACTGTTCGTCACCTATATCCGCAAAAATATGATGGAACACAGCCGCTTCACTGTTATCCTGTGCCGGAATATGAAGTCCTGCCGCCGCCATAATCGAAAACAATCCGATAGTTTTAAGCGTTACTGTTTTACCGCCCGTATTCGGACCTGTTATGACAAGCGTATCATATTCGCCGCCAAGCATTATGTCATTTGCCACGACCTTCTCTTTGTCGATAAGCGGATGACGTGCTTTTTTATATCGTATGATACCCTTGTCGTTCAGTACAGGCTCATTTGCGTTCATATCAAGCGACAGTCTGCCCTTACAGAACATAAAATCAAGCTCCGTGACATACTTATAATCCACAAAAATTGTATGACTGTTTTCTGCAACAAGTGCCGAAAGTTCCGCAAGTATTCGCTCAATTTCCTGTTGCTCTTTCGTATGCAAATCACGGATTTCGTTGTTGTTGTTTACAACGCTCATAGGCTCGATAAACAGCGTTGCACCGCTCGCGGACGTATCGTGTACAATACCGTTTACTTCACCTCTGTATTCACTCTTTACGGGTATAACGTATCTGTCCGAACGCATTGTTACAATAGGGTCTTGCAAAAACTTTTTGTAATGCGTTGAGTGAATCATAGAATTAAGATTTTCCTTAATCTTGCCGTTTAGATTTCTTATTTTTCTTCTGATTGTATTAAGTTCAGGTGACGCATCGTCGGCAATTTCATTTTCAGAAACGATACACGAATTAATTCTGTCCTCAAGTTGTTTTGCCGTTATGATAGCCTCCTCTATACCGTGAAGAATTGTACATTCTTCGGCTGATTCGTCTATATACGACTTCATACGTCTTGCGACATACAAAAGTCTTGATATGTTCATAAGTTCCTTTGTATGAAGTACACCGTCACGCTCTGTTCTTTTTACCGCTCCAAGCACATTTTCAACAGACAGATTTACCGGCGGTGAGCCGAGTTTTAATAAGGTTGACATTGCCTCTGTCGTTTCTTTCTGTGCCGCCCTTGCGTCCTCTAATTCCGTATACGGAACTATTTCTTCAATGCGTTTTTTTACGTCTTTGCTCTCCGTATATGATGAAAGCCGTTCAAGTATCTTGTCAAATTCAAGTACCTTGAACGCTTTATTCTGTTTATCCATTTTACCTCTCCTATTTTATATAGAATATACTTTTAGATTAGAATACTCACCAATCATAGGTGCCATTTGTCTGAAACCTATTTTTCCGCCGCCTAAAACAGGACCATATTCCTTTCCGTCGTCTTGCCATGAAAATACAGGCAAATCGTCAATTATAAAATCAATCTTACCGTCTTTTTTTACAAGCTTTATATGATAGCTTTCAAATGCGTCCTCGCAATTCGGAATAGGGTCTGCACCTTGTACAACAAGATGAAAGCCCTTGCTTTTTCTTAAATTGCAGGTATGAAAACCTCTTTCCTCGTCCCACTTTCTGCGGAAATATGAAACATGGTACGCATTTATATCACCCGAATGATACAAATTATACTGTCCGTCCCTTTCCTGCAATGACGGATCAAACAAATCTTCACCGTTCACACCCTTTGCCGAAAAGAACAAAATCGCCAATCCCGGCTCTTCAATCGGTCTGAAGTCCCACTCTATCTGCACATCTGACGGGAAGTCCTCGTTGCACCAATACACAAAGTTTGACTTTTGTCCCAAATCGGCAGACAACGCATTTTTCATACGCATTTTACCGTTTTCAAAATATATCTCGGCACTGCCTCAAGAACGAAATCTTTTACGTCATTCTCGCAGGACAATTTGTTTTCATAAACTAACTTCATTGTTTTTAATCCTCCACAAAAAACTCATCTTAACCTATATTATATCAGCAATATTTACTAAATACAACACGAAATCAAAAAAAAGGATTGAAAAATCTGTGAGAATAGTATAGAATGGTATATATATTTTTATGTAAAGCAATATAACATTGCGAGTGGACAATAAGGAGGTACATTATAATATGTGCGGTATAGTAGGATATATAGGTAAAAATCAAGCAGCTCCTATTTTGCTTGAAGGGCTGTCAAAACTTGAATACAGAGGATATGACAGTGCAGGTATTGCTGTTTACAATAATAATGAATTGGAAGTTGCTAAGTCAAAGGGAAAATTAGCGGTTCTTTCAGAAAAAATTGACGGCGGAAAAAAACTTGGCGGTAATATGGGTATCGGTCATACACGTTGGGCAACTCACGGCGAGCCGTCAGACGTAAATGCTCACCCTCACCTTTCACAATCAGGTCGTTTTGCCGTTGTTCACAACGGTATTATCGAAAACTACATTTCATTAAAGAAAAAGCTTGAAAGCAAGGGTTTTGAATTTATTTCGGAAACAGATACAGAAGTTATCGCTCACCTTTTTGAATATTACTACAAAGGCGATATAATGGATACAATGATTAAGGTTATCAACAGAGTTGAGGGTTCATATGCTCTTGGCGTACTTTGCGTTGACTACCCTGACCAATTTATCGCAGTAAGAAAAGCAAGTCCTATGATTGTCGGTCTTGGTGACGAAGAAAACTTTATCGCTTCGGACGTTACTGCAATTTTAAAGCACACAAGAGATATTTACTACCTTGAAGATAACGAAATCGTTGTACTTAAAAAGGACAGCGTAAAGGTTTACAATGCAGATAAAGAAGAAGTTAAGAAAGAAAAGTTCACGGTTGATTGGGACGTAAGTGCGGCTGAAAAAGGTGGCTATGAACACTTTATGATGAAAGAAATCGAAGAACAGCCAAAGGCTATCAGAGATACCATCAGTCCGAGAATTAAGGACGGCAAAATCGTTCTTGACGATATTTCTCTTACAGAAGAAGATATTAAGAATATCAATAAAATTTATATCGTTGCATGCGGCAGTGCATACCATGTAGGCGTTGTAGGCAAGTATGTAATCGAAAAGATGTGCCGTATTCCTGTTGAAGTACAGGTTGCGTCAGAGTTCCGTTACTGCGACCCTATCGTTGGCAAAGACGATCTTGTAATCGTAATCAGCCAGTCAGGTGAAACAGCCGATACAAAAGCCGCTCTTGAAGAGGCGAAAGCTCGCGGTGCAAGAGTGCTTTCAATCGTAAACGTTGTCGGCAGTGCCATTGCAAAAGCGTCTGATGATGTTATTTATACATGGGCAGGTCCTGAAATCGCCGTTGCAACAACTAAGGCCTACAGTACACAACTTACTGTTATATACCTTATCGCCGCATATATGGCTGATAAATTAGGTAAAATTTCTAAAGAAGAATATGCAGACTTTATTAAAGAAATTGAGTCACTTCCGGATAAGGTTGCTGAAATTCTTAAATCTAAAGAAGATGTTCAGTATCTTGCCTCAAAGTTCTATAATTGCCATTCAATATTCTTTATCGGCAGAAACCTTGACTATGCTGTATCTCTTGAAGGCTCACTAAAGCTAAAGGAAATATCATATATTCACAGTGAAGCATATGCCGCAGGTGAATTAAAGCACGGTACAATCTCACTTATTGAGGACGGTACACTTGTTGTAGCGCTTGCAACAGGCAAGAATTTGTTTGATAAAACAGTTTCAAATGTTAAGGAAGTTAAAGCAAGAGGTGCGGTTGTTATGGGCGTAACAACCGAAGAACATGAACATATGGACGACGTTGCTGACTATACTGTAAAAATCCCTGCAACGCACGAAATGTTACTTCCGTCACTTACAGTTATTCCGTTGCAGTTATTCGGTTACTATGTTGCATCATTAAAGGGCTGCGACATTGATAAGCCGAGAAACCTTGCAAAGTCGGTTACTGTTGAATAATCCTGACAGAAATATTTTTTGTGGTATAATAATAATTGATAGAGTGCCTGACAGGCTTTGAAGGTCAGACACTCTGTTTTTTTTATTTATATTTAATTTGATGGGACGGTTTTATGCCGAACAGAAATAATCTTTTTTATGACGCTGTTAATACAGTCGCTCACAGTCACGTTAATTGTGCCTGCAATAACGCTTATCGCAACATTTATCCACATTTTTGCGGGACGTCGAGGCACCGCACACTCACTATATGGGTGGTCGATGACCGCCCCTACAAATATGCTATGACACCACACATACTTTCTTCGTAGGGGCGATCATTGGTCGCCCCTTAATTCGTATTTTACTTACCACCCCTCAGTCGTTTCACGACAGCTCCCCTCAAGGGGCGCCATTGTAGTGGCAGCCACTCATCATTTTGCATAAATAAAAAAAAAGTTATTCTATTCTAAATTTTGCAAGTTGCATATTGACAAAACTTTATTTAGTGGTATAATTAAAGCATAGAAAACAGTTAGTTAAGACAACTAACCCCATAGATTGAGCGAAGATAAGACAAGGGTGTTTTATATTTTTAAATATAAAATGCCCTTTTTTCGTAAAATACTTATTGTTAGCTCAGCAAAACATTTTGATTGTACTTTTATTATATATGTGCATCAATAATTTCAGGAGGTATTATTATGGAAAACGGAAATGTAGCAGAAATTTTCGGTGAGAAGGTTTTTAATCTTCCTACTATGAAGGCAAGATTGCCTAAGGATATTTACAAATCATTGCTAAAGACTATCAATGACGGTTCAAAACTTGATATATCCGTTGCGGAAGTTGTTGCAAATGCAATGAAGGACTGGGCACTTGAAAACGGTTGTACTCACTACACTCACTGGTTTCAGCCAATGACAGGTCTTACAGCCGAAAAGCATGACTCTTTCATTCAGCCTACAGATGACAGAACTGTCATTATGGAATTCTCCGGCAAAGAGCTTGTTATGGGTGAGCCGGATGCGTCTTCTTTCCCATCAGGCGGACTTAGAGCAACATTTGAGGCAAGAGGTTATACAGCTTGGGACCCGACATCATTTGCATTCATTAAGGATCACTCATTGTACATTCCTACATCATTCGTTTCGTATACAGGTGAAGTTCTTGATAAGAAAACTCCTCTACTTCGCAGTGAGGCTGCAATCGACAAGGCTGCAAGAAGAGTTTTGGCTCTATTCGGTAAATTCCCTAAGAGAGTTGTTTCATATGTCGGTCCTGAACAGGAATATTTCCTTGTTGACAAAAAGCTTAGAAATAAGCGTAAGGACTTACTTTTAACAGGCAGAACTCTATTTGGTGCAAAGCCTGCAAAGGGTCAGGAAATGGACGATCACTATTTCGGTCAAATTAAAGAAAGAGTTGCAGCTTTCATGCAGGAAGTTGACGAAGAACTTTGGAAACTTGGCGTACTTGCTAAGACAAAGCATAATGAAGTTGCTCCTGCTCAGCACGAAATCGCACCTATTTTCTCAACAACAAACATTTCTTCAGATCACAACCAGCTTACTATGGAAGTTCTAAAGAAAGTTGCCGACCATCACGGTCTATACTGCCTACTACACGAAAAGCCATATGAAGGTATCAACGGTTCAGGTAAACACAATAACTGGTCAATCGGTACATCAGACGGCGAACTTCTTCTAAAGCCGGGTAAAAAACCTGAAGAAAACGTTCAGTTCCTATTGTTCCTTGCAGCAGTTATCAAGGCTGTTGACGATTATGCAGATTTACTTAGAGTATCTGTTGCAACAGCAGGTAATGACCACAGACTTGGTGCAAACGAGGCACCTCCTGCTATTATTTCAATGTATCTTGGCGACCAGCTTGCAGCAGTTGTTGACCAGCTAAAGAGCGGTAAGGGTGTTAAGTATGAGGCAGGTAAGCTAATCGAAACAGGTGTTGAATCACTTCCTGATATTGAAAAAGACACAACAGACAGAAACAGAACTTCCCCATTTGCATTTACAGGTAACAGATTTGAATTCCGTGCTCCGGGTTCAAGACAGTCAATCGCAGGTATCAATATCGTTATCAACGCAATCGTTTCCGAAACACTTACAGAAATCGCAGATCAACTTGATGGTAGCAAGGACATTTCAAAAGATGCTCTTGAACTTGCAATCAAGATTTTCAAAGATCACGAAAGAATTATCTTCAACGGTAACGGTTACAGTGATGAATGGGTTGCAGAAGCTGAAAAGAGAGGTCTGTACAACTTAAAGACAACTCCTGACGCTATGCCTTACTTCGTAACTCAGAAGTCAATTGACTTGTTCACAAAGCAAGAAGTATTTACTGATGTAGAAGTTAAGACAAGAGGCGAAATCATGATGGAGGATTACAACAATACACTTCATTTTGAAATGCTTACAATGCTTGAAATGGCTAAACAGGAAATTCTTCCTGCTTGCCTAAAATATACAAAGTTCGTTACAGACGATATTGCTTCAAAGAAAGCACTTGGTCTTGACGCTCCTAAGGAACTTGAAAAGGCTCAAAGACTTACAGCGCTTACAGAGGATCTTATGATTAAGATTGATACTCTTGACGCCGCTACAGACGTTCCTGACGTTGACGTATACGCAGTGGGTATGTATTATAAGGATACTGTTCTTCCTGCTATGGACGCACTTCGTGAAACAGCCGATACTCTTGAAACAATCGTTGCAAAAGAATACTGGCCGTTCCCAACATACACAGATTTACTTTATCTTGTATAATCTAAAGAAACTTCTTTCTTTGTTATAAATATAGTAGCAACAAAAAATCCGATGGAACAAACCATCGGATTTTTTTCGTTTCTTGATTTTTTTATTTACAAACTCTGTTTTTTATGATATGATAATTATACCACACAAAACTAAATTATTTGGTATTATCGCACGCATTTTTAATTATGTTAAAAATGCAAGCTCTTTTTGCGTGCTTTTATACCGTAAAAAGTTTTGTGTGGTAACAATTCCGAGCTCTGCATTTTTTAAGCGTGGCTCAGAATTGTTGCCACGCTTTTTTTATTATTAAAATTTATTTTATGGAGGTAAAAGATTATGAAAAAAAGAGTTTGTGGAATTATATTAATAATTTCAATTTTTATGACGTTTGTGCCGTATATATATGCGGCAACGGTAGTTGACAGCGGTACTTGCGGTGATAACGCAACATGGTCGCTCAACAGCAGCGGAACGCTGACAATCAGCGGTACAGGTGAAATTTATGACGGATATGGCGAAAATTCTGAGCAACCTTGGTATAATTTAAAAGACAATATAAAGTCGGTAGTTATAAACTATGGTATTACAAATATTCCATTCGCCGCTTTTCGTGATTTTCAAAACATAACAAGTATTTCACTTTCAAACAGTATCGAAAGAATAGAATTAGGGGCTTTTATTAATTGTACAAAGCTATCTGATGTTTCAATTCCAGACAGCTGCAAATATTTAGCAAACGATGCTTTTGCCAGAACAAAATGGTATAACAACCAACCTAACGGAGTTGTTTATTGCGGAAACTTCTTATACACCTATAAAGGAACAATGCCGTCCAATACTTCTATTAATGTAAAAAACGGAACTATCGGTATTTGTGGCGGATTTTATAACGAATCAAATTTAGTAAGTGTTACTTTTCCAAATACGTTAGAATATATAGATAACAGAGCTTTTTCATACTGCACAGGACTTACATCTATAACACTTCCTAAAAATCTAAAAAATATCGGAACTGAAGCTTTTTCTAATTGCCAGAATTTAAAAAACATTACTTTACCTGACAATGTTGAATACATAGGTCGTTTAGCCTTTTCAGATACTGCCTGGTACAACAACCAATCTAACGGTTTGGTGTACCTAAATAATTGGTTACTCACATTAAAAGGAGATACTATAAAGCAAGCGAATACTATAACCGTAAAAAATAATACAATCGGAATTGCGGTCAATGCCTTTGGAGATGACGAGTATTATATATATGATGAACTAGGCGATGGCGCTCACGCTTCCACTATAAATTTACCAAACAGCATAAAATACATAAATGATGATGCATTTTCAAAATGTCGTTACCTTACTAAAATTAATATACCGGACGGGGTTGAAACTTTAAATTGTTTTTCTCACTGCAAAAGCCTTGCTTCAATTAATATTCCCGACAGTGTAAAGACACTTGGTGGATTTTATGATACGGCTCTTACGAATATCACTATCCCGCCGAATGTAACCGAAATTATGCAAAGTGCGTTTCTTTCCTGTACTTCGTTGAAAGAATTATCTATTCCGGTAAGCGTTACAAAGATAGATAATGGTGCTTTCGATGGTTGTACGACTTTAACCGATGTGTATTACAGCGGAACCAAAGAACAATGGGATAACATCAATATTGACACTCGATACGACTCAAACGCACCATTGCTCAATGCTACAATTCATTTTGCAAAAGAAATCACAAACAAACCTGTAATAACGAGTTCACAAGTCACAAAGACAAATAATACATATACTTTCAACGTAAATGTATCCGATGTAACATCGGATTGTGAGTTGATTGTAGTTCTTTACAAAAACGGAAAAGTTGCAAATGTCAAAACAACTACTTTAACATCAAATGCAACAAATAACAAAACTTTAAACTTGACGGCTACCAATGCCGACAGTGCAAAAATATTTATATGGGACAGTCTTAAAAATATGATACCTTTATGTAATGCCGTAACAAAAAATCTTTAATAAACATAAAATGCAGTGATTTTTTATAATCACTGCATTTAATTTATATCTCTCTGTACTTTGCCTGACCTATTTCGTAAAGGTCGTTACCCTCGCAATCTATAAGCACGACTGCCGGGAAATTTTCGACTTCAAGTTTTCTGATTGCCTCAGTACCCAAATCGTCATATGCGACAACTTCGGCTTTTTTTATCGACTGTGCAATCAATGCACCCGCACCGCCGATTGCACCAAGATACACAACGGTATTACGTTTCATTGCGTCAACAACTTCTTTGCTTCTTGCGCCCTTGCCTATCATACAGCCAAGTCCGTTATCTAAAAGCATCGGCGTGTACGCGTCCATTCTGCCGGCTGTAGTCGGTCCGCAAGAGCCGATAACTTCGCCGGGTTTAGCAGGACACGGACCTGCATAATAAATCACGTTGTCGGTCAAATCTATCGGGAACGGTATTCCGTTTTTGAAATTTGTCGTCATTCTTTCGTGTGCCGCGTCACGCGCTGTGTATATTGTTCCTGTTATAAGCACGCTGTCGCCTGCTTTCAGGTCTTTAATTTTATCCTTTGTAAATGGTGTTGTGAGTCGTTTTTCCATTTATTCTCCCTCCACTAAAAAATCTTCTACACTTTTTAAAATATAGTTCGCCCCAAGTTTTTCAAAATAACCTCTTGCTCTCTCGCCTTGTATTCCCGTAAGCACCGCACAAAAGTCTGCGCCCATCGCCTGTGCCGCCAGAATATCCGCACCTGCGTCGCCGACAACCAGTGTAGTCTTTATTTTCGCTTTATCATAATCGCCGTCAACAATGCGTTTATTGCTGTAATCAGTGCCGTAAAGCGCCTTTAGGAACATATATGGGTGCGGCTTTGTAAGTGCATTGTTGTTAAGCTCTTTTTCAGCTTCGACAACATTGTCAAAATTGCAAAGTCCGTTTTGTGCAAAATACTGCTGTATCCCCCAATTTTCAATCGGCGGCAGCATTTCTATATACGGTCTGCCCGTACCTGTACAAACGCGTTTATTTCGGCTTAAAAGACTCATTATTGTAACAAGTTTATTCTTATCGACAATCGGTTCTTCCTTATATAAAAGCCCCGTTTTGCCCGTATTAATCGGTATATAGCCAAAAGTCTTTTCAAACAGTTCATCACCAAGAAACCACGTCTGAAATATATCTCGCATAGTCGTCCACATAGTTCCGTTGCGTTTCAGCCATTCATAATCAAAACCTGTTTTTTCGGCACATTTAATTGCAAGATTATCGTATTCATCAATAATATTGTCTGACAATGACCTTGCATATTCAAGCACTTTGTCAAAATAATTCCAATCAGTTTTTCCGTTGCATATCCATGCTATAAGCACCGTCACATAACCCAAATCCCAATTTGAATTAACGCCCTTGCCTTTTAAAACGCTTATCATCTCATCGTCCGAAAAAACGTGGCTTCGTATTTTTGAAATATTTTGCATACACTCTGTGGCATTAATTTTTTGACCGCTGTTATAATTCAGATATTCCCAGACAGTGAGTGCCGCACAATTCCAATAATTCTGTTCACTTGTTATAACACCGTCCATATCAAATATAACGGTATCGTATTTATCAAGAAATTTTGCGAGTTTCATATTTGTAATACTTTGTTCCTTTCAGATTTTATCTGTTTTCAGAAATAGGGACACTAAATTTTAGTGTCCCTATTTAGTGTCCCTAATATTATTCTATTACCCAATCAATTTTTCCGGCTACACCGCTTGTTTTGCCCTTGCGGCTTTCAGACACTTCAAATACCTTATTCAAAGCACTGCCGAAACTACGGTATATTGCCTCCCAAATATGATGTCCGTTATGACCTTTTACAAGGTCAATATGAAGTGTACACATAGCCCCCTGTGCAAAACCTTCAAGGAATGTTTCCAAATCCTCCGTATCCATTCCCTCGACTTTTTCACTAAGTTCAATACCGTGATAATCAATATCGCAATACGCTCTTGATTCAAAGCTCAATGCACATTCCGCTTTTGCCTCGTCTATAATACCGACTGCGTCACCGAAACCTCTCGCACCGTCTGTACGGTCGATATATTCCTTTGCCGCCTTACCAAGTGCAATACCTAAATCTTCACATATAACGTGTGTCAAAACAAATTCATCAAGCTTTAAGTCAACATCAATATTGACCTCACCGCGCCATGCAATATGCTCAATCATATGATTTAAAAACGGTATAGGTGTCTTTATGTACTTTCTGTAATCCTTTTTAAGCGGTGCAAAATCAAGCACAACGTTCATTTCGGATTCGGTTGTTTTTCGGGTAACTTTTATTCTTTCCATTACTTTCTTTCCTTTACTGCCAAACCGTGCGTATCAAATCCTTCGACCTTTGCAAATCTGTAAGCGTAATCTCTTACATTTTCAAAACCGTCTTTTGACGCATAGCCTACTGATGAACGCTTTAAGAAGTCTTGAACACTTACTGATGAATAAGTCTTTGCAAAACCGCCTGTCGGCAAGATTGCGTTAGGACCTAAAACGAAGTTACAAAGTGTTACAGGTGTGTAATCGCCAAGAAGAATTTCACCTGCATTCTTAATCTTAGGAAGTGTATCGAAAGGCTTTTCTGTCATAACTTCCATATGTTCAGGTGCATATTCATTTACGAAATCGATTGATTCGTCAAGAGAATTTGTAAGAATTACACCACCGTATGTTGTAAGGTTTGTTTCTATAAATTCTTTTCTCTTCGGAGATATCTTTTCAAGCTGTCTGTTTACAATCGGAACAACCTTTTCAACAAGTTCCTTTGAGTGAGTAACAAGAAGTGCGGCACTGTCAGGGCCGTGTTCAGCCTCAATCATCCAGTCAAGAGCAACCTTTTCAGGGTCAGCCTTTTCATCTGCAAGAACAATAATTTCACTCGGGCCTGCCGGCAAACCTGCATCAATATGGTTTGCAAGAACTCTCTTTGCGGCAGTTGCATAACTGTTACCCGGGCCAATAATCTTATGACACTTAGGAATTGTTTCAGTACCGTATGCAACGGCTGCAACGGCTTGAATACCGCCGACTTTATATATTTCAGTGATACCGATTATCTTTGCCGCTGCCAAAATAGCGTCGTCAACTTCACCTTTTTCGTTCGGAGGTGTTACAACAACAATCTTAGGTACTTTCGCAACAACTGCCGGTATACCAAGCATACACAAAACCGATGGGAATGAACCCTTACCGTGAGGAACATACAGACATACGTCTACTATCGGAGTAGTCTTTTCGCCTACCATAAGTCCGTCATCGACCATAGTAAACCACATTTCCTCCGGAAGTTGCTTTTCATGGAAATCATATATGTTCTTATACGCATATTCAATAGCCTCTCTTGTTTCCTTATCAAGGTTATTGTAGCCTGCCTCTATCTCTTCAGGTGTTACTTTCATTTTATCAGCAGTAAGCTGTACACGGTCAAACTTTGCAGTATATTCCAATACTGCTTCGTCACCACGTGCCTTGACATCGTCAGAAACTTCTTTGGCAACTTTCATTTGTTCTGTAATATCAAGTTCTGCACGTTTCATTATGAAATCATACTGCTCTTTGGTCATTTTTGAAAGTTCATAAATATTCGGGTTCATTGTCTTCCTCCTAAATTTATTTGTTCAAGAAATCTTTCATCTTTTCTGCAAAAGATTTCTTTTGTTTATAATTTTTATCTTCTTCAAATTCACGCAAAAGTTCTTTTTGCTTTGAATTAAGGTTTCTCGGTACTTCTACGTTTACAGTAACGTATTGGTCACCTCTTACCTTACTTCTGATTGACGGAATACCTCTGCCCTTCATTCTGAATTTTGAACCTGTCTGAGTTCCCTCAGGGATTTTCAGCTCAACAGGGCCGTCAAGTGTAGGTACTTGTACGGTTGCACCCAAAGCAGCCTGTACAAATGATATAGGCATATCTATAAATACATTTGTTCCCTCACGTTTAAACATCTGATGCGGATGTACTCTTATTGTAAGAAGTAAGTCGCCGTTAGGACCGCCTTTATCGCCGGCCTCGCCTTTACCCGAAAGTTGAATTGTCTGACCGTCATCAATACCTGCCGGAATATCAACTTCTATCTTCTTCGATTTTCTTACCTTACCTGTACCGCGACAGTCCGGGCAAGGATCTTTTACAATCTTACCTTCACCGTGACAGTGCGGACAAGTCGTAACGTTAGTCATATAACCCAGTACAGTTCTTTGTTGTGTACGGATTTGACCTGTTCCGTGACAATGCGGACAAGTTTGTGCAGTCGTACCTTTTTTAGCACCACTGCCACCGCAAGTTTCACATTTTTCCTGTGCCTGTATACTCATTTCTCTGTGACAGCCGAATGCCGCTTCTTCAAAAGTTAGATCAATAATCTTACGAATATCAGCACCGCGTTTTGGTCCGTTTCTTCTTTGACCGCCGCCGAATCCTCCGAAACCGCCTCCGAAGAAATCGCCGAATATATCGCCAAAGTCAAAGCCGCCGCCGTTAAAGCCACCGCCGCCCGCTCCGAAGTTCGGGTCAACACCTGCGTGTCCGAATTGGTCGTATTTACTTTTCTTTTCAGGGTCAGAAAGCACTTGATAAGCCTCGTTTACCTCCTTAAACTTTTTCTCCGCCTCTTTATTGTTCGGATTAAGGTCAGGATGGTATTTCTTACTCATCTTTCTGAATGCCTTTTTTATTTCATCATCAGAAGCACCCTTTGAAACTCCGAGCACCTCATAATAATCTCTTTTTTCAGCCAATTTTTTCACCTACCTATGATATTATACTACAATATTTTAGTTTTGTAAAGTGTTAATACAAAGGCTCTGTTAAAAGCCTTAAAAGGACGGACATTTGTCCGTCCTTTTAGCGTTTTCATTATTATTGTTGATTGTTATCGTCGTTGTCAACTTCTCTGTAATCAGCCTCATAAACACTGTCATCATTTGGTGCACCCTGTTGTGCATTAGGATCACCCTGCGGATTAGCTTGCTGATACATTTGCTGTGCAACTGCGTAGAACTTTTCTTGAAGTTCGTCTGTAGCCGCCTTAATAGCTGCCGAGTCTGTACCCTTTAGAGCCTCTTTAACCTTGTTTACTTCAGTTTCAACCATTGACTTTGTATTATCGTCAATCTTATCACCTGCGTCTTTAACAGCCTTTTCACATTGATATACAAGTGATTCTGCGTTGTTTCTGATTTCAACTTCTTCTTTACGCTTTTTATCTTCTTCAGCGTACTTTTCAGCCTCTTTAACAGCTCTGTCAATATCTTCGTCACTTAGGTTAGAAGATGCTGTAATAGTAATCTTCTGTTCGTTGCCTGTGCCAAGGTCTTTAGCGCTTACGTTTACGATACCGTTTGCGTCAATATCGAATGTAACTTCAATCTGTGGCACACCTCTCGGAGCAGGAGCAATTCCTGTTAGATTGAAACGTCCCAAAGTCTTGTTGTACTGAGCCATTTCTCTTTCACCTTGAAGAACGTGTACTTCAACAGAAGTTTGACCGTCTGCGGCAGTTGAGAATATTTGTGATTTGTTTGTAGGGATTGTTGTATTTCTTTCGATAAGCTTTGTAAATACACCACCCATTGTTTCGATACCAAGTGAAAGCGGTGTAACGTCAAGTAGAAGAACGCCTGTTTCTTCACCGCCAAGTACACCTGCCTGTCTTGCAGCACCTACTGCAACACATTCGTCAGGGTTGATACCCTTATTAGGCTCTTTGCCCATTTCTTTCTTAACAGCCTCTTGTACAGCAGGAATTCTTGAAGAACCGCCGACAAGAAGGACTTCATCGATTTGTGATGCGTTAAGAGCTGCGTCATTCATAGCGTTTCTGATACATGTAAGTGTTCTTGCTACAAGGTCAGCTGTAAGTTCATCAAACTTAGCTTTTGTAAGTGTAATATCCATATGCTTTGGACCTGTTGCGTCAGCTGTGATGAATGGAAGATTAATGTTTGAAGTTGTTGTTGTCGAAAGTTCAATCTTTGACTTTTCAGCAGCCTCTTTTAATCTTTGCATAGCCATCTTATCTGTTGAAAGGTCTACGCCCTCTGTTTTCTTAAATTCGTCAAGCAAGTAGTTGATAATTGCCTGGTCGAAATCGTCACCGCCAAGGTGAGTATCACCGTTTGTTGAAAGAACTTCAAATACGCCGTCATCAATATCAAGGATAGATACATCGAATGTACCGCCGCCAAGGTCGTATACCATTACTTTCTTACCTGTGTCGCTTACACCGTATGCAAGAGCTGCGGCAGTAGGCTCGTTGATAATTCTCAAAACTTCAAGACCTGCAATCTTACCTGCGTCCTTTGTAGCCTGACGCTGTGAGTCGTTGAAGTAAGCAGGAACTGTGATAACAGCCTGTGTTACAGTTTCACCAAGATAGCTTTCTGCATCTTGCTTTAACTTTGTAAGAATCATTGCCGAGATTTCTTGTGGTGTATAAGCTTTACCGTCGATTGTAACTTTTTCGCTTGTACCCATTTTTCTCTTAATTGACATAATTGTTCTGTCAGCATTTGTTACGGCTTGACGCTTTGCAACCTGACCTACAATTCTTTCACCGTCTTTTTGGAATGCAACAACTGAAGGAGTTGTTCTTGCACCTTCGCTGTTAGTGATAACATTAGGGTTACCGCCTTCCATAACAGCCACACAACTGTTTGTTGTACCTAAGTCTATACCTATAATCTTTCCCATTTTTAATTCCTCCTAATTTATAATTAATTTGCTACTTTTACCATACTGTGTCTGACTACTCGGCCGTCCTTATATATGTAGCCTTTCATTAAATCCTCGACAACTGTGTTGTCGTCTATTGTTTCATCTTCAATGTGCATAACCGCATTATGAAGATTAGGGTCAAACTGTTCACCCTCTGCCTTAATCGGCGTAACGCCCAACTTTGAAAGCGTTTCATTGAACTGTTTTAAAACCATTTCAATACCGTCTTTCATTTTTTGACCGTCCTCCGACTGAACTTCAGTCGCAAGTGCTCTTTCAAGGTTGTCGCCTATCGAAAGAATTGCACCGACCGTATCAATTACCGCGTCACCGTAACGCATATCTTTTTCACGTTGCGAACGCTTTTGGTAGTTGTCATATTCGGCATACAGACGCATATATTTATCCGTCTGTTCTTTCAGCTTTTCTTCAAGGACTTCCTCGTTTGACTTTTCTTCCTCTTTAGGTTCAGCCGTTTTTTCTGTTTCTTTATCTAATGTCTCCTCATTGACTTCCTCATTCTTCTTAGCCATCTGATTACCCCTTTCTCTACTCATCACTTATATATTCGTTGAGTATTTTATCTATTTCATTTGAAATAAGGTCAAGGCTTGCAAAAACCTTTGAATAATTCATTCGTTTAGGTCCGATAACTCCGATTTTCCCGGCTTTTTTATTGCCGAGTGAATAATTGATAGTTACCAATGAGCAATCCTGCAATATTTCAAAATCGTTTTCTTTACCGATTTTAGCCTCAATTCCGTCACCGTCACTTGAGGCAACAAGCTTTTTCAAATTTTCTTTGTCATCAAGGAAAGTAAATATCTTTTCCGCTTTTTCAACATCGTTGTATTCGGGATATTTCAATATTGACTTTGCATTGTTGACATATATTTCTGTTTCACCGCTGTCCGTTATCGTTTCATACACAAAGTGCATTATATCAATCAAAACTTTCGGATGAAGTGAAAGTCTGTTTTCAATATCTTTTTGAATATCCTGTATCTTATCAAACGTTATCTCTCCGGCTTTAAGTCCGGCAAGATGTTCGTTTAATATGTTTGCAAGTGACATACACGTTGCACTGTCAATGTCGATATTCATTACCTTGTTTCTTACAGTTCTTGTTACAACAATAAGCATTACCGTTTGCGTGGCAATCGGTACAAGGTCAATCTTGTTAATTTCAAATTCCTGCTCTTTAGGCGCTGTAACAACCGTTGTATATTCGGTAAGATTTGACGCTATTGCACCGGCATATCTAATCAGCTTTTCAAGCTGACTGACACGCGTTTCAAGTACGCTTTGCAGCTGTGCAACTGCTTCCATACCTATTTTATACTTCCGCATAAGCGAATTAACGTAAAATCTGTATCCCTCATCTGACGGAATACGTCCTGCCGAAGTATGCGGTTGTATCAGATAACCCATTTCTTCAAGGTCTGCCATTTCATTACGGATTGTCGCACTGGACAACCCCAAGTTTTCCTTTTTTGAAATTGACCTTGAACCGACAGGTTCAGCAGTGCCTATATATTCATCAATGATTGCTTGCAGGATTTTTCTTTTTCTGTCGTTCAAATCCATATACAAACATTCCTTTCTATCTTTAAACAAGATGTCATATAAGCATTTTCTTGTTAGCACTCATACACCTTGAGTGCTAACAATTATAAGATACCACTATTATACCCGATTGTCAAGTGATTAATATAACTTTTCATAAAATGTTCATAAATTATCCCATATTGCCAAATTTCTTATACAAACTCGCATAAAATCGAATTTGACACGTTAATCCCGTCCAATGTAAGACTGTATCTTCCGTCAATATATTGCATAAGTCCGAGCTTTATAAATTTATCAAATTCACTGCCGAATACATCTTTTATATCCTTGCCGAAACGCAACTTAAAATCATTTTCGCTTACTCCTCTGTTCATACGAAGTCCGGTAATCATAAATTCTGCTATCTTATCATTTTCGGTCAATTCGATTACTTCTTTTCTCGCACCGCCGATATATTCGTTTATGTCGGACGTGTTGTAAAAACGGCAGTTTCCGATATATGAATGTGCCGCTGTACCTAAGCCGATATACTCCTCACCTGTCCAATACTTCACGTTATGCCTGCACTCGTATCCGTCCTTTGCGAAATTCGATATTTCATATTGTTTAAAGCCGTTCTTACCGAGAAAATCGACTGTATGCATATACATTTCTCTGTCAGTATCTTCATTCGGAATATCAAGCAGTCCTTTTGAATATTCCTTTTCAATAGGTGTTCCGTCCTCAATTATAAGACTGTATGCCGATATATGCTTTACAGGCAAGCTGACGGCTGTGTTTAAAGTATTTTTTAGACTTTCAAACGTCTGTGACGGCAGTGCGGTCATAAGGTCAAGATTTATATTTTGAAAACCCATTTTATCTAAATGACAAATTGTATTATATGCCGTCTTTGAGTCGTGTATTCTTCCGATTTTTTTCAGTTCATCATCATTGAACGATTGTACACCTACGCTTATACGATTTATACCACCGTTTAACATTGCTTTAATTTTGTCATCATCCATTGTTCCCGGATTTGCCTCTGTCGTAATTTCACAGTCACTCGCAACGTCAAATACATCAAAACACATTTTCGTAACTTCTTCAATTTGTTTTGGTGTTAAAATCGACGGTGTACCGCCGCCGATAAATATTGTATCAATTTTTTCTCCCTTGTATTGTTCCGCCTCACGCTTTAGTGCGTCAATGTATTTGTCCGCCGTATCCTCCATACGCTGAAATGATACAAAATCACAATACTTGCATTTTTGTTTGCAAAACGGTATGTGAATATAAAGTCCTTTCATAAGTCACCTCAACAAAAAAAGGACTTAACAGTCCTTTTTTATTCAATTCAATATTAATGTTCATGTCCGCAGTCGCAGTCATCATCGTCACAATCGCAATCAAACTCAAGTTCGATTTCTTCGTGACAATTTGGACATACGATAGCGTTATCATCGTCAATCATATCAAAATCAATCATAACGTCTTCACCGCAGTTAGGACATTGAATTTCAAAATAATCATTTCCGTCACTGTCGTAATCATCGTCATCATAATCGTCGATATAATCATCGTCGTCATCGTCATCATAATCGTCATACTCATCGTCACCGTACAAATCGTCGGCAATTTCAAGTACGCAATCATCAAGCTCGTCAACAACATCTTCAACATCATCAACTCTTGAGTTTAATTCTTCAATAGTATCAGCCATTTCAGACATAACGTCAAGCAATTTGATAATAAGCTTACCTTCGTCACTCTTTGGGCTAAGGTCAAGACCGTCTGCATAACCCTTTAGATATGAAACTTTTTTAATTAAATCTTCCATAATTAATCTCCTTTCATTCAAAAGGCTGAAAGAAAATTGTTCACAACACAAAATAAGTGCCGTGTGCGATTTTATTCAGACTTATTTTACTCTTTCCATGTATTCGCCTGTTCTTGTGTCTACTCTGATAACTTCGTTCATATCAACGAATAGAGGTACTTGAATTGTAGCACCTGTTTCAAGAGTAGCAGGCTTTGTAGCGTTTGTAGATGTGTTACCTGCGAAACCCGGTTCTGTATCAACGACTTCAAGTTCAACGAATGTAGGCGGTTCAACACCGAATACGTTACCCTTGTAAGACATAACCTTACATACGTCATTTTCCTTAACGAACTTCATTTGTTCTTCGATTTCTGACTTAGCAATGTCAAGCATATCGAATGTTTCGTTGTCCATAAAATGATAGAAATCATCATCACCGTATGAATAAGCCATATCCTTTCTGTCGATATGAGCCTCTTCAAACTTTTCTGTAGGTCTGAATGTCTTTTCAACGACACCGCCGCTGATTATGTTCTTAAGCTTTGTTCTTACGAAAGCAGCACCCTTACCAGGCTTAACGTGCTGAAATTCTACGATTTGAAATACATTACCTTCGTGTTCAAAGGTTCTGCCATTTCTAAATTCACCAGCTGTAATCATAAATTAATCCTCCTGAATCTTTTGTAATTTAATATTAATAATTATATTTTAATATATTTTGTCTAAAAAATCAAGTATTTATTAGTTTTTTTTCCTTTTTATTATTACAAGTTTAAAACTTGTAAATTAATAAAATGATATTAGCGTACTATCGCCGTTCTGCTATCGGCGTCCCAATCTACGTCATATCCCATATTTTCCGAAAGGAAGCGCAGCGGTACCATTGTTTTGCCATTTACGAGTCTTGCAGGCACATCCATTTTAGCGGGTTTATTATTTATTCTTGCGTTGACGTTATCTATTGAAAATGTTATTTCTTTATCACCAAGCGTCGCAGTTGCTGTTTTCGTTTTTCCGTCCCATTCAACATCTGCTCCCATTTGCTCGAACAAAAATCTCATAGGCACAAGCGTGCTGCCGTCCTCGATAATCGGCGGTACGTCAAAGCCGAGAATTTTATTATTTAACACTACATACGGTGAGTTTTTCATTTCATCCAATCTGTCATATATTTCATCTTTCTGCACTGTTAATCTTATTATTGACGTTGTTTGAGCGGGTGCACCGTTATCATATGTCTTTTTAAACAAATCAATTATAATATTATCATTATATTCATAAACACAATTTACAACATAATCTATTTGCTCGTCACTTTGTTTTAATTCCTTGGGACTATTCAATTTTACAAAATAAATATTATCATTAGAAATATAAAAATCTCCCTCTTCATCTTTATCCACTATCCAATCACCCAAAGTATAGAATAAAGTATATTTCTTGGTTTCTTCATAATTAATACCAATAAAATCATAACCTCTGGCTGAAATATCATTTTCTTTCATCATTATATTGCCTACGATTTGTGGTACTTCTTCATTGGTTATCTCCCAATTTTCAAAATCAATAGATTTAATAACTTTTTCTTCACGGTCTTGCCCTTCAGCACGCAATAAAGCATAGTATATCCCATTTAAGTAACCTATTTTTATAACATGTTGCCCAAATCCATTTTTATTTGCTCTTTTATTTAATTCATATGTTTTTATTTTATTGCCATTCTCATCATACAAAGTCAATGGCAAAGCATATTGATTAGCGTCTGGCCAATATCCGTCTAAATACGTTCCACGCAAATAATAATATTCACCTGTCCAAATACAATCCGCACTACTTTCATGATTAAGTCCAATCTTAACCGGTAATGGTTGTGATTGAGCATTATATCTATTTATACTTATAATATATTTGTTATCCCTTACTTGTATTATTCTCCTAAATGGTTCTTCTTCCTTTATCACCGAAAAAATCCAATTCTTTTCATTCATTTCAATATCCGGTGCGAGTATGGATTCTGTTTGCGGTAATTCTTCATATCGGAGTTTATACTCCGCGTATACTGTAATATGAAGAAAAATTATAACAAATATCAGAATTATACTAAATATTTTTTTCATATACTTCTCCTATTCATTGTATAATCGCCGTTCTGCTATCGGCATCCCAATCTACGTCATATCCCATATTTTCTGAAAGGAAACGCAAAGGTACCATTGTTTTTCCGTTTATAAGTCTTGCTGGCACATCCATTGTGGCAGATGTTTTATTTACTTCTGCATTAATGTTGTCTATTGAAAATGTTACTACCGTGTTATCAAGCGTTGCTGTTGCTGTTTGAGTTTCGCTATCCCATTCAACATCTGCTCCCATTTGCTCGAACAAAAATCTCATAGGTACAAGCGTGCTGCCGTCCTCGATAACCGGCGGTACGTCAAAGCCGAGAATATTACCGTTAAACTCAATATAAGGCGTATCCGACGGGCATTTTTCATTTAATACATCTTCAATATCTGCCATATCATATTCTATTAATCTGTTTCTGGTCCATAAAACAAGCTTATCTTTCCACAAATCACATATAATAATATGTTCATCATCACTGTCTGCAGGGATTGCTACATCAACAGAATATACACCGTCACGAGATATTCTGAATGTATCAACATTATCATATTGTGTTTCAACATAGATATTACCCTTTGCTTTATAGTAACATGTTATAGGTCTTTCTTGCACCACTTTAATTAAATCCGACTTATTTTTTTCTATGAACATATCTTTCACTTCAAACCTATAATTACTTAAGTTTACGTAATTTGTCAACTTTCCTTGAAATACAAGCGTATTTCTGCCATTGCTTTGCGGCATACTACTCCTTTCATTATCAATTTGCCAATCAATCGCATCATAAGAATAGTAAATAGTATTTTTACTTTCATATTCTTGTGGTCCTAATTTTGTGTATTCTTGTGTTTCAGCATAATAAACACCGTCTACATATTCAAAGTCGGTTAACGGTTTATCCAACTGAAATTCATTTACCAAATTAAAATTTTCATCAAATGTATATATTGGTTTAATTATCGGACCATATATTCTTTCCATTTTATCTATTATTAGAGAAGGGTTGAAATATATTTCATTATATACAATATATTTATCCCCGTAATGCTTAATGTTCGCACGATGCAATCCACTAATTTTCATACGCACATCATAGCTAATATCAATATCACTCCACTCTACCAAATCATCGGATTTTGTAAATTTAGTATCTAAAAGAGAGCATTTTATAAACTCAGTACCTGTCCACCAGAATAGAATTCCGTCGTTACTTTTCACCAGTACATCATGATATTCATAACAAGAATCTAGAGGCTTATCGTAATCATTACTTTTTAAAACTACTGTTTCCGCATTTGCACTTAATGTTGTTGATAATAAAACAATAAATAATAATCCTATCATAAACTTTTTCATTCTTTTATCCTCCCCAAAATACAAAAAGGGCGCAAAGTCTTATTTGTTGTCAAAGACTTTACACCCTTTAATAAATCCATTTATGCTCTATGCTGTTTTGTTTAATTCAGCCTTTAACTGATTGATTTTACTATCTATTTTTTCATCAAGTCGATTTTCAATGTAATCAATAACGTTTATTTCGGTTTTACGGTTAAATTTAACATCATTCTTTAGTATCTTTACATCTGATTTAATAATTGTAATGTCATCTTGCATTGCATCAAGTCTTGCATCCATTTTATCAAGTCTATCATTAATAGGTTGCAAATTAGACTGTATACTTGTTTGTATTAATTCTTGAATTGCCTGTAAATCATTTTTATCTAACATATTTTATCCCTCCTAAAAAATCACTTTCACACTACTATATAATCATTATAACATATATTTTTCAAGCTGTAAATACTTTGTCAGTTAAAAATTGCAAGTTCCGTTAGGGCAATGCGATTGGATATATTCGTCAAGTATTTTTGCCGCAAGACCGACTTTATCTTCACAAGTGCGTTTCTTATAATATTCTTCAGTTCTCTTTGACGGAACGGGACTGTTATCTTTTCCGTCAAGGCCTAAAAGTTCGCGGCATATAACAGAGCCTGTTTCCGCTTTAAATTGGTTTGCGAGTTCCTGTACAAGTGCATAGGTATCTTTTTTACCCTCATAATCTTTCGCGTCGTCATATCCGTACAAAATTCCGACAACCATAAACATTCCCGTTACAGCACCGCAAACTTCTCTCATTCTGCCCATTCCGCCGCCGAATGATGACGCAAGTCTTAACGCCGTCTTTTTATCCATTCCCATCAAGTCGCTGAACGCCGCCACCATTGCCTGTGAGCAGTTGTATCCCTCTTTAAAAGCCTGTCTGGCAAGTTCTTCTCTTTTGTTCATATTAATCACCTTACGTTTTTATTCTAATTATACCACACCTGTCAAATAAAAAAAACTGCGAGTATTGTTACCCGCAGTTTTTCGCATTTATTCAGCTGTCAAACTTTCATATTCAGCCTGTGTAATCGGCATTACAGTACCGTGACGATATGTACCGTCAAACGAGAAGTCTGAATCTGCCGTAAATTCACCCTTTGTAATATCGGTTGTTACAAAAGGCTTATAGCCTTTACTCTTTGAGAAGTAGTCAAGAAGTAAGCACCATTCATTTTTACCGTTTAATTTATAAATTGTAGGACCTTCATAACCTGTCATACTACCCAAATTATAGCTTGCAACATCTTTCCAATCACCGCTTAGAGATGTACACTCCTGCATTGTGATACTTGATTTTGCCTCATTCTTTGTAAATCTGTAATATGTACCCTCATGGTCGATAATAGTTGTATCAATAACCGCGTTAGGCTCTTCTATATACAATTCAGGAGCAGAGAATGTCTTGAAGTCCTTTGTATAACTTCTGTAAATTCTGTACTTTTGATAGCTGTCATCGCTTACAACCGATGCCCAGAATACCATATATTCATCCTTTTCAGGGTCATAGCAAGCCTCCGGCGCCCATGTACAACCGGCATTGTCATTATTAATCTTTACAAGGCTTGCCTCGCTCCAATTAACAAGGTCACTGCTTTCCCATACAACAATGCTCTTTGAGCCTTGCTGTGCGGCGGCTGTCCAGTTATTCTTTAAGTTATAGACGCTTAAGTCTGTTGCGATAATAAAGAACTTACCGTCCTCACCGCGAAGAATATACGGGTCACGAACGCCCTGTGTACCGACATTGCTTGTCAAATACGGTTGTTTATTATTAAGCGTTGTCCATGTCTTACCGTCTTTTGATACTGAGAAATAGATTTGTTCACGAGTTGCGTCCTCTTGTGTATCAACGAAGTGAACAAACAAGTACGCACTCATATCATCAAGGTTCTTAATATTAATTGTCTTTTCCACCTTTTTCTTTTCTGTTGTTCCGTCTGATAATGTTGCTGTTATTTTATACTTACCTACTTCAAGATTATCAAAACTGCCTGCCGCATTTGTCTGCTCTGTTCCGACTGCCGTACCGTCTGAATCAGCCAATGAAACCTTTACGGCATACTTATCTTTCGTCGAATCACAGTCACTTGCATAAACGATTTTATTTCCGTCGGCATATGCTTTGAAACTGTCAATAACCGCTGTATATCCCAATACAGTTACATCAAAGTTTCTTGTAAATTCAACACCGTCTTTTGTCATTTTTGCAGTCAAAGTAGCTGTTTTTGTTTCGTCACTTCTTGTAATCTTACCTGCCGTTGTAACCACAGCAGCGTCTGAAGTTGACCATGTAACGCCATTTTGCGCAGGGATTGTAATGTCAGATGTAACAGCTGTCAAATCACCCAAATCAAGTGAATTTAAAGGATTTTCGTAAGCATAGTTATAGATTACAAAATCATCTATATAACCTGTTGCATACTCGCCCGAACCCCAGTTAGCCTTACCGATATATGCAACTGAATTTTTGCCGAGCATATCCGAAATATTAACTGTTGAATTAACACTGCTTGTTCTTGTTCCGTTTACATAAACGTCCGTTATGCCGTCGGCAATCGAAATGATTACATCGTTCCATTCATTTGTGTTATACGCACCTTTTGCCGCCTCACTTCTTGTACCGGAATTATTATATCTTTCAAATGTAAGTGTGCCGCTGTTTGTCATTGCACCAAGATACTGTTCTTTTTGATATGTCTGTGCACTGCTGTTTGGTGAGGCAAAGAACCACCATGATGTTGTTGTGGTTGTCGGCTTAACCTTAAATGAAATTGTGATATTTTTCTGACCTGTCAAAAGCGAATTGCCGTTTGCGTCTGTAAGCGCAACAACCGTTCCGCTTGTTCCGTCAAACTGAATACACTTCTTATTGTCAACCGTAACAAATTTCAGTGTACCTGTTGCCTTGCCGTATGATGATGTACTTGTTAAGTCGCCGTTATCAAAATTCATATTGATAAGCTCGCCGCTTTCAGGAACCGTCGGTGCTGCGGTTGGTTCAGGAGTCGGCGTCGGTGCCGCCAACTCACTGCTGTATGATATTACATCTGCGTTAAAGTTATCATATGAAACAACTCTTCCTCTTGCACCGTTGTATGAACCTGTTAATTCAAGCGATTTAACGCTTATAGGTGTGCTTATTGTTCCTGTGTAACTTACATCAGTCTCACCGCCTGTAAAGCTTACGCTTGCCGAACCTGTTCCGTCTATTATGATTTCTACCTTTTTATTAAGTCCCATATTGTTTGCGTACTTCTGCGATGAGGTCTGCCAACCGTTTGCACCACGCAATTTACCGTTTTTGACATCAGTTGATGTACACTGAATTACCGGTTTTTCCGAATTGGCAAGTACGTCTGTACCTCCGATACGCATTTGATTAAGATTATATCCGCCGCCTGTGATTGTAAATCCTACAACCTCGTTGCCGTCTGCGTCTTTAACAGAGAATGTATTTTCCTTACCGTTCTGCTCCCAACCTGAGAACATATCGAATGTAAGTCTGAATTTATCCTTGCTTGTAAGTGACTTTGCCTCTGAAAGTTCTGCTTTTGCAGTTGCTTTAACAGGAACAAATACGTTACCGAATCTTTCAAGACCTGTTGCATATACTTGATTTCCGTCTGCCGACAAATCTCCTGCACTTGCATTAAAGATATTTGTTGAATCTTCAAAATCATCGCTCATTTCATCAATATCCGTAACGCTCGGTGCTCCGACTGCCGTTTCCGAAGACGGAGTTGCGTCAATCAAAAATTCTGCGATATTTGTCATATTAGTATCGTTAGTATATCTGAAGTAACGATATGCGTTTTGATTATTCAGGTCTTTACTTTCGATTGTTGTATATTGACTTGACGGAATTGCTGAAGTGATTGTATATAAATCTGTCCATGTTATACCGTCATTTGACGCTTGAATCTTACCGCCTACAGTTCTTTCCGGCATACCGTTTCCGCTTCTTGCGGCAAGTTTTACGTTGTTTACTTTAACAGTCTTGCCGAAGTCGTACATTACATAGCCGTTTTGTACGCCGTCAAAATATGTATTAAGGTCGCCGTCTGCCGCTTTACGATAATCGTTAGCGTCACTCGGTGCTGTTGTGGCATTTCCCCATGAAGCCGTTCCGCTTAGAGTATACATTGTTACCTTAATATCTTTTGTAGCCTTAACGTCACCGATTGTCGCCGTTATTGTAACTGTTCCTGCCGATACGCCAGTTACTGTACCGTCTTGTGAAACAGTTGCAACTTTTTCATCGCTTACGCTCCAAACAGGTGTACCCTCTGCATTTGTATCAATAGTATATTGTGATGTTTTGCCGACACTTACAGTTGCCGCACCTGAAATTGTTGCATAAACAGTGATGTCATAAGTTTTTGAAGTTGTGTAGTCGCCTACCTTAACCGTAACAGTTACCTTGCCCGGTTTCTTAGCCTTCAAAAGACCTGTCTGAGAAATTTCGGCAATACCGTTTTCAGTTGCGTCACTGTCAACAGACCAATTAACATCTCCTGTCAAGTTCGTACCAAGTGTAAGTTGCACCTCATCACCACGTTTAATCTCGCCGTCACTACCCGAAATAACCGCATAATCTGTTCCAAGCTGTGAAGTAGTGTTTGTTACAGTCGCTTTCGGAGTAACTCCGTCCCACGCCATAAATTTGAATGTACAGTCTGTAAAGTCACCTGTTAGTTCTCCTGTCGGTTGGTTTACCGTAACAGCTTTTAGTACACCGTTCTTATCATACACTGCAAAATATTGGTTATAACCGTTCAATGTTTCACTCGGTGTATAGCTGTATTTTAAACCTGTGCTTGTAGATTCAAAACTTGTAACCTTTGCGCCTGTTTCAATCAAATATGTTGTTACTGTATTTGCTTTTAGAGTTGTTGTAAGAGTTTTTCCGTCAAGTACGGCACCATCCTTGATTTCTGCCCACTTTTCGTTACCTGCCATATCTGTTCTGATTTCTCTTACATTTGTACCTACCGTATTAAATCCCGAAAGGTCAAATACATAATCAACATCAGACGAATTTGCACCGTTGTTTGCTACGATTTTAATATCGCCTGTATTTTTGTTGTATGCGGCAAGTGTGTTTGCCGATGAGGCGATAATTGTATCACCCGGATTTATGTACTTTGTAAATTGACCGTATGTGTAATACTTATTTGTAAGTACCAATTCTTCGTTATCATGGTCTGCCATACCTACGCCCCATACACTGCCTGTGTATGCCAAAGAATTGTTAGCCTCCGTCTTGTTTCCGCTCGTCGGGTCTACGAATTTTGAGTCCTTATGGAAGTCCACTATATCCCACATTACCCATGCGGACGGTTGCATACCGTTCATATCTTCGATAATCATACTTGCAAGAGTTGCACCGTTACCGCCCTTGTCAACTTCACTCTGCCATAGGTTTTTGCCGAGTTCAAGTGCCTTTGCCTTAACCTGTGCGTGATAGCCACGGTCTGAATATGTGTGAGTATCAACTCTGCCAAGTGCAGTCTTTGCCTCATCTGTAAGACTTCCGAGATTGTTTGCTGTTTTCTTCAAACTTGTTTCGTCCATACCTGCCACAAGTACGTCCGTAAATCCTGCATTGTCAAGTGCTTTTCTTGTTTCCGTAATCATCTTTGACTGACTTGTACCCGGATCAAAGTGACAGCCCTCTTGTTTTGGTGAGCCGTAACCCCAATAATCCGTATCAGGCTCATTCATAGGTGAATAGCTCTTAAACTCTATGCCGTTATCTTTGAAAAGCTTTGTTGCGTCTGCAATAAACTTGGCAAAATCGTCATACATATCGTCATTTAAGTTATTCAATTTTCCGTTTGACGTAACCGTTCCGTCACTGTTTACAGTACCGCCGCCGCTTGTACAACCTGTTTTAGTCATAAAATACGGTGCGGAATTTGAAAATCCTTCAAAATACAAATCAGGATTTGCTTTTAGTGCCGCTTTTGCGATATTTAATTGGTTTTGGTCTTTCGTAATGTCATATGTAATGCTCTCTACATCTTTGCCGTCACTTGACAATTTGTAATCACTGTACACGCCGGGTACTTTTGAGTCAGAACGGTTGATGTGATTATGTGTCGGATCGTCACCGCCGCTTAAGTTGTAACGTGCGATGTCAAGTCCCAATCCCTCGTCTGAGAAAAATGCCTCTGCCGCCGCATTGGTAAGTTTTTCACTGTAACCTAATCTGTTTGCCCACCAGCAAAGTGCAGTACCCCAGCCTTGGAACTCACCGTTGTTAAAAGGTGACGCGTCAGCCGGATTAAGCTGTACATATGTCGGTTTTGTATCTTGAGCAGATGCACTGATTAAGCCGCCAAAAGGAAGCATAGCACATGCCAAGATTGTGCTTATAATCTTTTTCTTATTCATTGGTTTTTTCTCCTCCTTAAGATTACATTATCCGTTAATTATATTATAGCACTCCCACATAGTGCATTACAATTATAAGATTTCTAAAACAGTTGTAAATTTTCTAACTGTTTTGCTTTACTTTTGTACTTAGATATTTTATAATAGATATTAGATTAAAGACGCGTCTGTCAACACTTTGCCGACAGACTCAACAGATATATCGGAGGCGGATAATATGTTCAAACCTGTATCAGCAAAAGAAGAACGACTTTTACCGGTGTATGTCTACGGCTCGGAATCTCTTGAACATCAAGCACAAATAAGTCGCGGCAAAGGTTTTATGCTACATTCTCAAATTTCCGTTTGTTACAGCGGAGAAGGTGTTTTTACAGACCACAACAATGTTTCGCACAAAGTTCAAAGCGGTGATATTATGTACTTTACTTCCGCAACATCAAATTCATATAAACCCATCTCTGTTCCATGGAAAACAGACTACATCGTTATGGGCGGATATGCTCTGATTGAGCTTATGATGTTTTTGGGATATTCAAAAAGCGGTGTAATTTACCTTACCGAAAATATTAAAGAAAAAGTATATCAAAATTTTAAAACAATTATTGAACTAAACAACTCCAATACCGAAAATGCTCATTCGATTTGCAGCAGACTTTTGTATACCGTATTGTTCGATATTGCATCTTGCATTGAGGGCAATCCCAACAATAGCAAAGCGAATTTAATCAAGCCGTGTATTAATTATATAAAATCTAACTATATGCACGATATTTCAATATCAGCTTTGGCTGAAATGATTAAAGTAACTCCTACTTATCTCGGAATTATTTTTAAGAAAGTTTACAATATAACACCGCAAAAATTTCTTACCAATATACGCATAGAAAAGTCCAAACAACTTTTAGTCAACAACAAAAATATGTCACTTTCGGATGTTGCAATCAATTCCGGGTTTAACAGTGAAAGTTATTTTTGCAACACATTCAAGAAATATATAGGCATTACGCCTACGGAATACAGAAGTATTAACACATTCGGAGAAATATAAGCTATGAAAAAGAATTATGAAAAATTTTTACCGACATACATATGCGATATACAGGAAATAAACAATCTTTCAAAGGTTATGTTTATGAGCAACTTTCCGCACCATCAATTTATTTTGTGTACAAGCGGAACAGGTAAAATATGCACCGAAAACAACATTGAACAAACCGTAAGCAAAGGCGATATCGTATTTATAAATTCTTCAATTCTGTTTTCGCTCAGACAGCAAGAAAATTTTTCTATAAAGCGTATTGCGTTTAACGGTAATTTCGTTACAAATTATCTCCAATACTTTGATTTTAACCCAGCCGTTGTTTTTGTTCCGAAAAGCACCGACGTTTTTAACGCATTTAATATTGCGTATGACGGCTATATGCACGATAAAGACGATATACAAAATTCTGTTAATATGTACAATCTTATCGGTGTATGCGGTGAAAGTTATGTTTCATCAAAACCCGCTCTTTTGACAACCGAAGATTTTATTGCCGAGAGTGGTTTTGATTTTATAAAACAAAACATATCTTCAATAAATATAGACTTTTCGCCATATCTGAAATTACACAAAATTTCAATAACGGAGCTTAACGATATTTTTATAAATCGTTACGGCAAAAATATGAATGAGCTGATTTACTTTTACCGTATGGAATTTGCGAAGTACGCGGTTTTCAAGGTAGGAAATACTCATTACGAAAAGTATTATAATCAATGCGGTTTTAAATCTCCCGAAGAGTTTTACAGTGAATTTAAAAAGTATGCGAATATGACCGTAGAGGAATACTTTAACCTCGTTTGGGCAAAACAATAGGCTGTCGGCAAAAAAACGACAGCCTATTGTTTTATTTATTTTCAATTTTATACAACATCGTTGCCGCTTCGGCACGTTTCATATTATTATTCGGAAGTATCGTGTTATCCTCATAACCGCTCACAATACCTGTCGAATACAACTTGCTCACGCCTTCTTCCGCCCACTGCGGTATATCGTTTTTATCCGCAAACGGAAGATTCGGCAAATCATCATTATTCGGAAGTATTCTTCCCAAAATCGTCATTGCCTCTGCGCGCGTTATATTGTCATACGGTGCAAATGTGCTTGTTCCGTCGTCATTGACGCGGCCTAAAATTATACCCTCTTTATACACAGCTTTTACAGCCGGAACTGCCCACTGCGGTATTATATCATTGTCCGTAAAATCAAGCTTTACATCATCATATTTTGAAAAATCAAATTTTTTGTAATTTGCTATCATTGATGCAAATTCCGCTCTTGTCATATTGTTGTCAGGCTTAAAAATCATTTTTCCGTCTTCTTCAAAACCGCTGATAATCCCTGTTGCCGCCATATCGGCAATTATGTCCTTTGCCCAATGATTTTCTGTATCGTAAAACGGATTAGGTGTACTCGGATAATCCGAAATATGCACCGGTATTTCTTTCGTTAAATCCCCTGCCGTCACCTTTATTTTACCGTCTTTGTTGACCGTATCGGCAAGAGTGAAAATGCCGTCCTCTGTTATCGTACCTATATCACCCTCAACTTCCCATTTATACAATCTGTTTGTTGAAAGCAATTCAGTTCCGTTTTTGTATGACGCCGCCGAAAGATTAAGCTGTAATTCTTCGTTTGCCTCTGTATAGATTTCGCTGATTTCTTTCCAGTCTGCTTGATTATATACCTTGATTTCTTCAGGTGTTTCATAAACGCCGTATGTCACGTCTGCCACGTCACCGTTATCGCCGTACATAACAACTTTAACATCGCCTGTACCGTTAAGTGATACTGTTCCGTTTTCGTCTACCGTGCTGTCCGTATCGGTTTCCGCACGATATTTTATATTATACGGCTCTTCCATTTTATAATTTGAGGTATCATATACGCTTTCTATATTAATATTCGCGGTCATTCCCGAAAGATAGTTATTATTAGTTCCGCCTGTAATATTGATTATCCACGGAATATTCGTTCTCTCGCGATTGTCCTTTAAGAAAATATAATTTGCAACACTTCTCAAATAACCGTCCGACGGTGAATTTACGACCATCGTATTGTCCTTTCCCGGAAACCACGCAGAAATGGTTGTCGAACCGCCGCCGTCAAGATTTAACGCGTCAACACACCCAAGCTCAACCATACGTTTCGCAAGCGTTTTAAGTTGAGCGCCATAGCTGTAACCCGACTGTCTGCCGTCAAGCGTATAGAAAATAATATTGCCGTCTGCTTTTATTCCGACAGCAGTTCTCGGTGCCGCACCCGCCTCAAAATCGGAATTTGCAGCTCCGTTTGTTACAAGTCTGCCCCCGACACTGCTGACCGCGTTTTCAGCCGTTTTCCAAGTACCGTCATCTCCGACCGCTTGATTTGCGACCGTCAACGTCTGACCTGCGTGAAGTCTGCTCAAAAAGTCATAATATTCACTTACACCGCTTGTATCCATAAGCAAAACAACCTTACCCTCAGGAATTTCTATCTCGCCGTTATATATGAACACATCATCAACCGTAAGCGACATTGTTTCGTCCACGTGCAGTCTGCCCTCGTTAGGTGTGCAAATAACAAAAATACATTCCGATTGAGTTTTTGTCGTTTCTCCGAATTTGTCCGTCAAAAGATAAACAGGATCAAATCCCGCCTGACACCACTTATTTATATACATAACGTCAATCGATTTTTCGCCGTCCGTCACTGTTGTCTGAATGTCAAGCCACTTTATAAAACCCGTTCCGTCACTTCTGAAACCGACTGCGTCCTGTCCACCGTATTCCTTTGATATAATTTCGCCGTCGGCTATTGTATAACCCATCGGAATACCTGTCTTGAATGAAAAATAATCGGCATTAATTCCGGCAAGCGGTCTTAAACCGTTCTCCTGCATATATTGCTCTGCCTGTTTAATATTTCTCGTTCCCCATATGCTCGCACCGTTCACAACAATCGGTACGGCGTCCTCATTAGGTGTATATTCAACATAATATTCATTTTGCTTACCGACGCTGTCCGAATTGAACTGTACATTATGAAAGTATGTAAATGCTCCCATATACGTACTCCAACCGCCGTTTTGCTCACCCAAAACATCTGCACTTGCAGTTATTCTCGTAAGCAACAAAAGCGTCATTGCAAAAAATAAAATTTTCTTCCTCACAAAACATTCCTCCATATAAAAAACAATACATTTTATAGTATATCACAAAATCGGATTTATGTAAAACTTAAATAATGGAATATATGCAATTAAATATTATATAATTAAGGCTATCGACATCAAAAAATAAAGTAGACAAAACCATATCGGTTTTGTCTACAATCCAAATTTTGCTTAATTCTTATTCTATACCTACAACTTCATATCCTGCGTCAACAACGGCTTTTTTAAGCACATCGTCCGACACGTCTTTTGCAAGTGTTACAACAGCCTGACCGCCGTTATCAAGTGAAACTTCCGCACTTACTCCGTCTATTGTGTTTAGCACCTCTCCAACTCTGCCTGTACAGTGTGAACACATCATTCCGTTAATTTTAATCGTCTTTGTCATAGTTTTATTCTCCTTTTCATTTTTTACAGTTTTAATATTATTGCATTTTGGTTTGAAAAATCTCAATCTCAACGCATTTGACACAACGAATACTGAACTGAAACTCATAGCAAGTGCGGCAATCATAGGATTTAATTTCAATCCTGCTATACCGTACAAAACACCTGCCGCAATCGGTATTCCGAGTGCATTATAGAAAAATGCCCAGAACAGATTTTCTTTTATATTTTTGATTACCGAGTGGCTTAGCTCTATTGATGTAACAACGTCCTGCAAATCGCTTTTCATCAATACAATATCAGCCGATTCAATAGCTATATCCGTTCCCGCACCGATAGCAATACCTACGTCTGCACGAGTCAAAGCAGGTGCGTCATTAATTCCGTCACCGACCATTGCAACTTTATGACCGCTCTGCTGAAGTTTTCTTACTTCTTCTTCCTTGTCTGACGGCAACACCTCCGCAACGGCACTGCTTAACGGCAGCTTGTTTTTAATTGCATTTGCCGTAACGGCATTGTCACCCGTAAGCATTATTACGTCAAGTCCCATATTACGCATATCTTCTATCGCTTGCCTGCTTGTTTCCTTTATGGTATCGGCAACTGCGATTATTCCTACAAATTTATTATCCACCGCAAAATACAATGATGTTTTTCCGTCATTCGCGAATATTTCATCTTCCGATACTTCAATATTGTTTTCACGCATCATCTTATAATTTCCGGCTAAAACTTTCTTTCCGTCAACATTGCCTTTTACACCTTGTCCGACAATCTGTTCAAAATCTGCAACATCACTCAATTCCAAGCCGTCGGCTTTTTCAACAATAGCCTTTGCAAGAGGGTGTTCCGACAAATATTCTATTGACGCTGCAATCTGTAAAAGTTCCTTATCGGAAATTCCGACAGGTGCTATATTCGTTACAGAAGGCTTACCCTCTGTTATCGTGCCTGTTTTATCAAGTATGACCATATCAACCTGATGTGCTGTTTCAAGGCTTTCGGCTGACTTTGTAAGTATTCCGTACTGCGCGCCCTTGCCTGTACCGACCATTATTGCAGTCGGTGTTGCCAATCCCAACGCACACGGGCAAGAAATTACAAGTACCGATATTCCCATTGAAAGTGCAAAACTAACGCCTTTACCCAAAAGCAACCACACTATAATCGTAATCACTGCGATTGATATTACAACCGGTACAAATATACCGCTGACCTTATCGGCAAGCTTTGCAATCGGTGCTTTTGATGCCGAAGCTTCTTCCACAAGATGTATAATCTGTGACAATGCAGTATCTTCGCCGACTTTTTCAACCTTAAATTTAAAATATCCCGATTTATTTATAGTAGCTCCGATAACCTTATCACCGACATTTTTTTCAACCGCAATACTCTCGCCTGTAATAGCCGACTCATCTATCGCACCGTTACCCTCAACGATAACACCGTCCAGCGGAACTGATTGTCCTGCTTTTACAACGACAATTTCACCGATTTGCACGTCATCTACACCGACTGTAACTTCTTTTCCGTCACGAATTACAACTGCCGTTTTCGGCGATAAATCAATAAGTTTTTCTATCGCCTGTGATGTTTTCCCTTTTGCCCTCGATTCAAGAAATTTTCCGAGGGTTATGAGTGCAAGTATCATTGCCGCCGACTCAAAATACAAATTCATCATATATGAATGTGCAAATTCCTTGTCACCGTGTCCGAGTCCGTATCCTATGCAATATATTGCAATGATCCATACGTGAATGCCGCGCCCGAACCTATCGCTATCAGCGAATCCATATTCGGTGCACCGTGAAACAACGTCTTAAAACCTGTTATATAGTATTTTCTGTTGACATACATTATCGGCAACGTCAACAGCATTTGCGTAAGTGCAAATGTTATTCCGTTTTCTGCACCGTGAAACATGCTCAAAAACGGCCAACCCCACATATGTCCCATTGAAATGTACATTAGCGGCACAAGGCAAACAAGCGACACAATAAGTCTGAACTTCATATTTGAAATTTCATTGTCGATTTTGTTGTCTTTCTTTTCTTGTTTTTTTCCTGCAACAGACGCACCGTATCCGCCCGAAACAACTGCGTTTATAATATCGTCAACGCTTACAGCCGTTTCATCAAAATCAACGTGCATATTATTCTGCAACAAATTTACATTTACAGATTTCACACCGTTAAGTTTTTTGACGCTTTTTTCAACGTGTGCGCTGCACGCACTGCACGTCATTCCCGTTACATTAAATTTTTCAGTCACATTATCACCATCCCGAATATTTTGATTGAATTTATTTATTGTTTATGATATTATTATATCGTAAATTATTTATTTTTCAAGTATGCACTTTTTTGATAGATACTATCATTTATGATAGTATGGATTGGAGGTAATACATATGAACCACGATTATATATGCCCTGTTGAGGCAACACTTGAAATAGTGGCGGAAAATACAAGCCACTTATATTATGGCACTTATCGGGTAAAACATTACGTTTCGGGCAATTACAAAAATTGCTTTCATCCGCAACGCCGAAAATGCTTACAAAACAGCTACGCGAGCTTGAAAATGACGGACTGATTGCACGAAAAGTTTATCCCGTAGTTCCGCCGAAAGTGGAATATTCACTTACGCCGCTCGGTACAAGTTTTATTCCTATATTATCAAGCATTTGCGATTGGGGAAATAATTATTTAAAGGCAAACAACATTTGTCCTAACTGTTCTATGACAAAACAAAAATAACAAAAAGGAGCTGATTTCAGCTCCTTTTTGTGTCAGTTTAATTAAACCAATATATTAAAGAACGTCGTTCTTTATAAGGTCCTCATATGATTCACGCTTTACAACTATCTTAGCTTTACCGTCCGAAACAGCAACAACTGCCGCTCTCGGAATTCTGTTATAATTGCTTGCCATTGAATAGTTATAAGCACCTGTTGCAAGAACTGCCAAAGTATCTCCGACTTTGATTTCCGGCATCATCGCATCTTTAAGCAAAATATCTCCGGATTCACAGCACTTACCTGCTACTGTAACCTTTTCGGTACGTTCGGCATTTGCGTTGTTCGCAACAACCGCCTCGTACTCTGATTCGTAAAGTATATATCTTGGGTTATCACCCATACCGCCGTCTACCGACACATACTTTCTCACATTCTTAATATCCTTAATTCCGCCTACTGTATAAAGCGTAATACCTGCCGGTGCAATAATTGAACGGCCAGGCTCCATAAGAATGAATGGTAGTTTGACTCCTCTTTTTTCTGCAGTAGCCTTAACAACCTCTGAAACGTGCTGAATATATTCATCATACGGTACAGGATCGTCATTTTCGGTATACATAATACCGTATCCGCCACCAAGGTTAAGATTATCAATTTCAAGACCAAGCTTGTCCTTTAAGTCGCCTACAAAGTTCATCATTATTTCAGCCGCTTTACAGAACGGTTCAATATCAAAAATTTGTGAACCGATGTGGCAGTGAACACCGTTTACTTTTACGTTAGACATTTTACTTGCTTTTTCAATAATTTCAAATGCTTCGCCGTTTTCAAGTGCAACACCGAACTTTGAATCAATTTGACCTGTTTGAATAAAGCTGTGAGTATGAGCGTCAACACCGGGTTTGATTCTGAACATTATGTTCTGAACAACACCGTATTTCTTAGCAGTTTCGTTAAGTGCTTCAAGTTCATAAATATTATCAACTATGATATTACCAACTTTATTTTTAACTGCAAGCTCAATTTCATCAGCAGTTTTATTATTGCCGTGAAAATAGACTTTATCCATAGGAAAATCTGCCTTTATCGCCGTATAAAGCTCGCCGCCCGATACAACGTCAATACCCAAACCTTCTTCTTTAACAAGTCTGCAAGTGAAAAGTGAGCAGAAAGCCTTGTTTGCATAAAGGACAAGTCCGTTTCCTCCGTAATATTTATCCATCGCGTTTTTATAAACACGACAATTTTTTCTTATTAAATCCTCATCTAATACATATAGCGGAGTTCCAAACTCCTTTGCAAGTTCAACAGTATCATTTTTACCAATAACAAGATGATTTTTCTCGTTTACTGTCAAATCTTCTGATACAAACATTCTTTCTCACACCTTCCTAAAGTTTCTTAACCCTGAGTTCCGTCAGGCTCTAAATTTTCTTTGAGTTTCTTCGTTTCCTTACTTTCGTGTATAATCTTAGGTTCTTTTAAATCTGTTATACACTTCTTTGTTATGATAACGGTTTTTATACTGTCATCGGACGGCACTTCAAACATAATATCCGACATTGCCTCTTCGATAATTGAACGAAGTCCTCTCGCACCTGTATTTCTTTCAATCGCTTTATCAGCGATTGCCTCTATCGCGTCATCTTCAAATTCAAGCTTTACACCGTCAAATGCAAACAAGGCTTTATACTGCTTTATAAGTGCATTTTTCGGTTCTGTAAGAATTGTAATAAGCGTTTTTCTGTCAAGTTTATCAAGTCTTGCAAAAACAGGAAGTCTGCCTATAAATTCAGGAATCAATCCGAATTTAAGCAAATCCTGCGGTATAAGTTTACCCAGCAATTCATTGATGTTAGACTCTTTCTTACTTGAAATCTGTGCACCAAATCCCAAACCTTGCTTACCTGTTCTTGAGCCGATAATCTTTTCGATACCGTCAAAAGCACCGCCGCATATAACAAAATATTCGTTGTATCAATCTGAATAAGTTCTTGGTGCGGATGTTTTCTTCCGCCCTGCGGAGGAACTGACGCAACAGTACCCTCAAGCACTTTCAAAAGTGCCTGTTGAACACCTTCACCGCTAACGTCACGCGTAATTGACGGATTTTCGGATTTTCGTGCAATTTTATCAATTTCGTCAATATATATAATTCCGCGTTCCGCAGCGTCAATATCGTAATCAGCCGCTTGAATAAGTTTTAACAATATATTTTCAACGTCCTCGCCGACATAGCCCGCCTCAGTAAGAGAAGTAGCGTCAGCTATGGCAAAAGGTACATTAAGTATCTTTGCAAGATTTTGTACAAGGAACGTCTTACCGCTGCCTGTCGGACCTATCATAAGTATATTACTCTTTTGAAGTTCCACATCGTCAGCCATATCAGAATGTTCTATTCTCTTGTAATGATTATATACCGCTACCGACAGAATTTTCTTTGCGTCCTCCTGTCCGACAACATATTCATCAAGAAAAGCCTTTATTTCCTTCGGCTTAGGCAGTTCAGTAGCCGTAAATCCGCCTTATGCTCAAATTCACCGTCAAGTATACTGTTGCACATATCTATACATTCGTTACAGATATATACCCCCGGTCCCGACAAAAGCTTATCTACTTCTTGTTCAGTTTTTCCGCAGAATGAACATCTGAAATGTTTATTTTCGTCCATATATTTATACTCCTTTATTTAGAGGCTTTTACAATAACCTCGTCAATAAGGCCGTATTCCTTAGCCTCTTGAGCAGTCATAAAGTTATCACGCTCTGTATCCTCACAAAGCTTTTCGTAAGTTTGTCCCGTACGCTCTGCAAGAATTTCATTCATCTTCTTCTTTGTATTAACAAGATGATCTGTGTATATTTTAATATCAGTTGTCTGACCGCTAAGTCCGCCGCCGGCAATAAGAGGTTGATGTATCATAACCTCACTGTTCGGCAAAGCAAATCTCTTGCCTTTTTCACCGGCCGCAAGCAAGAATGCACCCATACTTGCCGCCATACCGATACAAATTGTAGATACGTCACACTTTATATACTGCATTGTGTCGTAAATTGCCATACCTGCAGTAATCGAGCCGCCCGGGCTGTCAATATAAAGCTGAATATCTTTATCAGGATCCTTTGCTTCAAGATATAAAAGCTGTGCCACAACAAGACTTGCCGTTGCGTCAGTTACCTGATCTGCCAAGAATATAATTCTGTCCTCAAGCAGTCTTGAATAAATATCGTATGAACGTTCGCCTCTGTTGGTCTGTTCAACGACCATTGGTACTAATGCCATACTATTCATCCCTTTCCGAAATTATAAAATTATTTTACCTGTGCATTGTTTACAATCATAGTGATTGTCTTTTGAATTTCAAGGTCTTTCTTAATGCTTTCCTTTTCAGCGTCACCAAGAAGTTCCTTAAGCTTGTCAAGTTCCATATTGTACTTCTTTGACATATCTACAAGTTCAAGTTCAACTTCTTCAGGACCTGCTTCAATTCCTTCAGCCTTTTGAATTGCCTCAAGAACAAGTGAACCGCTTAGCTGTTTCTTAGCCTGTTCAGTGAATTGAGCTCTTAAAGCGTCCATTGTCATACCTGTATATTGCATATACATATCAAGGTTCATACCTTGGTATGAAAGTCTTTGAGCGAAATCTCTTACACTGTTGTCGATTTGAGTTTCAACCATAGCGTCAGGAAGATCGAACTCAGCATTTTCAATAACCTTGTCGATAACTGCATTTTCAGTTTCAACCTTAGCTTTGTTTTCAGCAGCCTCTTCAAGCTTTTTACGAACGTCTGCTCTGAATTCGTCCATTGTATCAAATTCACTTACTTCACTTGCGAAATCGTCATCAAGTTCAGGAAGTTCACGTTTCTTGATTTCCTTAACCTTTACTTTAAATACTGCGTCCTTACCTGCAAGGTTTTCTGCATGATATTCTTCAGGGAAAGTAACCTTAACGTCAACATCAGCGTCAGTTCAGCACCTACAAGCTGATCTTCAAATCCAGGAATGAATGTACCCGAACCGATTTCAAGTTCGTAGTCTTCGCCCTTGCCGCCTTCAAATGCAACATCGTCTACAAAGCCTTCAAAGTCGATAACTGCGATATCGCCGTTTTCGATTGCTCTGTCGTCAACTGTGATAAGTCTTGCATTCTTCTTTTGTGTAGCCTCGATATCCTTATCTACATCTTCATCTGTTACAGTATGGTCAATTTTTTCCACTTCTATACCTTTGTAATCGCCAAGCTTAACTTCCGGCTTAGTTGTAACAAGTGCTGTAAATACTACAGGCTCACCCTTTTTGATTTCTTCAACGTCAATTTCAGGTCTTGCAACTGATTCAACACCTGATTCCTTTAGAGCTTCGTCATAAGCCTGCGGAAGTACGCTGTTAATAGCTTCATCATAGAATACAGCCTCTGTATAATACTTTTCGATAATCTTTCTTGGAGCTTTGCCTTTTCTGTAACCAGGTACGTTAAACTTCTTTACATTCTTTTTGTACACCTGATTAATTGCCTTGTCAAAATCCTCTGCACTTACTTCAAATGTAAGTTTTACAAGGTTTTTTTCGATTTGTTCATTTTTCACTGCCATAGTGATAATATCCTCCTTCTGTGTCCTATTACAGACATATTAACATAGCGTATATTATATCACTTATTTTCTTATATTTCAATCTTTTTTTTAATTCTTTACAACTTTTTCATAATTACATAACTTTTAAATATCGTTTTAGTATATTTTTACCCATTTTCGTATAAATTACTTAACTTCGTCTAACAATCCGGCAGTAAAACCAAGCGATTTTATAAGCTGCATATCCGACATTACCGTTTCGCCTGTTGTTGTAAGCATATCGCCCGATATAGCGGCATTTGCACCGGATTCAAAACAAGATTTTCCGCCGTCGTCAAGAAGTATTCTTCCTCCTGCAAGTCTGATTGCGGCTGACGGATTTATAAATCTGAATATCGCACATATGCGACGCATATCGTCCTTTGTAAGTTTTTTATTATTTTCGTATGGTGTTCCTTTTATCGGATTTAACATATTTACGGGCATTGAACTTACACCGAGATTTCTAACCTCAAATGCCATATCAATTCTGTCCTCCATACTTTCGCCAAGTCCGGCAATACCGCCGCTGCACACAGAAAGTCCGGCTTTTTTAGCGGCTTTGATTGCATTTATTTTATCGTCATATGTATGCGTTGTACAGACGTTTGGAAAATAATTTCTTGAACTTTCAAGATTGTTGTGTACACGCGTTAAGCCTGCGTCTTTTAGTCGCTTAAACTGTTCTTCGTTCAAAAGTCCGAGTGATGCACAGACTGATATATCGCTTATTTTTCTTATTTCTTTGATAATTTCACAGACTTTGTCAACTTCACTGTCAGACAGTCTTTTTCCCGATGCGACAAGTGAAAAACGCTTAATACCCTTGTCCGCACTCTTTTTAGCCGCATTTACTACCGTTTCCTTGTCAAGCAACGGATATTCCTCAACATTGGTGCAGTGAAACGCCGATTGTGCACAATACTTGCAGTCCTCACTGCATCTTCCGCTTTTTGCATTTATTATTGTACATATGTCAAATACATTGTCACAAAACTTTTCACGAATTTCATCAGCCGCTTTACAAAGCTCATCAATCGGTGCGTCTATAAGGCTCATTGCCTCATCTTTTGTTATCATTTCTCCCGAAAATATTTTGTTCTTTAATTCTTCAATCATTTTTCTCAAAACCTTTCCTATTGTTTATGTAGGAATTATATCACTTCTTATTTATATTGTCAACTATATAAATATACTTTAGTTTACAATCAATACAAATAAATACACCGCTAAAAAGCGGTGCATTTATTTATAAATTCATATCAATTAAAATATCTCTTAAATTTTTCAATTCTTCATTTGTAAAAGTAAGACCTTTACCCATTTTTTCATGTTCCGGTGCCCAATCACGCAAATCAAATTTAGGGTTTGCACCGTTCCACGAAACTATATTAAGCTCCTTTGTCCAACCTTTACTGCTCTCGGATACCGTTCCGATATGTTCTTTTATTTCAAACTTCAATTCAGCCATTATTTCTCCTCCGATTTAGAAATACATTTTCAAATATTCTTTTGTATTGTCGACCATTTCGTCAAACAATTTTCTTGCATCACTAACCGAAATACACATATTAGGGTCAGCTGCAAATGCGTTAAATACACCGTCAAGGTCACGATTTAAAGCACAATCGACAACTTGTTCCTGTTCACCGCACACACGGCTTATAAGCGGATAAATTGTCTGCGGAATATTTCCGGCAAATACAGGATTTAACAAATTTGCTCTGAAACAAGCGTTCGTTTCTACAACCGCACCGATAGGCAAGTTAGGAATTTGACCGTAATTCGGTATATTAACATTCGTAACAAGGTCGCCAAGTCCAAGCAATGCTCTTATCTGCTGTACACCCTCTTCGCCTGTTTCCTTTAATTCAAACTTTTCTTCACCGCTGTAAAGTCTTTCACTTCTTTCAAGACGTTTCTCAAGGTCGTCTTTTCTCCACGAAACAGGAGTTAATGCAAATCCCCACTTTTCAACGGTTTCTTTGTCTTTCAAATACCAATCACCCGGACAAAATTCAGCCAAATGTCTGTCCCCTGCCGCGGCGATACTTCCGTATCTTAAAAACAAGTCAATCTTAACTTTCTCACTGCATGAGAAATACTTATTCATCCAGTTTTCATCTGACTTCTTCACAAAGCCGTTATCTTTGTATTTCTCCGCAAATTCACGGTATACAGGGAAAATATCTATATCCTTGTACTGTGCCTTTGTAAGCCAAGTAAAGTGATTTACTCCGACAACATTAACTTTAATATCCTCACGTTTTACGTCTTTTATACCTTTAATATCTTCAAGTGCATTTACAAGCAGTTTTTGTGTACCGAACACTTCGTGACAACAGCCGAACGCCTTAATTTCAGGGAACACCTTATACAAAGTCTTTACGCACATTGTCATAGGGTTTGTGTAGTTGATTACCCATGCGTCAGGACAATATTTTTTTATATTCTCTGCGATTTCTTCAAACATCGGAATTGTTCTTAACGCTCTCAAAATTCCGCCCGGACCTGCCGTATCGCCGACTGATTGATATATATTGTATTTTTCCGGTGTATGTACATCGCTTTCCATTTCATCGAATGTACCCGGTAAAATTGATATAATAACAAAATCCGCACCCTCAAGAGCCTCTTTTTCAGTTTCAACGGCTTTGTACTTCCACTGTGACTTACAGCCTTCTATATCCTTTATGCCGTTGCCTATCTTTTCGTTTTTCTTTGCCGCCTCTAAATCTATATCGTAAAGATAAACAGTACCGCACATATCCTCACACACCGCAAGGTCGCTCATAAATCCCCACGCCCAACCGCGTGAGCCGCCGCCGATATAAGCGATTTTTATATCTTCGTATTTATTGTTACCGTATTTCATTTTTCTGTCCTCCGCTTTAATTTTATGACTTAATTATACCACTGATTTTCAACTTAAACAACAACAATATTGCTCCAAATCAAAAATGTACTGCCTAAACAGTACATTTTTTGCTTAATTGTTTTTCAAATATTCGTCTACACCCTCAGCAATAGCCTTACCGATTTCATCACTTGACGACTGCAATATCGACAAGTCTGAGCTGTCGTAAAAACCGATTTCCATATAAGCAATCGGAACAGGACATTTATTGAACAATATCAAATAAGGTGTATTTATAGGTGAATTTTGCGAAAGTCCCGTTGCTGCCGCAACTTTTTGATTTATGATATTACCCATTTCATTGGACTTTTCGACAAAGTCACTGCCTATAAATTTCTGTTCGTAATCCGTACCCAAAGCTATGTATGAAGTTCCACGACCGCCTCCTGCATTTGAGTGGATACAAACATATGCCGCCGCATCGGGATTTGACGTTGTATCATTATTAGGGAAACAATACGATACACGCTTGTCCATTGACGGATTTTGTTCGTTTGACGTTCTCGTCATACGAACTTCATAACCCATTTGTTCAAGATACTTTTGTGTTGCCAAGGCATTGTCAAGATTGATTTGCGGTTCTGTATCTCTGTCGGCATTACCCATTGAATACCAACACGACGCGTTTTCAGGCGACAAGCCTGTACAACCGCTACCGTGACAATTTTCGCCGAATGTACCGTTTTTATAGTGTCGCCATTCGCCCCAATTACCTTTTGACTCGTTATATTCATAACCTTCGGCTGTTTTTTCGTCAGATGTCATTTCAGATGATGACTTACCGTGTCCTGCGTCAAGTACGATTACCTTTTTACCTGCTCCGGATTGACTTTGACCCACTGTAACATCATCTATCCCCAACGCATCAGCCGCCGTCTTTACTGCATTACTTTCACCTGTTGCACCGTCACCGTCACTTTTAACTTCTTCTGTCGACTGCGGTGCAAACGTAGGCATTTGCATTTCCGCAAGTTTGGTTTCGGTATCAAGGCGTTGCTTTTCCATATTACTTTTTTGTATATTCACTCCGCATATTACAGCTATACAAAAAACTATCGACACCGCCAAAAACACTGCCGCCCCTCTTAAACAGACTTTAAGTCTTTTATCACTCATAATCATCCCTGCGTCCTTTCTTTGTAAGACGTTTATCTCTGTACATTTCCGCGTCGGCTCTTGCGACAAGATTTTCAAAAGTCGTATCACCCTCCGTATACAACGATACACCCTTTGCAAAATCCAAATTCACATTATTTTCTTCATTGTATTTTACTCTGCACTTCTCAATGCGTTTAAGCACTTTTTCTATGCCGTCATCGGTAATGTCGTGAATCAACACTACAAATTCATCGCCGCCGATTCTGTATATCTTACCGTCTTTTCCGACTGCCTCACGAAGTACTGTCGCAATACCTCTTATAAGAACATCTCCGGCACTGTGTCCCATTGTATCGTTAGCACGTTTAAGATTGTTTAAATCAATAGATATACAAGCCGGTCTGTTGTTGCCGATACATTCGTTTATATCGTTTTCAAAAGACAGCCTGTTGTTAAGCTCGGTAAGTCCGTCCGTAAATGCAAGATGTTCGTAAACCTCCGCTTTAAGGTGACTTCTGCTTTTTGCCAGATACTGTCGTATCGTCCGTGTTACCTGCATTAATACAAATATATACAAACCCATTGAGAAGAAATATATCGTTTTGTCATCGCTGATCCGATACAATCTCACTATATCAATAATACTTCCTACAATCGGGAACATAATTGATATCAACATATATTGTATACTCTTCTTTTTGTGAAAAATAATCATTGTTGATAAAATCAATATCCCGAATAAGCCGATAAGAATATGCGTTACAAACAACATCATCTTATAATCGATTTTTAATACAAAATTCAAAAACGTCTGTACGAGCACATTCAAAACAAATATGCATGACATTGAGGTATACAATTTTTTAATAACGCCATCCACGTTAGTTGTATAAATAACGATACAGCTACACTGATAAGCATTAATGACGTAAATTCAAAATAATACGGCAGATACCCGTTAGGTGCAATAATATGCGACACTTTAAACTGACAGGCAAGATATATTCCGCATATCACGGAAATCATACCAAGGTAAAACATTTTACTGCTCTCGTCATCCTCATACTCACTGCACCGTATTATTATTGCCAACAGCAAGAGTACAAAACCGAATATTATAATTAATACAGCTGTAATAACTTCCGACTGCTCGGATTTTAATATATGCCATACTATATCCGACCTGGTGCCTATCATCATAGGCGCAACGGAATACTGTATATGATCTCCCAAAAGAGGTCGTATTTCCAATTTTATCGTTTTTTCATTTAAATCTTTTCCGATTCTGACAATTCTAATCTGTGTACCCATAGTTTTTGAAAAACCGTTTTGAGGAGTGGTCAAATCAAAAAGCTTTGTGTCATCCACATAAACGGTATAATCAAAATACCTCGACATAACCATTAAATACTGCGAATCATCAAACACATTCGCTTTGTCAATCTTCTTCGTCAATACAATCGGTTCTCCCGTATATTTAAACCCATAAGGTAAAATCACTTTTGAATTATCTTTTTCAACGGTCCACGTCTTCAAAGTTGCAAATTCATCTTCCGAAAGTATTTCGCATTTGTACATATCTCCTTTTAGATACACAAACAAACCTATAAAACAAATAATAAACACAAGAATCAGAAACATATATTTACTGTTGAATTTTCTTAGCTTATTCATAGTTTTCATTCCATTCTATCATATTAGATAAAACCGTCATATTAGATAAAACCGTTTCGGTTTTGTCTACTTTAAACACTCAAAAATTACATCGTAAGATACGATTTTGGGAGCTGTCGGCATTATGTCGACAGTCTCTCTATATGTATTAATTTTATTTTACCATTTTCTATTGGGAATTTCAAGAGAAAAACTGTGTATTTTTAAAAACGCATTAAAAAAACAGACAAAATCGCAAGAATTTTGTCTGTTTTCGCATGTTACTTATTTCATCAAGAATTTATCCACTGCATCAGCCGCCTGTCTGCCCTCTCTGATTGCCCATACAACAAGACTCTGACCTCTGCGACAGTCACCTGCTGCAAACACGCCTCTAAGACTTGTCTTGTGATCCTCTTCCTTGGCAAGAATGTTGCTTCTTCCGTCAACATCAAGAGTAAGCTGTTTTAAAAGTTCCTGTTCAGGTCCTAAAAATCCCATTGCAATAAGAACAAGTTCGCAAGGTCTTACCTGTTCAGTACCCTTAACAGGAACAGGAGCACCTGTTGACCAATCAACCTCAACGGTATGAACAGCCTTTACATTGCCCATATCGTCGCCCTCGATTTTTGTAACCGTTGTAAGATACTCTCTTGGGTCTTTGCCGTAAAGCTCGATAGCCTCCTCCTGACCGTAATCGGTCTTTTTGATTCTCGGCCACTCCGGCCACGGATTATTCGGCATTCTTTCCTCTGAAAGTTCAGGCATAATTTCAAGCTGTGTAACGCTTTTGCAGCCATGTCTGATTGATGTACCCACGCAGTCTGTACCCGTATCACCACCGCCGACAACAATTACGTTTTTGCCTTCGGCACTTATGAACATTCTGTCCTCAAGATTTGAGTCAAGCAAACTCTTTGTATTAGCCTTTAGGAAATCAACCGCATAATGTACACCCTTTAAGTCCGCACCTTCGCAAGTAAGCATTCTCGGTTTTGTCGAACCTGTGCAAAGTACAACCGCGTCAAATTCATTTACAAGTTTAACAGCCGGATAATTTTTACCGATTTCGGTGTCAAGTTTAAATACAACGCCCTCTTTTTCCATAAGTTCAACTCTGCGGTTTACGACTTTCTTGTCAAGTTTCATATTCGGAATACCGTACATCAAAAGTCCGCCCGCTCTGTCGGCTCGTTCAAATACAGTAACTCTGTGACCCATTTGATTAAGCTGGTCTGCGCAAGCCAATCCCGACGGACCGCTGCCGACTACCGCAACACGTTTTTCAGTTGACTTTTCAGGTAATCTCGGCTTTACTTTATTCTCCGCAAACATTGTATCTATAATATGGCACTCAATATTTCTAATCGTAACGGCAGGGTCGTGCATACCGAGTGTACAAGAGCCCTCGCAAAGTGCCGGACATACTCTGCCTGTAAATTCAGGGAAGTTGTTTGTAAGCGAAAGACGTCTGTATGCCTCGTCCATATCACCTCTGTATACAAGGTCGTTCCATTCCGGTATAAGGTTATTTAAAGGACAGCCGATTGACGTTCTTCCGATTTGCTTACCTGTGTGACAAAACGGTACACCGCAGTCCATACATCTTGCACCTTGAAGCTGCAGCTGAGCAAGGTCAAAATGTGTATGGAATTCGTCCCAATCTTTCATTCTTTCCTTTGGAGGTCTGTCCTTAGGAAGTTGTCTTTGATATTCTAAAAATCCTGTTGGTTTTCCCATGATTTTAAATCCTTTCTGTAAGAGTTACCGTTCGGACTGTATAAGCCCGAACGATATATCAAACTTATTACGCTATTTCTACTTTTTTGCCCGTTACATTTTCAAATGCAATAAGCATTGCCTCATCTCTGTCTGTTCCCTTTTCAAGTTCTTCATCAAGAACAGTTATAACTTTCTTATAGTCGTTCGGAATTACCTTAACAAAATTCTTTACTTCTTCCGACCAGTTATTAAGCATATTTTCCGCAACGTCACTGCCCGTATATTTAACGTGATTTTCAAGCATTTCCTTTAGCTTTGCAATATCCTTGTCTGACAATGTTTCAAGTCCCACAAGTTCCTTGTTACAGTTTTTGTCAAGTGAACCGTCCTTGTTATATACATATGCAATACCGCCGGACATACCTGCCGCAAAGTTTCTGCCTGTCTTACCGATTACGGCAACGCAACCGCCTGTCATATATTCACAGCCATGGTCGCCGATACCCTCGACAACCGCAGTCATACCCGAATTTCTTACGCAGAAACGTTCGCCTGCCGTACCTCTGATATATGCCTCACCTTTAATAGCACCGTAGAATGCAACATTACCGATAATAACGTTTTCACTCGGAACAAATTTAGCCTCTTTACGCGGTACAACAATTATCTTACCGCCGGAAAGACCTTTACCGATATAGTCGTTACTGTCACCCTCAAGTTTCATTGTAACGCCCGGTGCCAAGAATGCACCGAAACTCTGACCTGCACTTCCGACAAAGTTCAATTTAATGCTGTCTTCAGGAAGTCCTTCCTCTCCGTGTGCTCTTGCGATTTCAGATGAAAGAATTGTACCTGTTACACGATTGATATTTGTGATTTCAAGTTTTGCCTCAATCTTCTTACCGTCTTTAATCGCCGGTTCGCAAAGTTTCAATAATGTGTTCATATCAAGAGTTTTGTAAAGCTCGTGATCCTGCATTTCATTATGGTATCTCTCATAATCGTTTGAACAGATTTTCGGTTGATACAATAGTGATGACAAATCTACTTCTTTTGCTTTCCAGTTACCCGAAACAGTCTTTTGGCTGAGTCTTTCAACGTGACCAATCATTTCGTCAACAGTCTTAACACCGATTTTAGCCATCCACTCTCTCAAATCCTGTGCGATAAAACGCATAAAGTTCTCAACAAATTCAGGCTTACCGCAGAAACGCTTTCTCAATTTAGGATTTTGTGTGGCAACACCGACAGGACAAGTATCAAGGTTACATACTCTCATCATTACACAACCGATTGAGATTAGCGGACCTGTCGCAAAACCAAATTCCTCTGCTCCCAAAAGTGCCGCTACCGCAACGTCACGACCTGTCAAAAGTTTACCGTCTGTTTCGATTACAACTCTGTTTCTTAGATTGTTCATCAAAAGTGCCTGATGTGTTTCAGCAACGCCAAGTTCCCAAGGCAAACCTGCGTGACGTACACTTGTCTTTGGTGCGGCACCTGTACCGCCGTCATAGCCCGATACCAAAATAACATCTGCTCTGCCCTTTGCAACACCGACTGCAATAGTACCGACACCTGCTTCAGAAACAAGTTTAACTGTTACTCTTGCGTCACGGTTTGCATTTTTAAGGTCATGAATTAGCTGTGCCAAATCTTCGATTGAATATATATCGTGATGCGGAGGTGGCGAAATCAAGCCAACACCCGGAGTTGAATGTCTTGCCTTTGCAATCCAAGGATATACTTTACCTCCCGGAAGATGTCCGCCCTCACCCGGTTTAGCACCTTGTGCCATTTTAATCTGAATTTCTTTTGCATTCTGCAAATAGTGAATATGAACACCGAAACGTCCCGATGCAACTTGCTTAATAGCACTGCTGCGGCTGTCACCGTTTTCATCAGGAATATATCTTTCAGGGTTTTCACCGCCCTCACCGCTGTTTGACTTACCGCCAAGTCTGTTCATGGCGATTGCAAGACATTCGTGTGCTTCCTGTGAAATTGAACCGTATGACATAGCACCGGTCTTGAAACGCTTAACAATGCTTTCCACGCTTTCAACCTGATCTATTGCGATTGGCTTATCAATCGTCTTAATATCAAGCATACCGCGAATTGTGCATTGATGTTGCTGATGTTCGTCCATTTCCTTTGCATATTCTTTATAAAGCTTGTAGTTACCTGTACGACAAGCCATTTGTAATTTGTAGATTGACTCAGGGTTGAACATATGGTATTCGCCCTTTGCTCTCCACTTATAGTCACCGCCTGTTTTAAGTGCCTTTTTACCGTTTACTTTATCAAAAGCCTCTGCGTGTCTTAAAAGCACTTCCTTTTGGATATGCTCAATACCCATACCGCCTATTCTTGTTGTTGTACCTGTAAAGTATTTGTTTACAACGCTTTCCGATATACCAAGTGCTTCAAATATCTGTGCGCCTTGATATGACTGAATTGTTGAGATACCCATTTTAGACATAATCTTAACAATGCCCTTTGTACAAGCCTTGTTAAATCTCTTTACGCCGTCCTCATATGAATATTCAAGAAGTTTTTCGTCCGAAAGCTCCTTAATAGCCTCATATGCCATATACGGATTGATACCGTTTACGCCGTAACCTACAAGACATGCGAAATGGTGTACTTCTCTCGGCTCACCCGATTCAAGAACGATAGATACTTTCATTCTTGTACCTTTTCTGATAAGGTGATGATGAAGTCCGGATGCAACAAGAAGTGCAGGAATAGGTGCTTTATCCTTATCTACTCCCTTATCCGAAAGTATGATTATGTTGTATCCGTTTTCGATTGCTATATCAGCCGCCTCGAATATTGTATCCATAGCGGTTTCCATATCGTTTTCCTGTTTTACGTTAAACAATGACGGAATTGTTATTGACTTAAATCCTTCAAGGTCAATGTTTCTTAATTTTTCAAGTTCTTCGTTTGTTAAAATAGGGCTCAATGCTCTGACCTTACGACAGTTCAATTCAGATGATGTCAAAAGGTTTTGTTCACAACCGAAAAGTGTGTATGTTGAAGTAACAATCTGCTCACGAATTGCGTCAATAGGAGGGTTTGTTACCTGTGCAAACAGTTGTTTGAAGTAGTTATACAAAAGCTGCGGTTTTTCCGACAATACCGCAAGCGGAATATCCGCACCCATTGCACCGATTGGATCGTCAGCCTTTTCAACGATTGATTTAATCGTTGTGTTTACGTCCTCCCAAGTATAGCCGAATGCCTTTTGACGTGTAAGCAATGAAAGTTTGTCCACACTGTTTTCGCGATTTACAAACATATTTTCAAGAACGATAAAGTTCTTCAAAAGCAAATGTTCGTTGACATTGCCTTTTGCGTCGTCCTTTAATTTATGCACCAAATCGTGCCATGTGTCGCCCTTTTTATCTGTATTAAGAGGAAGATTGTCAAGCTCAACAAGGGTTTTCTTTACCCACTCTGCATATGGCTTGTGAAGTGCCTCTTCCTTTTTGATTTCTTCGTCTGAAATAATCTTGCCCTTTTCTGTATCGATAAGGAGCATTTTACCCGGATGCAAACGTTCTTTCTTTATAATAGTAGACTCGTCAACATCTGTTACACCGACTTCCGATGAAAGAATAATCATATCGTCAGAGGTCAAGTAGTAACGAGCAGGTCTCAGACCGTTTCTGTCAAGCGTTGCACCGACATAACGTCCGTCTGTAAATGCAACAGCCGCAGGACCGTCCCAAGGCTCTGTGATACATGAGTGATACTCATAAAATGCTTTCATTGCAGGGTCCATATCCGCATTATTTTCCCAAGGTTCAGGAATTGTCATCATTACGGCTCTCGGAAGTGAGAATCCCGAAAGATGTAGGAACTGCAAATAGTTATCAAGCATTGCGGAGTCAGAACCGTCCTCATTGATAACAGGCAAAATCTTGTCCATATCACCCTCAAATTCAGGTGTTGCGAACATTCTTTCTCTTGCCTTAACCCAGTTTACATTACCGCGGATAGTGTTAATTTCGCCGTTATGGATAATGTATCTGTTCGGATGTGCTCTTTCCCAAGACGGAAATGTGTTGGTTGAGAAACGTGAGTGCACAAGTGCGATTGCCGTTTCCATATCCACATCTTTAAGGTCAAGGTAAAATTCATTAACTTGGTCAGGTGTAAGCATACCTTTATATACAACCGTTCTTGCAGATAGTGATGCGAAATAGAAATAGTTGTCAAGACCGCTCTTTCTGATTTCCTTTTCTGCAAGCTTGCCGATAATATAAAGCTTTCTTTCAAATGAATCTGCATCAAGCTTTCGTCACCTTTGCCGATAAACACCTGCACGATATGCGGCATTGCCTCTCTGGCACTGTTACCGATACATACGTCATAAACAGGCACTTCTCTTATACCGAGAAGTTTCTGCTTTTCACCGTCAATAATCTTTGTAAGTCTTTCAAGACTTTCTTCTCTTGTATCCTTATCCGGCGATAAAAACAGCATACCAACGCCGTAATCACCCTTTTTAGGTAACTTAATTCCTTCATTTTTACAAACCTTTTTCATGAAGGCATGAGGCATTTGAATTAAAATACCGGCACCGTCACCTGTATCAGGCTCACTGCCGACACCGCCTCTGTGTGCAAGGTTTTTCAATATCTGAATTGCCTGATTAATAATGCCGTGAGAAGTTTTTCCTTTAATATTTGCAATAAAACCGATTCCGCAGGCATCATGCTCAAATTGCGGGTCATAAAGGCCCTGTTTTTCGGGTAATCCATTATACTCCATTTTTTTCAATCCTTTCGCTGTATTCCGCCGAACAAAAAAGACGTTTCAATCAGAACATACCAATCCATAAATTGATATGTACCGATCGAAACGCCTTTGTTTCGTCAAAAAATTATTTTGTTATCCTGTGTAAACTTATTATAGCACATTATTTTTATTTTGTCTACTAAATATTTTACAAAATTGCTTTGATTTTTTCCATTGCTTTTATGGTATTTTCCTTAGTTGAGAATGCTGTAAATCTTACATATCCCTCACCGCTCGGTCCAAAACCCGAACCCGGTGTTGTTACAACGCCTGTTTCTTCAAGTAATTTATCAAAGAAATCCCATGATTTCATACCGTTCGGTGTCTTTGCCCAGATGTACGGAGCATTCACACCGCCGTAAACCGTAAAGCCTGCCTCTGTAAGCGATTCGCGGATAATTTTCGCATTTTCAAGATAATATGCAACAGCCTCTCTTGTCTGTTTATATCCCTCGTCTGTATAAACAGCCTCTGCCGCACGTTGAATTACATATGGTACACCGTTAAACTTTGTGCATTGACGTCTGTTCCACAATCCGTTAAGTTCAACTCCGTCAACCTTTAATTCGTGCGGTACAACAGTGTATGCACATCTTGTACCCGTAAATCCAGCTGTCTTTGAAAAGCTTCTGAATTCAATCGCAACTTCTTTTGCACCCTCAATTTCATAAATGCTGTGCGGTACGTCAGGGTCTGTAATAAATGCCTCATACGCACTGTCGTAAAGAATAACCGCATCATTCTTCTTTGCATATTCAACCCACGGTTTAAGCTGTTCTCTTGTTGCCGCAACACCGATTGGGTTATTTGGGAAACAAAGATAAATTATATCAACCTTTTCTTCCGGAAGTTGTGGCATAAATCCGTTTTCTTCCTTGCAAGGCATATATACAAGATTATTCCATTTACCGTCTGTAAAGTCACCCGCTCTGCCTGCCATAGCATTCGTATCAACGTATACCGGATAAACAGGGTCACACACTGCAACTTTATTGTCAACAGAGAAAATATCACCAATATTTCCGCAGTCTGATTTTGCACCGTCTGAAACGAATATTTCATCAGCCTTTACGTCAATACCTCTTGCCGCATAATCCTTTTCAACAATCTTGTTTCTCAAGAAATCATAACCTTGCTCAGGACCGTAGCCGTGAAATCCCTCTGCCGTACCCATTTCGTCAACTGCCTTGTGCATTGCCTCAATTACCGCAGGAGCCAACGGCTTTGTAACGTCGCCTATGCTCATCTTGATAACTTCTTTGTCTGGATTTGCCTCTGTATATGCAGCCGCCTTTTTTGCGACTGTTGAGAATAAGTAACTTCCCGGTAGTTTTAAATAATTGTCATTTACCTTTGCCATTTTTATTTGTTCCTTTCTGTTCTATGTTCAAATTTATCAGTTTGGAGCTGTCGACATTTTGTCGACAAGCTCTTATATAGTTATTGTTCCGTCAAATACAAACTTTGCCGGACCTGTCATATATACTTTATTTTCATTTTTATCCCACTTAATATGAAGTGTACCGCCCAAAAGTACAAGATCAGCCTCATCATCAACAAGACCGTTTAAATTTGCCGCAACCATTGTTGCACAAGCACCTGTACCGCAGGCAAGTGTTTCACCTGCACCGCGTTCCCAAACACGCATTTTTATAGTGTTTCTGTCAACTATCTGTGCAAATTCTGTATTGATTTTCTTTGGGAACAATTTATGCGTTTCAAACTTAGGACCGATTTTTTCTATTTCAAGACTGTCCGTATCATCAATAAATGTAACCGCATGAGGATTACCCATTGACACGCCTGTAACCTTATAAACCTTTCCGTCAACTTCAACATCTTCACTTATAAATCTGTCAAGATTTGAGTCAATCGGAATATTTTTCGGAACAAGTTCCGGACTGCCCATATTTACGCGAACAGTCTGCACTTCTCCGTCTTTAACATTTAGGTCAAGAATTTTTATACCCGCCAACGTTTCAAGAGTAATCTGTGTCTTGTCTGTAAGACCTCTGTCGTACACATACTTACCTACACAACGCGTTGCGTTTCCGCACATTTCAGCTTGTGAGCCGTCACTGTTGTACATATCCATTCTGAAATCAGCCACATCAGACGGGCATATCAAAACAAGTCCGTCCGAACCGATACCGAAATGTCTGTCACTTACAGCTTTAGCCGTTTCGTTTATATTCTCGACTTTTTCCTCAAAACAATTTACATATATGTAATCGTTTCCTGCACCATGCATTTTTGAAAACTTAAATGTCTGCATTTACTTCATCTCCATTAAATATTTAAAATCATTCTTGCCGTATCAATAAACTTCGCACCTGTATCCATACTTCTTTTTTGTATAAATCGATGTGCCTGTTCCTCCGACATTCTGTGTATTTCCATAAGATATGCTTTTGCATCACGAATTATCTTTTCTTCTTCCGGTGTACGTTTTGCTCTGTGCTTTCTTCTTTCGATAATTCCGACAAAAGTTTCTACGGAATTTATTAAAAGCTGTCTGTTCAAAGGAAGTGTTACAACAAAAATATCTTGATTATATATACTGCTCTGCCTTTCGGCTTTGACTATGCTCATAAGTTTCTGACCTTCCATAAGGTCGTCATAAACATCATCGACAGTTCCGTCAGGAAGTTTATATCCCATAATTATAAGCACTTCGTCCATATCGGCTACAGTTCTTAAAAGTTCTGCTTTTGAGTGACAAACCGTGTAAACATCATAGCCACTGCCGTCAAGCATCATTTTTATTTTGTTGGCTGTTTCGTCTTTTGAAAAAGCCAATACTACTCTGTCCACCGCCGTCCCTCCTTTTTAGGAAATTGTTTTTAATTAATAAGCAATTAAATATTTTTCAATTTCCCACTGATTTATGGTACGACGATATTCTCCGTATTCTTCTTCCTTAGCTTCAAAATAGCTTGACGCGAATTTATCACCAAGCAATTCGCTGATAAATTCGGACTTTCTTGCAATTTTAATCGCCTCGTTAAGACTTATCGGCAAGCTCTTGACTCCGAGTGCCTCACGTTCTTTATCCGAAAGATTGTAGATATTAACGTCAATACTCGGCGGAAGTGTTTCATTATCTTTTATGCCCTTCAAACCGGCTTTAAGGCAAGCCGCAAGTGCAAGATACGGATTAGCTGTCGGATCGGGTGAACGAAGTTCAATTCTTGCGTCACCTGGCTTTTTCGATGACGGTACTCTTACAAGCAAACTTCTGTTGCTTTCCGACCAAGAAATATAGCAAGGTGCCTCATATCCCGGTATAAATCTCTTATATGAATTTACCGTTGGATTTGTAAAGCACGCCATATCCGGTGTATATTTTAATAATCCTGCCGTAAATTTATGTGCCGTATCGGAAAGCTTTGACGGATCATTTTCATTATAGAAAACATTTTTACCGTCCTTTTCAAGCGACATTGTAAGGTGCATTCCGCTACCGCTTACTCCCGCAATCGGTTTCGGCATAAATGTTGCGTGAAGTCCGTTACGTTTTGCAATAGTTTTTACAACCGTTCTGAATGTAACAATTCTGTCCGCGGTTTTTAATGCGTCGTCATATCTGAATGTAATCTCGTGCTGACCAGGTGCCATTTCGTGATGTGACGCCTCGATTTTATATCCCATATCTTCAAGAGTAAGACATATTTCACGGCGGCAGTTTTCGCCGTTATCAAGCGGTGCTAAGTCAAAATAACCCGCATTGTCATGCGGTTCTGTCGTAGGATTACCGCGTTCGTCCGTGTTAAACAGGAAGAATTCACATTCAGGTCCCACATTAAATTTGTAACCCATTTCTTCCGCTTCTTTAACAACCGTTTGCAGAATGTATCTCGGGTCACTTTCAAGACGTGTACCGTCAGGCTTATAAACATCGCATATAAGTCTTGCGACCTTTCCTTGATGCGGTCGCCACGGGAAAATTTCAAATGTGTCAAAGTCGGGATGTAAATATAAATCACTTTCCTCAACACCGACAAATCCCATAATTGACGAACCGTCAAACATACAAAGATTATCAAGTGCGTCCTCAAGTCTTGAAGTCGTAATCGCAAGATTACGCATTGTTCCAAGCATATCCGTAAATTGCAGACGAATAAATCTTACGTCCTCTTCTTCGACCAAATCGAAAATATCTTGTTTTGTCAACATAACGAACTTTCCTTTCTAATTTCAATACTATATAATATATAAATCGTCCTAATATGCAAAAAAGGTGCTTCTATCCTATGAGGACGAAACACCTTTGCTCGTTGTAAATATTGTAACACACCTAAAAAAGTTTGTCAAGACTAATTTTAATTTAATTCTACGCACAGAGCAATATGCAAAATGCTAAATTATATTCATTTATTTGTGCAATTTCTACATAATGCTTGTACTTGCTTTGTGTTTTTATTGACTTTTTGTATAATCAGTTATATAATATATTATATAAAAAGTTATTTTTAGGAGATGGTATCATGAAAAATATAAAAAAATTTATATGCTTGCTTATAGTGACAGTACTTATAACGCCGTCAATCGCAATAGCGGAGGACACTTACAGCGGATATTTTAATAATGAAGAAATTACAATGTTCGCCGATACTTCGGTTAAAATTTCCGAAAACGAAAAATCAGCGGTTGAAGATATTATTTCAGACTTAAATAACCTAAAAACGGAATCCGATATTCAAAAATACAACATTCCTTTGGGTAACATTCAAGAACTTATTGATTCTTTACCTAAAGCAATACAATATGAGCATCCCGAATTATTTTATGTCAATTTACGTCAATTTTCTTATAAAACAGCAGACGGTCAGACAATTTCGGAAATAATGATCAAAGACCCTTTCACTATGGAAAAAGACGAAATAAAGGAAGCTCAAAAATTGATTGATGCCGAATGCACTGAAATTGTATTATCTGTTCCGAAAGACGCAACAGAGCTTGAAAAAGTGCTTTTTGTTCATGATTATATCACATCTCATTATGAATATGATATGTCTTATCAAAACCGCAATCTTTACACGGCAGTAAGAGATAAGAAATGCGTTTGCCAAGGATATTCATATTTATTTATGTACATCATGAATAAATATTTTGAAATAGAATGTACAACAGTTCCGAGCGATGCGTGCAATCATATATGGAACAAAGTAAAAGTAGACGGTAAATGGTACAACTTAGATTTAACTTCAGATGACCCTACACCGAATTTATCATCGCTTGCAAATCACACATATTTTCTTTTGAGCGATGAAGAATTGAAAGCTGTTTCAGCCTCTTCGGTATCAAATTCAAACGGCGGATTATATGTTGAAGAACAAGATATTCACCGCACTTGGAACGTAAACACTTGGTATGGTGAACCGGTTATAACAGCAGAAGACGACACTTATAAAGATTCAATTATTCATAACGTATCAGGACCTGTAAGTTTTATAGATGAAAAAATCTATTGTTTCAATGATAAAAATGAGCTTTCCGCTTTAGATTTATCGACAAATACTTTTACACCAGTTTATAAAGATACTTCAAAATATTATTGGTGCGTATACGGTGATAATAAATCTGCATATTCATCACATTTTAATGTTACTGTTGCTTATAGCGGAAAATTGTATTTTAACTCACCGAATAAAGTTTTTGAATTTGACACAAAAACAAATACAGCAAAAGAAATATATGAATATACGGAAATTCCCGACATTTCAAAAACATATTTGTTTGGTCTCACAGTCAAAGACGGTAATTTGTGTGCCGAGTATACTACAAATTTAATGAACGGAGTTGAATCATTTATAACAATTATAGCTGCCCCTAAACCAACCGAAACACCGATTGTTACAGAAACACCGACTGTCACAGCATCACCTGTTCCTACAGAATCACCGACTGTTACAGAATCACCTGTTCCTACAGAAACACCGACCGTTACGGAAGTACCGAAACCTGTTATAGCATACGAATCAAAAATCACACCTAAAGATGACGGAACTTATACTATATCTGTTGACAAAAAAATCGAAACAACAGATACACCTATTTTATACGTAGCCGAATTTGACGAAAATAACATTCTTATAGGCTTAAAAGCTGTTCCGTACACAGAACCTGTTTCTATAAGTGCACACGATGATTCACAAATGCTGAAAGCATTCGTATGGAACATAGGAAGTCAACCGATTTCACTTGTATCTCAAATCGTTTTGACAAAACCGGTTGCGTCACCGACACCGACAGATGTTCCTACAGTTACAGGTACACCGACCGCAACCGATACACCAATTGCAACTGTCACACCTGTTTCAACAGACACACCGACTGCAACAACACCGGCAGACAGACGCTAAAATATAAAAAACGCACTCTTTACAGAGTGCGTTTTTCTATGGCATTTCTCCTCTTATACGTTCTATTGCTTTTTTCTCAATTCTTGAAATCTGCACCTGCGACACTCCGATTATCTTGCAATCTCAGATTGTGTTTTGCCTCTGAAATATCTAAGCAGAATTATTTCTTTTTCACGTTCTGTAAGACGGCTCAAAATATCGTCAATCATAACTTTATTTATAACTCCGTCCTCAATTTCTTCACCGGTAATTGTATCAAGCAAGCGAATTTCTTTATCGCCGTTATCGTAAACACTTTCATAAATACTTTCGGGCGGTGTTGCCGCCTCGAACGCCTCGATAAGACTTTCGGCATCAATTCCGCTTTCTTTTGAAATTTCGTTTATTGTCGGCTGTCTGTTCAGTTTGCGTCTTAACAGTTCTTCACACCGCCAGCCTTTCATTGCATTTTCCTTTAACGTTCTGCTTATTTTAACGGCACCGTCATCACGCAAAAAACGTTTTATTTCACCTGTTATCATCGGTACTGCGTATGTAGAAAATTGCACGTTAAATTCGGGATTGAATTTCTTTACGGCCTTTATAAGTCCTATCGCACCGATTTGCGTCAAATCTTCCGCATCATATCCGCGATTTAAAAATCGTCTTGCAATACTGTATACAAGGCCCATATTTTCTTCCACCATTCTGTTTTCTGCCTGCTTGTCCCCCTCTCGCACGCGTTCAATCAAAGCAGTATTATCTCGCATAACACATCACCTACTTTAATTTTTTTGTCATAGTAATGCGTGTGCCTTTTCCTACTTCACTTTGAACTTCGATACTGTCCATAAACGTTTCCATTATCGTAAAACCCATTCCGCTGCGTTCCATTTCGGGTTTACCTGTGAAAAGCGGTTCTCTCGCTCTTGAAATATCCGGTATTCCCACTCCGTCATCCGATACGGAAAAAGTCACCGTATCGTCCTCTATACTTCCGGACATCGTTACAATTCCGTCTTTTTCATCATAGCCGTGAATTATCGCATTTGTAACCGCCTCCGAAACAGCCGTTTTTATTTCTGAAATTTGGTCTACTGTCGGATCAAGTTCAAGCACAAATGCCGCCGCAACCGTCCTTGCAAATCTTTCGTTATCGCTTTTGTTCGGAAATTTTATTTCCATAATGTTACTGTACATCAATGCCCGCCTCCTTTACACCGTTTTCAAGGTTGTCGGCTACCGTTACGATACTCTTTATACCCGACATTTCAATCAGTCTGTTCACCTCATCAGACGCACCGTATATGATAACCTTTCCGCCGAGTGCCGTAACCGTCTTGTATCGTCCCATAATAACACCGATACCAGACGAGTCCATAAAAGTCACATTTTCAAAATTAAACGCGACATTAACCGCCCCCGTTCTGCCAAGTTCCCTGTCCGCATTTTCTCTTACTGACGACGCTTTATGCTGGTCAAGTTCGCCGAAAATTTTTATAATCAGCAATCTGTACCTGCCCATTAACATTAACTCCATATTTTCTTCCTCCTGTATATAAATGTTATCTTTTTATATTTCTATTATTTGTAATAAATTTCCTTTGTTAAATTTTGATAACCTTTGTCGAAAACACTTTTTATTATTTTTGAACTGTGATATAATAAAACAGACATAAGAAATGAGGTTACATTTATGAAAAGTGAATGGAATAAACTTGACAATGCCGCCAAGATATTTCCGGCGGCGCAGTCCAAAAAAGATACGCAGGTATTCAGATTTTCCTGCGAATTATACAAAACAGTAAACAAAGACCTTTTGCAAAAAGCCACTGAAGATACATTGGAGGAATTTGATATTTTCAAAAGTATATTAAGGCGTGGACTTTTTTGGTATTACCTTGAGGAATCGGATATAAAACCGATTGTACGCGAAGAATATAAAATCCCATGTTCGCTTATATACCAGAGGAACAATCACAAGCTTTTATTTGAAGTGACTTACTACAGAAACAGAATAAATCTCGAAGTTTTTCACGTTTTGACAGACGGCACAGGTGCGATGAATTTTCTTAAAACACTTGTATCAAACTACCTTGCACTTGCGGAAAATACCGCGGACAGTGGGGTTGATTATGACGCATCAAGCACGCAAAAAAGTGACGACAGTTTTTCAAAATACTATTCCGGCAAAATTTCTTCAAAGCAAGAAAATAACCCTGTTGCATACAAAATTGTAGGACGCAAATATCCCGATGACAAATTAAAAGTCATAAACGGTATGGTTGACGTGAAGAAAGTACTTGAAGAATCTCACAAATACAATTCAACTTTAACTGCGTTTCTGTCTGCGGTACTTGTAAAATCCATTATAGACGAAATGCCTGTGCGTTCAAAAGGCAAGAAACCGATTACAATACTTATACCGGTAAATCTTCGCAACTTCTTCCCATCCGTTTCGGCAAGAAACTTTTTCTGTCTGACATACATTCAGTATGACATAAAAAAGCACGGTGAGGATTTTGAAACAATGGTTGACGTTATAAACACTCAACTAAAAAGCAAGCTGAAAGCCGAAAAACTTCTCGGCACTATCGACACATATTCAGCTGTTGAACACAATGTCATAACAAGAATTGTACCGCTTGTCGTGAAAGATTTCTTTTTGAGAATAGCATACAGAATGTCGGGCAGAGCCGTCACGGCAACTTTTTCAAATATAGGAATAGTTAAAATGCCCGAAAATATGAATAAGTTTATAAAATGCTTTGATGTATATATCAGCACCGACAAACTTCAATTATGTTCTTGCTCGTTTGACGGTAAGCTGACTTTGGGATTTACTTCTCAATTCATCAGCTCGGATATCGAAATGAGATTTTTCCGTGAATTGACTTCAAGGGGTATTGACGTTGAACTGACTTCCAACATACACGACGATGAAAGGAATGATTAAATGAAACATTGTGATAAATGTAAAATTGATGTGCGTGGTGAATTTGAGCGTTGTCCGCTGTGCCAAAACAAGCTGACAGGCGAAAGTACACCTTACGAATTTCCGAAAGTACAATCATTTTACGAAAAATACGAAAAGATTTTTAAATTTGCAATTCTTGTCACTTCGTCACTTTCGATAATAAGCATTGCCGTAAACATACTTCTTCCCCAAAGCGGTCATTGGTCGTTGTTTGTACTTTTCGGTGTAATATGCTTCTGGCTTACGACAAATATATGTATCAAGAAACGCCAAATCATATCGCAGAATATCGCCGCAGAGGCTGTTATAATATCAATATTGTGCGTAATATGGGACAAATTCACAGGCTGGCACGGCTGGTCGGTCGATTACGTTATACCGATAATATTTTCATGGGCAATGCTCGGTTTGTTCGTGGCAACAAAGATTTTAAAAATTAAAATGCCCGATTATGTATTCTCGTTTGTGATATGTATATTTTTCGGACTTGCACCGTTTATATTGTGCATAACAGGTGTCACAAAAATTCTTATTCCGTCGGTTATATGTATTGCACTGAGCATAATTTCTTTTATAACTCTTGTGTTATATGACGGCAAAGAACTTGTTTTGACATTATCAAAAAAATTTCACATATAGACAAAAAAATGGTGTTGCTTTCGCAACACCATTTTTAATATTATAAATTTGCTTTAAAAAATTCTTCCAAAGCCTTTGCAGCTTCGTCCTCGTCCGGGCCTTCAACTTTTACGTTAAGTGTATTACCGCACTTTGCCGCCAAGCCCATTACAGCAAATATTCTCTTTGCATCACCTGTCTTACCGTCTTTTTCAAGAGTGATTGTTGACTGATATTTTGCCGCCTCTTTTACAAGCACACCTGCAGGACGAGCATGAATACCTTGTGGATCTGTAATTGTGTAGTTAAATTCTTTCATAATACTTATCTCCTTTATATATTAATTTTCTTTGTATACAGGTTTCTTTAAAAGTGCAAGCATAAACATTGTAATAACCGAACCTGCCGCTAATGCTACCAAGTACATAGGCCAGTTACCTACAACAGGGAATACGAATATACCGCCGTGAGGAGCCATCAATGTACATCCGAATACCATTGACAATGCACCTGCTACTGCCGCACCGACTGCTGTTGCCGGTATTACGTGCAGCGGATCGGCTGCCGCAAACGGAATTGCACCCTCTGTGATGAATGCCAAGCCCATAACATAGTTTGTAATACCCGACTGACGTTCCGATTTTGAAAAACGATTTTTAAAGAATGTTGTTGCAAGTGCAATACCGATAGGTGGTACCATACCGCCAACCATAACAGCCGCCATTATATCATAGTTGCCGTTTGCGATTGACATTGTACCGAATACATATGCCGCCTTATTTATAGGACCGCCCATATCAATAGCCATCATACCTCCGAGAACAATACCAAGAATAACCTTTGATACTGAACCCATACTGTTTAGTAGGTTTGCAAGTGCGTCGTTTATAACACCGATAATCGGATTGAATACGAACAACATCAATGCACCCATAATGAATACGCCAAGTACAGGATACAACAATGTCGGTTTAATTCCCTCAAGACTTTCAGGAAGTTTTGAGAATATCTTTCTTAGCAACAGTACAATATATCCTGCAACAAAACCGGCAACAAGTGCTCCCAAGAATCCCGAAACAGTTGTACCTGATGAATTGAATACTGTGTTTGCAAGATAGCCGTTAATTCCGCCTGAGTAGCTGTTTGTAAATTCTAATATACTGTTACCCGTTGAGGCAAGCATACCGCCTACAAAACCAACTGCAAGACCCGGTCTGTCCGCAATAGAGTATGCGATAAATCCTGCAAGAACAGGCAACATCAAACCGAATGCGATACCGCCGATTGTCTTAAAGAATGCCGCAATCGGTGTATTCATACCGAAGTTTGACGGATCAATAGTAAAGTCGTCAAGCAAGAATGCGATAGCAATTAGAATACCGCCGCCTATAACGAACGGCAACATATGCGAAACACCGCTCATAAGGTGCTTATAAATTCTGTGACCGATGCCCTCTTTATTATCCGACTTAGCCGAAACACCCTCTTCACTTTCCTTTGCGGTAAATATCGGAACATTTCCGCCAAGTGCCTTTGCGATAAGTTCATCAGCCTTTGAAATACCGTCACTTACCTGTGTAACGATTACCTTTTTACCGTTAAAACGTTCCATAGGAACTTTTGTATCTGCCGCAACGATTATGCAATCAGCCTCTGCGATTTCAGATTCGGTAAGAACATTCTTTGCACCGCCCGAACCTCTTGTTTCAACTTTAATCGCACAACCTGCTTTTTCTGCCGCTTTTTGAAGTCCCTCAGCAGCCATATAAGTATGAGCTATACCTGTAGGACATCCAGTTACTGCAAGTATTTTCTTATCAGATGTAGTAACCTGTTCTGATTCAGCATTATCTTTTGCAGTTTCGGCGTCATCTATAATTGAAATAAATTCCTCTACCGATTTTGCATTAATAAGTTTTTGTGAAAAATCTTCGTCCATAAGCAAAACGGAAAGTTTACTCAATACGTCAAGGTGTACATTTTCTTTTGTATCAGGTGCGGCGATTGCAAATATAAGCTTTACCGGCTCACCGTCTATCGAATCAAAATCAGTACCGTCTTTGATTACCATTGCCGCAAGTCCGGGTTTTGTCACCGCACTGCCTTTATAATGAGGAATTGCGATACCCTCGCCGACTGCCGTCGTACTTTCTTCCTCTCTTTTTATCAAACCTTCTATATAAGCATTCTTATCTGATATTTTTCCGCTCTTTTCCATAAGGTCTGCCATTGCACGAATGGTTTCTTTTTTTGTGCTTGAAACTCCGTCAAGTCTGATACTCTCTTTTGAAAGTAAGTCTGTGATACGCATAATTTTTACCTCCTCATATTGTTTTAAATACATTTAAAATTTCTTCTTTGGTCGCAAGATTTTCCGAAAATGCACTTGCACTGCCTGCCGATAATCCCATCTTAAGTGCATACATAAAATCCTGCTTTTCGATATATCCCGCAAGGAAACCGGCAACCATTGAATCGCCTGCTCCCGTTGAGTTCACTAATTTACCTTTAGGTGCCTCACTTTCGTACACTTCTCCGTTTTCACCAACGAACACCGCACCCTCACCTGCCATTGAAACAAGTACATTCTTCGCACCCATTTCCTGCATTTTCTTTGCATACGGAACAACTTCACTTCTCGTCTTAAGTTCAACACCGAATATTTCACCTATTTCGTGATTATTAGGTTTTACCAAAAACGGTTTAAACTTAAGAACATTCACAAGCAAGTCCTTTGTTGCGTCAACGACTATATTTAATTTTTTATCTTTAAGGTAATCCATAATTTCGCAGTAAATTGAATCGGAAAGCGATGACGGAATACTTCCGGCAAGTACCAACGTATCGCCGTCATTCAAACTGTCAAGTTTTTCGTAAAGTTTCTTTACCGCACTGTCCGAAATATCAGGACCCTGACCATTTATTTCTGTTTCGGTGTCTGATTTTATTTTCACGTTAATCCTCGAAAAACCGTTGTCAAGCTTTATAAAATCGGTTTTACAATTCATATCGGCAAGTATATTTTCAATCGCACCGCCCGTAAAACCGGATATAAAGCCAAGTGCCGTATTTTCGACACCCATATTGTTCAGCACAATCGAAACATTAATACCTTTTCCGCCTGCCATAATCTTTTCGGATTCCGTTCGGTTTACTTCACCGCTTCTGCAAGACGGAACAACCATTATATAATCCAATGCAGGATTGAATGTTATGGTGTAAATCATAATTGAGCAGCCTCCTTTATATTATATCCTTTAATGTTTTCCGTTATCTTATCCGTTATTACGGTTATGTCGCTGCCTGCAGCAAAAGTTGCTTTTGATATTTTATTGAATTTTGACGAATCGCAAAGCACAAATTTCTTTGCACATCTTCTCATCGCAAAATTTTTAATATCTGCCTCTCTGACATCGGGAGTTGTGAACCCTCTGTCACTGCTCAGTCCGTTAGTTCCGAAAAAGCCTTTTGTGAAATTGTATTTTGAGAGTGATATAATCGCCTCGGAATCTATAATCGCCTCTGTCACCGATTTGATAAGTCCGCCGATTATATATACTTTAAAGCCTTTTCTCGCAAGACCGACTGCGTGAGATAAAGCGTTTGTAACAAAAGTTGCGTCCTTGGCGGTTATATACTCAATCATATATTCGGTGGTAGTTCCTGCGTCAATATATACAAGGTCGCCTTCATTTATCAGTGACGCCGCATATTTTGCAATTTTGATTTTTTCATCACTGTTTTGAATACGTCTTGCACTGACTTCCGAATCTTCCATTCCTCCGCCCGATACAACCGACATTGCACCGCCGTGTACTCGTATAACTCTGTTATCATTGGCAAGAGTTGTTATATCTCGTCTGATTGTCGATTCAGATGCACCCAACATCTTGACCAATTCTTGATTAGATATACTTCCTCTTTCGTTTACTATCTTTACTATCTCATCAAGTCTTTCTTCAAGTAACATTCTCTCGCCTCCTTTTATCGTTTGAACGTTTTTGACTGTTTCTATTTGTATTATACAATCAAATTCGCTCATTGTCAACCAAATTCATTCACAAATTATATACAAAATAATTGTATATGTTGCACATATTTTTCTGACTTTTAGTTATATTGTACATTCCAATGATTGTTTATGAATGTTTTTATCTGCTTTGTTCTTGAAAGTTTGAGGTACTAATCTCATTAAAAATCATAAATTACATCACAGATGTGATTTTTTAAGCTGTCGACATTTTGTCGACATACTCAGTATTTATATATTATAACACTTTAATTTATCAAGTAGCCATATTTATGTTGACTATCGTCAGGCAAATGTGGTATAATAATATTGTTGTAATAATGGTCGGAAAAAATTAAATAACGGAGGTAAAATTGTGGCAAAAGCTAAAAAACTGAAAATCATACCATTAGGCGGACTTGATGAAATCGGAAAAAATTTAACCGCCCTTGAGTACGGAAACGAAATTATAATGGTAGATTGCGGTATGGCTTTCCCTGATGATGATATGCCCGGTGTAGATATGGTAATAAACGATATTACCTATCTTGAAAAGAACTGGTCAAAAATCAAGGGAATTTTTCTTACTCACGGTCACGAGGACCATATCGGCGGATTGCCTTATTTCCTAAAGGCTATCAACGTTCCTGTTTACGGTACAAGACTTACAATCGGTCTTGTCGAACATAAATTAAAGGAACACAATCTTTTATCAAGCGTAAAGCTTGTTCGTGCAAAGTACGGAAACGTAATTAATGCGGGACAAAACTTCTCTGTTGAGTTTGTCCGCACCAACCATTCTATAGCAGACTCTGCTGCTCTTGCAATCAAAACACCTGTCGGAACGGTTATTCATATGGGTGACTTTAAAATTGATACTACTCCAATCGTCGGAGATATGATTGACCTTGCAAGACTCGGCGAACTCGGAAAAGAAGGAGTTCTTGCCGTTCTTTCTGACAGTACAAATGTTGAACGACCGGGATATGCAATGAGTGAAAGAAGTGTCGGTGAAAAATTTGAACAGATTTTCAAAGGCTGTAATAAACGTATTATAGTCGCTACTTTCGCGTCAAACGTGCACAGAGTGCAGCAAATTATCGACGCTGCCGCCAAAAACGGACGTAAAGTAGCAGTTTCGGGAAGAAGCATGGAAAATATCGTTGAAATATCAATTCTTCTCGGATATATGAAAGTACCAGAAGGCGTACTTATCAATATTGACAACATAAAAAAATACAGACCGAACCAAGTAGTTATTATTACAACAGGCTCACAGGGCGAGCCGATGAGTGCCCTGACAAGAATGGCTTTTTCTGACCACAGAAAAGTCGAGGTCACAAAAGACGACCTTATTATAATCAGTGCGACACCTATTCCGGGTAATGAAAAGTCGGTTTCAAATGTCGTAAACGAATTGTTTAAAATAGGTGCGGAAGTAATTTATAAATCACTTGCGGAAGTTCACGTTTCGGGACACGCTTGTCAAGAGGAATTAAAACTTATTCTTGCACTTACAAAGCCGAAATTCTTTATTCCTGTACACGGTGAACACCGTCATCTTGTTCTTCACAAGGAACTTGCGCAAAAAGTAGGTATACCGGAAAAGAACAGTTTTGTACTTTCAAACGGTCAGGTGCTTGAACTTGACTCAAAAACCGCAAAAATCGCAGGCACTGTTCCGGCAGGTAAAATACTTGTCGACGGTCTTGGAGTCGGCGATGTCGGAAATATCGTACTTCGTGACAGAAAACATCTTTCACAGGACGGACTTATTATTGTCGTTGTTACAATATCACACGACAGTAAAGAAATCGTTTCAAAACCTGATGTTATTTCAAGAGGTTTCGTGTATGTACGCGAGGCCGAATCGCTTATCGAGGGCGTTAAACACGTTGCCGGCGAAAGTATTTCGGATTGTCTTGGCAAACGTAATATGGATTGGTCAACTCTAAAGAGTTCAATGAAAGCGTCTGTCGCAAAATATATTTACGAACAGACAAAACGCAGTCCTATGATATTGCCTATTATTGAAGAAATCTAACAAAAAATTAAGCGTAGCTGAAAAATGCTACGCTTTTTATTTGTCCACCTTTTCTATATTAAGCACATTCTTCGTAAGTGCTGTGTATGAAATGCAATATTTCGCATTTTTTTCATACTTATCAGAGTTAAAATTTTTAAAAGAAATAAGATATTCACTTTCTGTTTTAACAAATTGAAAATATTGCAGAGTAACAGTCGGAGGAAATTCATCAACATAAATTTTCTTACCGCCCATAATCGCGCTCGGTATGTCAAGCACCAACGCAAACACCGTAAAAGAAATTGCAACTATTACACCCATCTCACAACCAAGCTCACTTCTGTCGTTTTGTTTCTTAACCGAATACCAAGTTACAGTTATCAGCACTGCCAATACTACACTGCAAAATATTAATATAGTCCAATACCCCATAATAAATTCCTCCTATATGTATAATCTCTTGTATATTTCTCATACTATACTTGTAAAAATCACAAGTATCCTTTGTTAAAATAGGTAAAAAAATATGATAAAATATATATAATATTTTAAAGGTGGTGTTTTGTTTGACTTTCGACTATAAAACTGTTGGCGGCAGAATAAAACACTACAGACTTTCAATCAACAAAACACAAGAAGAATTAGCCGAACTTGCAGACATCAGTGCCAATCATTTGTCCGCTCTTGAAAACGGCAGATCAGCAGGAAGTTTAGATAAATACTACAGTGTCGCTCAAGCGTTGGGTGTCACTGTTGATATGCTTATTGACAACTCATCTAATCGTGCATCCGGAAACGACTACTTCTTTTCCAACCAACTCTTACCTCTTGTTTCTTCACTTTCCGTTGAGCAACGTAAAATGTTGATAGATTTCATCGAACTTTTAAAAGATTACGATGTCGATAAGAATAACACCAAAAGAGGTTAAAATAACCTCTTTTTTTAGTGTTTTTACTATATCCATACATATTATAACACATTTATTTTTTTATGTAAATAGCTTATTATAAAAAAAGTAAGAAACTATACTGTTTTGGTATTATTCACTATACTTCACCAATGTACACCTCTGTGTAATTCGGTACTGTCGCAATACCGTTTTTTTCGTATTTGTCAAATAATTCATTCAATTCTTTTACATATTCATCAAACTTTTCATCATTCGCCGTAAGAGAATATGATGCAGACAACGAACGTCCGAATCTCTTTCAAGCAACTGTCTTGTAAAAATTCCCGTTCCCGCACCTATATCCGCAATCTTCGATTTATCCGAAAAACCGACTTCGTTGTATAAATAATCCATCAGCTTTGTCGGATATGACGGACGTGATGAAACGTATTTGTCCGCTTTATTCGTAAATTTCTTCGTATTGTCCACTCTAATCACCTTAATTATATTATAGCAAAAAGAGTGCAGATTTTCAATCTGCACTCTTGTGAACTATATATTCAAAAAGTTTTCAATCATTTTCATTCCGTTGGGTGTAAGTACCGATTCAGGGTGGAACTGTATTCCATAAACCGGACGTTCATTATGTTGTACACCCATTATACAATCATCATCACTTCTTGCCGTTATGTTAAGACAATTCGGCAAACTTTCCTCGTCAATCACAAGTGAATGGTATCTTCCAACATCTGTTTTTACACCTATTCCGTCAAATATAGGGCAATCCATATTGACCGTTACAACGTCACTCTTGCCATGCATTATTCTCGGTGCGTGAACAATCTTACCGCCGAACGCCTCGCCTATCGCCTGATGTCCAAGACACACTCCCAAAATCGGAATATCTCCCGCTTTCTTAATCAAATCCACGCATATTCCCGCGTCAATCGGAAATCCCGGACCCGGTGACAAAATAATATGACTCGGCTTTTTTTCAAGCACTTCTTTAACCGTTATTTTATCGTTTCGATACACCTCTATATCGGGATTTATCGTACCAATATATTGATACAAGTTATATGTAAATGAATCGTAGTTATCAATCATTATAATCATACTATGTCACCCGCCTCCTCAATCGCTCTAAGCACCGCCGACGCTTTGTTTATCGACTCCTGATACTCATTTTCAGGAATAGAATCGTAAACAATTCCTCCGCCGGCTTGGATATATGCCTTGCCGTCCTTGAATACTCCTGTACGAATTGTTATACAGCTGTCAAAGTTGCCGTTAAAGCTGATATAACCGATTGCACCGCCGTATGTTGAACGTTTCGTTTTTTCAAGTTCGTCAATGATTTCCATTGCACGGATTTTCGGTGCACCCGAAAGTGTTCCTGCAGGAAGTGTTGAACCAAGTGCGTCAAAACAAGTTTTGTCACTTCTTAATTTACCTTCAACGTCTGTTATAATGTGCATAACGTGTGAAAAACGCTCCACATACTTAAATCGCGTAACCTTTACCGAGCCAAACTCGCTTACTCTGCCTATATCGTTTCTGCCCAAATCAACAAGCATTGTATGTTCCGCAATTTCCTTTTTGTCAGCCAAAAGCTCCTTTTCAAGTGCCATATCTTCCTCAACAGTCTTACCTCTCGGACGTGTGCCCGCGATAGGTCCTGTCTGAACAACTCCGTTTTCAACTCTCACAAGCATTTCAGGTGACGCACCTGCAATCTGATAATCGCCGAAATTCAAATAGTACATATAAGGTGACGGATTGATAAGTCTTAGTGCTCTGTATGTATTGAACGGACTTACATTCGTTTCAACTGTAAATCTCTGTGAAAGCACAACTTGGAATATATCGCCGTTTTTGATGTACTCTTTCGCCTTTTCAACGTTCGCACAAAATTCTTTTTTCGTCATATTTGAAACCATCTTTGAAGAAGAACGATATTCGCGCTTTTCTTTTTTCATAAGTCCCGAAAGGTCCGTCATTTCCTGCTGAATGTCAAGTAATCTGCCTGTTGCCTTTTTGTACTGATTTTCAATATCACCCTCTGCGTGAATATTTACTATTATAACAATCTTTTGACGCATATGGTCGAACGCGATTATCTCGTCCATCAACATAAAGTGCATATCAGGTAAATGCAAATCGTCTTGATTTATGTTAGGCAAATGTTCATATTGACGTATAATATCATACGCAAAAAATCCTACCGCACCGCCGTTAAATGACGGTATATTTTCAAGTTTCGGTGCTTTGTACTTTTCAATAAGCTTTTCAAGCTCCTCCATCGGCTTGCCTTTATATGTATTTGTTTTTCCGGTGTAATCTGAAATTGTTATTTCATCGTTAAGACTTTTAAAACTGATAAACGGATTTCTTCCTATAAATGAAAATCTCGCTGTAACGTGGTTTTGACCGATACTTTCAAGCAAGAAACAATCCTTCTCTGTCTGCATACGCTTGAACACGCTTATCGGCGTATCCATATCGGCATAACATTCAATCGTCAACGGTATCATATTGTACTTTTTTGACAATTCTTTTACTTCATCTACGGTTAAGTTAAACATCAAATCCCCGCCTTTCTTATTTTTATTAAGGCGGCTTTTCTGTGAAAACAAAAAAGCCTTTTTCTTGTATTAGAAAAAGACATAGAAATATCAATATAAATTTATTCTCGTCTAATCTAATCTCATCTGTAGTTATTATATTACACATTTATTTTTTTGTCAATATGTCTTGATAATATTTATTTTTAAAGGTATAATTAAGGTAATAATATTTTGAAGTAGAGCCACCACTCCGCCTTTCAGGCACCTCTCCTCAAGGAGAGGCAAAACGTCTCCCCTTGAGGGGAGCTGTCAACGCTGTTGACTGAGGGGTGGCATTTGCGGTATTAAAATACAAAAAGGAGCATATTATGGAGAAATTCAGTTTAGACAGAGATTGGAAGTTCTACAACGGTGATTTCGAACTTCCGGAAACAAAAACACATACAGAATGTTATATGGCAGCCAAAGCCGGCGGTGCAATCGGTGCGGCGTCACCGGATTTTGACAAAAGCGATTGGGAAACCGTAAACCTACCGCATGACTGGGCGGTATACAATGAATTTGAAGAAAAATGGGGACCGTCGCAAGGATACAAAAAACGCGGTAAAGCGTGGTATTCAAAGAGATTTCGTCTTGATGAAAGTGACAGAGATAAGCAAATTCTAATCGAATTTGAGGGTATTTCTTCCTATGCAACAGTTTATCTAAACGGCTCCGTTATCGGCAGAAATTTCTGCGGTTACAATTCATTTGTCGTTGATGCGACAGATATGGCACTTTACGGCGACCAAGTGAACGACCTTGTCGTGTTCGTTGACGCGACACAAATTGAAGGTTGGTGGTATGAGGGAGCAGGCATATACCGTCACGTCAATCTGTACAAGAAAAACAAGTTACATATCGCACATTGGGGTGTGTTTGTTCACCCTATAAGAAAAACAGTTGACGTATGGGACGCGGCTACAGATACAACGATTGAAAATTCATCATATGAAAACAAAAATTTCAGATTGAAAACATATATACTCGACAAAGAAGATAATATTGTCGGCAAAGATGAAAAAGAATTCTCGGTTGCCGGCGGCAGTAAAATCGAAGTCAATCAAAGTATTTTGACATACAGCCCGCTTTTATGGGATATTGACGCGTCTAACCTATACACAATGGTCAGTGAACTTTATGAAAACGACAGTCTTGTCGACAGTCAAAAAAACACATTCGGTTTCCGTACAATCGCTATTAACAAAGATAAAGGATTCTTCCTTAACGGCAGACACGTTCCGCTGTACGGCACTTGCAACCATCAAGACCACGCAGGTGTCGGTGTTGCCGTTCCTGACAGCGTGAACGAATACAGAATTAAGCTTTTAAAAGAAATGGGTTCAAATGCGTACCGTTGCGCTCACGGCAACCCTAATCCAGAAATACTCGATTATTGTGACAAATACGGTATTCTTGTCATGGACGAAAACCGTAACTTTAATTCAAGTGCCGACGGTATCAAGCAAGTGCAGGATATGGTTATGCGTGACCGCAACCACCCGTCTGTTGTTATGTACTCACTGTTTAACGAAGAACCGCTTCAAGGCACTCCGACAGGCAGAAAGCTTGCCGAAAGACTTCAATGCGAAATAAAAAAACTTGACGCCACTCGTTTTCTTTTGGGTGCTATGAATACAGGCGTCACAACCGACGGCGGTGCTTGTGACATTCTTGATATGACAGGCTTTAACTACATAACTCATACTTACGATGATTTCAGAGAAAAGTACCCGAATATGCCTATGCTCGGCAGTGAAAACGACAGTGCTTTTCAAACTCGCGGTGTTTACAAGACCGACCACAGCAAGAATATTATCGACTGTTACGACAGTGAAGCCGCTCCTTGGGGCAATACATATCGTGACGGTTTCAAGCAAGTCGATATTCGTCCTCACATTATGGGACTTTTCATATGGACAGGCTTTGACTATCGCGGTGAGCCGACTCCGTTTGAATGGCCGTCAATCGGTACTCAATTCGGCATCATGGATACTTGCGGTTTCAAAAAAGACGCTTTTTATCTTAACAAAGCATTCTTTACAGATGAGCCGATGATTCATATTCTTCCCCACTGGAATTTTGCGGACGGTGAAGAAGTGCGTGTTATGACGCACACTAATTGCAGTGAGGCTGAACTTTTCTTAAACGGCAAATCGCTCGGCAAAAAGAACATTGATAAGTACGATATGGCGGATTGGTTTGTTCCGTTTGAAAAAGGTACTCTTAAAATGGTTGGATATATTGACGGTAAGGAAGTATGCAGTGACAAGGTTTCAACTGCAAATACAGCTAAGAAAATCGTTATCACTCCGCAAAATGAATTTGTATATGACAGTTGCGATGACGCAGTAATATTTAATATTTCAGTTGTTGACGAAAACGATATAAGTGTACCAACCGCCGATAATCTTATAAAATTCACTGTCGACGGCGGCGAAATAATCGGTGTCGGAAACGGCGATCCTAATTCTCACGAAGCCGACAAAGCCGAAGAAAGACACCTGTTTAACGGTTTGTGTCAAGTAATAGTTAAGCAATCGGACGGTGCGGAAAATGTTACCGTTACCGCAACATCAGACGGGCTTGAAAGTGCGACAGCTACTGTTAAATCGGTTGCAAGTGAAAATAAAAAGATATTTATTCCGTCAGTGAATGAAAAATATATTGCAAAATGGCGTCAAGCGGTTGATTTATCAGAAACACGACCTGATCCGAATGTTAAAATTGAGGACCACGATATGAATACTTGGGGTATCGTGTCGGTTGGCAGCGGATACGACGATAAATTTAAAAACATAACCGGATACGGACTTTACAAAACTACCGTTAATATTAATGAAAACGATAATTTCATTGTGTTCAGAGAACTTACAGGCAATGAAGTTGAAGTTTTCGTAAACGGCGAGCAGAAATTCAAAGGCGATTGCCAATGGGGACGTAAAGTTGAAATAAATGTTTCTGACGTAAACGGTGATACCGATATTGCCGTTATTATAAACAGCACAAAAGCAGACAGCAACGGTGGTATTTCAAAGCCTATTGTTATTACAGACTAATATAAATGAGCCTGTCGACATTTGTCGACAGGCTCTGCTTTTTTGTTGCTATTACAAAATCATTTCCATAGTTGTTTTTTGAGGTTTCAAGCCTTGTCTTTCATAGAATTTTTGAGCAGACTCATTACAGCTCCAAACATTTAACGTCAAGTTATAACAGCCGATTTTCTTTGCATACTTCTTAACATAATCATAAATGACAGTACCAATGTGTTTATCTCTCATATTTTCATCAACGCACAAATCATCTATATACAAATTCTTCATATCTGTCAAAACGTTATCATCTTTACGGTCGGTTATCACGCAAAATGCGTAACCCATAACAACTCCGTCATCTTCTGCAACGAATATCGGACGGTTGTCGTCTTTTACGATTTCAACAAGCTCGTCATTTTTATACTTACGGCAATTTGCCTTGAACAAATCAGGTCTGCCATAGTGGTGTACCATAGCTACCTGCAATAACAATTCGTTTATTTTCTCAATATCTTTTATTTCTGCTCTGCGTACCAACATAATTTTTCCTTCTACTTTTTTCTATTAAATAAAGAGTGCATAGGCACTCTTTATAATTACAAAATTCCAATATGTGAAAACACTATCGTTGCAATATTAAAATACAAGAACAGCGAACAACAGTCCACTATTGTTGTTATAAGCGGTGTCGCCATAATCGCCGGGTCAAGTCGGCATTTTTTTGCAAGCATAGGCAACATTGAACCTATAACCTTTGACAAAATAACTGTTGCGATAATTGACAATGCAATCGTCAGTGCAAGCATAAACGGATAATCGCATTTATGCTGATACATTATATAAATTCGCACACCGTTTACCACCGCCAATACCGAACTGACTATAATAGAAATTCTAAATTCCTTGAACACCACTTTAAAAAAGTCCGAAAAATGAATTTCATCAAGTGCAATACCTCTGATTATAAGAGTAGAACTTTGTGCGCCGCAGTTACCGCCGGTATCCATTATCATAGGCATAAACGAAACCAAAAGCGGTACTGCCGCAAATGCGGCCTCGTACCTATTCGTTATAATCTGTGTAATCGTTGCACTTATCATAAGTATCAAAAGCCATACGATACGGCTTTTTGCGTGTTTAAAAATACCTGTTCTGAAATACGATTCCTCATTCGGTGCAATAGCCGCCATTTTTGAGAAGTCCTCTGTATTTTCATCTTGAATGACGTCCATAGCGTCGTCAAATGTAACGATACCGACAAGTCGATTATCCTTATCCACAACCGGTAATGCAAGAAAATCGTACTTTCTGAACATATGTCCGACAATTTCCTTATCTTCAAGCGTATCAACGCTTATAATATGCGTTTCCATAATATCGGCAATCTTATCGTCCTCATCAGCCATAAACAAATCCTTTACAGTGATTACACCGATAAGTTTTCTGTTTTCGGTCACATAACAAGTATAAATAGTTTCCTTATTCACACCGACTTTACGAATTTTTTCAAAAGCTTCCGATACCGTCATATCCTTATGCAGACTGACATATTCTATTGTCATTATACTTCCGGCACTGTCCTTCGGATAACGCAGAATTTCATTAATCGCCTTACGCTCGCCCGTTGTTGAGTTTTTCAAAATTCTCGAAACAACGTTCGCCGGCATTTCTTCGATTATATCAACAGTATCATCAATAAAAGATTCATCAAGAATATCTCTGATTTCTTTATCGGAAAACATCTGTATAAGATGGCTCTGCATATCGCTGTTCATATGCGCAAATGTTTCAGCCGCCAAATCCTTTGGCAAAAGTCTGAACAAAATCATAAATTCAGTCTTTTCACCGAACACTTCACCGAACAGTTCGTCAAACAACACCGCAAGGTCTGCGGCATTCTCATCTTTCACAATATTTTTTACTTCAAAAAATTTTTTCTCTTTCAAAAGACGGTCTATTTTATTCAGCAAATCTTGCATTGGGGTACCCCCTATCTTATATGAAATTTTCCCATTCTCATATTTATTTTACTGAAAAGTTCTCAGGACGTTTGTCACTATAACCAAATGCGTAAAGAATAGCTTCAACAGTTCTTCTTGACGCTTCACCGTCACCGTAAGGGTTAGCAGCGTGTGCCATTTTATTATACGCATCTTCACTGTCAAGCAATTCCTTTGCAAGACGAACAATATCGTCCTTTTCAACACCTGCTATTTTAACCGTGCCTGCCGCAACAGCCTCAGGACGTTCGGTTTCTTTTCTAAGTACCAAAACAGGCTTTGCAAGTGCCGGTGCTTCTTCCTGTATTCCGCCACTGTCTGTCATAACCATAAACGAACGCGACATAGCATTATGAAGTTCCTCAACGTCAAGAGGATCAATAAGATGCACTCTGTCCATATCGCCGAGAATACCGAATGCAGTTTCACGAACAGCCGGATTTAGATGAACAGGATATACAAGTTCAACATCTTCATATTCCGTAACAATCTGCTTTAACGCATTACAGATATTTTCAAGCGGTTTACCAAGATTTTCACGTCTGTGAGCAGTTACAATAATTACTCTCTTATTGTCAAAATCAAGGTTGTTAAGGCACTCATCCTTGAACTTATAATCATCACGGACAGTTGTTTTAAGTGCGTCAATAACCGTATTACCGGTTATATAAATAATATCGTCCGAAACATTTTCTTTAAGTAAATTCTTTCTGTTTTGCTCTGTCGGTGAGAAATTAAGATCGGCAATTCTGCCTGTAAGCTGTCTGTTCATTTCTTCAGGGAACGGAGAATATTTATCGTATGTTCTTAGACCTGCCTCAACGTGTCCGACCTTGACTTGATTATAAAAAGCCGCAAGTGCCGCAACGAAACTTGTTGATGTGTCGCCGTGTACAAGCACAATATCAGGCTGTTCCTTTTTAATAACTTCGTCAAGACCTTCCAAAACTCTTGTTGTTATTCCGATAAGACTCTGTCTTGTCTTCATAATATCAAGGTCATAATCAGGTGTTATGCCGAATATTTCAAGAACTTGGTCAAGCATTTGTCTATGCTGTGCCGTTACACATACGATTGATTCAATATTGTCATATTTTTTCAGTTCAAGTGCAAGCGGAGCCATTTTGATTGCCTCAGGTCTTGTACCGAAAACTGTCATAACCTTTAACTTTTTCACTTTTCTCTATCCTTTCCTACTTATCCTCATTACCTTTTTTATCGGAAACTTCTTCAACTTCAATATCATTATCATCAGTCAAATTTCTGTTATCCTGATGTTGATGTACATAACTGTTCTTTCCAAGCATACTTCCAATCAAAAGAAGTATAAGCACGCATATTACAAGTAGCAATGCTCTGAGTACGCCGCTTTCAGCCAAAAGTACAGCCGTTATTCCGAGCACACCGCTTATTGCGTACAATATAAATACGGTTTGTTTCTGGGAAAATCCCATATCCACAAGTCTGTGGTGCAAGTGTCCTCTGTCCGCAGTCATCGGACTTTGTCCGCGCAATATACGTCTAATCATTGCAAACAATGCGTCAAACAACGGCAATCCCAAAATCAAAAGCGGTACTGCAAACGATATTACCGCATAACTCTTGAACACACCTTGTATAGACAATGTTGCAAGCATAAATCCCAAGAATGTCGAGCCTGTATCACCCATAAATATTTTTGCCGGATTAAAGTTAAACGGCAAAAATCCGAAACACGAACCCATAAGTGCAATACCCAAAATTGCAATCGAATATTCACCCACTCTTATCGATATAAATACAAGCGATATTGACATTATCGCCGACACGCCTGCCGCCAATCCGTCAAGGCCGTCAATAAAGTTTACCGCATTTGTTATGAATACAATCCATATAACAGTAAGCGTTACCGAAAGCCATTCGGGAAGTACCCAATACGGATTGTCGCTTAGGAAATTCGGGTTTGTGAACACATCGATTTTTATATCGCCTGCGAACACAACCACAAGTGCGGCAATAATCTGAATTACGAATTTCAGCTTAGCGGGCAGGTTTTTGCAGTCGTCTATAACGCCCATAATGGCAATAATCGCCGCACCTGAGAGCGTTCCGTAAAGCTGTCGTGACGGCTGTGCAAAGCACAATGTCGCCACCGTAAATCCGAAAATAATTGCCAAACCACCTATTCGCGGTGTAGGTTTTTTGTGCATTCTTCTGTTGTCTTTCGGTATGTCTATCGCTCCGATTTTAAAAGCAAATCGTCTTACCAAAGGAGTCGTTGCAAACGTAAATGCGAACGATACGATGAATGCAAATATCATAAATAAAACTTGTCGAGTTAACATATTACCCTCCATTACAGCACAAAGCCGACTTTCTTATACACCTTTTTCAATGTTCTCTGTGAAATTCTCTTTGCACTGTCAGCACCTCTTTGACATATATCCATAAGGTACTGCTTATCGGCAATAAGTTTATCATATTCATTTCTGATCGGGCGGATACATTCAACAACCGCCTCTGCAACGTCATTCTTAAAGTCACCGTAACCCTTACCGCTGTAATCCTTTACGATTGACTCAATATTCCTGCCTGTTACGGCTGACATAATGCTCAAAAGGTTGTTAATTCCGGCTTTTGTCGGATCGTTTTCACGATATTCAATAACACCTTCACTGTCCGTTACCGCACTCTTTATCTTCTTGGCGATAACATTCATATCGTCCATCATTGAAATATATCCCTTAGGGTTAGGATCGGACTTTGACATCTTCTTTTCAGGCTCTTGCAAGCTCATTATCTTTGCACCCGACTTTGAAAGCATACCTTCGGGAATTTTGAATACATCACCGTAAAGCGAGTTAAATCTCTGTGCAATGTCACGGCAAATTTCAATATGCTGCATTTGGTCCTTACCTACAGGCACATAGTCTGTTTGGTAAAGCAAAATATCTGCCGCCATAAGTACAGGATATGTAAACAATCCCGCATTGATGTTTTCAGCATGACGTGCAGACTTATCCTTAAACTGCGTCATTCTCTGCAATTCACCCATATATGTGTAACAGTTAAGTACCCAGCCAAGCTCTGCGTGTGCAGGGTTATGCGACTGAATAAACAAAATTGTTTCTTCCGGATTAATTCCGCAAGCGATGTACAAAGCAAGCACTTCAAGAGTTCTTCTTCTTATATCGGCAGGAGTTTGACGGACTGTAATTGTATGCAAGTCCATCATTGAATATATACAGTTATAATCTTTCTGTATATCAACCCAATTTTTTATCGCTCCCAAATAGTTTCCGAGTGTAAGATTTCCCGACGGTTGTACGCCTGAAAATATGATTTTCTTATCTTCCATTATTATCTTCCTTTCACAGATTAAAGCATTTCTGTCAAGACTTCTCCCAAACGTCTTACACCCTCTTCTATATTTTCAATAGTAGCCGATGAATAGTTAAGTCTGAACATATTTGACGGAGCATATATATCCGTTGCAAAATTTGAACCGGGTACGATAGCGACTTTCTTTTCAAGGCACTTATCGACAATCGGTGTAATATCTTCGATAGTAGGGCATTCGCACCATAGGAATATACCGCCCTCAGGCACTACCCACTTAACTTTACCCTGTGGGAAATATTTTTCCATTGCACTGACCATTGCGGCACATTTCTTTCCGTAAAGCTCTCTGTTCTTTGCAATGTACTTATCTATATCGTACTTCTTCATAAATTCCACACACATAAGCTGTGTAATCATCGGTGTATGTACGTCATTTACCTGCTTTAGCATTTCAATCTTTTCCGCAAGCGGTGCAGGTGCTACAATGTATCCAAGACGCATACCCGGTGAAAGAATTTTTGAGAATGAGCCTGCATAAACAACTCTGTCCTCTGTATCAAGCGACTTGATTGTCGGCACGTCCTCACCTGAAAAACGCAAGTCACCGTAAGGATTGTCCTCAAGGATTAGCACGTCATACTTTGATGCGATTTCAAGCATACGCTTTCTCTTCTCAAGCGACATTGTACAGCCTGTCGGATTTTGGAATGTAGGAATTGTGTAAATCATCTTTACACCGTCCGTATTCTTCAGAGTTTCTTCAAGCTCGTCCATATTCATACCGTCAGCCTCAACAGTAACGCCGACAAGTTCAGCCTCATATGTTCTGAACGCATTAAGACTTCCTATAAAGCTTGGACTTTCAACGATAACCTTGTCACCCTTATTCAAAACAGCCTTTGCAGTAAGGTCGATACCTTGATTTGCACCTGTCATAATAAGAATTTCATCATTTTCACCGACTGAATTAACTTTTTCCGCACGTTTTCTTGCACAGTCTTTCATTTTCGGATAGCCGTCTGTTGTACCGTACTGCAAAGCAAGAGTAGGGTTTGTCATAAGAATTTTGCCTGCAATTTTTGAAAGTTCGTCACCCGGGAACAATTCAGACGCAGGGTTTCCGCCTGCAAGTGAAATAATCTCAGGATCAGCCATACGCTTGAACATTTCACGAATTGCACTGCCTTTCATCGTCTTAACTCTGTCAGCCATAAATTTTGTATATTCCATTTTTCAAAACTTCTTTCTATTTATTAATTTTCTTCCATGAATCTTTTAATGCAACAGTTCTGTTGAAAACAGGCTTTTCAGGTGTTGAATCTTTATCAACGCAGAAATATCCCAATCTAAGGAATTGGAACTTATCTCCTACACTTAGATTTGTCAAATTGCTTTCAAGTTTTGCATTTTTAAGAACTATCATAGAATCTTTGTTAAGATTGTCTGTAAAGTCATTTACGCCTGTTTCGTCAGACGGATTTTCAACCGTAAACAATCTGTCGTAAAGACGTACTTCCGCGTCTATTGCGTGTGCGGCACTTACAAAGTGAATTGTACCCTTTACCTTACGTCCGTCAGGTGAGTCACCGCCGCGGGTTTCGGGATCGTATGTGCAATGTACAGCAATAATATTGCCGTCCTCGTCCTTTTCACAGCTTGTGCAAGTAACGTAATACGCACTTTTTAGTCTTACTTCTCTGCCGGGTGAAAGTCTGAAATACTTCTTCGGAGCGTCCTCCATAAAGTCGTCTTCTTCTATATAAAGTTCACGCGAAAATTCTACTGTTCTCTTACCCATTTCAGGATTTTCAGGATTAACTTCAACTTCAATCTGTTCAACCTTATCTTCAGGATAATTGTCAATTATAAGTTTAATCGGTCTTAAAACCGCCATTGCTCTCGGTGCTTTCTTATTCAAATCTTCTCTTATACAAGCCTCAAGCAAAGCAAAGTCAACAACGCTGTTTGCTTTTGAAACACCGATTCTTTCGCAGAAATCACGAATAGCCTCAGGTGTGTAACCGCGTCTGCGCATACCGCAAAGTGTTGACATTCTCGGATCATCCCAACCCGACACAATATTTTCACGAACAAGTTTCAGACAACGTCTTTTACTTGTAAGCGTATAGTTAAGATTCATTCTTGCGAACTCAATCTGTCTTGAAGGGCTTTCATAGCCGACTTCTTTTAATACCCAATCATAAAGCGGTCTGTGATCCTCAAATTCAAGTGAGCAAAGCGAATGAGTAACACCCTCAACAGTATCTGAAATAGGATGTGCAAAGTCATACATAGGATAAACTACCCACTTGTCACCTGTTCTGTGATGATGTGCACGAAGTATTCTGTAAATAATCGGGTCACGCATATTTAGGTTAGGTGACGCCATATCGATTTTTGCTCTTAGTACCTTTGCACCGTCCGCAAATTCACCATTTGTCATTCTCTCGAACAAATCAAGGTTTTCTTCAATCGTTCTTTCTCTGTACGGACTGTTCTTACCCGGAGTTTTAAGAGTACCTCTGTACTCTCTTATTTCTTCCGGTGACAAATCGTCAACATATGCCTTACCCTTTTTGATAAGTTTTACAGCCGCCGCATAAATATCGTCAAAATAATCAGACGCATAAAGCACCTTGTCCCACTTAAAACCAAGCCACTTTATATCCTCCATTATTGCGTCAACGTATTCTGTATCTTCCTTTGTAGGGTTAGTATCGTCAAGACGCAAGTTACATTTTCCGTTATACTTTTCAGCCATACCGAAATCTATGCTTATAGCCTTTGCGTGTCCGATATGAAGATAACCGTTAGGTTCGGGAGGAAAACGTGTTTGTACATGGTCGTACACTTTTTCCTCAAGGTCTTTGTCTATTGCTTCTTCAATAAAATTTCTGCTGAATATTTCTTCCATATATCTTTATCCCCTTAAACTTTCTATTGCTTCGTCAAATCTCTTCATCACTTCGTCCTTACCAAGCACTTGAAGTATTTCGTAAAGGTCCGGAGTATTTCTTCTGCCTGTTGCCGCAACACGAATAACGCCTGCAACATCACCGACATGTCCCTTATATGAATCAGGGTCTTTTTTATAAACCTTAGGTGCTTTAGCATAACCTATTGTTTCCGCCATATCTCTTACCTGTGGGAACCAATCGTCGCTGCTGACGTTTTCGTCGTAAATCTGCTTGTAAAGTTCAAGTATTTCTATCATATCATCATTTGAAAGATTATCCGGAAAATCAAATTTTCTGTCCCAAAGCTCCGAATAGAAATACGAAACGTAATTTTCAACGTCTGTCCAAGCCGAAATATCTTTACGTGGTTTTGCGTTTCCACGCTCTATCGCAAATATTGCCTTTGCATATTCTTCGTCATCAACAAGAAGTTTGTATAGTTTCTTATTGTTTTCCTTTGCCCAATCAGTAACCATTTCATAAACTTCTTCCGCACTCAAACGGCAAATATAGTTTTTGCTTACGTCCGCAAGCTTAACCATATCGAAAAGTGCGCCTGCTTTACTCATTTTCGAGAACGAAAACTTAAAGTTGTCTATATCCTCATTAGGATTTGCAAGACGCCAGTCTTCATAATTTGAATTGGCAAGCGTCATTAAGTATTCCCAAATTGCACCTTTCGGATAACCGACCTCACTGTAATAGCTTACTGCCGCCTCAGGGTCTTTTCTCTTTGAAAGTTTACGCTTACCGCCGTTTTCCTCTTTCATAATAGGCGAAATGTGCGCATACTTAGGCGGTTTTAAACCGCATAGCCAGAACAACTGCAAATGTATCGGCACTGACGAAATCCATTCATCACCACGAATAACGTGAGTTGTACGCATTAAATGGTCGTCAACAACGTGAGCAAAGTGGTATGTAGGAGTTCCGTCCTTTTTCAAAAGTACAACGTCAAGAATATTTTCAGGCATTTCAATTTCGCCCTTGATAACATCCTTAAACTTAATTCTCTTGTCTTCCTTACCCGGCGACTTCAATCTTACAACGTATTCATCGCCGTTTTCAATTCTCTTTTGTGCCTCTTCAACAGTGATGTCGCGATACTTTGCAAATTCACCGTACACACCCGGAAGTAATTTTTCACTTTCCTGCTTTTCTCTGATTGTTGCAAGTTCTTCTTCCGTCATAAAGCATGGATATGCAAGTCCCTGCTCAACAAGCGACTTAACATATGCCTGATATATATCTTTTCTCTTACTTTGAGTATATGGACCGTATGCACCCTTTTCGTCAGTTTCTGACAGCATACCCTCATCGATTTCTATACCGAAATCGTTAAGTCCCTTTACTATAAGGCTTACACCGTTTTCAACCTCACGTTTTTTATCGGTATCTTCGATTCTAAGATAAAATACACCGTTTGTTGACTTTGTCGCCGTCTTTCCGATAAATGCGGCAAACAATCCGCCGAAATGCAAAAATCCTGTCGGACTTGGTGCAAAACGAGTTACAACCGCACCCTCTTCAAGATTTCTTTTGGGATACATTTGTTCGTAATCGTCGGGAGTTTTTGTTATATTCTTGAACAAAAGATCTGCCATTTGTTTATTACTGTCCATTTTTTTATTAATTCCTTTCATTATAGCTAATATACCTATTCTATATTATTATACCTAAAATGAACTCTAATATCAATGGTTTTTGGGAATTTTTTTCGCATAAAGCAAAAAAATCAGAGTATAACAGAATGTTATACTCCGATTTAATAATTTCATTAATTTATTTTGTCTAAAACTTCGTCATTTACGGTAACTTTTATACCGTATTCGTCAGCCCATTTTTGAACTTGTTCGTAAAATGCGTTGTTCTGCATTGTAGTATTGATAGTTTCCGCCTCATTTTCATATTCTTCTTCAAAACATTCCTGTGATTCGTCAAGCGGCAATCGTTTTATTACATAATATCCCGAATCTGACTGAACAAGTGTAAATTCGTCGGCTTTTATTGAATCAACGCCTTCTTCAAATTCTATGCCTGTTTCGTTATCGGTGAAAATATATCCGTTTTCATCGGAATCATTTGCGGTATTCGGCGAATAATCGCTTATAAGCGTGTCAAAATCTTCACCGTTTTGTGCTTTTTCCAAAACTTCTTCCGCTGTTTTCTTTGCCTCTTCCTTTTTGTCGTCCGATACTTCGTCACCGGTTTGTGAGTCGATAGTCGAAATCAACACATACTTAACACGTCTGTAATGTTCTTTAAAATATTCACGCAATTCATCTTCCGTAAATGTTGGTGTTTCCGTTTGTTTCTTCAACGCGTCCGTATAATAGCTTACCGACGCAAGCGTATCAATATAATCATCAGTCAGGTTATTGTCCTTTAAAAACTTCTTATATCCGCCCTCACGGTCATAAGAATCTTTTATCGACTTTTGATAATCCTTTAATTTAGACTGCGTATCACTGTCAAGCTTTATATCCATCGCCTTTGCAACTTCAACTATAAGCTGGTTTCTTTGGCAGTATTCAAGCGATGATTTTTTCGCCTGACCCATATTGTAATTTTCCTTATATGTGTTCATATAATAGTTAAATTCACTCTCGGTAATCTGTGTATCGCCGACAGTCATAACAATCGGATTGTCGCTATTTGCACTTTGACCGCAGGCACTCAACATCATCACGCTTGCCAATGCCACTGCCGCAAGTTTTGTATATTTCATATGTCTTTCTCCTTAAAATCTTATGATTTTATTATACTATCTTTTTCGGCACTTTGCAATTCCTTTATTGTACTTAACAAATTATTTACAATATTCAAGATTTTCTTATATTCACCCTTAATCGCATAGCTTATGACAGGTTTGTCGCCCGACAACAGCTTTATGCGTTTAGGGAACATTTTATCAAGTCCCATAATAAGATTTGCGTCAACGTAATTCTCGCCGAATTTCATCAAAAGATTGTCACCGCTCTGTGCTATTTCATATATACCACATTCTTTGGCATACGTTTTAAGTGACGCAACTTCGATAATATTTTGTACGGCTCTCGGTATATCACCGAATCTGTCGATAAGTTCGTCCTCGATTTCAAACTTATCGTCCTCCGTTTCGATTGCCGCGATTTTCTTGTATATATCAATACGTTGATTGTGGTTTCTGATATAGCTTTCAGGCAAATATGCGTCAATATTTATATCAATCGCAGCGTCCTGCACATCGTCAATCTTAATACCCTGTGCCTCATCAACGCTTTCTTTCAGCAATTTACAGTACATATCGTAGCCGACCGCGTCCATATGTCCGTGCTGTTCAGGTCCTAAAATATTGCCTGCACCTCTTATTTCAAGGTCACGCATTGCGATTTTAAATCCCGAACCGAACTCGGTAAATTCCTTTACCGCACGAAGTCTTTTTGACGCAATATCCGATAATATCTTATCTCTGTGATACGTCAAATACGCATATGCCGCACGATTTGAACGTCCGACACGTCCTCTTAACTGATAAAGCTGTGAAAGTCCCATTTTATCGGCATTTTCAATTATAATCGTATTCGCATTCGGAATGTCAAGACCTGTTTCAATAATAGTCGTACAGACAAGTACGTCGGTTTTGCCGTTTACCATATCGTACATAATATCTTCAAGTTCGTCCTCTTTCATCTTACCGTGACCGACTGCAACGGTTATATCGGGGAACATTGAACGTATCCATTCCGCTTTTCTGTATATTCCCTGTACACGGTTATACAGATAAAACACCTGTCCTCCGCGTGACAGTTCATTTCTGACAGCGTCCGCTATAACTGCGGGATTGTCCTCCAAAACATACGTCTGTACAGGGTATCTGTTTTCGGGCGGTTCTGAAAGCACACTCATATCTCTTACACCCGTCATTGCCATATGCAAGGTACGCGGTATAGGCGTTGCAGTCATTGTCAGAACGTCTATATTTTGCTTTAATTCCTTTAACCGTTCCTTGTGTGCAACACCAAATCTCTGTTCCTCGTCTATGATAAGCAAGCCCAAATCTTTAAATTCCAAGTCCTTTGAAAGTATTCTGTGCGTTCCGATAATTATATCAATTTCGCCCGTTTTAAGTTTTTTCAAAATACGTTTTTGCTCGGAAGCTGTACGGAAACGTGACAGCATTTCAACCTTTATCGGAAAACTTTCCATACGTTTTAAAAACGTTTCGTAATGCTGCATTGCAAGAATTGTCGTAGGGCAAAGATATGCGACTTGTTTTGAGTCGCCGACCGCCTTAAATGCCGCACGAAGTGCAATTTCCGTTTTACCGAAACCAACATCACCGCAAAGAAGTCTGTCCATCGGCTTTTGGCTTTCCATATCGCCTTTAACTTCTTCAATCGACCTTAACTGGTCGTCCGTTTCCTGATACGGGAACGTATCTTCAAAATCACGCTGCCAAGGTGTGTCTTCGCTGTACGCAAAACCTTTTGCCCTCTCACGTTCCGCATAAAGTGCAACAAGTTTTTTCGCCAATTCTTCCGTTGACTGTTTTACTCTCTGCTTTGTCTTGTTCCATTCGTTACTGCCGAGCTTATTAAGTTTCAGCTTTTTATCGGTATTGCCGACATATTTATAAAGCAGATTAAGCTGGTCAATCGGAATATACAAAGAATCTGTACCTTGATACTGAATTTTAAGGTAATCCTTTGTTATGCCGCCGACAACCATTTTCTTTGTACCCATATATTGACCGATACCGTGCGTTTGATGTACCACGTAGTCGCCTACACTTATATCTGTGTAATTCTTAATTCTGTTTGCGTTTTCAACCTTACGCCTTGAACGGCTTTTCTTTGTTTCAAAAATTTCTCTGTCGGAAACAAGCACAAAATTAATTTCGGGATACTCAAAACCCTTATTAAGTTCACCCTTTATGATAACGGTTTCGCCTTTATTGAAATTTGCTTTATTTGCGTCATCACCGATAAATCTCGCTCTTATCCCCTTGTCAACAAGCACACCTGCAAGGTTTTCGCCGCGGCCTCTTGACGTACAAAGAATTGCGACAGTATAATTTTTACTCTGCCAATTCCTCAAATCTTCATACAAATACTCGATTTTACCATGGAACGAAACAGTTGTTTTAGTTGTGAATGTTTCAAGGTGCTTGTACTTAAAGTCGGTTGACGAATGAGAAAGAACGTCAAGCGAAATAAGTTTTTTCGCCGACATTTCATGCACTTTATCGTGATATGAGCAATAAAAACTGTCCTTTGCCGCACCGATTATTCCCTTTTCTTTAAGTTCGGCTACTACTTCGTTTTTCTCCCATTCAAACGTCTTGCCACGCTCGCTTATACGTTTCGGGTCAATTATAAACACAAGGTCATTATCCGAAAAATAATCGGTAATTGACGGTATTTTGTCATATACAAGCGATACATATTTGTCTATTGACGGGAAATATTTTACTTCCTTAAAGCTTTCTATATCCGATTCGGTTGTTTCGATAAAATAGCTTTCGTCACTCTTTTTACGTTTTGCACTTCTTATACGTTTTTCAAGTTCTGCTATAATTCTGTCACGTTTTTCGTCAGTGATAACCGCCTCATTCGCCGGTGTCACACGTGCGAAGTCAATCTTATCAAGCGAACGCTGAGTATATGTGTCAAACTCTCTTATAGAGTCGGTTTCATCATCAAAAAATTCAATTCTGTACGGATTTTCGTTGCCGACAGGAAATATATCAAGTATTCCGCCGCGGATTGCGAACTGTCCCGCACCCTCAACGCTGTCCTCTCTTGAGTAACCCATTACAACAAGGTCCTCCGTCAGCTTTTCAAGATTAAACGTTTTTCCAAGCTCAAAATCTATACAAAGGCTCTTAAATTCTTCTTTATCGCAAGTATACTGCAGAATGGCGTCAAGGCTTGTCACAACTATATAATCGCCGCCGCTTACAAGTTTCTGTATAACGGAAATTCTTGCGTGCTCGTTCTGATGACCGGAGGTTTCGATATTATAGAAAATATATTCCTTTGTCGGAAAATACAAAACATTATCCGAATACAATTCCATATCCGAATAAAGTTTTCTCGCCTCCATATCACTGTAACACACAACAAGCGCAGATGATTTATTTTCATTTTTCAGCGAATAAATAAGCTGTCCCTGAGCCGATTCAACTATTCCCGCAACAGAAACAGGCGTATTATTAAGATTTTCGACTATGCCTTTATACGGTGCATAATCGTTTAAAATATCAGAAAAATTCATATTTACAGCCTTTCTGCCCACAACCGTTCTTTACACACCTTGTCGTGGACGGACAAAATGCACTTTTTTATTTGCCGTTATACTTATTCATCGCAGACTGTACACCGTTTTTGATAATCTCCGCAACAGCTTTTTCCGCTTTAACTATTGCGTCCTCCATTACAGGAATTTCTTCCTTTGTAAATCTGCCGAGTACAAAGTCTGCCAAATCATAATCTTCGTGTTTCGGTGCACCGACACCCATTTTTACTCTTGGGAATGTATCACTGTTTAGACGGTATATTATAGATTTAAGTCCGTTGTGACCGCCGGCACTTCCTTTCGGTCTTACTCTTATTATGCCTACATCAAGAGATATATCGTCATTGATTACAATAATATTTTCAGGCGGTATTTTATAAAACTGTGCCATTTCACCGACTGAATCACCGCTTAAATTCATATATGTCTGTGGTTTTACAAGATACACCTTTTCACCGCTTATTGTTGCCTCACCGTACACCGCTTTAAACTTTAATTTGGTAAGTTTTGCACCGTACTTATCCGCAATATAGTCTATTGTGTGAAATCCGATATTATGACGCGTCATATCGTACTGCTTACCCGGATTTCCAAGTCCCACTATTAAATACATTGGTATAATCTCCTCTTTACGCCCAAAAAGGCAGATAATTTATCTGCCCAAATATCTTTAAAACTCATATTACTTACGTTTATCCTTCCAACCCTCTTTATTAACCTGTCTTGCACGTGCGATAGACAAGCTGTTTTCAGGAATATCTTCTGTTATTGTCGAGCCTGCGGCAATATAAACGCCGTCACCGACATTAATCGGCGAAACGAAGTTTGTGTTACAGCCGACAAAGCAATCGTCACCGATTGTTGTTCTGTACTTCTTCTTACCGTCATAGTTACACGTTACAGTACCACAGCCGAAGTTTACCCTCTTACCGACATCGCTGTCGCCGATGTATGTAAGATGAGAAATCTTTGTACCGTCGTCGATATTTGAATTTTTAAGTTCAACGAAATCGCCGACTTTAACTTCTTTACCCACATGACAATTAGGTCTGATATACGCAAAAGGTCCTACGTGTGTACCCTCGTCAACTTCCGATTCAAGTATAACTGAGCTTAACACGTCAACGCCGTCATGTATAACCGCTCTGTTAAGCATACTTCCCGAACCGATAACGCAGTCAGAGCCGATTTTTGTACCGCTCTTTATTGTGACGTTCTGACAAATTTCCGTATCATTGCCGATTTCAACGCCGTCTTCGATATAAACGCTTTCAGGATTACGCATTGTAACACCGTTTCTCATATGGTATTCATTAATACGCTTTTGCATAATCTTTTCAGCCTCATTAAGCTGTACTCTGTCGTTTATACCTCTGATTTCGTCATTGTCCGAAATTGCGTAACCGCCGATTTTCTTACCGGCACTTAGAAGTATTTCAAGAGTATCTGTAAGGTAATATTCGCCTTGTGCATTGTTCGGAGTAATCTTATCAAGTGCATATACAAGCGACTGTGCGTCAAAAACGTACATTCCGGAATTTACTTCGTTGATTTTCTTTTCTTCTTCACTTGCGTCCTTTTGCTCAACGATTTTCAAAACAGAACCGTCATTATCTCTTACAATTCTTCCGTAACCTGTCGCATCGTCAAGAATTGCAGTTATAACAGTTGCTTGATTGCCGTTATTTTTGTGATATTCAATAGCCTTGTTTATTGTTTCGGCAGTTATAAGAGGAGTGTCGCCGTTTAGAATAACAACCTCGCCCTTTGAATTTTTTATAACATCGATAGCCTGCATAACCGCATGACCTGTACCCTTTTGTTCAGCCTGCAATGCAAATTCGCACACATCGCCGAGTACCTCTTTAACCGTTTCTGCCTTATGACCGACAACCGCGCAAACCTTGTCCGCACCTGCCGCCTTAGACGCGTCAATAACCCACTTTGAAAGTGGTTTACCGCATACTTTATGAAGTACCTTCGGCATTTTCGACTTCATTCTTGTTCCCATTCCTGCCGCTAAAATTACACTTGTAAACATAAATAACTCCTCTCAAAAACACTTATAAATCCATTTTTGATGTAACTTCCATGTCGTGATGTATCTGTTCAATAAGTTTATCTACACCGTCAAATTTTATAACACCCCTAAGTTTTTTCGCAAAACTCACGCGTATATATTCTCCGTAAATATCCTCGTCAAAATCAAGGATATGACTTTCCACTGTCAATTTTCTTGCACCGAATGTCAGATTTTTTCCGACATTGACAACGCATTTCAAACGCTTTCCACGCACATACGTTATACCTGCGTAAACCCCCTCTTCGGGAAGTGCCATATTCACGTCATAATCAACATTCGCAGTCGGAATACCCATTTTTCTGCCGTTCTGCAAACCTTTCACAACATTGCCTTCAATGCAATAACGTCTGCCCAAAAAACGTTCCGCTTTTTCCATATCACCGGCTTTTATAATGCTCCTTATGTATGTACTCGAAACGATTTTTCCGTCAAGCTTTATAACGTCCGTAACAAACACTTTAAATCCGTATTTCTCGCCAAACCATTTTAAAAGTTTGACGTCACCTTGTGCTTTGTAGCCGAAACTGTAATCATATCCGACACAAACAGCCTTTATATGAAGATTTTCAACAAGATACTGTACAAATTCTTCGGGAGTTTTTTTCATAAACTCCTTATCAAATTTCTCCATATACACAAAATCGGGCTTTTCACGTTCCAAAAGCTCCAACTTTGCCTCATTCGGCGTTATAAGCTCAATCTTATGCCCCACAACGTCATTTGTGTTTTCTTCAAACAACAGCACACCGCTTTTTAAGCCGTTTTCTTTTGCATATTTAATACCGTTTCTGATAATCGTCATATGAGCGATATGAAGTCCGTCAAAATTTCCGAGTGCAACAACCGTACCATCGTAATCTGTTTTATCACGGAATATCTTCATTTGCATCGCCCCCTTAATTCCAGAAAGATTTTTCAAGTTTTAATTTGCCGTCTGTAATCTTTGATATACACAAAAATTTATTTTTTTCGTCATACACGCGGTAAGATTGTCCCTCTTTACCGCTGTACGTCATCTGTACACCGTTCGTAACGCTTTTAACTTGCTTTGGGTTAAGTTTAATTTTAGGATATTCCTCAAACATTCTGTCAACGGGAATTATGATTTTTTCAAGCTCGCCGTTGTTTTTCAATGTTTCGATTTCCTTTAGAGTGTGGCTTTCTTCTATCGTAAACGGTCCTGTTTTTGTACGTCTTAATGTGTTCATATACGCACCGACGTGCAGTTTCATACCTATATCCTCGCAAAGTGTTCTGATATATGTACCTTTTGAACACGAAACGTCAATAGTCACACGTTCGCCGTTAATTTCAAGTATATCAATAGAATTTATCGTCACCTTACGGCTTTTCCTCTCAACTTCGATACCTTTTCTTGCAAGTTCGTAAAGTTTCTTGCCGTTTTGCTTTATCGCAGAATACATAGGCGGTATCTGCTCGATTTCACCGACAAAGCTCATTATAACTTGTCTGATTTCATCTTCACTGCAAGTTACTTCACACTCCGTAAGCACTTCACCGTCTGCGTCCTGCGTATCGGTTGTCATACCCAGAACAAGCTCAGCTCTGTAACACTTGTCCGACAAAGTAAGCATATCCGCAACCTTTGTTGCAGAGCCGATACAAACAGGCAGCACGCCCGTTGCCTCAGGGTCAAGCGTTCCCGTATGTCCAACCTTTTTTATACCCGTCATCTTACGCATAACATAAACCATATCATGCGAAGTACGTCCCAAAGGCTTATCTATTATAATTATACCGTTCATTATAATCTCCGTTAAATTATTTTATCCAAAGCTCTTTTGCAAGCGTCGATAACAGCCCTTTCGGCTTTGTCGGTTGAATCGAAATCCAAAGTCGCACCTGCCGCCTTAATATGACCGCCGCCGCCGAACTTCATTGCAACTTCCGCAACGTCGGCTTTACCGTTTGAACGCAAATTAAGTCTGAAACCGTTGTTTGTACGCTTTATGCAAACCGCAATTTCAGTACCCTCAATTCTTCTCGGAATATCAACCAAATTCGGAATATCTTCCTTACCCATTCCGTACTTTGCACCGATTTTTTCATCGGTAATTACCGCTTTAATTTTACCGTCTGCATATTCCTTGATATTTTCGGTAATTTCTGCTTTTAATTTCGCCGCCGCAAGCGACTCACTGTCAAAAAGCAGTCTTGCCACTTCCGCATGGTCAAAATCATATTCCAAAAGGTTTGCCGCCGTACGCATTGTTTTAGACGTAACGTTACTGTACTTAAAGCAACCCGTATCGGAGCATATTGCCGTATACAAATCCTTGGCAATATCATTATCCAATTCAATGCCCATTTTTTCAAACAAAGCATACAAAATTTCACCTGCCGCAGCCGCTTTACCGTCAACATAATTTGCATCTGCAAAATTAGTGTTTGTCAAGTGATGGTCAATATTTATTGAATTATTTATTTCTTCAAAGAGGGACTTTCTCTCTGCTATACGTCCCAAATCACCGCAGTCAATGCACGCGCAAAGGTCGTGATTATGTTTCATACCCTCTTGATACAAAACATAATCATCACCTATAAATGCCAATCTCGACTCAATTCTGCCGTTTACATATACGGTCGCCTCTTTACCCAACTTTCTCATAACCTTTGCAAATGCAAAGCATGAGCCAATTGTATCCGGATCCTCATTCAAATGAGTAAGCACTGCTACGGATTTTGCCTCCATTATCTTATCAATAACAGCCTGCATAACTAATCCCCTTTATTTCTTGTTTATATTATTAAGAAGTCTTTCGATATTTGCACCATGCTCGATTGAATCATCAAGTTCAAACACAAATTCCGGCGTATATCTTAAATCAATTCGTTTACCCAATTCACGTCTTATAAAGCCGGCGGCACTCTTTAAGCCCTGCATAGCTTTTTTCTTCGTTTCTTCATCACCCATAACGGAAATATATGCCTTTGCATATCTCAAATCGTTTGTCACGTTTACAGTAACAACGCTTGTCATAAGCGGAATACGCGTATCTTTTAATTCACGAATTATATTTGCAAGTTCACGCTTAACTTCTTCATTGATTTTATCAATTCTTGCCATATTTATTCCTCTCTGATGAATGACTGAATTTCAGCCAATAACTATCTTTCTATTTCTTCCATAACAAAACATTCGATAGTATCGCCCTCTTTAATATCGTTGAAGTTTTCAACACCGATACCACATTCAAAGTTTTCCGCAACTTCTTTTGCATCATCTTTAAATCTCTTTAGAGAATTTATAGTACCCTCGTGAACTATGATACCGTTACGAACGATACGAATTTCAGCATTACGCTGAATTTTGCCTTGTGTTACATAACAACCTGCGATAGTACCCACGTTTGACACCTTAAATGTCTGACGTACTTCCGCATAACCGATAACGACTTCCTTAAATTCAGGGTCAAGCATACCCTTCATAGCAGCCTCGATTTCTTCGATTGCCTGATAAATAACTCTGTAAAGTCTTATATCAACTTCATTCTGTTCAGCCGACGCAAGCGCACCTGCGTCAGGTCTTACGTTAAAGCCGACAATGATAGCATTTGACGCATTTGCAAGCATTACGTCAGATTCGTTAATCGCACCTACACCGCCGTGAATTGCTCTTACTCTTACTTCATCGTTAGATAATTTTTCAAGTGACTGTTTAACAGCCTCAACGCTACCCTGTACGTCAGCCTTTATGATAACATCAAGTTCTTTCATGTTACCCTCGTCAATCTGGCTGAACAAGTTATCAAGTGATACTTTAACAACTTGATTAAATTTATTTTCTTGAAGTTCCTGTTTTCTCTGTTCAGCAACGTCACGTGCAAGTTTTTCGTTTTCAACGACCATAAATGTGTCACCGCCCGACGGTGCCTCCGACAATCCAAGAATTTCAACCGGTGTTGACGGCGGTGCAGTCTTAACACGTCTGCCCTTATCGTTTACCATCGCACGAACTCTTCCGACAGCCGTTCCTGCAATCACAAAATCACCGACTTTAAGTGTACCGTTCTGTACAAGAACAGTCGCAACAGGACCTCTTCCCTTATCGATTTCAGCCTCGATTACAGTACCTTGTGCATCTCTGTTAGGGTTAGCCTTTAGCTCCTGCATATCTGCAACAAGAAGTACCATTTCCAAAAGTCCGTCAATGTTAATTCTCTTTTTAGCCGAAATTTCAACGCAGACAGTATCTCCGCCCCATTCTTCAGGTACAAGATCGTACTCGACAAGCATTTGCTTAACTCTTTCAGGGTTAGCACCGTCTTTATCAATCTTATTAATTGCAACAACGATTGTAACGCCCGCCGCTTTTGCATGGTTAATAGCCTCGATTGTCTGTGGCATAATACCGTCATCAGCCGCAACAACAAGTATTGCAACGTCAGTTACCTGTGCACCTCTCGCACGCATTGTTGTAAATGCTTCGTGACCCGGTGTATCAAGGAATGTTATAAGTCTGTCGTTTAGTTTAACGCTGTAAGCACCGATATGCTGTGTAATACCGCCAGCCTCTGTATCTGTTACGCTTGTATCACGGATTGCGTCAAGAAGTGATGTCTTACCGTGGTCAACGTGACCCATTACAACAACTACAGGAGGACGCGGAACAAGATCTTCCGGCTTATCTTCTTCCTCCGTTTCAATCATAAGCATATCTTCTTTTGTAAGAACAACTTCCTGTTTAACTTCAATACCGAAATCGTCACCGATAAGCTGTGCTGTTTCAAAGTCGATAGCTTGGTTTTGTGATGCCATAACTCCAAGCATCATAAGTTTTTTAACAACTTCTGCCGATGTCTTACCCATCTTAGACGCAAATTCACCAACCGTAATTGTTTCAGGGATTTCAACCTCTGTTATAACCTTAGCCTTTATTTCCTTTTTAGGCTGTTGGTTCTTTTCCTTTTCACGACGGTTTTTGCCGCCCTTTTTATTCTTAGCTTTACCGCCCTTTTTATCCATCTTGATATTATCAGGAACCATATCTTCAATACGTTCACGGGATTCTATTGTATCAAGTTCAACAGTTGATTGACGGGTATCAACATAACGTTTCTTTTCCTCTGTCTTTACAACATACTCTTCTTCCGTATTGGTATGGTCGATATTGCTCAAGTCAATTCTTTGACCCGACTGTTTCTTTGCAACTTTCTTATGCTTTTCTTGCTTTTGCTTTTCTTGCTTTTGCTTTTCTTCTTTCTTTTCAGCCTTTGTTTCAGTCTTAACTTCGGCTTTTACCTCTGCTTTTTCTTCAGTCTTTTTAACTTCTTTAACAGATTTTTCTTCTGCTTTCTTTTCTTCTTTCTTAGCAGGTTTTTCAGCCTTTTCTTCTGTTTTCTTGGCAGGCTTTTTCGCCGGCTTTTCTTCGTCATTGCCGTCTTCGCTTGCTTTCTTCAAAGCCGCCTCACGCATTTCACGAATTTCTTCATCTGAAACTTGGTTCATCTCCGTATAAATATCGAAAATCAAACCGATAGTTTCTTCGTCAACCACGCTTGCCGAACTCTTTAGTTCTACTCCGAATTCCGCAAGTTTAGCTATTATATCCTTATTTGTAATCTTTAGATTTTTTGAAATCTCACCTAATTTTATCTTATCTGCCATATTTGCATCACCCTTTCTCCATGTCCCAGAGGGATTAGTCGTTTAATCTATCTAAAATTGCTTTCGCAAAATTGTCGTCATTCACGGAAACTACCGCACGGCTGTCTGCTCCTGTAAACTTGCCAAGCTCCGCCTTACTTCCCGCCTCAACAAATTTCGTTTTATAAAATTTGCATGAATCGGTTATTGATTTTTTTGTATTATCAGATGCGTCACACGCTACTATAATAAGCTTTGAAACACCGCTTTTAACGGCTTTTGAACATATATCTTCACCTGTCTGCACCTTACCGGCTCTTTTTGCCAAGCCGAGCATACCTAAAAATTTGTTGTTCAAATCAATTCCTCCGCCGCTTTATATAGTTCCTTTGGGACGGCACATTTAAAATGACGCTCAATCCCTCTTTTTTTCTCCGCATTTCGAATACAGTCTATATTCTTGCAAATATAAGCACCACGTCCGAACAATTTTTTATCACAGTCGAATTTAATCTCACCTGTTTTGTTGTCACGAACCAATCTTATAAGTTCATTTTGCGGATACATTTTTCTGCACGCAACGCACATCCTTTGTGGTATGTGCTTCATATATATTAGTCCTCCGCACTGATGTCTATTTTCCAGCCTGTAAGTCTTGCCGCAAGACGTACATTCTGACCTGCTCTTCCTATTGCAAGCGAAAGCTGATATTCAGGTACAACAACGTGTGCACTCTTTTCTTCTTCGTTGATTTCAGCTGAAATAACCTTGGCAGGACTTAAACTTGCCGCAATAAATTCTGCAGGGTCTTCGCTCCACTTAACTATATCAATCTTTTCATTCTTCAATTCTTCGCCGATATTCTGAACTCTTATACCCTTCGGTCCGATACAAGCACCTTGTGCGTCAACGTTAGGATCGTTTGAATAAACAGCAATCTTTGTTCTTGAACCGCCCTCACGTGCAATGTTCTTTATCTCAACAATACCCTCGGCAATTTCAGGTACTTCTGCCTCAAACAACTTTTTAACAAGTCCCGGATGAGTTCTTGAAACGATAATCTGTGTACCCTTTGTTCCGCTTTTCACTTCGCTCACATAGCATTTAAGCACTTGACCTACTTCATATGTTTCGCCGATTGGCTGTTCTTTTTCAGGCAGCATTGCTTCGATTTTGCCGATGTCAATAAATACGTTTCCTTTTTCTATTCTCTCGATTGTTCCCGAAACTATGTCATTTGTCTTTTCGGTGTATTCACTGTAAATTATTCCTCTTTCAGCCTCTCTTATTCTCTGCGTAACAACTTGTTTTGCAGTCATTGCACTGATTCTGCCGAAATCTTTCGGTGTTACTTCTATATTTACCATATCACCGATTTGATAATTACCGTTGATTGCTCTTGCGTCCTCAAGTGAAATTTCTTCAAATTCGTCATATACAAGGTCAACAACTTCTTTCTTTGCAAATACCTTTACAGTTCCGCTTTCTCTGTCTATTGAAACCTCAACATTTTGTGCAGAATAAAAGTTTTTCTTATATGCCGCAACAAGAGCCGCTTCAAGAGCGTCTATAAGTACCTCTTGACTTATGCCCTTTTCGTTACAGATTTCCGTAAGAACCTCAAATAATCCCTTTTCCATTTTTATAAATCTTCCTCTCTAAAACTTAAATGATAATCTTATATAAACTGCTTGCTTAACAGGTATTTCTTTCACTTTCCCATCAAGTTCAACAAATGCTGTTTTATCCTTGTAATCCTTTAAAACGCCTGTAAATTCCTTTATACCGTTTTCTGCTTTGTAAAGCTTTACATCAACCTCTCTGCCGATATAATAAAGAAATTCACGTTCCTTTGTAAGTTTTCTGTCTGCCCCCGGTGATGAAACTTCAAGCGTATAATTTTCTTCAATAAAATCTTCCGCGTCAAGAAGTTCCTCTACTGCCTTTGAAAACAATTCACATTCGTCTATGCCGATTCCGCCTTCTTTGTCAATATAATAGCATAGCGAATAAGTGTCGTCGGCTTTTTTGTATGTCACATCAACAATATATACATTTTGTTTCTGTGCAATTTGTTCTCCGAGTTCAAGTGCTCGGATTTCTGTTCCGTTAGCCATTTGTACCTCCGTAACTTCTCAAAAAATCTTTTCATATAAATATGAAAGAGTGGGTAAACCCACTCTTTCTGAATATAGTATATTCCGCTTTAAAAGATATTATATCACATAAATCCAACAATTTCAAGACTTTTTTGTGATTTTATCTTTATTATTCATCGCTGCCGTCATTGCTTTCACTGCTACTGTATTCAGAACTCGAAGATTCACCGCTTGATTCTTCGCTTGATTCATATCTTTCACCTGTACTCTCGTGAGAAGAACTTGATGTTCCCGTACTTTCTTCGGTCGTTTCATGATTTGATGACGAACCGGATGATGAGTTTGATGAACCGGATGATGAGCTTGATGAACTGTTTGAAGTACTTGAGCTTGATGAACCCGAAGTTCCCGATGAACTGTATGATGAATTTGAACTTCTGCTTTTTGAGTTTGATGAATTTGATGAATTGGATGAATTTGAAGTGTTTGACGAGCTTGAAGATATACCGCTTGATGAAGAACTACCGCTCTCTCTTGTAGCATTTTTAGGATTGTCCGTTGTGATATTATCTGCAGGATAACCGAACACATCTTGTACCATCGTTCTGATTTCGTCCATATTAGGTATCCAAACGTCGCCGTTCGCTGAATCTGAACTATATTCACCAGGCAATGAATACGAATGAATATTCACGCTTGAGAAATCAGCCAAATATTTTGAATACTTAATAACTTCACTTACTGTAAAGTTTGTCTTAATTTCAGAGCTTATATCCTTGAATATTGAAGGAATTTTCAAAATCAAAGATGCATTAACCTTTTGGTCTACAACAGCTTTCAGGAATTTCTGCTGCATTTCAACTCTGTCACTGTCACCGTTTACATAACCTTTAAATACACCGGTTGACGGATCGACATTACCGTGTCTGTAACGCATAAGCCATACAGCCTGCTGACCGTTCAGCTGATAGTCTCCCGGCGGAAGATTTATATGCAGACTCTGTACAGGGTCATCATATACCATACCTACACCGTCGCCGTAAAGATCCGGAATTGTAAATTCAATAGGACCAAGTTCGTCTATAACGTGAGCAACAGCGTCAAAGCTGAAATCAACATAGTAATTTATCGGAATACCCGTTATTCTCGTTACCGCCTCACAAGTTGCTGTCGCACCGCCGATTTCTCCGCTTTCATCCACAAATGCGTGTGCAGCGTTAATTTTTTGATAACGGTTTCCTATATACATTTTTGTATCACGAGGAATTGAGAGCATATTCACCTCTTTTGTTTCGGTATCAAAACTTGCCAGCATTATTGCGTCTGTTCTCAAGCCGTCAACGTCAACGCCCATAAGTAAAACGTTTATCTTTCCATCTGCCGCCTCAACAGTCGAAGTGTTGTCCACTGCTTCCTCATTGTTTGAGCCCGAAAAGTCAATTCCCATACAGACAGCTGCCACGGCAATAATCACTGCGAGTGATATTCCAAGCACTTGAAAATATCTTTTTACATTAAATTTAACTTTCACTCTGTAACCTCCAAAAATATTCATCTATGTTTCAAAAAAATACAATATATTTTAATTATACCATTCAAACTTACTCTCGTCAATAGAAAAAACACTTTATGTTTTTAAACTATTTGTAAACTTTACATACATATCCAAAAGTCAAATTGCATTTCAGATAATTTATCAGCACGCAAAAAGGGTGATATTTCCATACCACCCTTTAATTATTAACCCATATTAAATTTTTATACTAATGTGCAATATATGAAATTTTGTTAGCTTTCAGATATTCTTCGGCATATGTGCCTTTTGCGCATTTCACGTTGACTTTTTCGCAGCCGTCAAACGCTCCGACAGCAATATATTCAATGCTCTTTGGCAAAACTACGGTTTTAAGATTTTTGCAATTTTCAAATGCTTTTATATCTATGGCTTTCGTACCATCAGGAATTACGATTTCCTTTAAATCTGTGTTTGAAAATGCTTTTACTCCGATTTCCTGCAATTTTTCAGGTAACTTAATGTTTTCAAGGCTTGTGCAGTCAGCAAATGTCATATCTTCAATCTTCATCACATTTTGAGGTATATTTATATCAGTAAGATTATCGCAACCTTCAAATGCTCCCCATTCGATATATGACACCGTTTCAGGAATTTCTATACCTTTCAACTCTTTGTTGTTTTTAAAGGCATCCGCTCCGATTCCCTCTACCGTCACACCTTCAAGTTCCTTTGGTATTACCGCATATTCGCCGAGATTATCCGCAGCTTTCAGAACAGCTTTCTCATTATGAACGGCATATGTCGCATATGATGAAGCGAATGCACTGATTTGAGTCATCATAACTATAAGCATAAGCGCCGCAACTAACATTTTCTTCTTCATATTTGACACTCCCTTTCATTCATTTCCTGTTCTCTTTATAAGTCTATTATACGCCGTATGAATATTTATTACAACAACAACAGACTTACAAAATTGTTTAAATGATTTAAGAAGTTGTTACAAATTGTTACAAAAAATTTTGTTTTATTTTGCATTCAAAAATACACCAAATTTGCGAAACCAAATCAAAGAAAAATATCAAATATTCCGTTCAAAAACATTCAAAACAATATTATACAAAAAATCAGAGCAAGCTGTATACAGCTTGCTCTGATGTGGTGGGAGAGGATGGATTCGAACCATCGAAGTCGAAGACAACAGATTTACAGTCTGCCCCCTTTGGCCGCTCGGGAACTCTCCCAAACTATGAGGGATAAACCCGAAAGTTTATCCCTTTTTATGGAGCTGGTGATGGGACTCGAACCCGCGACCTGCTGATTACAAATCAGCTGCTCTACCAATTGAGCTACACCAGCATATTAAATTTTATCCCTACCCCTTAGGGGTAAAAAAACCACTTTATATGAAGTGGTTTTGGTGGGAGAGGATGGATTCGAACCATCGAAGTCGAAGACAACAGATTTACAGTCTGCCCCCTTTGGCCGCTCGGGAACTCTCCCATGTGTTAGGGATAAACAAAAGCTTATCCCTGTTTGTGGAGCTGGTGATGGGACTCGAACCCGCGACCTGCTGATTACAAATCAGCTGCTCTACCAATTGAGCTACACCAGCATCATATTTAAGAACATTATTTAAAAAGTGGTGGGAGTTACAGGGCTCGAACCTGTGACATCCTGCTTGTAAGGCAGACGCTCTCCCAGCTGAGCTAAACTCCCATACTTTTTGGTCGGGATGACAGGATTCGAACCTGCGGCCCTCTGGTCCCAAACCAGATGCGCTACCAAACTGCGCTACATCCCGACGTATGTTCTCTGCCGTTTCGCTCTCGCCAAACGACTTGTATATAATAGCAAAGATATTTAGTTTTGTAAACCTCGATTACAGTCGATTATGTTTGTTTTTTGCTTATTTTACTTTTGTATTCTCATTTTTACGTTCATTTTCTACTTTATTCATATTTTTTATAAAATTATAAATAACATAGAAAACAAGCACCAATCCGCCGTAACCGCAAAGTCTGTAAGCTGTATTTATAATTTTAGAAAAACCCGCACCGCTCATAGCGACCGCAATTACAGTCATAAAGAATACAACAACATTCTTCCCTATTTTTCTGCTTGCTATGTCAAGTACGTTAAATCCGTTTGATACGTCTGTGGTAATGACCGCAAAGAAAAGCATCGTTCCGTAAATCGCTCCAAACACTTTGTTTTGTCTGAGAGCCATTGTAAGCATAGGTATTTCTCCGAGATTTATTTTGCCGTAATATATTTCAAGCACAGTCCATATAAGCAGCATCATAACAAACAGCACCACTCCGGACATAACGCTTGCCAATGCCGCCTCTTTCCTGTCCTGCAAAAAACGGCTCATACCCGCAAGAATTGCACCTGTTGTTATAAGATTGTATCCGGCATATGAAATACTCGAAACAGTCATTTTAACTTCATTTGAAAAAACTTGATGTTCTCGAAATCTCAATATATAGAAACAACAAAAAATGATACCGAAAATTATTATTGCACCCAAAATCGAATTTATACCCATAATTTTTTTATTGTTCATAAAAAATATCATTCCGCATACTGCAGTAAAAATAATTGCGCCGAATATTTTTTTAATTCCGAACAATATAAAAAACATTTCCCCTGCACACGCCGTCATAACGCATACTGTGGATATTGCAAAAAGTAAAGTTATAATTTCGACAATTTTTCTTATATTATATCCAAAAAAATTATTCAGATAATCCGAATAAGTTTCTATATTTTTTTCTACACATACCGATAAAACCGCATACGCAAACACCGAAAAAATAACGCACGAAAGCAATACACCTATAATGCTGTATTTTCCGTATTTCACAAAAAAGCTTATAATCTCCTGTCCCGACGCAAAACCTGCACCGATAACAGCCGCCACATAACCGCATACGACGCTTAAAACATTCCGTATATTTCTCATAGCCGCACCCCCTAAGAAAATTTATGCAAAAAAACAGTGCGGTATTCAAATACCGCACTTAAATTTCTTATTAAATTATTTTTTGATTATTTTTCAATAGAAAGAATTTTAAATTCAATCTCACCGCCGGGAGTGTTTGCCTTTACAGTTTCGCCTGCCGCTCTGTTAAGACAAGCCGCACCGATAGGTGATTCGTATGATAGCTTGTTCTTGTAAGGATCAGCCTCTGTTGAACCAACGATTGTGTACTTTTCTTCACCGCCGAATATTGCAAGAACAACCTTTGAACCCGGAGTTACAACGTCTGACTTGATTTCTTCATCGTCAATAACTCTTGCATATTTAAGCATATATTCGATTTCGTTAATTCTTGCCTCTACTTCTGCCTGTTCATTTTTTGCTTCATCATATTCGGCATTTTCCGAAAGGTCACCAAATGAACGAGCCTCTTTAATTTTTTCAGATACTTCTTTTCTTGTAACATTTTTTAAAGTATCAAGTTCGTTTTCAAGTTCCAATTTACCTTCTCGTGTTAAAACAAATTCCTTTTCATCAGCCATTTTATGTCATTCCTCTCTTATTTTCACTTACGATTTAACTATTATAACTTTTTTTGAGTGAATTGTCAAGCTGTATTGGGATTTTAACACTAATTTCTCCCCTCAAGCAAAACATTCGTAGAGGCGGTCATCGTTCACTAAAAAAATATATATTTAGCCCCTCAATCGTCTTTGTCGACAGCTCCACTCGAGAGGAGCCTTTTAGTATGGATTTCCCAACTTGTACGGGACAGTGCCTCGTCGTCCCTTGCCTCTCCTTGAGGAGAGGGTGACCGCTTGCGGTGGTGTGGTGGCTTTTCTATTCGTGTGATGTTCTTATTTTAGCCACCCCTCAGCCGACTTTGTCGACAGCTCCCCTCAAGGGGAGCCTTTCATTTATCCGAGATTAAAGCAACGTCAAATCAACAATGAATTTAATTCAAAATTATGGGCAAGCTAATAAAAAGGAGTGATTTTTTTGAATTTTCTCACTTTAAAAGATGACTTTTACAAGCGGTACGAAACATCAAGCAAATTTCTTCACTACACCTCATACGGCGCATTATGCACACTTCTCGGACATACAGATATACCCACAGCACCGTCGTTATGCTGTACATTATCAATGCGAGTTGAAATGTTCGCACGAAAAAGCGGCGGCAACTATGTAAAAATCGAAAACACCACCACAGACAAATGTCTGCAATACCCTTTCGGCACGTCCACAGACCTTTTTAAAGGCAAAACAAAATTCTTTGCCGAGTTAATACATGCACTTGAAAACAGCGGTTTAAAAGGTGCAGAAATACTGTACAATAACACGATACCGAATTTTATATCCTCAAAACACGCTTTTTCGGCTGCACTGATAAAATCACTTATGCAAGTAAGTGATATAGAACTCACCCCTCTTGAAACCGCCGCAATATGTGCATTAAACGACGATTTAACGCCTTATCTCGCCGTACTTTTTTCTAAAAAAGGCTACTGTACACTTATGAACAGTGGTGAGCCGAAAAACCTGCCGTTGCCGCTTTCCGGCTACAAAATTCTTACTGCGCACTGCACAGAACCGTTAAGCAACCATTCAAAGCACATTAAATATGCTATGTCCGAAATACGAAGATTATACCCTCACGTCAATTCAATATCAGACTTGACACCCGAAATACTGAGCACCGCAAAATCATCGTTTAAAAACAGCAAAGCGGCTAAATATATGTATCACCTATCCACCGAAAATACACGCATTAATACCGTTTCCGCCGCATTAAAACGATGTGATATAAAAACACTTTTCCGCGAAATAAACAATTCGGAACAATCCATGGAACGTTTTTGGGATATTGGCACAGAACATAAATTTCTTGCAAATACTGCACGCAATACAGACGGCATAGCCGCCGCAAGATGTCAGGATAAAGGTATTTGGGCAATCGTTGAAGCAGATAAGGTCGATTATTCAATAAATATGATTAAAAGCGATTTTGAAAACACTATCGGCTATAAACCGACTTTTTGTGTATGTGACACTTTTTAAACAAAAAATGAGTCTGTCGATAAAATATCGACAGACTCATTCGGTTTAGCCGTTCATTTTTTTAAGAAACTTTTCGTGTGCGGCTCTAATTTCAACAGCCATTGCTTCAGGAGCAGTTGTGTTACAGTGAGCCCAAGCACCTGTTTCAGAAGATGCGTTATATTTAATCTTATCTGCACTTCTCATCGGCGGATAGAATGCGATATGGAAGTGGTAATAATCAGATACATCTTCACCGTTTACAGGGTTTTGATACATACACATCATATAAGGGAACTTATAATCAAACAAACTGTCGAATGTACCTGTTGTTTCCTTTAATATCTTTGCAAGATTTGTCTTTTCACTGTCTGTAAGCTGTGACAAATTCTGTACGTGACGCTTTGCGGCTATGTACATACCGTAAGGATATTCGCTGAAGAATGGTAGGAATGTAACGAAATCTTCGTTTTCCATAATAATTCTGTCACCGCAGTTCATTTCATCTTCAAGCATATCGCAGATTAGACAGTTATGTGTTTCGTCAAAATGCTCCTTACATGATTCCATTTCAAGCTGTAATTTCTTCGGAATTACAGAATAACCGTAAATCTGACCGTGAGGGTGAGGCATTGTAACACCTACAACGTCACCTCTGTTTTCAAAAATAAATACATACTTAATCTTTTCGTCCTTGCTTATTTCAACAAATCTTTCTGTCCACAAATCAACAAGTTCTCTGATATGGTCAACAGGAAGCTCCGGCAATGTTACAGTATGCTCCGGTGAGTACAAAATAACTTCGCACTTGCCGTATGCTGGCTTTGTCTTGTAAATTCTTGTTTCAACATCATCCGGTACAGGCGGATTTTGTGAAAGTGCAGGGAAATCATTATCATATTCATACACTGTAAAGTGGTCAGGAACCTTTCCCGAACCCGGACAGAACGGACACCAATCCTTTGGCATCTGAGGTCTGTTCTGACGGTGTGATGCAATCATTACCCAATCCTTTATTAGTGGGTTCCAACGTAATTCAGCCATTAAATTTTTCCTCCTTGAAATTCATATAATACTATTTTACACCTATTTTCATTGTCAGTCAATACCAAAATCACGCAAGTTCAAGTGTGAACGTGAATTTTGTATATTTAACCGTTGAGCCTTCCTTTGTATCGACACTTTCAACCCAAACGTTTTGCTTATGCAATGTCATAATATTTTTAACAAACGACAAACCCAGTCCAGCACCGCTCTTTTCATTTACGCGTGACTTATCGGTTTTATAGAAACGATTGAAAATATTGCTCAAATCCGCACCGCTTATTCCGTCACCGAAATTACCTACGCAAAATCTCGCTCTGCCGTCCTCAATCCATGTTCTTATACCGATTGTCGTATTAGGATAACTGAATTTTATCGCATTGTCAAGCAAGTTTATGACAACTCGTTTTATCGCGTCTTTATCTGCTATAACTTTCAAAATGTCATCTTCAAAATCAACATTAAGTTCAAGATTTTTCTCGTCAATTCTGTTACACAAACCGATTATACAAATTCTTGTAAGCTCGTTCAAATCAAATTCAGACACATCAAGTTTATATTCGCTTGACGACATTTTTGACATTTCAAGCATATCATTAACCATTTTCGTAAGACGTTTTGATTCGTCAAGCACGATTTTAAGGTATTCCTTTTCTTTTTCGGGCGGAATTGTACCGTCCAAAATACCCTCGATAAATCCCGAAATACTTGTCATCGGAGTTCTGAGTTCATGCGATACGTCGCTTATAAACTCACTTCTTGTATCCTCCAATGCCTCTATGGAATCCGCCATAAAGTTAAAACTTGACGCAAGCTGTCCTATTTCATCGGCACTTGTCACCTCAACACGTTTGTCAAACTTACCTGACGCAATTCCCCTTGCAGCCTTATTAATCTCCTCTATCGGTTTCGAGATTTTCTTCGACTGCATATACACAAGAACAAATGCTGCCAATACAGAAAACAGCGATGTAATAATAACCATCATAAACAACTCAAGCGTTGTTTTTCTTATATCAAAAATACCTGTCACATAAAATGACGCTCCGACAATACCTCCCTGATATTTAATCGGTACACCTATAACCATCATTTTATTTTTATACGAACCGTTTAATGTGCTGTATTTCTTTACGATATTTCCGTTTGTTACAATATGTACAAGTTCGTCCGGAACGGTCGCGGAACTTGTTGTACTTTCCAAAACCTCACCGTTTGAATTAGTTACTATAATATCCGAGTTCAAAAAGCTGCCCCACGACCTTAAAAGCTGTTTATATGCCGCTCTTGCACGATAATCGGTATCTTCTATTTGCAGTGATCCTGTCCAATACTCCAAATTCTGCGATACGCTTATAACGTTATTCATATGAGTGCTTATTGCAAAATGATTTACAAATATACCGACCGTAACCGCAACCGACGTAAAAACAAGCATAAGTATTATAGCATACGTCCAAAACAAACGTCCCAAAATACTCTTAAACATTATCTTACCTCGAATTTATAACCTACGCCCCATACGGTTTTCAGCTGCCAATTTGCCTCAACGCCCTCAAGTTTTTCTCTAAGTCTTTTTATATGAACGTCAACTGTACGCGAATCACCGAAATAATCAAATCCCCATACTTCTTCCAAAAGCTGTTCACGCGTGAACACTCTGTTCGGGTTTGACGCAAGGAAATACAAAAGTTCAAGTTCTTTCGGCGGCACTTCAACTATATTTCCGTTTATTTTAAGTTCGTAGTTTGAAAGGTTTATTGTAAGGTTAGGGAAAACAATTTCTTTTTCCGCATTTGATTCCTTTGTATCACTTCTTCTCAACACAGCCTTAACTCTTGCAAGAAGTTCTTTCGGCTCAAAAGGCTTAACCATATAATCGTCCGCACCGAGTTCCAAACCAAGCACCTTATCAAATGTTTCGCCTTTTGCGGTAAGCATTATAATAGGAATATTACTTACGCGTCTGATTTCACGGCACACCTGCCATCCGTCCATTTCAGGCATCATAACATCAAGAATTACAATAGCCGGTGCCTCTGACTTAAAAAGTTCAACGGCTTTTTTACCGTTGTTTGCGGTAACGGTATCAAAACCCTCTTTGTCCATATAAAGTTTTATAAGTTCTACTATATGTTCATCGTCATCTACTATAAGTACCTTATTGTTAGCCATTATTTTGTCCTCCTGTTTTTTCATCTTAATATGATACATTTATTATACCATAAACCGAAAAAATAATAAAGAGTATTGCGAAAATGTTTTAAATGTTATATAATAAATTCATAAAATTTTCACAAATTGGTGTCGAATATATTTTCAGGCACTACGAAAGGACGAAAAACATAATGAAACTTGGAATCGTAGGCTTACCTAACGTAGGTAAATCAACATTATTTAATGCAATAACTCAGGCAGGTGCAGAATCGGCAAACTATCCGTTCTGTACGATTGAGCCGAATGTCGGTATAGTTGACGTTCCTGACGAACGTCTTGACAAACTTGCAGAAATGTATCACCCTAAGAAAGTTACTCACGCCTATATCGAATTTGTTGACATAGCAGGTCTTGTAAAAGGTGCTTCAAAGGGTGAGGGTCTTGGAAACAAGTTCTTATCTCACATTCGTGAGGTTGACGCTATTGTTCACGTTGTACGTTGTTTTGAGGATGCAAACATCACTCACGTTGACGGTTCAATCGACCCTATCCGCGATATTGAAACTATCAGTCTTGAACTTATTTTCTCTGATATTGAAATGATTGAGAGAAGAATTGACCGTACAAAGAAAGCTATGAAGGGCGACAAGTCACTTGCAACAGAGCTTGCACTTTTGGAAAGAGTTAAAGCGACTTTGGAAGAAGGACTTCCTGCAAGAAGTATTGAATACACAGACGACGAAATGACTATAATGAAAGAAATTTCTCTTATTTCAATGAAGCCTGTTATCTATGCCGCAAACGTTGCGGAGGACGATTTCTCAAAAGGTATCGAAAACAACGAATTTGTAAACAGAGTTAAAGAACTTGCCGCAAAAGAAGGCTCACAGGTTATGCCTGTAAGTGCAAGAATAGAAGAAGAAATTTCTCAGCTTGACGGCGATGAAAAGGCAATGTTCCTTGAAGAACTTAATATGAGCGAATCGGGTCTTGACAGACTTATCAAAGCAAGCTATACATTGCTTGGTCTTATCAGTTACCTTACAGCCGGTGAACCTGAAGTTCGTGCATGGACTATCACAAAAGGTACAAAAGCACCTCAGGCGGCAGGTAAAATTCATACAGACTTTGAACGTGGCTTTATTCGTGCGGAAGTCGTTCACTATGATGACCTTATGGAATGCGGAAGTATGACAGCCGCTAAGGAAAAAGGTCTTGTAAGAAGTGAGGGTAAAGACTACGTTATGAAAGACGGAGATATTGTTTTGTTTAGGTTTAATGTATGATGAATAACAGAGATAATTTAATCAGCATAATTGTTCCCTGCTATAATGAAGAACACGCCATACCTTATTTTTATAAAGCAATAACGGAACATTCTACGCTGATGAAAAATGAATTTGGCGTTGATTTTGAATATTTATTTATAAATGACGGTTCGGTTGATAATACCTTAACTGTCTTAAAAGAATATGCAAATAAAGATAATCGCGTAAAATATATTTCTTTTTCACGAAACTTCGGTAAAGAATCAGCAATGTATGCCGGGCTCAAAAATGCGTCCGGCAATTATATTGCAATTATGGACGCGGACTTACAGGATCCTCCGTATTTGCTTACGGAGATGTACAAAACCATAATCGAAAGCGATTATGACTGTGTTGCAACCCGCCGTACCACCCGTATCGGTGAACCTCCTATACGTTCTTTCTTTGCACGCTGTTTCTATAAATTAATAAACAGAATATCTAAAACCGATATTGTAGACGGTGCAAGAGATTACAGACTGATGACCCGTCAAATGGTTAATGCCATTATTGATATGGGAGAATATAATCGATTTTCAAAAGGGATTTTCGGTTGGGTCGGATTTAATACCAAATGGATTGAATACGAAAATGTCGAAAGAGTTGCCGGTGAAACAAAATGGTCTTTTTGGAAATTATTCTTATATTCCCTTGACGGTATAACGGCATTTTCCACAATACCGCTTGCCCTTTCATCAATACTTGGTTTTTTACTGTTTATCATTGCTTTTATACTTGTATTTGTAATAATTATCAAAACGCTTATATGGGGCGATCCGGTTGCCGGTTATCCGTCTTTGGTGTGTATTATATGCTTTCTTTCGGGCGCGCAAATGTTCTGTCTGGGTATTTTAGGACAATATCTGTCCAAAACATACCTCGAAACAAAAAAGCGACCGATTTATATAGTAAAAGAAAGTAATAAGGAGAATTATCAATGATTATTTCTGTTTTATCAAGTATCGCTATATGGAGTGCCGTTTTTGTAATTGCACTCAGAATTATAACAAATTCGGGGATTGCACTGCCGAACAATAAAGTTATTTCTGCTTTAACTTGCAATAAAAGTCTTGGCTCCGCTCACCAAACAACGCACAAAGAAATTATATCTGTATTTTTATTGGCTTTTGCTTTCAGAATTGCAGTATTTTTGTTTTCGATATGTGCGATGTATATGTTCAATGACAATATCAACGGTTTTGGGGACATACTTGAACAGTATATGAAGTGGGACGCAAACAACTATTTCAGAATCGCAAATGTCGGATATTCCGGTTTTGACATAGACGGTGACTTTACAACTATTGTATTCTTCCCGCTATACCCTTGGATTATGAAAATTGTTAATTTGATTTTCAGAGATTTAAGAGTAAGCGGACTTTTAACATCATTTGCATTATATTCGGGTGCGTGCTGCTTCCTATATAAATTGTTTTCAATCGATTACAGCAAGTCGGTTGCCGTTCGTGCAATAGTGTATCTGTCGGTATTCCCACACGCACTGTTTTTCGGAACACTTATGAATGAAAGTATGCTGCTTTTCACATCTGCGGCAACTTTATATTATATAAGAAAACATAAGTGGTATCTTGTCGGTATTTTGGGAGCAGCGGCAGCTCTTTCAAGAATGGTCGGAATATTGCTTGCAATACCTGCGGCGGTTGAATGGCTCGAACATTATAAAATATTTGAAAAATTAAAAAACAAAGATATAAAGTCGGTTTGGAAACTGTTTTACAGCAAAGGTCTTTGGATATTTCTAATGTTGCTCGGAACGGGAATTTATCTTCTATGCAATTATAAAGTTACAGGCAACTGCTTTAAATTCCTCGAATATCAAGCAAAATACTGGAACAACGGTTCTTGCTACTTCGGCAGCGGAATTGCAAAAATGTTTACAAACGCTTTCACTTCCGACCAATCACGATTTGACATTTGGATTCCGGAAACTTTATCAATAATTTTTGTTATTTCCACACTTTTGTATGGTATAAGACGAAACAGAAGTATGTACAGTGCATTTTTGGCTGTATACATTATAATAAACACAGGATTTGACTGGCCGATAAGCGTTGCAAGATATATGACTTGTGCAATTCCGGCATTTCTTTTCCTTTCCGATTTTTCGGAACGACACAAATGGACAGAACCTATTATCACAGCCTCAATGGCAATAGGTTTAGGCATTTATTTGACAGGATACTTGTGTTGGAAACAAATTTTATAACGGAGGATTAATATGAACACAAAAAGAATATTAAAAAATACCGATACCGATTATATCAGTATTCTTTTGCTTTGTCTATGCGTTACAGCCGTTTTCTTCGTTATTTGGACATTTACGGGACAATGGCCTTGGAAATCTCAGGCATATAATTCATATATACTTCAAGCACAATCTTGGCTTGAGGGCAGACTTGATTTAGGGCGTGACTATCCGTATCTTGAGCTTGCGATTTTCAATAATAAATATTATGTAAGCTTTCCGCCGTTTCCGTCTTATGTTATGCTGCCGTTTTTGCTTATCGGCTGGAACAGTTGTGACAGTATGATTGCATTTGCGGTATCACTTTTGGGAGCGGTATACGCATTTAAGATATTAAAGCATTTTGATATTGAAAGTAAAACCGCAATATTTTTCACATTACTTCTTACAGTCGGTTCAAACTGGCTTATGACTGCACAAAATGCTTGGGTTTGGTTTATCGCTCAAAATATGGCTTTTACATTAAGTCTTATGGCAATATACTATGCTTTGAAAAACAAAATAGGTCTTTCACTTGCATTTTGGGCATGTGCGGTAGGTTGCAGACCGTTCCAAATATTATATCTGCCTGCACTTCTATATCTGATATACAACGCACACAAAGCAGTCAATCCCGAAGATAAAATCATCGATATTATAAAAAAGCGTTATCTCGCCCTTGTTCCTATGGCGGTCATTGCATTATCGTATATGATTTTAAACTTCGCTCGTTTCGGCAATATCACGGAATTCGGTCACAACTATCTGCCGGAATTTACACGTTCGGAACTCGGTCAATTCAATATCGGATATATGGCTGAAAATCTGAAAAATATGTTTTCTGTTCCCCAAACGCAGGGCGGAATTTGGCAATACACTTACGCCAACGGAATGTGCATATTCTTGGTGAGTCCGATATTTATATCTTACTTGATATATATTGCACGTTCAATTATAAAGCACGAAAAATTTGATATGAAATTTACGCTTCTTGTTTTGGCAATCGCAATAATCGAACTTCTTTCAATAACTGCACACAAAACAATGGGCGGTGCGCATTTCGGTAACAGATACACAAATGACGTTCTTCCTATTATATTTACAGGAACGGTTATGTTACTGCCGAAGGATAATGATTGGGAAAGTTTCAATTATCCCCTATTCTTTATCGGTCTTGCGATTAATTTAGTCGGCTCAATTATGTTTTTTGTACAATAATTATTAAACAGAGGTGATTTAATTGTTAGGAGTTATTTATTATTTGCTTTTTCTTATCATCGGATTTATTTACAGTTCGATGTTCTTCAAAGAAAAAGATATTTATTACAAACTATGGTCCGGACTTGTTTTCGGAAATATAATACTTATGGCAGGAATTATTCCGTTTGCCTTGATTTTTAAATTCACATACATAAGCCACATACTTTTAATTATTGCGGCGATTATACCGATAGTTGTATTGGGAATTAAGCACAAAGACGTTGTGCAAAGTATTTTTTCTGAGAAAACAGTATATTTAAAAAAACATCTTTTATGCAAAGAAAACGTGGTTATATCAAATAAGATTTTTCTGTTTTTGATTATACCTGTCTCACTGTTAATATGCTTGCTTATGGTAAACCATATCCTTGCACCTTATGCCAACGGTGCTGTAAGCTCGGGACAGTCTACATACGGTGACTTACAAATGCACCTTGGATTTGTTACATCAATAGCCGAACAAAAATCATTTCCGCCGGAATACTGTTTCCTTTCGGGAACAAGATTAAACTATCCGTTCCTTATTGATTCGCTTTCTTCAAGCCTGTATATGTTCGGTTGTCCGCTTAGAATTGCCGTACTTATTCCAAGCTTTATATTTGCACTTTGTATAGTAATGGGATTTTACATTCTTTCATTCTCCCTTACCCAGAGTACAACCGTATCTGTCATTGCAACATTGTTCTTCTTCTTAAACGGCGGATTTGGTTTTGCGTATTTCTTTGAGAGTGCAAAAGAAGACCCGTCAAACTTTACAAAGTTCTTTACGGAATACTACCAGACACCGACAAACTATAATGAACACAATATACGTTGGTCAAATGTCATTTGCGATATGATTATACCACAAAGAACAACAATGGCTGGTTGGTGCGTAATCCTGTTTGAACTTGAAATGCTTGTAAATGCGGTAAAGAATAAAAAGACATCTTATTTCATTATTCTCGGAGTTGTCGCCGGCTGTATGCCGATGATACACACACATTCATTGCTTGCACTCGGAATTATAAGTGCCGGAATGTTCTTCCTTTATCTTTACGATGAAAAAGACAAGAAAAGCTATATTATGCGTTGGATATACTTCGGAGGCATCACTCTTGTACTTGCTATGCCACAGCTTTTCTTCTGGACATTCTCACAAACTTCGGGAAACAGTTCATTCCTAAGATATTCATTTAACTGGGTAAATGAGGCTGATCCGTATTTATGGTTCTATATCAAGAATTGGGGAATTCCTTTCTTGTTCATTATCCCTGCGTTTTTCAATACATCAAAGGATAATAAAAAATTAGTGCTTAGCTGCGGATTGTTGTTCTTAATCGCCGAACTTATATTGTTCCAGCCTAACGATTATGATAACAACAAACTGTTCTACATAGCATATATGATTGCGGTAATCATTGTTTCGGAATATCTTGTACTTATTTATAATAAACTTAAAGGTATCAATTTACGAGGTTTCCTTGCGGCATTGGTTATTATTTCCGCTACTCTGTCAGGAGTTATGACAATCATCCGCGAATATCACTCAGGTGCAATGTATCAGACATATAGTGCCGCTGATATTGAAGTTTCTGAATATATTAAAGACAACACCGACGCAAACGGTGTGTTTATGACAAGTACAAATCACATTAACCCTGTAGTTTCACTTGCCGGAAGAACAATATATGTAGGTTCTTCGTTGTATGTGCATTTCCACGGGTTCGGAGAAGAATATACTAAGAGAAGTGAAGAATTAAAAACGGCATATGAGGGTTCTTCTCAACAGTTAAAGTCATTTGCAGATGAAAACAACATTTCATATATTTATGTAGGAAACAACGAAAAACAAGATTTCAATATAAATTACAATTCACTTTCACAGTTTGAAAAAATATATGATGAAAATTCAATACAGATATATAAAGTAAAATAAATGCAAAAGCAGACAAAATCATTTATGATTTTGTCTGCTTTATTTTTAACAATTCAGCATTTTCCCGCACTTTTGCAAACTTCCTTAATAGGACATACCGCACATTTAGGGTTTCTTGCCGTACATACCGCACGACCGTGTGCCACAAACTGATGGCACATTCTAAGCTGATAATCGGACGGTACAATCTTTTTCAAGTCCATTTCGACTTTTGTAGGATCGTCGTTCGTTGTAAGACCTATACGCTTTGCAATCCGCTTACAGTGTGTATCAACCACAACAGCAGGCTTACCGAATATATCGCCAAGTACAAGGTTTGCTGTTTTTCTGCCCGTTCCGGCAAGACTTGTCAAGTCCTCCATTGTATCGGGTACTTCCCCACCGTAAACGTCAATAAGCCTTTGACAGCACAAGATTATATTTTTCGCCTTGTTGCGGTAAAATCCCGCCGATTTTATATCTTCACAAAGCTCGTCATAATCCGCATTTGCAAAATCTTCTGCATTCCTATACTTTTTAAAAAGTGTTTCGGTAATTATATTAACTCTTGCATCGGTACATTGTGCCGACATTTGAGTGGCAATAAGCATTTCAAGCGGTGTTGTGTAATTAAGCGAACATTTGACATCGGGATATGCCTTGTCCAAAAGTTCTCGCAATTTCAAAACACGTTCTTTCTTCGTCAAAGAAATCACCTCAATTCAATTTTTCTGATAAGTACATTATATAATTTTTCGTAAAAAATTGCAACAAAGACTTGCACTTTTATTAAATAACATATATAATATTACATAAAGTTGTTTTCAACTCAACACTTTTTATAAGAAAGGAAATGGGAAAATGGAAAAATACGAAAAGATGAAATCTTTTGATCCGGAAATTTATGCGGCAATTCAAGATGAAACAAATCGTCAGAACAATAAAATTGAACTTATTGCGTCTGAAAACTTTGTATCGGAAAGAATTATGGAGGCTAACGGCTCACCGCTTACAAACAAATATGCAGAGGGTTATCCGGGAAAACGTTACTACGGCGGTTGCGAACACGTTGACGTTGTAGAAACACTTGCTATCGAAAGAGCAAAAGAATTATTCGGTGCAGACTTTGCAAATGTTCAGGCACACTCAGGTGCACAGGCAAATATGGCTGTATTCTTTGCACTTCTTACACCGGGCGACACAGTTCTTTCAATGAGCCTTGATCACGGCGGTCACCTTAGTCACGGAAGTCCTGTTAATATGTCCGGTAAGTATTTTAACATTGTACCTTACGGTGTTACAGAAGATACTAACACAATAGATTATGACGAAGTAAGACGTATAGCACTTGAATGTAAGCCAAAACTTATCCTTGCAGGTGCGTCAGCTTACCCAAGAATTATTGATTTTAAGAAATTTGCTGATATTGCAAGCGAAGTCGGTGCATACTTTATGGTTGATATGGCACATATCGCAGGTCTTGTTGCAGCAGGTTGCCATCCGTCACCAATGCCGTATGCAGACGTTGTTACTACAACAACTCACAAGACTCTAAGAGGTCCTCGTGGCGGTCTTATTCTTACAAATAACGAAGAAATCGCTGTTAAGATTAATAAGGCTATCTTCCCGGGTATTCAAGGCGGTCCTCTAATGCACACAATCGCAGCTAAGGCAGTATGCTTTAAAGAGGCACTTGACCCAAGCTTTAAGACATACGCAGAACAGGTTGTTAAAAATGCGTCAGTTCTTGCAGATACACTTATGGCAGAAGGCTTTAAACTTGTAAGTGGCGGTACTGATAACCACCTTATGCTTGTAAACCTTACAGATACAGGCGTTACAGGTAAAGAAGCTGAAAAAATGCTTGACGAAGTCGGTATTACAGTAAATAAAAACGCAATTCCGTTTGATACAAAGAGTCCGTTCGTTACAAGCGGTATCAGAATCGGTACTCCTGCCTCAACTTCAAGAGGTTTTAAAGAAGAAGATATGGTCGAAGTCGGTAAACTTATCGCTATGACAATCAAAGACTTTGAAAATAATAAAGAAGAAGTTAAGACAAGAGTTAAGGCTCTTTGCGATAAATACCCACTTTACAGATAAACCTATCGAGCCTGTCACAAAAATATCGACAGCTCCAAAAGATTATTATGCGGATTTTGATATTTTTTCAAAATCCGCTATTTTTCTATTGACAAATATAAATTAATGTGGTATTATAGTATCTGTTAATGGCTCGTTGGTCAAGCGGTTAAGACTCCGGCCTCTCACGCCGGCAACGAGGGTTCGATTCCCTCACGAGTCACCAAATTTTACAATCACAAAAAACCGTATAAATGCTTGAATATCAAGTGTTTATGCGGTTTTTTAGTATTTTTATAAATAAAATCAATGTGATAAAAAGTGATAAATGTGATAAAATGTTATACTTTTTTGTTAGTCAGTCAAAAGTGTTGTGGTATAACATCACGACCTATATTGACTTACACGACCGCTGATTTGTTGCCGCCTGTTGCTGTTGATATGAAATCATTGTAAAACTCCTTTGTCGTATTATTTATAACGACCGCTCCCATATCACGAACATTTTCTATTATCACGCCGTCGTAACCTTGGTTTTTAGCTTTTTCGGCTATTTCACGTGTTGTATTTCCTAATTTGTCGTCTAACTCATTCCACATACGTCCTTTTGCGTCTATAACATATGGTTTTTTTATTGCAAGATAAACCTCGTATAATTGCTGATTATCAGATTGAGCATAGCTATTTGATGTCACTTTGCTATCAGAAAAAAACAATGAAATTTTATCGTCAGACATTTTAGGGTCGAACACATAAAAGCCCCCCTTATCCGTTCCGTGATACACTACTTTAGGGGTTCCATCCTCATTTACAACCTTGCTTGCCTCTGTAGGTTTGAAATTTTTGTCATGTTGCTTGACAAGTGCATGTAATTCTGATATAGTATAGTTATTCCGTTGGTCTGATGAGGCTAAGCTATTATTGCTGAACCTTTTACTTTCCAACGGAATTTTATTTATATTCTGTAATTGATATGCCCGTTTTATCGTTCCGTTACTATTTATATTATTTAATTCCTCAACATACAGCTTTACCAACTCATTTTCATTTCCTATATTTGAAATGGCATAAAGACTGTGCATCATCATTGAATTATTTGATTTTGCATTTGTGTTTGGTATCGTATAGCTATCAAATAATATAGCACTCTCTACAATGCTGTTTATGTAATCAAGATGTGATACAGCACTAACATTTTTAGGACCTTTATGCCCTTTCGTTTCATTAAACACTTTGCCAGACACATTTATATCCCAACCTGTATCTATATTTTTGCGTACACCTCGTGAATTATCTTTTTCAGTTACCACATGTACTGGCGTTTTATCATTTGCTCTCCAATCGCCAAACCAAGCTCTAAAAAATGGTGACTTTTCTTTCATTTCGGAATAATATCTTTCCGCTATTTTTTTTGTTTTTTTCATATCTTCATCAGAAAAATCGTATATACTTTTTTGAGCTATTGACTGTATCGCCTCAACATCTTTTTCGCCTATATTAGAGTTCTCATTGTCTGAATTGCCCTTTAACGAAAACTTTGTTTTGTTTGTACCTTTCCCATTCTCCCAAAATACAACGTCCGCATTTTGATTAGGTTTCATACTTTTCGGAAATGTATTAAGTCTTTCTGCTTTGCTCATACTTTGTCTTGCCTTAACGTCATCAGCCTCAATTTCTCCTGCGCTTTGTTTTCTGTTTTCGTTATCAGGACTTTCGCCGACTGCAAATCCCTCTCTCACTTGTATTGCGTGTTGTACTTCGTGAATGAGCGATTTTAATTTTTCTTGTGTTGGCAAATTTTCGCTTATGAATATACAATCGAAATTAGGCGAATAAACCCCTCTTGCGTCTAAATTTGCTATTTCCTTGACCTTTACTTTTTTCAAATCGGGATATGCTTTGAATAAGTCCTCGTGTTCAAGAACTTCATTTAAGTTTACGGCTTTGCCTAAACGTATTTTTTCTTCCTTATATTTAGCTTTGCTATCGTCAATTTCAAACTTCCACTTGTTATCTAATCCTCTGCTCCAACCTGTTTTTGGTCGTATTGTTTCTGCTTTTTCGCCGTTGAGTTCCATTTCTTTTGCACGAGAAAGTTGAGTAATATTTGCGGTTTCTGCCTTAGTACCGCCAAAAGAATATCTTGTTTCACTTCCAGTGTCGCTCTCCGTATTTTCTGCCACCTCTTTTAGCATATTTTCAAGTAAATCATGTGTTTTTTGTAAGTCTTGCATTTGAGAATGTTTACTGCTGAATTTTGCCTTTATCTTGTTTATAAGTTCCTTGATAGCATCAAGCAATCTGCGTATAACACCACGTTTTTGCTCTTTATTTTCTATACTATCAACGAACTCCATAACTGCGTCAGCGTCTTTAAGAATATTTTGAGTATAGTCGGCTACAATTTCTCTTGTAGCCTCTTCGTATGTTAAATTTATTGACGATTTAGCGTAAGTATCAACCTTTTCTTTTACAAGTTCATCAATACTTTTATCGGTGTTTTTTTGAATAAAGCCGAGTACACATTTCTTGTATTCTGTATAATCGAGCGTATCTTCAAGATAATGAGTTAATTCGTGCGAAAAAACAGTCATAACCTTGTCATCGGCAGACAACGAAATATAAATCACGCCCTTGTAATAACAACCGTTTGCGTCATTACTTATTGTTGGTACAATCTTTATAGGCACACTAATAGCACTACCGAGAGTATCTAATGCTGTTCTGTCCTCCAAAGACAAAAGGTCAGAGTATTCGTCTTGTAATAAACCTGGTATCTTATCTTCTTCTGAAATTTCAATACTTTTTATTGCATTATCAGTCTGCGTAGTATTCGTATTTTCATCTGTATTAGGTGCTTGACTGTTGATTTTTTCGCTTTCAACATTATTCGATACACCTGTATTACTCTGTATTCCGACATATCGACTTGTTGATTTAGATATTCTTCTCTTTCGTCTGAATCTGATTGTTCTTCGTTCGGGTTTGTTTTTAAATTATCAGTCCCTCTTTTGGCAATATTAATAGCACCATACTTGCCCGAAAAGTGCATAAGTTTGCCTCTATCCTCTGCGCTGTATGGCTTATGATAATCTTTTTCGTCACCGTCAACACCTGCAAAAATGCCGTGAACATATTTGTCGCCCACTTGCATACCTTTTTTATCAAGCGTTTCTAATTCTTCATTTGTAACATTTCCGTTTTTTTTATATGCCTCTTTCACTAAAGAGTTCATATAATTATCAACAGTGCCTTTATCCAAAAAAGTTCCGTCAGGCATAATAGGCGTATAAGCCACTACATTAAGCCAATTACCTTTTAGCCGTAATATTTGTATTTACGGCGTCTTGCGTATTATATACAACAACACATACCCACAATTTTGTATTGTTTAGATTAAGGTGCGCGTCGTCTGTACCAATTAAAGCGATAACTTTGGTTATCGCTTTTTTTGTTTATTTCATACAAAAAGCACCCACTATTCATCAAGTGCTAAACTTCGCATTGTTACCTTATTCATTGTAAGATATTTCAACATTAAAATAGCAGCTGAAAAATCAGCTGCTATTTCTTATTTATTTAACTCTTTGAATTGTAACAGTTTGTTCTGTTTCATTCCACTCAACCGTTGCACCCAGATTTTCCGAGATGAAACGTATCGGTGTATATGTACGGTCGTTTTCAACAAAAGCAGGACTATCGAGTTTAACGTCCTCACCGTTTACTTTTGCATAATCCGAGCCGATTGTGATAAGAATTGTTACATCCTCTTGTTTTTCATTCTTACCTGTGATTGTTACAAGTTGTTTTTCGCCGTCCCATTCAACTGTTGCGCCAAGATTTTCCGCAATAAAACGAGCAGGCAACATTGTACGGTCATTCACAACCTTTGGAGCAACATCATTTGTCTTTGTTATTCCGTAAACGAGTGCGTCATGTTCATCGATTGTCAAAACTATTGTATTTGAACTTTCTTTATTTTCATTTCCGCTATTATTATTTACGACATCTTCACTTCCTCCGTTTTCCTGTTTCTGTTCAGTCCACTTTGCGTAAAGTGTAAAACTTTTTGTTACTTTTTCCGTAAAATCATACTTTGTTGTAAGTTCCTTATCAGTATACCATCCCGCAAATTCAAAGTTTTCTTTTATCGGAGCAGTCGGTTCTTTGACTGAATTATTTTTTGCAACAGTCTGACTCGTTATCTTATTACCGCCGTTTGTGTTAAACGAAACTGTATAACGTTTTGTACTGCCGCTACCGCCACTGCTCTTACTACCGGTTGCCGCATATACAGCAGTTATTGTCGCAGAGTCTGCCTCATTTGTAACTGTTTGTGCACCACTTACGGTATAACCGTTTTCTGCAATGCCTTTTACAGTATAATTTGCTTTTGGTGTAATTGTTATTGTTGCGGTATAAACTGTACTATATCCGAATTTATCCGTAACTTCCGGCGACCAAGCTACCGTTGCTGTATATTCGTTTGTTTCCATTTCTGTCTGCGGTACTCCGTTTTTAACAGGTGCAGTCAGTATTATTGCAGAATTTATTGTTTTCGGCAATATTGTAAATAATTTTTCAAGTGTTCCTTTATAATTATTTGAAATCATCTCAACTTTAGCTTTTGCCTCTTCAGATGCTTTTATATTTTTTTCATATGCCACTGTATAATCTGTATCAAGTACAAGAATTTTATCCCCATCTTTGACCTCAATAACAGGTTTAATCTCCTCACCCGTATATGTTTGGTCTGCTATTTTTGTTATGTTGTCATTTGTAAGTATTTTCTTTCCTATTACAAATTCAACTGCGTCACTTTCAAGCCCTGTATACTTATCTGTTTCTTCAACCGTTGCTTTTACATAATATGTTCCCGCATCTGTCGGAACAATTTCGCTATATTCTCCGTCTGCCGTATTTGAATATGTATATTTTATTGTTCCGTATTTTGCCGTAGCTGTCGGTACATTTGGTGTGTCACCGTATGTCCATCCGACTATTTCAAGCGGTTTGGTAAATTCGTTTGTATCAACCGTGTCATAACTACCTGTCGCAGAATACACTGCCGTTACTGTCGCAGAGTTTGCCTCATTTGTAACTGTTTCTGCACCGCTCACGGTATAACCGTTTTCCGCAATGCCTTTTACAGTATAATTTGTTTTCGGTGTGATTGTTATTGTCGCCGTATAAACGGTATCATATCCAAATTTATCCGTAACTTCCGGTGACCAAACTACCGTTGCTGTATATTCGTCTGTTTCCATTTCTGTCTGCGGTACTTCATTTTTAACAGGTGCAGTTAGTTGTGTTATTGCTGTATTTATTGTTTTCGGCAATATTATAAATTCAACTGCATTACTTTCAAGTCCCGAATAGTCTGCTGTTTCTTCGACTGTTGCTTTTACATAATATGTGCCTGCATTTGTCGGAACTTCTTCGGTGTACGTTCCGTCTGCCGTATTTGAATATGTGTATTTTATTGTTCCGTATTTCGCAACTGCTGTCGGTGCATTTGCTGTTTCACCGTATGTCCAACCTGTTATTGCAAGCGGTTGTGTAAATTCGTTACTGTTTTTGTTTTCCGTTGCAGAATATACTACTGTTACCGTAGCAGAGTCTGCTTCATTTGTAACTGTTTCTGCACCGCTTACGGTATAACCGTTTTCTGCAATGCCTTTTACAGTATAATTTGTTTTCGGTGTGATTGTTATTGTTGCTATGTAAACCGTATTATATCCGAACTTGTCTGTAACTTCCGGCGACCAAACTACCGTTGCTGTATATTCGTCTGTTTCTATTTCTGTCTGCGGTACTTCATTTTTAACAGGTGCAGTTAGTTGTGTTATTGCTGTATTTATTGTTTTTGGCAATATTGTAAATTCAACTGCATTACTTTCAAGTCCTGAATAGTCTGCTGTTTCTTCGACTGTTGCTTTTACATAATATGTGCCTGCATTTGTCGGAACTTCTTCGGTATACGTTCCGTCTGCCGCTGTTGAATATGTATATTTTATTGTTCCGTATTTTGCCGTAGCTGTCGGTGTATTTGCTGTTTCACCGTATGTCCAATCTGTTATTGCAAGCGGTTGTGTAAATTCATTTGTTTCAAAAGTCGATATTTTTTTCCAAACTGCATATAGCGTTGTATTGGAACTTATTGTAATACTGCCACCCGAACTGTATTCTGCTGATGTTGCGTCTTTATTTGTCGCCCAACCAAGAAAATTATATCCTGTTCTTGTCGGTACACTGTCACTTATTGTAAAAGTTGCACTGTTGCCCGCAACTATTTCGGCGCTGCTACCGTTCGGTGCATTTGTACCGTTGTTTGCGTCATAACCAAGATAAACAGGAAATTTTGTTTCTCCGCTTGATGTTTGAGTAAGCTTTATTTGATTATTCTCAAGTTTCAATGCGTAAGAGCTGTTGCTAAGTCTAATCTTTGCCATATCATTGTATGTAAGCACAACACCGTCTGCCGCATCAGCAATAACTCTGCCTTCTGATTCGCCCTCTACCGTAAGTATTAACGGATTTTTTATTGAAGAAGTTATTTCAACATATTTAGTAGCAGAGGTATTTGACATCAAATAAATATCATTTCCTACATTAATATTTGCATTACCGCCTATTTGCAATGTAGCCTCTCCTGTTGTTTTACAACTATGAAAAATTGCAGAACCACTTGGTGAATCACCTACCGCAGCGTTACCCTTTATCACACCGCCGTTTATTATCGTTGTACCGAATGATGTATTATAGATTGCACCTCCGGAATTTGACGAATTATTTTGTATAAGACCGTCATTTATAATAAGAGTAGCTTCTCTTACATAAAACGCTCCTCCACCATATCCGGCACTTGAAAGTGTCGTCTTATTATTTTCAATAATACCGCCGTTCATTTCAAAGCTACCGCCATCTATATATATAGCACCACCGTAATTTCTGCTTTCGCAACCCGAAATTGTGCCGCCCTTCATTTTAAAATTACCGCCGGTCATATAAACTGCGGGTCCATAACCACTGGTTCTTTTATGATTTGTAATCTTTGCCCCTTCATTCATTATAACAGTACCGCCGGCCATATTAATCGCAGCTGCTGCCCCGCTGTCAGAAATTATCACGTCGTTACCGTCTATTGTAACATTGCCAAGTGTAAGACTTCCGCTTTCAACTTTTATCAAATTTCCCGATGTACTCATTCTGTTAAGCGTTCCGCCGCCCGTGAATGTAACATCGCCTTTGATAGTAATTGCCGCCGTGATACCGACATCACCGTTTATTGTCACGGTTCCGCCTGATATTGTAACACCGCCTACCGTATCACCGTCATTCCATGTTGTGTCTGCGGAAATTGTTTCTGTAATTTCATCGGCATATACCAAAATGGTACTTGCAGGCAACACAGAGAACATCATTGCCAACGCCAGTATGATTGATAATAATTTTTTAGATTTCATGATTTTTCCTCCTAAAATTATATTATTCCCACAAAAATATTTTCTAAAGAATTTATTATATTTATGTATCTGTTCATACTTAAATTATACACCGTACACTGATGTACGATGTAATAATTTTTGAGTATTTTTCTTCCTTTTCGACATTACATTTTTGTTACAGAGCATTGATGTTTGAACCTGTCAGCAACTCACGAAATCACATTTTATGATGTGATTTTTGAGTATTATCAGAGCAGACAAACTGATAAATTTTAAAAAAACAGTTGCAAAATTAAAAAAAAACGTGTATAATATAAATGAGTGTATCTTCAGGGCAGGGTGTAATTCCCTACCGGTGGTTAAAGTCCACGACCCTACTCAGTACAGTAGCTGATTTGGTGAAATTCCAAAACCGACGGTTAAAGTCCGGACGGAAGAAGATGTTTTTTTGTGTATGGTTTGCCCTGTAGCTATGCTATGGGGCTTTTTTTATTTCCCATTCATAGCGTCAAGACAAAATTTATGCGAAGAACTTTTCCTAAAGATACAAAATAAATTTTTAGGAGGCTTTTTAATTATGGAAGCAATCAATGTTCAAAACAAAACAAGGTTTACACCGAAATTTATCGCAAGTGTAGGAATACTGTCGGGTATATCTATTGTACTTATGCAGATTTTAGAATTTCCTATCCCGTTTATGCCGCCGTTTCTAAAGTTTGATTTTTCAACTTTACCTGCTTTGATAGGCGGATTTGCATACGGTCCTGTTACGGGTATTGCGATAGCTTCATCAAAGCGGCTCTACACCTGCTAAGAACAGACACAGGCGGTGTCGGTGAACTTGCCGATTTCCTTGCAAGCGGTTCACTTGTACTTGTTTCATCACTTATTTACAAGCGTATCAAAACAAGAAAAGGTGCGGTTTTAGGTCTTGTTCTCGGTGCAATAGCAATGGCAATCGTAGGCGGACTTGCAAACTACTTTATCTTGATACCGTTCTATACAAACGTTATGCCTATGGAGCAAATTATATCGCTTTGCGGCAAGGCTAATCCGCTTATAACAAACACTTTGGGATATGTTTTATACGGAGCAATTCCGTTTAATTTAATAAAAGCACTGTTGTTATCAATCATAACATTCGTACTATACAAACAAATTTCAAAGATTTTACATTAATTTGATATAGTAATAATTGCATTTTAGAAAAATATAGTGTATAATGAATTCTGTAATTTTTATTTTAAGGAGAAGTTTTATGGATTCTATTGTACAATCTATTGTCACAGCACTTTCAGGAAAAATATCAAAGGAATTAATTGTTTTTCTTGTATCAATGGTACCGTTGTTGGAGCTTAGAGGAAGTATTCTTGCGGCAGGACTTATGAAAATGAGTTTCTTCCCATCATACATTGCCGCAGTACTGGGTAATATGCTCCCGATACCGTTCATATTGCTGTTTATTGAAAAGATATTTGCGTGGATGAAAAAAAGTAAACGCTTTCACAAAATTCCCGATTGGCTTGAAAAGAAAGCACTTTCAAAATCGGCTCAAATCGAAAAATACGGCTATCTCGCTTATTCCTTTTTGTAGCCATTCCGCTGCCGGGTACAGGTGCTTGGACAGGAAGTCTTATCGCAGTATTATTCGGTATGAAACCTAAAAAATCACTTTTGTTTATCTTTTTAGGTGTACTTACTGCAGGACTTATAATGTCGCTTTTATCATTCGGCGTTTTAAAACAACTTATTTCTTAGACATATCAAAAAATCGGACTGACAGTCCGATTTTTTTTGTTCTGTTTTTCCAAACAAAAATGCCCTCCACAACAGATAATGCTGTCGTGAAAGGCATTTATATTAACTTATAACAAGTTTAAATGTTACTTCACCCTCATAAGCAGGTGTATAGTTACTGTAACCGATTCCCTGAACGGATAATACTGAAAGCATTGACGTCAATCTGTCAGAACTCGTTGTGTAAAATTCACCGTCTTCATCGTATGAATATTGTCTTATAACGCTTAACGCCTCGTCTGCGTCTTTTGCGGAAATTACGATTGAACCGATAGGTTTATTTTCTTCGGGGGCTTCAATCGGATTGCCGTCTTTATCCAACTTATAGTATCTGCCGTATGCGATTTGGCTCCGCCCGCAAGCGAATAATCATCTTCAGCACTTGATTTTACTGTTCTTGAATTATTGATATTGTCATCAGTTCCGTCATATACGGAACGATCGTCCGACTGAACATCAATACTTGCAATCGCTATTCCGTCATCTTGTGAATAAGCTTGAATATCGTTTGAATTATCAGCAACCTCAGCAGTTGTTTTCTGCGAAACCGCACCTTCGTCCGACTTTGCAGGTTCTGCAGAAACAGACGGTACCGCATTATTTTGTACCTTTGGACTTACAGACGGAGCAGATGTGGATTTACTGTTATTTGCAACCACACTGCTTTTTACCGAATTTGTACTCACACTTGTTTGCGGCTTTGCCGTTGCAAGCGATGATGTACTTTTCGCTGTTTTATTTTCGGGAATAGTGTTTTCAACCGTTTCTTCAAATACTGTCGGTTGATTTTCTTCCGCATTGTCTTGAGCAGCCACTGCCGGTGCTGTCGTACTTACGGCAGTATTTCCGTCACTGTCAGTCACGACTGTTTCCTCTTGAATAACACCGTCATCATTTCCGTTCATCTTATCGACGAACATATTGCTGTTAGCCGTTACAACAGCTACCAACGCAAAGCAAGCCGCTGCCGCAGTATACTGTTTCCAATTACGGCGAACATTACGCATTACACGTCTTGTTATTCGTGCTTTTTTCTTTTCCTCTTCATCTATGCGGACATTTAATTTCTCCATAAAATCCACAGGAACATTTATGTCAGGGAGAGATTTAGCCGTTGAAATAATTGAACGCATAAATTCAAGTTCACTTTTGCAATTTGCACATTCCAATGCGTGTTTATCCATTTTCTGCTTTGTTTCGTCACTCAAATTTTCATAGTTGTCCAAGCATTCGTTAAATTTATCACAATTCATTTTTACTCCCCCTTTCTTTAAATTTTCATTAATTTCTTTTTACAATATATTAGACGTAAGAAATATCAAAAAAGTTCCCGTTTATTCATTAAATTTTTCTTTAATGCACTTCTCGCACGATTAATTCGCGACTTAACCGTTCCCGACGGTATTCCGAGTACCTCAGCTATGTAATCGTAACTCAATCCCTCAATATCGCATAGTGTTATTACAGTTCTGTATTCTTCTTTGAGTTCGCTTATCGCCTCTCGTACAGCTCTCTGACGTTCCGATATTTCCATATTTTCTTCCGGTGTAGGACTTTCGTCCCTAATATCCATATCTTTCTTTTCGTCAATCGCCTGATTAATACTTATTACACCCGAATGTTTCTGACGTTTTCTCAGAATATCGGAGCAAACATTCGTAGTTATCCTATAAAGCCACGTGGTAAAGGAAGATTGCTCCTTAAATGACTCTATACTTTTATACACCCTTACGAATACCTCCTGTGCCGCGTCATATGCGTCCTCTTGATTTGAAAGCTTTCCGTAAGCGATATTTATAACTTGCTGTTGGTAATTTGAAACTAATATATTAAAAGCTTCTCGGCTACCTTTTTTACACTTTTTAATCAAATCATTTTCGGTCAAAAATCCCTCACCACCTCTCATGGTTTATTTGCCCTACGTTTGATTTTAGAAATTCTTAATTCTGTTCATATATACATCGTAATATGCCTTTACGTCAGCCATACAGTCACCGCTGAATTTATCCAAAAACGCCTTTGCGATTTCAAATGCGATTACCGCCTCAACGACAACCGAACAAGCCGGTACGGCACACACATCGGAACGTTCGACAGTTGCCTTATGCTCCGATTTATCGTCAATATTGACTGTTCTAAGCGGATTATACAAAGTAGGTATCGGTTTCATTGCCGCCTTAACAATAATCGGCTCACCGTTTGACATACCGCCCTCAATACCGCCGGCATTGTTGGTAAGTCTGTGGAAGTCGTCCGAATATTCGATTTCATCATGTACCTTTGAACCCGGTATTTCGCTCACACCGAAGCCCATACCGATTTCAACGCCCTTGATAGCCTGTACACTCATAACACCGAAAGCAAGGTTTGCGTCAAGTTTCTGTCGTAATGAACATAACTTCCCAATCCGGCAGGCACACCTTTTACGATAGTTTCCACTATTCCGCCTACGCTTTCACCTCTTGCCTTGATTTTGTCTATGTATTCCATAGCCTTTTGAGCGGCATTTTCATCGCCAAACCCAACAGGTGAATTTTGTACTTTTTCAAAGAAATCTGCCGCAGTAAAATCGGATGTATCTTCAACCTCGCCTATTCTCTTAACATGGCTTAAAAATTCTATTCCAAACGGTTTTAAAACCTGTCTTACGAGTGCGCCGACAGCCACTCTTGCTGCAGTTTCACGGGCACTTGCTCTTTCAAGCACGTTTCTCAAATCTCTGTGATTGTACTTCATACCTCCGGTAAGGTCAGCGTGTCCCGGTCTTGGGCATTCGACAGACTTTTCATTATTCGCCGTTTCAGTACCCATTATACTTTCCCAATTCGCCCAATCTCTGTTTTCGATTTTAATTGCGATAGGACTTCCGAGAGTCACTCCGCCTCTCACACCCGAAAGAATTTCGGCAGTATCTTTTTCAATCTTCATTCTTCCGCCTCTGCCATAGCCCTGCTGACGCTTTGCAAGCTGTTCGTTTATCTCATCAAGGCTTATCTCAACACCTGACGGCATACCTTCGATTATAACTGTAAGACACTTACCGTGTGTCTCTCCCGCCGTGAAATATCTAAGCATATTTTTATCTCCATTCGTAACTACAATTTGTATTTTTTTTATATATAAACTACAACATAATATATATAATCTATTTTATCACTTTTTCGTTACTTTTGCAAGTTTTAACGACAATTTTACAAAACTCGCTTTGTGTAATTGTAATAAAAAAGATATATTTAAAATAGGAATATTATGATATAATTTGAATATCACTAAAGTCACTGAGCTATTTCATACAGAAAGGAAAGGTAATTTTTATGAAAACTACAATCTGGGGAAATATTCTTCCTGCCGTAACAATCGACCTTGAACAAGGCGAAAGCATTTATACCGAATCGGGCGGTATGACATGGATGTCGGACAAAGTAAAAATGGACACCAATATGAAAGGCGGATTTATGAAAGGTCTTGGACGTATGTTCAGCGGTGAGTCATTGTTTATGGCTACATACACCGCCGAGGCACCGAACCAATCTATCACAATCGCCTCATCTTTTCCCGGAGAAATCAAAGAACTTCACATTTCTTCCGACAAAGAATTTATTTGTCAAAAATCAGCTTTTTTGTGTGCCGAGCAAAGTGTTGAACTTTCAACATATATAACAAGCGGCATAAAGAAAGGCTTGTTCGGCGGTGAAGGCTTTGTACTTCAAAAGCTTTCCGGAAACGGTACTGCTTTCATTGAGCTTGACGGTTCAGTTAAAGAAATCGACCTTGCTGCAGGCGAAAAACTTAAAGTCGATACAGGCAGTGTTGCGATTTTTGAATCAACCGTCAAATATGACGTTGAAACAGTAAAGGGCTTTAAAAATATGTTGTTCGGCGGTGAAGGACTGTTCCTTACAACTCTTACCGGTCCGGGTAAGGTATATTTGCAAACAATGAATATGGCTGAATTTGCAAATAAAATTATCCCGTATCTTCCGACACCGTCATCAAAATAGCAAATAGGAATTATAACTAAAGAAGTGGCAAAAATATTTTGCCACTTCTTATTTTTTATCTGGTTAAATAATTATAAATCATAATTATACTTTCCGCTCTTGTCATTTCACGGTTTGGATTGAAATTACCGTTACCGTCACCGCTTAAAACGCCCATAGCCGAAAGCAATGCGATATACCCCTTATTTTCCGTAACATCATTGAACGGTGTAACGTAAATATCGTTATATTTCGCGTAATTTTCAGCACCGATTGCACGAATCATATACACAGCAGCCTCCTCACGAGTTACTTCCGCATCATCATCGCGTTCATCTTCTGAAATAATACTGTTTTGTGTTGAATTTCTGTACACCCAATTTGCCTGTTCCAAATTATTTTTCAATACGATTATATCGTTACCGTTTATGCTCATCAAAAGTGCAAGAAAATCCTTTTGAGTAATCTTTTCGTCAGGCTTAAATTCGCCGCCCTCAAAACCTATTCCGTAATAAGCAAGCTCTTTGATATACTTTTCGGCATAGTGACCGTCTATATCCGAATATTCAAGTTTACTGCTTGCATCCTCCGTAATTTCTTTGTTTTGATAGTCAACAAACTTACCTGTAAACGGATTGATATTTTCTGTATCTATTGTGTATACAGGGATAATCTCTCTTGTGTTGTCAGTATAATTCTGCATATATACAATGCTGTAATCCTTTGCGTCAAATAAAATCTTTTCAGCGTCTTCCTTGCTCATTGCATTTTCGATTGACGGAAATTCGGTGTCGGTATAATTCATACTGAAATTAGTAAGTACACCGTTGTTTGTTGTTACGTTGGCATAGTCGCCTGTTACCTTAATACCGTTTACATATCTGACATACAGATGCGAATTTTCATCATATTTGTATTCTTTTGCCTTATCGCCCGCAAGTGTCTTTAAAGCCGAATCATCATTATTTTTTTCCTTACTGTCATCTTCTCCCCAACGTGAATAATACTTTATTTCGCCTGTTTTAGCATCAACAGACGTATATATGTTACACTTGTCATTTGACATTGATACAGAATACGTATATTCATCGTCATAATTTTTATATAAAGAAATGCTGTCTGTATTTATATTCTTAGGGATTGACAAAAGCTTGTTCGACTTTAATTTATTTTCCAAAGCGGTTCTTGAAATAAGTCCGTCTATATTGTCAAGCTCTTTTATTTCCTGTTCGGTAAGTCCGCCGTCTGCTGCTGCATCATTTGCACTTTCAGATTTGTTGCCGATGAAATATCTGTAATTTGTAACATCAACCGCATCACCCGTAAGTGCATTAATGTATTTATCGTAGTCGTATTCCTGTGTGTATACAGGATAAGCTACCACGTTACCGTCCTCGTCAACATATGTACGATAAACCAACTCAAGTCCGAGTTTATCACTGTACGCTTTTTTTGCCTCATCAACGCTTATCGCATTATTGATTGACGGAAAATCCGCTTGTATATAGCCCAAATCAAAACCCATTACATATCCGTCTGTACCGTCAATATTAACCGAGCCGTTTCCGTTCGTGAACAATACACCGTTTACATACGTTTTAATATAGAATGTATATCCGTTACCAAAAATACTGCCGTTGCTTCCATAAATTTTTATTTCATACGGAAAATCGGGATTAATTTGTTTTAAGAAGTTTTCCGCCGTCTTTTTTGCATCACTTTCGCTAATTTTCGGTAAATTCGGTGTGTTATTTTTATCATCAGATTTAAAACCGTGAATTGAATAGTTGGTTATAACTCCGTCTGCCGTACAAGTTATATTAACACTCTTGTTTCCGTCTTTTTCATTCCATGTAAAGTTATAAACTTTTTCGCCGTACTGTTCCTCTGTTCTGCTCGAAAATTCACTGCACTCACTCGGAATTTCAACTCTCTGTTTAACGCTTTCCAATATTTTCTGCATATTCTCTCTTGCAGATGTTTCTGTTTGCTGTGTGGCTAACGTTTCAGCGGCTAAAACTGCCGGTGATACTGCCGATACAGTAAGAGCCAACGCTGACGCTACCGCTAATAATTTTTTCATAACTTTTTCCTCCTTTTTAAATTTATCGGATTATTTTTCCTTTCATATATAATACTTTTCAGCACGCCAAAAGGTTGCATTAAATTAAAAAAATTTTTATTTACACAAAAGGGTGTTGTTTTTAACACAACACCCTTTCAGACTGTCGACAAATTATCCGGAACGTGCAAGATATGATTTTTATATTTTAAAATTTACCGCTGGCACCGCCGCCGCCGAAACTTCCGCCGCCGCCGGAGAATCCGCCTCCTCCGCTGCTGCTTCCGCCTGAAAAACCACCGCCATAGTAACCGCCGCCGCTATGATAGCCGCCACGTCCGCCACGTCCGCCACGTCCTTTGATATTAGTGATAAATACCACAATCGCTAAAACTATGAAAAACACTACATATGTCATTATTTCAACCATACGGTCATCATCTTCTTCATCGGGTGTCGGTTCTTCAAGTTCTCCGATTACCGAATCATAAATCTGCTTAATACCCTCGCTGTAATCACCTGCCGACAAAGAATCTGTTGCATTTCTGATAAATCGACCGCACTTACCGTCATTTAAAACGCCCTCAAGTCCGTAGCCGACTTCGATACGAATGTCACGACTATCCATAACAAGGAGAATAAGAACTCCGTTATCCGCGTCTTTATCGCCAATTCCCCATTTTCTCGCCGTTTCAATCGAAAAGTCTTCAAGGTCGTTTCCGTCTATACTTTCCATTGTCAAAACAACAACTTGCGGTCCGCCGTTAGCATTGTACGCCTTACCTTTTTCAAATATATAATCCTCTGTTTCACTGTCAATAACATTCGCATAGTCATTTATAAAAAATCTATCCGTATGATTCGGTATATCAACCTTCGCAAACGCACAAATATTTATAAATAAAACAAATATTGCGAAAATTAATGCCGCGAAACGTATCTTCCCCCTACTCATATCAATCAAAACTTACAGAAGGAGCAGATTGTGCCGCACTATCTGCCTCAAACTGTTGTTTCTTTTCAAAACCAAGCATATTTGCAAATATGTTTGTAGGGAATGAACGTATTTTTACGTTATATTTTTGAACGGCGTCATTATAATCCTTTCTTGCAACACCTATGCGATTTTCCGTACCTGCAAGTTCATCTTGAAGTGACAAGAAGTTTTCGTTTGACTTTAATTCCGGATATGATTCCGAAATTGCAATCAATCTGCTAAGTGCCGATGAAAGTTCTTCATTTGCCTCACTTGCCTCCTCAACTGTTCCCGCACCGGCAAGTTTTGCACGAGCGTCAGAAACGGCAGTAAACACTTCTGTTTCGTGTGCCGCATATCCCTTTACCGTATTAACAAGGTTCGGTACAAGATCCATACGTCTTTGAAGTTGAACCTGTATATCGGAATATGCCGTGTTGGTCGATTCTTCTAAACTTATAAGTCCGTTGTAACTTCCTATAATGCTTATCGCTATAATTACGATTACCGCTATTATAACACCGATAATTACACCTTTTTTCTTCATATTTTCTCTTCTTTTCTATAGATAATCTGTATATATTATACACTTACATTTTAACCTATGTGTCTATAAATGTCAACAAAAAAAGCAGACAAAACCATAAGGATTTTGTCTGCTTTTAAATTCTTAATACACTGTAATTAAAATTACTTAGAAAGGTTAGCCTTTAACTTAGCAAGTTCGTCAGCCATTTCCTTCGGAAGTTTATCTCCGAACTGTGCAAAATATTCTTCGATATTTGCAATGTCTTCAAGCCATACCTTCTTATCGATTGTAAGAAGACCCTTAATATCAACATTTTCGTCTTCAAGACCTGTTAGGTCGATATCTTCAGGCTTTGGTAGGTAACCGATTTCGCTTTCAACGGCATCAACCTTACCTGCACATCTGTTAAGAATCCAAAGAAGTACACGCATATTGTCACCGAAACCAGGCCACATGAAGTGTCCTTCGTCATCTTTTCTGAACCAGTTAACGTGGAAGATTTTCGGAGCTTTATCGCCAAGCTTCTTACCCATTTCAAGCCAGTGACCCCAGTAAGTAGCCATATTGTAGCCTACGAACGGTTTCATAGCCATTGGGTCACGTCTAACAACACCTACTGCACCTGCAGCTGCTGCTGTTGTTTCTGATGCCATTGTAGCACCAACGAATGTACCGTGCTGCCAATCTCTTGATTGATATACAAGCGGAGCACACTTAGCACGTCTGCCACCGAATACAATAGCCTCTACAGGAACGCCCTGTGGGTTTTCGAATTCAGATGAGATACATGGGCAGTTGATAGCCGGAGCTGTAAATCTTGAGTTAGGGTGAGCAAGATTGTTACCTGCTGCAGAGTATTCAGGACCGTTAACCTTTGAACCCTTCCATTCTGTTGCATCAACAGGAGGATTCTTGTCAAGACCTTCCCACCAAACTGTATTGTCTGCATTGTTAAGAGCAACGTTTGTGAAGATTGTGTTCTTCTTTGTTGATTCAAGAGCATTGAAGTTTGTCTTTACTGATGTACCAGGAGCAACACCGAAGAAACCTGCTTCAGGGTTGATAGCATATAGTCTGCCGTCAGGACCGATGTTTAGCCATGAAATATCATCGCCGACTGTCCATACTTTGTAACCTTTGTTCTTTAGGTATTCCGGTGGAATAAGCATTGCAAGATTTGTCTTACCGCAAGCTGATGGGAATGCAGCACAGATATACTTAACTTCGCCTTGAGGATTTTCAAGACCAAGAATTAGCATATGCTCAGCCATCCAACCTTGGTTCTTACCAAGATATGATGCAATTCTTAGAGCGAAACACTTCTTACCAAGAAGAACGTTACCGCCGTAAGCCGAGTTGATTGACCAAATTGTGTTATCCTGTGGGAATTGAACGATGTATCTGTCATCAGGATTTACGTCTTTCTTAGCGTGTAGACACTTGATGAATTCAGCGTTTTCGTCATTTCCAAGCTGATCAAGAACCTTTTGACCGATTCTTGTCATAATAGCCATATTAAGTACAACATAGATACTGTCTGAAAGCTCGATACCGATCTTTGAGAAAGGTGAACCTATAGGGCCCATTGAATAAGGGATAACGTACATTGTTCTGCCCTTCATTGAACCTGTATATAGTTTCTTTAGCTTTGCATACATTTCGTCAGGAGCCATCCAGTTATTGATTGGGCCGGCTTCTTCTTCTGTAGGAGTACAGATAAATGTTCTGTCTTCCACACGAGCTACGTCGTTTTCAGCTGTTCTGTGATAGTAACATCCAGGAAGCTTTTCTTGATTTAGTTTAATCATTTCACCTGTTGCAACAGCCTCTGCTCTTAGAGCCTCAAGCTGTTCTTCACTTCCGTCAATCCAAACAACATTGTCAGGTTGACACATAGCTTTCATTTCTTCAAGCCATGCAAGAACTGTCTTGTTTTCTGTCATGGTAAAAATCCTCCAATACATTTTTTAATTTTATACAGTGTTATTTTGTAACATTGTTTTCTATTTTACTGACGAATGTATTATAACATATTTTTTGTTTTTTTTAAAGAATTTATAATGATTTTTTTTATTTTTTTATCAT
>QTVU01000020.1 GCA_003460745.1 Firmicutes bacterium AM55-24TS
ACTACATGGTTGATAGGCCGGAGGTGGAAGTGCAGTAATGTATGCAGCTGACCGGTACTAATAGTCCGAGGGCTTGACCAGAGCATTGTGAAACAATGCGGATATATACGACAGCAAGTGAGCAGAAGCAACTTGAAAAGTTGCGAGGAGCGAGCGGTTGCCGAAGGCAATGCGAAAGTATATACAGGCGGTAGCCTGAACACCGCAAAGAAAGTCAATGTTTGATGTATCGCTACATCAAAGGTTAGGAACGAGAAAGATAAGAAATTAGAGAAAACGCATTGTGAAGTTATGTTGTTTAGTTTTGAGGGTATGACCTCAAAAGAGAAGATCCGGTGACGATAGCAAGGAGGAACCACCTGTTCCCATGCCGAACACAGAAGTTAAGCTCCTTAACGTCGATGATACTTGGTGGGTGACTGCCTGGGAAAGTAGAAAGTTGCCGGAACTTATGGCCCGTTGGTCAAGCGGTTAAGACACCGCCCTTTCACGGCGGTAACGCGGGTTCGATTCCCGCACGGGTCACCAACATTTTAAACAGCCTTTCTTGTGAAGGCTGTTTAATCTATTTAATATTATGGACCATTAGCTCAGTTGGTTAGAGCATCCGGCTCATAACCGGACGGCCCTAGGTTCGAGTCCTAGATGGTCCACCACCTATCAACGATAAAGTTGATACAATGAAAAAGGCTTGATTTCAAGCCTTTTTTTCGTTTTTGGAGAAAAATTTCAGCCTAATTTTAGTGGGTTTTCAAGTAGGCTAATTTGCTCCCGCCCCCCTTAGACATAATCGGTTAAAAGTATAGCGGTTTTGTCCCACCTTAAAGTAAAAACAAACGATTAAAAGTATAAAACAATGTTTGCTTTACAAAAATATAAAACTGTGATACAATCATCCCATCTAAAAAAATATTAAGTTGGAGGGCAGAGCAATGGCTGAGTTTCTTGACAGGGCATTATATCGTAAAATTAAAGGGATGAACCGTGAAGCATTAGAATCGCTTATTCAAGAGTTCTACAACATGGGTAAGGAAAGCGCGGAAACGACCAAAGTCGATATGGAGGCTCTAAAAGCCGAAATAAGTGCGATAAAAGGTATTGGTGAAACAAGACGAGATGAAATATTGAAAGTTATTCAGAGGCATTTATGCCCATTAGAGAACACAGTAGGATAATAGATACGAAAAAAAGCAGCTTGCTGCTTTTTTTATTTACACAAATGGCGGAAAGGGGGTGCAATAATATGAGTGATGAGAAATTTAAAATACCTCAGAGTGAGATTGATAGCCTTGCCAGAATGCTATTGCCTAAGATTCAAGAATACTTTTCAACAGAGAAGGGGTGGCGAGAATATGAGCAGTGGAAACAGCAAGAAATGACAATAGCTGAAACAAAAGATTAGGGAAAATGCAGTTCAATTAGAACTGCATTTTGCTATATATAGCAGTTCTTAGAGCATATTTTTACATTCTTTTAAAGACGAAATCAATTCTTTAAGAACATTTTCAATAATCCTCAGTTCATAATTTGAGCAATCCTTTAAAACATCTGAAATAGAGTTTATATAAACGTTTTCGGCAGAATTTAGATTATCGCAACATAATTCGTCCATAGATACACTAAGAGCATTTGCCAAACTCAGCAATACATTTAAGCCAACACTTGTGTTGGCGTTTTCTATATATTCTTAGCAATACAGCAACTAAACTAATAAAGAAACATTCTATCTAAACAAGCAGAGAACAAATAAATGTTCTCTGCTTGTTTTACTTTTTATTGCGGTATTCGGATGGAGTACATTTCATAAATCTCATAAACATCTTATCAAAATAGCTGCCGTTGTTGAAGCCGCACAGGGAGGATATTTCAGAAATGCTTTTATTTGTATTGCGGAGCATATATGCACTTTGGGTAGTTCTATATCTGTTCAGATAGACAATCGGTGATGTATCCGATATATCGCGAAAAATGCAGCATAAATGCTCCTTGCTTATATGTGCGTGAGAAGGAGCTGTAAAAAAGCCCCTTTTCTCATAGCTTCAAAGCTCTATTGTTACTGAATCAATGATCGGTTCTAATTTATCCGTCCAGATAAATATTTTAGCAATGTGTTCATTTTCCAATTTGTCTATTGGGACACTCGCTTTTTTTGTAGTATCTAATGACGCTATGCGTACAGCAATCAAACAGTGGTTTTCGTCATATATTGCCACATAAACATTACAATTATCATGTGGCTGCTCTAACTCTACATCAAAAATATATTCTTGATCGGTTTCTGTTTTCGTCACTGTTGCACCAATAACAGATATCGGTGTACCGGACGGCACAGGTGTTTCATCGGGAGCCGGAGTGTCTGTCGGAGCCGGAGTGTCTGTCGGAGCCGGAGCCGGAGTATCTGTCGGAGCCGGAGTGTCTGTCGGAATCGGTGTTTCTTCAGGCTCGTCTTCTTCATTGGTATAGAACTCTATATCTGCAAGAATAAGCTTATTACCACCGGCATCTGCCCAGTCAATATAACTGTTTTTCTCCTTTCTGATATATTGGATAAATTTATAATTATTTGGTCGTGCAAGGTTTATAACAACCTCACTCTGAGAATCAGTCCCGTCGGGCTTTGTATTCATGGTGTATATTGTTTCCCAGTTTTCTCCGTCAAAGCTACCCTCGAGAACACATCCTACTGCGTAGGCGTGATCTGCCCAGTAGGATGTATTGCTTGATAAAGTAATCTTCTGCTTTTTAACTACTATGGTATCTATTGATTCGGATTGGTCAAACTCAAATCGGATATATTTTTTCGGATATTCCGACTCAGATTGATATCCAGCCGTAAATGCCGTATTTATATCCCCATCAGCTGCGTATTGAGGATTATCCGCACCCTGCGCCGTAACATTATCAGCTTCAAACTTTTTCCCAGCGGGTAGTCTTGGGAATGAGGCCATTATATCATCAAAAGGCTTGGAATAAACAAGGGAATTATAGCCTGCAAAGGATGATTTCGTCTTTGCATAAAGCGTAGGATAGCCCTTTAATTTGTTTTCATCATATTCTTTTTGCCATTCTGCCCAAAGCTGATCGTACTTCAAAACAGCTCGATTCATTGCGGGTGTAGAGCTTTCTCCTATTGCCTGAGCCTTGAGCCGCTCAACCGAGGCAATATGCATCTGATTGAATATATCAAATAAGTAATATCCGTATTCTGTTGTCATAATGATATATTCTTTTACGGATGTATCTGAATCAGCCAATTTTACGTCATACAATCTGTCATCAAGATTATATGCAATATCTATCATTTCCTTCCATAGCTTTACCGACTCAGCTTTTTCAGCAAGCATAACATCTGCTGCCGAATTTTTATAGGCATTGTTTATATTTTTATTGAATTCCGTTATCTGTATGCCGTCATCGCGTGTCCACCACACATCTACTCCGTATTTATCGGTGTTTCTTGCGAGGCCTAACAGAACTGCCATAGACGATTTCTTGCACAAATCGTAAAAACTCTGCGCATCTGTCTCATTCATCTTAAGCTCTGCTCTTGCATATTCCTTAACAAGATCTTCATCGCTTACAGATGTATCTTTTGCCCACTTATTTATAACATAGCTGTTTAAGTCGCACCACATTTCCGAACCATTTATAACAGGGATTGATTTATCTGATTTATCCTTGTTCGGGTCTGATGGGTTATTATTTGGGTATCCGAGACCGTTTATGTAAGGGCCTGCCCAACCGCCGCCTCTTGACCACGTCCAGATACCTTTTACCATGCTATTTTCTACATTTATAACATCTCTTAAAGACTGAGTTTCGTCATCGCTCATAAGGAAGGAATATTCCTCAAAGCCATTTATAACCCCGCCTGCTATATAGTTCGGATATGCTCCTTTACCCTCATATTCACGGGCAGCCTGTACCTCTACGATCTGCTGGTGCTGACCTATGTTCAGCGTCTGGTTAAAAGTAAAGGTTCTGTGGAAGTCACCTGCGGTATGCTTGATTGCAAAATAGAAATTTTTATGAGGTTCAAGTTGGTTACTGATAGTAAGGTATGTGTTGGGATCATACTGGAAAGCACCGAAGCCCCATGTTCTGTAGATGATCTCCTTGTCATATCCTACGCATATCTTATTTCTCAAGTAATTCATCAGAAGAAGATGCGTTTGTGTTGAATCACCCATAATAGGGTTATTACCCGTGTGATACGGAATTCCCCAGCTGCTTCCGGTATATGTTTCTCCGTATCTTACATAGATACCGTCAATAAGCGGCGTTCCGTTTTCATCACAAAAGTCTGTAAACATTTCATCATACATGTAATCCATAACTTTCTGTGTTTCGGCTTTACGTATATCTATTTTTCCGCTTGACTGAATATCTGATCTGCTGTTTTTCAGGCTCGTCGGCAGAACTATAACATCCTGCATGAAGTAAATCTTTTGTCCGTTCTTTTTTGCATCGGAATACATTTTTATGATTTCGGCACGTTTTTCCTCAACCCATTTTCTTTCCTTGCTGCCGTAGGGGAATACCTTTTTTGCATTCATCTGCGAAACTGAGGAGTCATTAGGATTTTTTAGATAATCTTCCTCGGTGAGTGCAATGCCTCTGTCTTTATCGTATTGATCCCATAACAGACCGTATTGCGCTGCCTCAAAAAGTGAGAAGGTCATACCGTCATATCCTCTTTCGGTCATAAAGTCACCGTGTTCATAACGTGACGTATAGCCAACTTCTCCGGGATTATCACTGAGCATATTATGAGTGAACAAACCTGTTCTTGTATACTCATTCTTATCCTCCTCAGGTGTTCCATCCGAAATAACTATTTTCGGCAGATATGGGGATTGGGTCGATATGTTCACGCCTGCCTGCGGTACCTGAAGTCGGAATTTCAATGTAATTTTGTCACTGTCTGTCTGCTCGCTGCAAGCGTCCTCTACCGCTTTTGTAATATTTATTTCTTTCCATGAATTTGCCGATGAAGGATGAATTTCATCAGACCAATATGCGGCAGAGTATGAATAATCATTATTTACTGCCGGATATCCCACTGCGGAGGAATCTTTGCCGAGTACCGCGTTTTGAGGTGCTCCAGTAGTTCTGTAACATGCAAGCTTCATCCATCCCGATAAATTTTCGTTTACGGATGTAATATACAGCATGAGTTTTGCGTTTGTTATCTCTGAGGTCGGGCGGTCAATTGCAAATTCTACATACTATACGGTTGCTGTATATTTTGCCGCCGGTTTGAGAAACCGTAACACCTGTTATGCATGGCGCGCCGTTTTCGTTTCCAGCTTCTGAGTTCTGGTTTGTTCCCACGAATATTCCTGAGCCTGACGTGGCTCCTGAATAGCTCATAACAGTGGCTGTCGTTGTCTTATTTACTGCCATAACGCCGGTAAATGATGTGCTTAAGATTATAAACGACATAATTAAGCTTATCACCACTGGTAAAGAAATTTTGGTTTTCATTTTTAATCGCTCCTTTCATTAATTAAAACCATTAAACTTGTTGATATAATAATTATAATATCTTTCTGGTTTATTTTCATCATGTTTTTTGAACAAAACTATTGAAAAATAAAGTATTTTGAACTATAATAGAAAATAGAAAGGGGGTATATGTATGATATATGAACAGCATCAAGGCTTCAGTATTGAAACCAATAAACGTTCAAAGCATTATTCGATGAGTGAGCCGCATTATCATGATGCATATGAGATTTATATACCACTGAGCGGAAAAAGCACATTAATGATAGGGGATGAAATACTGTGTATAGAGCCTGACCGTGTTGCGGTTATTAACGCGCTTGTACCGCATGGGAATTTTAGCAAAACTGAACACGAAAGAATAGTTTTGTATTTTGATAAGTTATTTTTAAATAACTATCTTACACACGAAGCACAAAATATTTATCTTTCATTATTTACAGCTAAAGTTATCCAGCCTTCATCGGTAAATTTTAAAAGAATGCAGACATATGGGCGTTTGCTGCAGCAGGAGTATCTGGAGGGTAAGGATGCATCAAAAATATTTTTATTATTGTCAGAGCTACTGATAATCCTAAAAACATCACCGCCTGTCAAATCCGTTTCTCCGCATGAAATTGAAGGGATATTAGGCGCGGTGCTGTTATATATAATTCTTAACTTCAAATCTATAAATAGTGTAACAGAGCTTGCGGAACGTTTTTTTGTGAGCAAATCATATATCTGCCGCATATTTAAAAAAGGTACCGGACTGACAATTACTCAATACATAAATTCACTTAAAATAAATGAAGCCTGTAATCTTTTAAAGGATACCGATATGGATATAACGAAAATCTGTTATGATGTCGGATACAATTCGTATACGCATTTTTTTAGTAATTTTACAAAAATTATAGGAGAAACTCCATATACCTACCGAAAAAATAATTTTGACATGAGTAATCAAGAAGAAGCTCAAAAACGTATATCAGGGAGCAGTCGAAGTTATCGGGACAAAAGTGTAGGATTTGCGAATATCAAGCACCATTCATAAAGCGAATATGCAGGGCGCTTAAAGGGATGAACCGTGAAACATTAGAATTGCTTATTCAAGAGTTCTACAATATGGGTAAGGAAAGCGTGGAAAAACCCGATGTCGATATGGAGGCTCTGAAAGCCGAAATAAGCGCGATAAAAGGTATTGGTGAAACGGACGAGATGAAATATTAAAAGTCGTTCAAAGGCATTTATGCCACGCAGAGGGCTCAGGAGCATGTTGACAAAAACTCTATGATTGTCAGATTGAATGTGAATATCCTGATATTTGGGTTGTTCTATTGAACTTTACGACGGTATTCGGATGGAGTACATTTCATAAATCTCATAAACATCTTATCAAAATAGCTGCCGTTGTTGAAGCCGCACAGGAAGGATATTTCAGAAATGCTTTTATTTGTATTGCGGAGCATATATGCGCTTTGGGTAGTTCTATATCTGTTCAGATAGACAATCGGTGATGTATCCGATATATCGCGGAAAATGCGGCATAAATGCTCCTTGCTTATATGTGCGTGAGAGGCTAAATCGCGTAGAGTTATCGCGTTTGGATAATTCATATGTATATAATCAAGCGTTTTCTTTACAATTTCAGATTGAATGGTGTTTTTTGTATACGGGTGTTTTTCAGCGTTGGCAATGTATATGGATAACATCTGCAAAATATTTCCCTTTATAGCAAGCTCATAACCAAAATCTGCTCTGTCAGATATTTTTTTTGTCTTCATTATTATATTAACAATTTCATCAGGCAGTACAACAGGCAGTGCAAATTTGTTCTTTATAATAGGGCGTATAAACCTTTTATATAAATTGTCATATTCGGGAGCGATTAACTCCGGAGAAAATACTATCGCAATAAAGGAAAAGCCATCGTTTTCCGTAATATTAACCGATGAGTGCAGCGTCTGTGAATTTATAAAAATCCCCTCTGATGAATTAAGATAAACAGCATTGCCCTCAAGCTGTATTTTTGCTTTTCCATGAGTCACCACGAGAAATTCAAATTCTCTGTGGTAATGCAGCGGAATATGACCTTCTTTAGCTGCATCAACTGAATATATCCCTACAGGCAGGTCGGCTGTGCCGCGTATGAGATGTTCTTCTAAAAATTTTCTTTCCATAACAGTAACCTCGTCAATATTGTTTTAATAATCATCAAAATAGTTATATGAAATATGTAATTTTAATAATATAATTATATTATATAAATAGTTTAAAGTCAATTGTAATGAGAGGGTTTATTGTGTATTTTGAAAAAAACAGCAACCGGCTTACCGCGCGTAAGCAAAATGAAAGGATATTGATTGAGGCATGGGGGAATAATGCCCTTCGCGTCAGAGTGACACATAATGCTGATTTCACGGAGGATGATAAGGCGCTGTCGCCTGTTTTATCGTCAGCGCAAATAACTATTGACGACAGCAAAGCAAGTATCCGAAACGGCAAAATCAGCTGTGTCATTGCAAAAAGCGGATGGTTGGAATTTTACAGTGACAAAAAGCCCATATTGAAAGAATACTACAGGGGTTTTGGCAATGCCAATGAGCATAGTCCGAGCATGAAATTCCACGCGCGCGAATTTAAGGCGGTGAGCGGAAACGACTACAGTATTACAGCGAGATTTGAGTCGCAGGATGGAGAAAAGATATTCGGCATGGGTCAGTATCAGCAGCCCGAGCTTGATTTAAAGGGCTGCGTGCTGGAATTGGCGCAGCGGAATTCACAAATCAGCGTGCCGTTTTATCTTTCAAACAAAGGCTACGGATTTTTATGGAATAATGCCGGAATAGGCGAGGTAATGTTCGGAAAAAATTACACTCAATGGCGCAGCAAGCTGTCAGAAGAACTTGATTACTGGATAACCGCTGACGATACCCCAAAAGCTATTATGGAAAACTACACGGAGGTTGTCGGACGCGCGCCGGAATTTCCCGAAAACGCGCTCGGCTTATGGCAGTGCAAGCTGCGCTATCGGACGCAGGACGAGGTTCTGGAGGTTGCGCGCGAGTATAAAAGGCGCGGTATTCCGCTTGATGTTATAGTTATAGACTTCTTCCACTGGATACGACAGGGCGACTGGAGCTTTGACCCTGAATACTGGCCAAATCCTCAGGCAATGATGGACGAGCTTAGGGAAATGGGCATAAGATGCATGGTTTCAATATGGCCTACGGTGGACAGAAAGAGCGTGAATTTCAATGAGATGTTTGATAGAGGACTATTCATAAGAACGGAGCGCGGTTCGATACAATGCTTTGATTTTCAGGGTGACACTGTGATTTATGATGCTCTTAATCCCGAGGCGCGGGAATTTATATGGAACAAGGCGGAAGAAAATTATTATAAATACGGAATAGATATGTTCTGGCTCGACGAGGCAGAGCCGGAATATTCAGCGTATGATTATGAGCATTACCGTCATTATACAGATCCGTCTTTAAAGGTCGGCAACAGCTATCCAAAGGCTCATGCAAAGGCATTTTATGACGGAATGAAGACTCAGGGGCAGACGGATATAGTAAATCTGCTTCGCTGCGCATGGGTAGGCAGTCAGAAATATGCCGCACTCGTATGGTCGGGCGATATTAAATCAAACTTTACGGCTCTTAGAGACCAGCTAAGCGCGGGACTGAACATAGGAATTGCGGGAATACCATGGTGGGTATCAGATACTGGCGGATTTTTCGGAAACGTCCTTGACGAGCATTTTAACGAGCTGCTTATACGCTGGTTTCAGTTTTCAACATTCTGTCCTGTACTGCGTATGCACGGCGACAGAGGTCCGCATGATATTCCACGCTTATCCGATCTCGATTACGGCGGCGGTTTTTCTGAAACCGGCAGACCTAATGAGCTGTGGAGCTACGGCGAGGATGTTTATGAAATACTGAAAAAGTACCTTGATATACGTCTTGGTATGAAAGATTACATTAAGTCGGTTATGGATGAAGCAAGCGAAAACGGCTCGCCCGTAATACGCGCAATGTTCTATGAATTCCCGGAGGACGGAATGTGCTGGGATATAGATGACCAGTATATGTTCGGCTCAAAATATCTTGTTGCGCCGGTAATGTATCAGGGCATGACAGAACGGAAAGTATATCTGCCGCACGGTAATTGGAAAGATATTCACACGGGGAAGGTATATGACGGATTGCAGACAATGAATATGCCTGCGCCGCTTGAGATTATACCCGTTTTTGAAAAAATATAAGTATTAAAAGTCTTTGTATGCGTAAAAGGAGGGTGTATCATGTCAAAGAAATTAATTACAACAATTTTGACAGGAGTTGTTTTTATGTCAAATATGCATATTGCTACTTTGCCGGTAAAAGCAGCAAACAATTCGGATTTATCGGTGCCTTTGGAGAATATTGTATATGTGTCTCCGAATGGAAATGCAGAAAACGCCGATGGAACCATCGATGATCCGTTTTCTACAGTTGAGGCTGCCAGAGATTATCTGAGGACAAAAGATATTGGCAAAGATAGCAGGGGAATTATTTATTTGCGTGAAGGTACTTATCATGTTACGAACAGCATTTCTTTGACAAGTGAGGATTCTTATGTTACATATGCGGCATATAAAGGAGAATCGGTTGAGATTACAGGTTCTGCGACACTTGAGAACGGCAAATTCAAAAAATTAAGCGAGGTTTCAGGAGAAAAGTATTCCTCACAGACAAGACTGCCGTCCGGAGTGGCTGATAAGGTATATGTATATGACCTTGGCGCAGCGGGGATACCAGTAGGAGATGTTTATAAAAACGGATTTAACTGGACAAAACAGCCGCCACAGCCTGAGCTTATTGTAAACGGCGAACTTCAGATTCTGGCGCGATATCCGAATAATGGTACTATAACAAAGTCGCATCTTGAAATTCCAAACAAAGGCGGCGTTCCCAGAGACTACTTCTTCGATAAAACCGACTACTCAAAAACATATGAAGAAATGCTGGCAATGAATGGTCCGGTATTTTGTATAAAAAATCTTCCTGACTCAGCTCATATCTGGGCAGGAGCGTATGATTACGATAATGTCTACAGTGCTGTTAACGGGGATATGCCAGCGGTTAATCCACTCAACGATAACACGAAATATGAAACAGACGGATGGTTAAGCGGTTACTTTGCTAACGAATATGGCAATGACAATGTTCAGATGTATTCGGTAAGACTGCATACGGACGGCAAATATTATATTTACTGCAAATACCCTTCGTTGTATGGAGTAAGCGCAAATAGTCTGAAAGTAAGTGCAATCAACCTGCTCTGCGAACTTGATAGCGCAGGAGAATACTATATTGACCGCTATAACGACAATAACGTTTTGTATTACTATCCGCAAAATGGAGTAATTGATAATCAGTCTATTACACTCAACGCATTTGACAAACCGCTTGTGACAATGGAGAATGCCGAGGAAATTCAAATAAGCGGTATCCGCTTTACGGGAACCACTAACAGCGGAATAACAATGACTGACTGCGAGTTATGTACAATCAGTGGCTGTGAGCTGTACAATATAAGTATGGACGCAATCAAAATAGGTGATAACAACGGAATGATTACAGCAGATTCCGGTTATGATACCTTCGGCGGCGGACATAACAATACTGTTGCAAATTGCGTTATTCATGATATGGGTCATGGCGGCATATATATGGCAGGCGGGGACAGAAAGTCTCTTGAACGCGGCAATAACATGGTGAAAAACTGTGAATTTTATAATGTTTCACGTCTTGAAACCTATACTCCGGCAATATATCTGGAAGGTGTAGGAAACACAGCGCAGGATAACTATATACATGATGCGCCGCACATGGTTATTCAGATTATGGGAAACGATATGTTAGTTACAAGGAACAAAATAATAAACACATGTTATAATGCCAATGACATGGCTCCTATATACATTGGGCGCGATTGGACATGGTTGGGAAATGAAATTTCCTATAATTACATAGAAAATGTACGCTATTCCACATCTACGGATTTTGATTTCGGTATCTATATGGACGATAACGCATCAGGTGTTATCATTCACCACAACATATTCAATAAAATCGGAGGTAATGCTATTTATTCAAACAAAGGTTACGGACATTATGTAGTTGATAACATTGTTGTAGACGGAACGGGTCCGTACTATCGTTACTTGACGAATGGGTATCACAGCTGGGCGCGTCCGGTGCCGAACGAGAAGTCGCTTAAATACAGATTTTATGATATACTGAGAACTTATGATGAGGCTGTTGCGGCGGGCGACGAAAGTAAGGAAGCCACGAAAGGCTACTGGAACACGCAGGAAAATATCAATAAGTGGATTGAGCATTATAATACTTTGTATAATGAACTTGACGAGTACAGCAAAAAATCTGCTTATGCTTTTGATTTGGGTGCAAAATGTTTCCCTACAGAAGGAGATAACAGCAGCGCTACATGGACAGATCAGAACTCCATTGCTGCGCAGGCAAATATGACGACAGTCAGAAACATTACGGTAAATACTAAAGATTTGTGGAATCTCGGCGGTTTTTATAATAATGTCAATCCATCAGACGCTGAAACATATGACGTTAAGCGTCACAAAGCTGCTTCCATATCAGCACTGGGACTTGATTTAAGCACGGGAAAAATCAGTTCTAATAGCTCTTTGGCGAAAGATGCAAATTATGGTCCTAAGTGGATTGCCGAATGGAATAAAAACTATTCAATTTCCGAAGCCGGCGTGTCATGGCCGATTAATAAGCAGCATTTGTGGAGAAAAATAACCGAAGCGGAGGCCCTGCTTGAAAGCAACTCCGAACTTAAGTCTTTGCTTGAAAAGGCGCATGCGGCAGCATCTGACGGACTGGCTTCTCAGGCTGAGGTTGACGCGGCATATAATACTCTTATATTAAATTCCGGTAATCAAGATGTACTGATGACGGATACAATCTATGTTTCTCCAAACGGAGATGACAGCAACACGGGCACAAAGGATAGTCCGCTGAAAACGCTCGCTGCGGCACAAAGAGTCGCACGAATAAATTCCGATGGTTCTAAAGACGTTACGGTTGTGCTGCGCGGAGGCGAATATAACATATCAGATACTCTGTGCTTTACATCTGAGGACGGAGGTAAAAACGGACGTAAGGTTACATGGAAGGGATATGAAAGCGAAATCCCCGTCATAAGCGGCGTAACTGAACTTACCGGCTGGAGCATTTATGATGCAGATAAGAACATATACTGCGCTTCTGTTCCGGAGGGCTTTAATACCCGTCAATTATATATTAACGGCGAAAAGGCGCTGCGTTCAAGGAATATATCATACTCAGGCAACACATATAATCATCTTAAACGCACATGTGAGCTTGGTTTGAATTCCAGAAATAATCGCGAAATATATTTTTATCGTGACGATATTGCGGACTGGAACAATTTTGAAAATGTCGAGTTCCATCTGATTACCGCATGGACGGATAATGTTCTGAGATTTGCGAAATATGATAAGGAAAATAATTTTAAACCGACAACCGTTAATAACGGCGGCAGTGAAGGCGTTGTCGACGCGGCGGCGGTAAAGCTGCGCGAGCCTGAAAGTACGCGCTTGTTTAACCGCGCGCACCCTGATATTACAGGAACTACACTCGGATATAAATCAAGATCATACTATTATTTAGAAAACGCTTATGAGTTTATTGACGAAGATAATGAGTGGTATCTTGACACAATTGAGAACAAGATATATTGCAAGGCTCCTGCGGGTTCGGATATGAATGATGTCAGGGTTACAGCGCCTGCGCTTGAAACTCTTATAAATATAGACGGAAGTAACCAAAACAGAGTATGCAACCTGAATTTTGAAAATATTGTTTTTGAAGGTTCTACTTGGACTCGACCCAGCGAGGAGGGACTTGTAGGAGGTCAGGCATCGCAATATATGCTGACTTCTTCTTTAGCCAATAAAGTAACAGCATATCACACTCCGAGCGCATTTTACGCACAATATGCGGACAGTCTCAATATAACAGGCTGTACATTCAGAAAAATAGGTTCGACTGCGATTGACCTGTATTTAGGAGTTACAAACAGCAATATTTTCGGTAATGAGGTATATGACACTGCTGGAAACGGTATTTCGGTAGCTAAATTCTTCCAGGATGAAGACACCGAATATCATGAAGCATATAACCCGACGGATAAATCGGAAATATGTGAAAATATTAATGTAATAAACAATACCGTTCACGATATCGGTACTGAATATGAAGGTGCGGTTGCGATTGCAGCAGGATATCCGAAAAATATAGTAGTTGCTCACAATGAGGTTTACAATGCGCCGTATTCAGGTATTTCGGTAGGATTTGGCTGGACAAGTAAAGATAATGCGATGGACAGCAATATAATTTTTGCGAACAGAGTTCATAACGTAGGACTTGTTTCGTGTGATTTTGGCGCAATCTATACTTTATCAAAACAGCCGCAGTCTCTCTGTGCGAGAAATTATATTTATGATTTAAGCCAGAAGCCTTGGTATGACTATGGCTACACGGCAATATATTTTGACGAGCAGACGGAAGGCTATACTATAAAAGAAAATCTGACCTATAATGTGGGAAATAATCTATGGGGTAACGGAATTAACTTTAACGGTTGCAAGGCTAAAAACACGGCTACAGATAATTATCTCAACACCAACCCTAACTCAAATGAAATAGTGTCCGCTATCTCAGCTGAGGCAGGAATTGCAGCAGGGAAGAGCTGTGCAGAACTTGAGGCTGAGGCAGAACAATATATTTACGATATTTTACATCCGGAATATAATACATACATCCGGATAACACCGACTAAAGTATCGGCAACGGCAGCAGACAGCGGAAGCTCGGCGGAATACGCAATTGACGGGAAAGCTGATACAGTTTATACCCTTTCCGGACAGACTGCGAATTCTATGGCAAACCAATACCTGCTTATTGAATTTGACGGAGAAACTCCAATTGACAGAATTGTAATCGACCGTCAGTACCATGCCGGAGGCATAACACAGTACGACCATTGGCCGGACTGGTGCCTTGCAGTGGGATGTGAGCTTCAGGGTTCGTTTGACGGTGAAAACTGGGAGACGATAGGAGTTATGAATTCGTATCCGGAAGGTACTGGTGATACAACCCAGGATATTTATGAACTTGATAATCCGCAGGCGTATAAATATGTAAGATATATACGAACGAAGTATAAATCCGGTTCAGATTATGGCGTATGGTTATGGTCACCGAGCAAGGGCGGAGACGGCGGAAATCGTTTGAACGTGCAGGATATCAGCTTTTACAGTAAAACTACGCCACTTCCTGTAACCGGTTCATATGATGCAAATACAACTACATATACATGGACATTTGCTAATGAGCCTGAAGGCACTGACACTGCACAGTCAAGAAACTATGAGACTAAGGATAAGATTGCAGATCTTCGTCTTGTACTCAGAAGCGGCGACTATGTAAGTAACGCCGCAGGAATTCACTTTAATGATAAAAGCGTTGGCGACAGCGGATCTATACAGAACAGTCGTTATATCCTTGTAAAGCCCACATATGACGGAACACTTTCTGCTACTATCGAGTTCCCGACCGCCAAAAGCAACGTAAAATGCAGACTATACGCATATGATTATGGCACCGGGGCTGATTTTGACAGCATTGATGAAACGCTGGCAGCGAAGGGGGGTACAATGGCAACTACGCCTGATATTACTAATGCTAATGCTGCAACGCGGACATTAAATCTTCAGGGTGGTCATACATATGCGATTTACACTTATCAGAGGGCGTCGAATATTTCTGCGCTTTCATATAAGGTAACAGAGGAAATTGTACCTGAACCGGATACGACACCGACACCTGAGCCAGACGTGACACCAACGCCTGAACCGGATGTTAAACAGTGGGTTGAGGCTGAAATCACCTCTGTAAGCGCAGATGGCATCAGTGTGAACGCCAAGAGCAACACCAATGGCGAATACAAAATGATTACGGCTGTTTACGATGAAAATGGCACATTGCTTTCTGTAAAAATACGTCAGGTGGAGTTTGAAAAAGATGTTCCAAGGGAAATAAACGTTGATATAGAAGTCAGTGGAAATGTGGCAGTATTTTTCTGGAAGGACGAGATGACACCTGTTTCGGAGAAGATAGTATATGATGATTTTGATAAAGACGGCCTTTTTCCCATAATGAATTATATGAAAAAAATATCAATGAATTAGGCAGCCTTGCATTTAGACACGAACAGGACACTTTTGTTAAAAAGCAGTCTTGTTTGTGTCTGTTTTTAAAATAGGGAATATGCTAAAATTAACATATAACTAAAATATGATATATTCATTGGAAGGAGTGGCTAATATGAGAGTAAAAAGGTTGTTTAGTATTATTTTATCTGTGTCTATGAGCATAGCGCTTATGCCTATATTGGATTTAAGCACGGCGCTTGCGAACGATACGATGATTTATGAATGGGATTTTCGAGATTATTCAGGGGATGAGGCTGTTTCATCGACAGGTGAAACAAGCGAGGCCTATGCGGTATCAGACCATGTTCTTGAAATTCATCTTGCAAACGGTGACAGCATAACGGAAAATGGTCTTTATTGGAGTACACCCGGAGGCACAGTGTCAGATGACACTACAACGGTGAAGAACAATCGCTATATTGTATTTCGACCGAAATATGACGGAAACCTTGCCGTTACTTATAAAGGTTCTGATAATAATTCAAGAAATCATCCGAGAATGTATCTTTCATGCGGTGATGCCTTATCATGCACTGTAAAGGGGACGAGCGATTCGCAAAAAGAACCTAACCAGATGTATGACAATAATTCGCTTGAATTTGCGACAGGTTCATATAATGTGAAATCCGGAAACACATACTACATCTGGGGATATCATTACAGCCGAACAGGTACAGCTTTTACCGTTTCGGATATCGTTTACAATGCCGACACATCAACAGGACAACCACAGGCAACCTCAAAGCCGGAGGATGATGCTCTAAAACTCATGGCATTGGATTTTAATGATGAAAATGACCGATTGAAAAGCATAAACGGCTCTGTTGCTATTGAGCAGGGACAGATGACATACAGTACAGGTAAAGACGGTACAGGATGTGCGTATTTTGATGGTACCGGATCAGGCTGGCTTGATGTAAAGAACAGCAACGGACAAGGGTTATTTGCCGGCAAAGATAATATTACAATTTCATTTTCGTCAAAGACCGATGCGGCTCCGAGTTGGTGGATGTTTGCGGCTTCCAATTCGGCAGCGCCTGTATATCAAAAGGAAAAGTATCTCGGTATTTTAGATGAGAAAAACAAGCTGACCGTAGAGCGTTATAAAAATGAAGGGGCGCGTGCGGATTCCGTATCTTCGTCATATTCTTCCGGTGAATGGAAGGATGTTGTTATATCTTTAAATAATAAAACAACGGAGTTATATGTGAACGGCAAATTTGTAGATTCAAAAGATTATGAGTATGCTATAAGTGATATTTGTGGCGAAAATCCGATTACATATATAGGTAAAGCAACATGGGGCAGCGGTGAATATGCAAATGGTTATCTTGATAATTTTGTTGTATATGATTATGACATTATTCCCGATCTAGGTGATACTTCAGCGGTTACATCGGATTTAAACCTTCCTACATCGGGCAAGGGATATAGTATTGTATGGAAAAGTTCAAATACCGACGTAATATCAAACACAGGCAGCGTAAAAAGACCTGAAAAAGGCAAGAAAAAGGTTACGCTTACCGCAACAATTATGTTTGATACGCACACGCTTACAAGAAGCTATGACGTATATGTACTCGGAGAGGAATATTATGATTATCAGCTGGAGATAAGCCAGAAAAAAGGCGTAGATATTCAACAAAATATGTACGGTCTGTTCTTTGAGGATATAAATTACGCAGCAGATGGCGGATTATATGCTGAAATGATAGAAAACTGTTCATTTGAAGCTCAAAAGAGCAATGGAAAGGGATCTGTAAGTTATGACGGACTTTATGGCTGGAGCGTATATCCGTCAAACGGAAGCGGAGCATCTATGCTCACAAAATCAACAGAAGGTTTGAACGAAAATAATAAGAATTATATTGAGTTTACAGCTTCAGGCATACAAAAAGGATTTAAAAATCAGGCATATGACGGTATATACATGGAAGCGGGTAAGCCGTACAAAGTGTCTCTGTTTGCGAAAAAAGGGACTTACGCAGAGAGAATCAAGGCATCGGTTTACAGCGGCGGCACTCTGGCGGCTCAAACAACAGTTGCTGATAATCTGACCGACATATGGACAAAGTACGAGGCAACGATAGTCCCTGATAAGACCGTAAGAAACGCAGAGTTTGTCATTGAACTGGACGGAGAGGGCAGCGCGGACTTTGATATGATTTCATGTATTCCCGCAGATGCTGTTGATGGAGTATTCAGAAAAGATTTGGCAGAGAAATTAAAAGCATTAAATCCGGGATTCCTCCGTTTTCCCGGCGGCTGCATAATTGAAGGCTATAATCTCGCAAACAGGTATAATTGGAAAGATACTGTAGGACCTGTAGAAGAAAGAAAACAGAACTGGAGCCGTTGGTCGTGTCATACGAACAGCGGACTTGACAACGGTTTTAAACATTATAATCAAACATACGGTATAGGTTTTTACGAATATTTTAAGTTATGCGAGTATTTGGACTGTGATGCTGTGCCTGTTGTAAATGTCGGTATGGCGTGTGAATATCAGAGTAAAGAGACGGTGCCGGTATTTGAAAGCGATGGAAAAACATATACATCAGAATTTTATCAGTACATTCAGGACGCACTGGACCTTATAGAATTTGCTAACGGGGACTCATCGACTACATGGGGAAAAGTAAGATGCGATATGGGACATGAAGAACCGTTCAATCTTTCCATGATAGGAATAGGCAATGAGCAATGGTATATAAATGGTAATCAGTGGTATGACCGCTACGAAGCGTTTGAACAGGAAATACATAAGGTATATCCTGATATTAAGCTCATTTCAACATCCGGACCGTCTGCAAGCGGAACATCGTTTGATGAGGCTTGGAAGTGGATAAGAGAAAACAGCTCTAAAAATGACAGTTTTACTTATGCTGTAGACGAGCATTATTATATGTCACCAGAATGGTTCTTGGCAAATGACACGCGTTATGATAAGTATGACAGAAACACAAAGGTATTTGCCGGTGAATACGCGGCACATACTACGCTTACAGGAGCTGCGGAAAAAAAGAATAATTTAGAGAGCGCAATCGCCGAAGCTGCGTTTATGACCGGACTTGAAAGAAATGCTGATGTTGTCTATATGGCTTCATACGCGCCGTTATTCGCAAGGCTTAACTATACACAGTGGGCGCCGGATATGATATGGTTTAATGATGTGGCAAGCTATGTTTCGCCGACTTATTGGGTACAGAGTATGTATATGAACAATAACGGTGACTATACACTAAAAAGCACAGTAAACGATAATTATGAAAAAGTGTATCAGTCAGTTTCGTATGACAAAGAGAGCGGAGACATAATTGTAAAAATGATTAACCCATACACAACAGAGAAAAAGAGTAATATTGTAATTGATTCGGGATTTACTCTTACAGGAAAAGCCGACGTTGAAATGTTAAAAGGTGATAGTCTTACAGACGTGAACAGTATTTCAGCTCCAGATAATATAGCGCCTGAAAAGACAACAATAGATATATCAAATAACACTGATTATATCTTACCTCCTCTGTCGTTCACGGTAATGCGTGTGTATACAAACTCGCAGCTAATTAGATTGGCTGATTGCCGTGCAGATAAGGGCATTTTTAAATATGAACTTGAATCTGGCGGCGATATATCGGAGTATGACATTTACACGGCATTATACGATAATGATGGTAAACTCGTTAATGTGTGGAAAAATGAATTAAGCGGCACAGCAAACCTTGATGTGGGTGCAGACTATGATATTAAGGTCATGGTATGGGAGAAAAACAGCATGAAGCCTGTGTGCGAAGCTATTGAACAATCTGTAAATACCGCCGAAAAGATAACTGAATATAAATATCTGTTTACAGATGATAAGGTAGTCAAGACATCCGGAAGCGCATCAAGCGGTGATGTATATGAATGGACAATTACATCTGCACCGCAGTATTTCTATATTGATAACATTGATTTCGATGCCGTTGAGTCAATTACAATAAGATCAGGTTATCAATCAAATTCAGCCGTAACATCTGTATATGCTTATGATAACGACGGAAACTATGTAAGCGAAAATGAGCTGAAAAAGTTTGTGACAAACCCGACTCCGCTTGGAAATCCGATTGGTACAATCGCTGATACAAAAACAGCAACGTGGGGATATAGGACCGGAGTAATAGGCAGAAACAACGTGACAATTTCAGAGGGCTCAAACTATACCCTGTCGGATACGTCAAAAATTCTGGATATACCGTCAGGAACGGGTAAAAAAGCTCTGATTGTTGGTATAACAGGAAATATAGGCGAAAAAGGATATTTTGATTATATCACCGTTAAATACAATAAAGAGGTTGACGCGCCAATGCCAGTTATAGAGAGTATCACAGGTGAAGGTATTAAAGATTTCACAGTAGAGATAAATCAATCAGATAAATCAATTTTAATTCCGGTTATTCCGGGAACAAATCTCAATACATTAAAACCCGAAATTAAGATGAGCGGCAACGCTTCTGTAAAACTTACATCGGGAACATGGAAAGACGGACAGCTTACGATTTCTTACGGAGACGAAAGCGAAGTGTGGAGTATTAAGGCTGAGGACAGAGGAAACCCTGTGCTGAACGGATATTATGCTGATCCTAACCTTTGTATATTTGGCGATACGTTTTATCTCTATCCCACAACCGATGGCGGAACAGGGTGGAACAGCAGTTCGTTTAAGGCATTTTCATCAAAGGATTTGATAAACTGGAAGGACGAGGGTGAAATTCTGAGCCTTAAAGACGTTTCATGGTCAAGCGGAGTTTACGCATGGGCGCCTACCGCAGTTGAAAAGGACGGCAAGTATTATTACTACTACAGCGGAACGCAAAGTATAGGCGTGGCGGTTTCGGATAGTCCGACAGGACCGTTTATTGACAAGGGCGAACCTCTTGTAAATAAGAATACTGTCGGATTATCGGGACAGATGATAGACCCGGCAGCGTTTATAGATGATGACGGGCAAGCATATATATACTGGGGTAACGGCAGAATGTACATGGCAAAGCTCACGGACGATATGATGAGTATTGACGGCGAAATCCATACAATTACACCATCGAATTTTCGAGAGGGCGCATTTGTAATAAAACGCAACGGAATATATTATTTTATGTGGTCTGACAATGATACAGGTGAGCCTACTTATGAGGTGAGATATGGAACATCAAATTCCCCGTATGGACCGATACAGGGAAATACCAGAATTTTAACATACTCAAATACTGACGATTCGAGGATAAGAGGAACAGGACATCACAGCGTTATAAATGTTCCGGGAACAGACGACTGGTATATATGCTATCATCGCTTTAATGTTCCGAGATACGGAACTGTCACGTCCAAAAACAGTGAAGCGGGTAACCACAGAGAAATTTGTATAGAAAAAATGGAGTTCGATGAAAACGGCAATATTAAACCTGTAACAGCTACGTTAAAAGGAATAACAGAGCCTGTTACGATTGAAAGGTAAATACTGCTTGATTGCTGAATGAAACAGGGAGGAGAATCATATATGAAAAGAATATTATCAATCCTAATAGTGCTGACGATTGTACTTACATCGTTTAGCGTAACGAGCTTTGCGGCAGAGGAAAAAGCAGCATTGCCCACCATAACTGTTGATATGAAAAATGAGCAGCACAACATAATTCATGGTGCGGCAGGTTTCCTTTACGGAATAAGCAATGAGGGAGTACCGGATGTAAACACGTTAACTCCTCTAAAACCAAAAGTTCTTGCAACTAAAGGTGCATTGGGTACGGAGCATCCTTACGGTGATGCACTTGATGTTGCCGAGGAGTTTTTTGAAGCCGGCGGCGAACAGGTGCAGATGTACAACTCCAATTATTACGGTGTATTCGGAGTTACGGCAGATGCTTATGATTACGCAGATGTACTCAAAAATATAATATGTCCGGAAGTAGTAGCATGGAAGGAAAAAATGCGCGACCGTTTCCCTGACATAGATAAAATGCTTCAATATATTCCGATTAACGAAAGCACACCTATAAAGGTTAGCGGCAGCAAGAATTATAATGAAGCGTGGAAAATTTATTACAAGGCAATAAAAGAAGCAGACCCGAACGCCACTGTTGTAGGGCCTAATCATGCATATGATCCAAGCTATAACGAAATGTTAGGATTTTTGAACTTCTGCAAGACTAACGATTGTCTGCCCGATGTTATAACGTGGCACGAGCTTCAGGTAAGCGATTTAAATAATCTTAATATAAATAATACAAACAATTCTATTCAGCGTTACCGCTCTGCGGCAAGAGATGCAGGGGTTGAGGAAAAGCAGGTTGTAATTAACGAGTATGCCGACTTTGCCGACTGCGGTGTTCCGGGCAGGCTTGTAAACTGGATTGCGCGTCTTGAAGATAATCAGGTTTACGGATGCCTTCCGTTCTGGCATCAGGCAAATAATTTAAACGATCTTGCTGCAAACGCCAATCAAGGCAACGGAGCTTGGTGGGTATACAAATGGTATGGAGATATGTCGGGAAAGACTCTTGGTGTAGAGCAAAGCAACACATCCGTAGAGGGATTTTACGGTGTGGCGTCCTACGATAAGAACAAGCGCAGCGCGAGCGTTCTGTGCGGCGGAACGGACGGAGAAGCTATAGTTAAACTTGATAATATTTCATCAACGTCGGTTTTCAAAGATGCCGATAAGGTTCATATTAAAGTCGAGGCTTCATATTTCAGCGGCTATCATGGTGCGGTATATGCTCCTGAAACAGTGATGGAAGGCGTATTCCCTGTTAACAATGGAAGTGTTACAATAAATCTTGAGGATATGCTGTTTTCAGCGGCATATAACATAACGATTACAGAAACAACCGAAGATGTAAGCGAACCGGCAGTAGGAGCATTTCGCAGTGAGTATGAGGCAGAAAATGCTACCCCGTATGGCAGCCTTATAATCGACAATCAGGATACTCCTCTTGAAGAGCCGCGCTATTTCTGCTCGGGTGGAGTTCGTATCGGCGGAATTGACCAAAGCGGCGATGGTATAGAATATAACATTGACGTACCCGTAGACGGACATTACAGGCTTGATTTCCTTTATGGAAACGGTGTTGGCTCAACAAGAAACAATGCTAATACGCATAGTCCTAAAAATATTACACAAAAACTTGTAATAGACGGCGCGGAAAGTGAGCTTTTACTACCCAATACACTGTTTTATTCCATGGAGGGGATGGTTCCCCAATATGCTGACCTCAAAGCAGGGCATCACAAGATAGCGTTGATGTATAACGGCGAAGCGGGTGGATTTCACGATGCGCTATATGTGTCCTATACAGGCGCATATGGTGAAGAATATCCTGAATTTGATAAAATATACGAGGCGGAATCAGCCGATTTCAATGCGCTCGGAGAAACAAAAGAGAGCTTTGCCGTTACGGAAACAGCGATAGATGGTTACAGCTCAAATGGCTATGTAACAAGACTTAATCTCTTGCCTGTAACAAGCGGCGGCGGAATACGTTGGATAGTTGATGTCGAGGAAAGCGGTTTGTATGACCTTGAATTTAAGGTTAATTCTGCTAATACTGGTAAACTGAATGTGTACATTGATAATACAAACCTGACGTTTGACAATTTTGCTGTTAATATGGATATTAAACCGAATAATGACTGGCAGAAATATGGAGCTACGCTTTTCCTAAGACAGGGAATAAATATTGTTGATATTGATACCGACTGTGAAGCGGCAGTGGATTATATGCATGTTATACGCTCGGACAGCAATCCGGCAGTGGTCGTCGAAGCAGAGGACGCGCAGGGCAAGTTTGAAACGGCGATTTCAGGCGATGCAACCTATGTTAAGGAAATGCGCGGAGACGAGTATCTTGAAATGACCGTGAACGCTAAGCAAGATGGTCTGTACAAAATGCAGGTGTTCCAGTCCAACGATGACCTGTGCGGAACGCACAGTTACAATATTAAAATTATAGACCGCTACGCGACTGTTGAGGTAAACGGTGAACAATCGACACGATACTTTTTCCCTAACTCATTTTCAGACGATACCTTCCTTGAAAGGACTGTACCGATTGAGTTAAAAGCGGGAGAAAATAAGATAAGAATTTATAATGATGACAGCTGGCACGTTAAATGGGGAGGTACGACGTCAACGCCCGGTACAAATGAACTCGTAAACTATACGCCAAACTTTGATAAATTCATCATAACACCGGCTTCGATTCAATGGGAGGCAAAGGAAAGATCAAACACAATATTTCTTTCGTCTACAAAAAACGGATATATTTACTGTGACAAGAACACGGCTTATAATGGTGAAACCGCAACGGTATATCTTGTGCCTGACGGGGAGGTAAAGAGCCTTACTTTAAATGGGAAAAATATAACACAGACTCTTTCAACAGAGGATTATATTATATATAAGACTGAAATTGAGATTAACGGAGACACAAATCTGTATGCCGAGTTTACACCTGCTATAGAAGGCGATTTTGATAAGCCGATAATAGAAAATCCGGGAACAGTCGTTATAGACGGTAAAAAATATAAGAAAATAGGAGAAAACCTTTTCAAAAATCACAACTTTGCCGACTACAGCGGCGCGGATATGGATCAGTGGTATGTAGGTGTAAATAACGGAGGACACCCTACGGCGGAAAATTATCAGATACCAAAGATAAATCCGGACGGAAGTGTAGAAAATCTTGTTCCTATCGCCGAGAGCGGACTTCTTACAACCGGAGGATATGAGAAGACCGGCGAAGATACATTCTATTACGGAAAAGACAAGGCGGGACGTACATATCTGGTTGAACAACTGAGCAGCGATTGGCAAAACTGTGCGTGGAACGGAGCGCATTCGCTTTTAGGATTTATCCCAATAAAGCCGAATAAGAATTACTATTTCCAATTTGAAGCATTTTCTTCTAAAAAGTCTAATAAAAATACAAAAGCATCTGTACGTTACGGCGCCATAAATATGGAAAACTTTGTTCCGAAAAATTATACGGCAAGCGGTACGCTGAATTTCAGCGGTACCGGTTATATGACGTGTAAAAACGGAGATGAGCAGAATATAGGGGGAAACAGCTGGGAAACATATGATGCTCTGATAAACAGCGGTGACGGCGACTATTTCCTCTTTAATGCGTATTGGCTTCATATGGCGCATTATATGTGTTTTGGCGACTTTCAGCTTTATGAGCTGTCAGATACGCCTATGGTGAATGTTTCGGAGCTTAAAAATCCGGCGGCATTGGTGCTTAATCTAAATGATAAACTGTCGCTTGCCGATAAAGCTTCAATTGTTGCTGATGATGGTGAAACCTCGGAACTGCCCATTACATGGCTTAATGCCAACGGAGTTGACATAACAACCCCCGGTGTCTATGTTGTTACAGGATATGTCAGCTTACCGGATGATTATTATAGTGATAATGTATATGTTAAGCAGAAAGTAATTGTTAAGGGTATACCTGCAGCTGAAATAACCAAAACAAGCAAAGACGGTAACAAGGTCGGTTTCTGTGTAAATGTGAATAGCAATTGTTCCGGTGTGTTGTATGTGGCTGTAAAAGACGACGACGGAAAACTCTTAAATGTAAAATCAAAAGAAATTGAGCTTCAAACGGGTGAAACCTATGATGCGGAATTTGAATTTGCGGGTGAATTAAATACGGTCGAGATTTTCTTCTGGGAAAAGGATACAATGAGACCGTTCTGCCATAAGGTTACGATATAACTTAGTAATATTGATTTTGGGAGAAGATTATGAAAGATATAATATTTAACGGGGTGCCGTGGTTTGATCAAAACGGGAATACCGTAAATGCTCACGGTGCATGTATAGTTCGGGAACATGATACTTATTATCTGTTCGGGGAGTACAAAACTGATGACAAGAATATGTACAACGGTTTTTCGTGCTATTCTTCAAAAAATCTGGCGGATTGGAAATTTGAAGGCATGGCATTGACACCGGACGCAGATAAAATGCTGTACCCTGATCGTGTCGGAGAACGTGTTAAGGTAGTGAAGTCAAGAAAGGCAGAAAATTACGTTATGCTCATGCATACAGATAATATGCAATACAGCGATCCGTGTATAGGAGTTGCGGTCAGTAATAAGATAAATGGCAGATATAAATTTATAGGGCCTCTTATGTACAAGGGTGAAAAGGTGCGAAAATGGGATATGGGAACCTTTATTGACGAGGATGGAACAGCATATCTGATGACTCATGAAGGCAACATATACCGCCTCAATGATGAATGTACTCAAGCAGAGGAGCTGGTCGCCGAAAACATATCTCCCGGCGGAGAATCTCCTGCAATGTGTAAACATGATGGTAAGTATTATATTATGTTTTCCAATAAAACAGGGTGGGATAATAATGATAACTACTACCTTACCGCTGATAATATCAATGGGCCATGGGAAAACCAAGGTCTATTTTGTCCTCAGGGAAGCGCTACATATAATACGCAATGCTCCTATATATTTGATTTCCAAATTGAAGACAAAATTATAAAAATGTATTTGGGAGACAGATGGTCGTATCCTAAACAGGCATCGTCTGCAACACTGGTGATGTTGCCGTTAGAGTTTGAAAACGGAAAAATGTCGATAAGTGAATATATGCAGGCATGGTCAGCTGATGATGTGAGTGAATTTAAAGAACAACAACTTATATCATATAAATTTTACTCAAACAAAAAATCAGAAAGCAGAGAAATTCAGTTTTGCGGTGAAAGAATATCTCTGTTCGGCAAAGCCTCAAATGAAGGCGGGTATTGTAGGCTTGACATTATGGATAGGGCAAATAATATTGTCAAGACAGATATTATAAACTTTTATGGTACTGCGCCTATGAGCGGTGTACGGTATGTTTCGCCAAAATTGGAGAGAGCAGATTATGTACTGCGTATTACAGTGTTGAGCGAAAGTGGTGAATGGTTCACAAAGGACGGTATGCGATATGGCAGCCAAGATTGTTATGTAGATATTTACGGTTACTCTGTAGATGATTTTTAACGATGCAGAATGCAGATGGTTCTATAATGCGTTTGCCAGTCAAATTGTAAGCGTTCTTGTTGATACGAAGAGCATGAAGATTACGGCAAAATATACTTCCGAAGGCGCATTAACGGATATAAAAATCGAAAAGGCGAATATATCGGAAATAACAGCTCCGATAAATACCGCGACAGAAAAGATATTCTATTGGGAGTCATTTGAAAGCATGAAGCCAATAGAACTAAAATAGTATAAGCTATATTCATATTAGATGGGGAGCCGGTAGAAATATCGGTTCCCTGCAATAATTATCATTTGCAGAAAAAACTTCTTTACCATAATCGTTTCGATTTCTTCTCTCTTTCATATGGAAATATATTGCGGTAGAGGAGTTTTTCCTGTGAAGGATATCTTAAAGAATATGCCCAAAAATGAAAAATATCTCCCATTGTATATGTAGGAGATATTTTTCGTATATAAATGTAACTTGTATCGATTGAAGGGAAGTTATTTTTTTTTGATAAGTTTTAAGAAACTTCGCATATCGCTATAACCGACAGCTGCTACGGCTTCTTCGTATGTTTTACCGTTTTGCAAAAGCTCGCGCGCTTTATTAAGTCTTGCCTCACGTTTTAATTCTGAAAAAGTTTTCCCATATTGTTTTAGAAGTATGCGATGCAACTGGCGTTGACTGAGATTGAGCTTTTTAGCAAGTTCATCGCGTGTAACAGTGCTATATTTATAGAGGAACATATAATCAATAATATTTATACGTCTGTCATCCGAAAGGGCGGAGGTTATTTCGGTGCTGACAGAATTTCCTGTATACGCCCGTATAAGGACAACAAGAATACTTGAAATGATATTTTTTATATTATTCTGATAACCGATGCTACGGGTTTGCGATTCGGCAGACAACATTTCAAAAAGAGTCTCACCATTTCCGGAATCTTTGCCAATCCAAAATTTAGTATCAAGAAGTGCCTTGGATGCTTCGCTGTCACAAGATTTTTTTGGTTTTTTAACTTCAAATCCAAGACAATATTCTTCCAGAAGATCTTGAGAATCGGTAATCTGCGCATGTACAACATCAGGTCCTGTCATAAATAATGAGCCTTTTTCAAGCGGATACACTTCTTCATCAGCGATAAGAGTACCTTTTCCACCGCATATAAGATGAGCCTCATAATAATTTTTACTATGACTATGTCGCATGATTGAGTCATGAAATACACCATAGTCTACTTGTTCTATGGTTATATGCAGATTATCAAACCTGAGTTTAAGTTCTACATCTCTTAAATTAATATTTTTACCCATACAAATCACCGTAAAAGCCATTTATAAAAATTTCTTGCTGATAATTTTATTATACACTGAATCTGCTTAATTTTCAATACTTAAATAGGACAAAGAGACAAAAAAGTAGTCCTGTTTATGTCTACCTTTTCATGCTTGCCTATGTTATAATCATTATATAGTATACGTGTATATCATAAGTAGCAGAAAGGATGTTTGATATGAAAAAAATTATTGCATTAGCACTGGCGGCAGCTATCTCTGTACCCAGCGCTGTATTGGCGAAAGAAGCAGAGTCTGCTTCTGTACCTGAAACTTTATTTGCGAATGAAAGGAATGAAGAGCCTTTGTACGAAAAGGGTAATTTCTCTAACAGTTTTACCGAAGTAGAGCATAGGAATAACAGCCGCGCATGGCGTGAAGGAATGGTCGGAGGTAACGGCGAAACGGGATTTGTCACAAGCGGCAGTCCGTATACCGATACAATTATTTATCAGCATATGTATTTTAATTATCCGTCATCGCAGCCGAGAGTTATTCCGGATTATCTTACGGAGCAACTCGAGGAAGCTCGTGAAAACGTATTCAATCTGAATGATGCGTGGAAGATATGGGATTACGACAGCAACGGCAATAAAGTGACGCGTAGCAGAACATATTTCTATTCATACCATCCCGGTGCACAGCTAAGAATAACAAGCGAGAATACTGATAAATATTCGAATTATAAGCGTTGGACAAATTATGAAACTGCGGAGGTTGGCGTTAAATATACCGATAAATACGGAGAATGGAAGCGAACAACTTTCACCTCACGCGAAGATAATGTAACCATAACAAAGATTGAAAAATCCTCGGGAGGACAGCTTATAAATGATATTATCTCTATTGATAATATTTCCGAGATGTATAAAGCAAAGAACGGAAACAGTAGGGTTCTTGACCAGAGGTATAAAAAACTTGTCGGACAAAATGCGGATTATCTCGCGCTTGTTTCCCATTATCCCGTCTACACAGGCAGTCCACTTTATGACGGCGGTTTTGGAAATGTTATAAAGATTATAGCAGAGGGCGAAAATGCTGAAAAAGAAGTAATTTCTGATAATGCGGGCGATAGTATGCTCGTTGACGGCAACAATTCGATACGTGTCAAAAATGCGGAGGCTCTGTATCTGATTACCGTGACTGACCGTACATTTGACCTGACAGACCTTGATGAAACATCATCAGCTTCTCAGGTCATGGAGAGATTTAAGGCAATGGAAAGCTATCCGTTCATTGATAAGATGGCAGCGCAAGCAACAGCAGTTGCCGAGAAATATACGGCTGGAGGCAAGTTTGATTATAATGCGGCTCTTGCTCCATCCGCAAAGAAGCATAGTGAAGAATTTGACCGTCTTACATTTGACCTTGACGGCGACGAGGAATATCAAACAGCTGACAATAACACTTTGATTGACTTGCAGCGAGGAACCACGGACAGAATAAACCACGAGTTTATGGAACGCGCATATATGCAGTCGAGATATGCACAGGTATGCTGCGGCGGAACAACAGCTCCGCGTTTGTACGGTATGTGGACGGGCGAATGGAATCCGGGATGGAGAGGAATTTATACTCTTGATGCAAATGTAAATTTACAGGTAAGTGCGATGAATACCGGCAATCTCCGAGACTTTCAGTTGGGATATATAACATTCTTCCTTCGTCATTCTCCAGATTTTATGTATAATGCGGAAATGGCATACGGTATGCACGACGCTATACAGCTTTCAGTAAATGCAGATGCTGACAGGGCTATGCATGTTGAGTATGACAGCTACTATCCGTTTGAGTATTGGAATGCTGGCGCAAGCTGGTGTCTGCTGCCGATATATGAGTATTGGCAGTGTTTTGGAAACACTCAGATACCGATAAACGATTATATGAGAATAGATGACCTTCAAAAGGTACTTGGAGTTAATGACGGCGGTCTCACAAACGAGGAGTTTGCGGCTTTAAAGGCGAAGGGCTATCTTGACCTTGAGAAGGATATTTTGCTTCCGCTGCTCACAAAGCAGGCTAATTTCTGGGAACAGATTGTAACACCGCGCTATTACACAGATGTAAACGGTAAAGCGCGCCATGATGAGAATAAAAAGTCACTTAACGAGGGCGAGAAGTATATTATAATTCCCGCATATTCACCGGAGAACAACCCGATAGGCTACACAAGCACATTGACAGCCAATGCGACAATGGATATTTCTGCTGCTCGTGACGGACTTGATATGGTATGTGCATTAGAAAAGGCAGTAGGCAGAGACGGTGCGGACGAAGCAATCGTAAAATGGCAAAACCTCAAAAACAAAATATCCGATTATAAGACGGATGATGACGGCGCGCTTCGTGAGTGGGCAATGGAGGAATACACGGAGAATAATAATCACCGTCATTTGAGCCATTTGTATGTGGCATGGCCCGCATATGACACTCAGAAAGATCCGGAACTTGCAAAAGCTGCAAATATCGCACTTGATAACCGTAATCGTTTCAATACAGGAGATGCCACAGCCGGACATGGTTGGATGCACAAGGCTTTGGTAGAGTCAAGATTAAAGCGCGGTGACGGAATGGTAGGTTCACTTTTAAAGATGATGAACGGTACAGCGTATTATTCATCATTTATGACAGATCATGATACCAACCGCAGAAATGATACATATTGTACGGATACTGCGTTCGGCAGCGTAGCTGCGGTTAATGAGGCACTTGCATTCTCGAATACAGGTGAGATTGAGATTATTCCGGCACTTCCGACAGATTGGAACGGCGGAACAATAACAGGACTAATGACTCGTTCGAGAGCTGAACTTAGTAGTCTTTCGTGGAATATTGAAGATAAGACGGCCGATGCAACGATAACATCTAATATGGATGAAAATAAAATAAAGGTTCGCTGCGGTGAATCGTGGAGCAGCGCTGCTGTTAACGGAAAGAAAGCCGAAGTTCTTTCGGACGAAGTAGGTAAATATATACTTGTAAGCCTTGATAACGGAGAATCGGCAGATATTAATTTCTCGCTTCTTGAAAGAAAAGAAAATGTTTACGAAAAGGTGGAGATTTCTTCGTCAAACGCTGCTTTGGCCCATGACGGAAACGCATCAACTGCTGCATCGGCTACGAGCGGTGAATTTGTATTTGACCTCGGAAGAACGATAGATATTAATAAAATCGTAATAAAAAAGCAAGCAAATGTCGGCGGTACTACTTATAATTATTGGGGCGACTGGGTACTTGCCGTAGGCTGTGAGCTGCAGGGAAGCACGGACGGTAAAAACTGGAAGAAAATAATGACAATGAATCCGGCGCCGGACAACAAAAATGACGAATCAGAAGAAGTATATATACCTTATACACCTGAAGTCTACAGATATATACGTTATGTGAGAACTGAGGAGAAGAACTCAAAATCATACGGAGCATGGGTGTTCCCGGATGATAACGGCAACAGATTGAATCTTGCCGAAATAGAGGTATACACTGACAGTCTTTATAAAAATACGGCACAGATAACAATCTCGGATAATAATGTCAGTGCGGTATTCCAAACTCCCGTAAGAGATGAAAACGGCGAATGTGAGGCATATGTAGCACTTTATACCTCAGATGGGGCACTGGTAAAGGTTGAGCATAAGAGTGTATTGGCGGATGATGCGGAAAAGGTTGAGTTCAGCATTGATACCACTAATGTTGTATATGACAATGTAAAGGCATTCCTATGGGATAAAAATATGAAACCTTTGGGTTTGGAAACAACAATAAAGAAAGAAGAAAAACCCGTTGTAACACCGCCTCCAACAGAAGCGCCGTCAGACGGAAATTACACTTGGAAATTTGACAGTTTCAATGAATTTTCATCATCACCGGTACAAAATGCTCCGTATAAAACAGGAGATTCCGTATACAGTACCGCTAATAAAAACATTCAGCTTAGCAACGGCGGTCTGGCAGTGGATTTTGACCCTGCATATACAGATGAAAAGGTAACAATAGAATTTGATATGTACATGGGATCTCTTAAGGACAAATCAACAAGCTATACCATTGATTCCGCAGATGGAAATATCCTTACAGTATTCGTAAACGAATACAGCACAAGCAGTTCATATATCAGTGTTGAAGGCGCCCAAATTTTGGGCGGAGAAACATGGCCGTTTATAAATAAAGTGAATAATGACGGCATGGGCGCAAAGGCAACTCATTTTAAAAACGTAATTGACCTTGCCAACGGAATTGCGACTGTAACCATAAGCAACGGAACAAGCTCCCGAGAGGTAACGGGAAAATTTGAAGCGGATAAGATTGTGAAGTTTGCCGCAACATCAAATCATGCACAAAGATATACATATTTGGATAATCTTACTGTGAGTCATGAGGCAAGCGAAGCTTTGGAGAAGGAATTATCGGAATATGCTGATGAACTTGCCTTGCCGAGCGAAATCTACGGAAATCAGTATATGCCCGAAAAGTATGACGATGTTGATATAACGTGGTCCGTTTCAAATGAACAGGTTATGACAACTGACGGTGTGGTAACAAGAGGTTCGGATGATGCTGATATAAAGGTAAAGGCTATATTTACCCGTGGCGAAGAAAAGTTTGAAAAAGAGTATAACTGCAAGGTGAAGGCGCACCCTGAAAATCAAGAAGATATGAGCGCATATCTGTTTGTGCATTTTGTAGGCTCGGAGTCAACTGCCGATGAAGAACAGATTTATTTCTCTGTTTCAAAGGATGGTCAGACTTGGGAAACAATAAACGGCTCAAAACCTATTTTAAGAAGCGATGTCGGAGAAAGAGGCGTGCGCGATCCTCATATTATACGTTCACCGGAGGGCGATAAGTTCTTCCTTATCGCGACAGATTTAAGTATTTACAACAGAAGAGCTGACTCTAACCGTTGGGGAACGTGTCAGGTAAGCGGCAGTAAAGGTATAGTTATTTGGGAAAGTACAGACCTTGTAAACTGGTCGCCGGCAAGACGAGTTAAAGTGGCTGTGGACAATGCAGGCTGTACATGGGCACCGGAAAGTGTTTATAACGAAAAAACCGGAGAATACATGGTGTTCTGGGCGTCAAAAGTAAGCAGCGACGGCTTTAAATATCAGAGAATTTACAGAAGCTATACGAGAGATTTTAAGCATTTCTCAGAACCGGAAGCTTATATTGATAACGCTACTGCCGAGGATATTGCCGCAGGAAAAGCATCCACAAATATAGATACAACAATTCTCGAAAATAACGGTATATATTACAGATTTACAAAGAATGAAGCGAAATCGTCCGTTATAATGGAGCAGTCTACAGACCTTGACGGGGTTTTTGAGGCAGTAGGCACATACACAATTGACGGTAAAGCAGGAAATAGCGTAACCGGTTATGAAGGACCGACAGCATATAAGATTAACGGTGAAAATAAATGGTGTCTGCTTCTTGATTATTATTCGAAAAATCAAGGCTATAAGCCGTTCATAACAGATGATATTTCAAAAGGCATATTTACTGCCGGAACAAATTTCAGCTTTGACGGGAAATACAGACATGGTACGGTTATACCTATAACGCAGTCGGAATATGACAGATTAATTGACTATGCACCTGACAGTATAACAGTAAAACTCAATCCGGAAGAAGAATCGCCTTTTAATGACGGTGTATTTGAAGGTTGGGGAACTAGTATGGGCTGGTGGGGCAACCGTATAGGTTATAGCGATAAACTTGCACAGGACAGCGCGGAACTTTTTTACAGTGAAGATGGTTTAGGCTTGGATATTGTTCGATATAATGTAGGCGGCGGCGACGATCCGACCCATAATCACGTTACGCGCTCGGATTCAAAGCTTCCGTGCTTTGCCGAACCGCAGTATAATGAGGATGGAACATTTAAGACGGACGAAAACGGATGTTATATGTACGACTATAACTGGAATGCCGATAAGAACCAGACAAATGTGCTGCAAAAAATAAAGGAACAAAATGCAAATGTACATATTGAAGGATACACAAATTCTCCGCCGTGGTTTATGACAAACAGCAAATGCTCCGGTGGCGGAGTTGGCGGAGCCGAAAATCTTGACCCATCAAGATACGCGGAGTTTGCGGTATTTCTGGCAGATGTAACGGAACATTATGATGAGATTGGTTTAAAGTTTGACAGCTATTCACCTATGAATGAGCCAAATCCGGCAAGAAAATACTGGTTGGCAATGAATGCAAAGCAGGAGGGAAATCATGTCGCTCAGGGCGTGCATCAATCACAGCTTATTCTTGCGTTGGATAACGAGTATAACAAACGTAACATAGATACTATGATTGTCGGACCGGATGAAACGAGCCTCGTGGATTCAAAAACTGCATATGAGGCGCTGACAACTGAAGCAAAAGCAGCATTGGGTAGATTTGATACACATACATATAGTGACCGCAGTAGTGAAAACTTTGCGGCATTGAAGCAAACGGCTGTGAATAGCGGAAAGAACTTCTGGATGAGCGAGGTTGATAACGGAAACTTAGCCGGAACAAATGCGAAGAATATGGGTGCAGGTTTAAGCTTGGCAGTGAATATACTTGAAGATATGAACTCTATGCAACCCTCTGCCTGGGTAATGTGGGATATTCTTGATAAGCATAAGGACGCTGAGTTCGTGGCTCCAAACGGTACAAATTCCGAGGCAAACACTTCAAATGCGCAGCATATCGGAACTTGGGGAGTAGGGATGGTAAACCATGACACGAAGGAAATAGAACTTACCCAAAAGTATTATGTTTATGGTCAGTTTACAAAATATATAAATCCGGGTGATACAATCATTGCGTCATCGCCTACAACGCTGGCTGCATATAACAAAGATACCGGCGCAATAAAAATTGTTGCGGTAAATACAACCGGTGATACACAGAATTACAGATTTGACTTATCGGCGTTTTCACAAACAGGAACAAGCGCAAAAATTATACGCACAAGCGGTTCATTTACAGACGGAGAACATTGGAAAGATGTAGGAACTGCGGAAGTAAAAGACGGTAAATTCCGCTTTGATTTACCGGCAAACTCAGTTACAACATTTGTGATTGATTGATAACAACAGATGTGTAAAAGAAACTATATGAGCACAGCATTTTAATTAGGCTACATTCATATATAATAAAAACCAGGCTTGTGACAATGAAGCCAACAAGCCTGGTTTTTATCTTTGGAAACAGATACTTATATTGTATAATTAGAATATAAAAATATATCAAAGGAGAACAAAAATGAAAACAAAGTTATTTTTAGTGCTGGCCGTGCTGTTGGCTATTACGGGAATAACCTCGTATGCAGAGCGTTTGGACAATATAAGTATTGTCGAGGATGTTAAGTGCTATCAGGAAAATGAGAGCATATATGTGGCGAGCGAAAGTGAACGGGATATTTTCGTTTATACTGCGGTATACAATGCGGACGGAGCATTAAAAAATGTTAAAAAAATTAAAAAATCAATAAAGGATGAGACAGAGTTTACGAATATATATCCGTCAGGCTTAAAAAACGGTGAATATTATAAAATATTTGTATGGGACAGCAATATGCGCCCCCTAACAAATGTAATTTATGATATGCCTAATGTTGATACACCGTGGGACAATCAAGCGGAATTCCCGCCCTTAACAGCAGCTGATAATGGTATTAATCCAATCGCAGATAAATTTACAAGAAAAGAATGGACAGGAACGGACTATACTGCGGAGGACGGTTCCAAGCAGAATTACTGTGATGTATTTTCAATAAATACTATTGACGCGTCAGTTCCACTTATCGCATACGACAGCGAGATCTTAGCAAGAAACGGAGCTATAAATTATGACAGAGAAAGCTCACCGTACTATCAGCTTTTGACAGGCGAAAACAGCGATTGGCAGCTTAATGTGTTTAATACTGACGAGCTGGCAACTCCGACTATCAATGCGGGATATATGAACAGTGATTATACCGTAAATACAGCTGATGGCTGGAAAACTGTTCAGCTTCCGTGCAGCTGGACGATGCAGGGCTTTGACTATACAATTTATGACAATTACCAAAACCCGTGGCATAATACAGAAACAGTGGAATGTCCAAATGCGCCCGTAAAGCATAACCCCGTTGGACTTTACAGAAAAACCTTCACCGTAAATGACAGCTTATATTCAAATAACGGAAGAATATATCTTTCATTCCAGGGCGTCGAGTCTGCGTATTATGTTTATATAAACGGAAAACAAGTCGGCTATAGCGAGGACTCGTTCAGCCCACACGCTTTTGATGTTACAGATTATCTGAACAAAGATGGAGAAAATCTGCTTGCGGTCGAGGTACATAAATTCTGTGACGGAACGTGGTTTGAGGATCAGGATATGCTTTATGACGGAGGAATTTTCAGAGACGTATACCTGTATTCCGCACCGCTTGTGCAGATAAGCGATTATGCTGTTGAAACTGATTTGGATAATGAATTTAAAAATGCGGATTTAAAGCTGTCGGTCGATGTAAAAAATCTGAGTACGTCTGAGCTGTCAAATTATGCTGTATTTACAAATCTTTTTGATGCAGACAGTAAAAGTGTATTTACACAAAATACTAACTTGTCGGCAATACCATCAAACGGTACTGTTACAGCGGATATTAGCAGAAAAATAACCGCTCCGGAGCTTTGGTCGGACGAAAATCCGTATTTATATACGCTTGTTATCTCGCTTTATGACAAAACTTCGGGTAAGCTGTTTGAAAGTGTGGGACAACAGCTTGGATTTAGAGAAATAACATTTATAAGCACAAACACAAACAGCAACGGCGATAGCATTGCCACGACATATGAGCCTATAAAAATCAACGGAAAGCATCTGCTTATTAAAGGCGTAAACCGCCACGATACTGATACCGCATACGGTAAAACAACACCAAAGGAGTCGCTTGAAAAGGACATTGAGCTGATGAAGAAGTACAACATCAATGCTATTCGTACTTCTCATTATTCAAATGACGAATATTTGTATTATCTGTGTGATAAATACGGTATTTACCTTATGGCGGAAACAAACATTGAAGCAAACGCGCTGATGAAGGACACCATCACTGCCGGTTCAGAGGCTAAAAAAGCTCTCTTTAAGAAGATGTGTATGGACAGAACAAATACCGCATATGAGCGTCTTAGAAACAGAACGTCCGTAATTATGTGGTCAATTGGAAATGAGAGCGTTTATACAAGCAATGCAGCAAGCTCCGATTATATGTGGCGCGATATGATTCAGTTCTTTAAGACCAACGACAAGACGCGTCCTGTACATTCAGAGAGCCATTCATCAAACGGAACTGCCGATGTCGGAACAGATATGGCAAGCAATATGTATCCGCTCGTGTCAACAGTGAAAACAAGAGCTACTAAACAGGTTCCTTATATTATGTGCGAGTATGCCCACGCTATGGGCAACGCCGTAGGAAATCTTGAAGAATATTGGGACGCTGTAAGAAGCTCGGATTATATGATGGGCGGCTTTATATGGGATTGGGTTGACCAGTCGAGAATTACGGAATATACAAAAAGCGGCGCGTGGAACTATTATGCTGATGAAAACGCACATAAGAGTTTGTATGCTGATAAGATGGACGGTAAATATTTTGGTTACGGCGATGACTGGGGCGGCAAACAAAAGGACAGCAACTTCTGTATAAACGGACTTGTTTCGCCTGACAGAGATGTTCAGCCTGAGCTTTACGAAGTGAAATATGTATATCAGAATTTCCATTTTACAATAAATGAAAATGATAAGCACAGCGTTTCAATATATAATGAAAGCAACTTTACAAACCTTAACGAATACGACTGTAAGTGGGAGCTTACCGAGAACGGAACGGTTATTGATTCGGGAGTAATCAATGAAAGCATAGAACCAAATGAAACAAAGACTGTTAATATTCCGTATACGTTGGATAATCTAACGGCAGGCTCGGAGTATTTTCTGAATATCACCGTAACGCTTAAAGAAGATACAGATTTCAGAAATGCCGGACACGAAATTGCGCACGAGCAGTTTAAGGTGGCAGAAAGCAGAAATAACACCGCGCCCGTTATCAGCGGAGGTATTACAACATCGGACAACGCGAATGAAATTTCAGTTACAGGCGAAAATTTCGAGTTTACAGTGAATAAAACAACAGGTCAGATAGAGAATTATACATATAATAATGATGTGCTGATAAAGAACGGTCCTGTCGGAAACTATTGGCGTGCAAGGTTGGATAATGATAAAACAAGCAGTTCAGATGCGAAGAAAGGCAATATTTTTGAAACGGGTTGGCAGACTGCAATGGATACTGTAACGGTAGAGGAAACGACTGTTTCTGAACTGTCAGACGGAAGGATTGTAATAAATGTTCAGGCAATCCTCAAAAACGGCGCAAAGCAGACGGTAAATTATACTGTAAACGGAAACGGCGTCATAACCGTGGAATCCTCAATAGACGCTTCAAAAACCTCTATGACACAGTATTATCAGAAGATAGGTACGGATTTAATCTTACCTGAGGGCTTTGAAAATGTTTCATGGTATGGAAACGGTCCTGTTGAAAATTACATTGACAGAAACGGTTTTGCAAATGTGGGAGTGTACAGCGACACTGTATCAAATATGTTCTATCCGTATGTTAAGCCTCAAGACACAGGAAATCTTACGGGTGTACGCTGGATAACGGTTACAAATCCGAATGTGTCCTCCGCGTTGCTTATCGCAGGCAAAAATGAGGTGGAGGCAAGCGCATTGCACTTTACGGACTCTGATTTAAATGATAAGGGACACGTCTATGAGCTGTCACCGAGAAAAGAAACCGTTTTGTCTGTAGATTATAAGAACAGAGGTCTTGGAAACGGAAGCACAAATGCGGCTTGGACACTTGACGAATACAATATAAAGAATAACCGTTCATATACCTATGAATATACAATAATTCCTTATACAGCCCAGGAAACTGATTTAAATGAGCTTGCAATGCCGTACAGAGCGGTAGGAATAAGTAAAGAGGAACAAGCATTTAACCAAATAGCTAATGCTGCTGAAAGCGGACTTGCAACTTCACTTATGAAAACGGCACTTTCAAAAGAAAATCTTGAGCTTATTGGCACCAATGTAAGCGATATATCCGTGTATATAGGATTTGATGATTTCTCATCATATCAGCAGACTGTTCTTGACGGAATGGCGGACGGGACTGTTTATGCCGACGCGCTGGAGATAGTAAATCGATTTGCGGAGCTGACAGTACAGGCTGCGGAGCAGCAGAAGGCTGACAAAGAAGCGGAAGAAGCGAAATACACTATAACAAAGCTGAAGTTAGGCAACGCGTTCAGTTCACAGGCTAACGGAACAAAGACTTCCAACGCAAAAGACGGAACAAAGATGTGCGTATGGACCAACGGTTCAACAGCTGTAAATGCTGACGGTAATTATACCAACGCGGACTTCAACTTCAAAACAAACGGATACGGAGTAAATAACGATAAAAACGCTAAGGAAGAGATGACGTTCTATCTTGGCAAAAGAAAGCTCGCAGATATTGAAAGTGTTGTAGTTTACGGCGCAATGGGAAGCAAGAACACATCGGCCGATTATGTACTTTATACGACTGATTACGACTGGAACGGTGATACCACCAATCCACCGGTATATCCGGAAACAAACACTGCTACAGCAGCGGCATACGGTGCAATTACTTTAGAATGGACGGATACAAATAAATACGCAAATCCGCATACTGCAAATCTGAACGAAGCATTTGCGGAATCAAGTGAAGAAGAGGATGTATTCATACACTTTAAAGGTGGGTACCAAACGAAGGTGGATTATATCGTGATAACCTGCTCCAAGAATAAGTAATCAAGGACTAAGTATTATATATAGCATCTATGAGTGGAAAGCAAGATAAAAAGGTATGTGTTATGAACATGGCAGTTTTATGATGCAGGGATTATCGGCGCAGCATTGAGTGCGAAAGAGTAAATAATATGATAAAAGTATAGATTTCGTTGATGCAAAGGAAATAGTGATTTGTGATGATGTAAGTAGGGAAAAATTATGTTTAATATGAATTCATAAAACAATAAAATGATGGTAATAGTGCGCATTATGAAGTGGTTAAAAACCGTTTTGTAATGCGCTTTATTTTTTGTACCCAAAAACAATAAAAAGTAGTAATTTGCTTAACATATCCGCGCATTCGGAGTCTTAGTCTTCCAGAGGAGGTAAAAGACTCATTCACAAAACTGTATACGGAGAAGGGGGTGCCTTTGTGTCAACTTCCTTATCCGATAATAATGTAGATATGGCGATTTTTGATAGCTACAGCAAGACAGTAATGCGTAATATGAGTAGAAAAAAGACTGCTGTAATAAAGAAACAAAAAAATAATGAAACCGGCGGTGCGGAGGTGATGCAATATGTGATGGAGACATACGGAAAAGAGGATATGTATCCATCAGAATTTGTTGTCTCAGATGAACACGGACATAGTTGTGTTGTTACAACCGAGTGGCTATATCAAGCTATGACTAAGCTTAAGGAGTGTCAGAAAGAAGTGCTGATACTTGAATTTTGGTATGGGTTATCAAGAAAAGAAGTGGCAGAATTGTTTAGTGTCTCTGAAACGACAATCAGCCAATGGAAAAGAAAAGCTTTTAACTTTATACGAGATTATTATGAAAGGAAACATACATAATGGACGAGAAAAAACTTGATTATGAAACAGCGTATCGCGCAGTTCACGGAGACCATGATGCGCAAATGAAAGTTTTAGCGTATTACGATAGTTATATAAATGCGTTGTCCACAGTAGAGGAAGTTGATGGTGATGGAAATATGAGACGATATATTGATGAGGATTTGAAAGCAGCGATACAGGCAGGGTATCTTGAGGCACTACCAAAGTGCAGGGTGATGCAATGATGACGTTACAAACTGATTTATTCGATTTTGCGTATGTACCGGAATGGTACAGGCATCTTTATGATTTAAAATGTATGGCTTTGCCGGAGGCATGGCAGTTTAAGAAACCTGCGGTTGAAACAAAGAATTTTGAAACACCGATATTAGAACGATATATACATACTATCTTTCGCAAACAGGCTATTGAATTTAATTCGGAATCGGTAGAGGAGAAAGCATCAAAGTATTTTCATGTAGAAAATGAATGTGCTTGCTTTCATACAGGACTTTATACGCCAAGATATAAAGGAATATACGGTTTTTTCGGCAGAAACAAAAAGATGGACTCTATGCTTGAATGGTATTTCAGAGGTTTCTGCGATGAATTGTCGCCGTGGCTCAAGTACATAGAGCCTTTACCGGAACGGCCGATATATCCGATGGCGCAGCAAGGTCTGAACTTCAATCCCGAATGGCCAATAAGAGTAAATGTTGAGCATATTTTGGGCGATGAAGAGAACTTGGACAGACTTCCCGCCAAGATACGCAAGGCTAAAAACTACCTCTGCTGCTGGAAACAGCGGTAGAGCTTGCAAGACGAAAAGTTGTGGTGGAGCCGGGACTTGTTTCGGCACAGGGGTATATGGGACGGGTGCAATACCTTCTTCCGATATATCTTACAAAAATGGACAAGCCCGACCTTGCGATGACGCTGACGGTGATGGATGGGTATTATTTAGGCAATACCTGTCTGACGCTTGAAATGGCATACTTAAACGCCCGCGCAATAGCAAAGCCGGTTACACCGTGGCTTTTGGAGCTTGTAAAATAGCTTTAACATAAAAGCAAAATAAATTTAATGGGGAAATGCTCGGTAAACAGTAGTTTTTAACGCTGTTTACCGGGCGTTTTTTTGCCCTTTGGATGGAAAGGGGGATTTTGTCAAAAAACATAGAACAGCCGAATGGCTTGCATTAAAAAAATGCGAGTTTTTTCGGCTTGTTAGAGTGCCGTTTTTCTTGCAGAAAGGCGGCACTTTTTATGAAAATCAAATATGAGTTTGTAGACGGAGATGTGGAACTTGAAGTTTCCGATGAGTGGGCGAGTGTTCTTGCAGAGCTTGACAGGCTGGAGCGGAATAATGACAAAAAGGAAAAACGCAGACATTATTCGCTTGAGGCGCGTACATATGAGGGTGCTTATTATGCAGTAGAGGACAAGGGAATATCAGCGCTTTTTGAAGGATTGGGTGATGCGGAGAGATTAAACGAGGCTCTCACACATCTTTCAAGCAAACAGCAGGCTCTTATCAGAGCCATATACTTTGAGGGAGTAACAGTCAATGAATACGCAAAGAAGGAAGGTGTAGATCATTCGGCTATTTCTCATCGTCTTAGGACAATATATAAAAAATTAAAAAAGTTTATATAAAAATCCTCACATTTGACCTTTTATCTGTCCGTATAGTGAAGGGCATTAAAAATCAGCCTTTCGGAAAGGACGATAAAATATGAAACATACTTTAAAAATCAGTGTTTCAAAGAAACCGAGAGCAGACAGTATTGTCAACTTCCGCAGCGTTTCGGTAAGAGAGAAGTTCCTTCGTCTCTTATTCGGTATGCCGTGTAAAATGACAATTCTTGTCCCCGGTGACAGTGTGGAGGAGCTTTCCATACATGAGGTAAATGAGGGGGCTGGTATAGGATGAGCAGGATTAAACTTTTACTTGACGTTGTAAACGGTATGCGCTCACTTGCCGACAGCTTGGAAATTATGGCGAATGCGATGGCCGATGGGGATAGTATACCAAAAGAGAAAGTATCGGCGCAGAAAGGGGCAGACAAGCCCTCTGTGACGCACGAACAGCTTCGTGAGCTTGCGGTTAAGCTGTCCCGTGAGGGAAAGCGCGAGGAAATCAAGCAGCTTATTGAAAAATACGGTGTAAAGAATATTACAGCCGTAGCTGTGTCTGACCTTGACGCATTCTATGCTGATTTGCAGCAGATGGAGGTGGAGTAAATGCCGCCATTATGTACCGCCAAGAAGGGCGGGCGCACCGAAGGTGCGAGTTTTGCGCAAAGCGCAAAATCTACTGAACGTAAACACGCGGTTTTATCCGCGTCATCGGCGCATCGCTGGCTTGCGTGTCCGCCTTCGGCTATGCTTGAGAAGGAACTGCCCGATGAAACAACTGTGTATGCAGAGGAAGGCTCTGTCGCTCACGAGGTCGCTGAGTATAAGGTCAGGTGGTATTTAGGTGAACGGGATATTCCAATGCCTTCTACCGGAAACTTTAACGCAGAGGAGATTGACCGATACACAGACAGCTATGCGTATTATGTTACGGACAAAATTGAAACAATCAGAAAGTCGTGTCCTGACGCTGTCGTTCTTGTGGAGCAGAGACTTGACTTTTCAAACTATGTCAAGGACGGCTTTGGCACAGGCGACCTTGTCATTGTAGCTGATGATGTTATACAGGTAATTGATTTCAAGTACGGCAAAGGTGTGGCTGTATCGGCAGAGCATAATCCGCAGATGATGCTGTATGCTTTGGGTGCGTTAAATCTTTATGATTATCTGTATGATATAAAAATGGTTAAGATGGCGATTGTTCAGCCGAGACTTGACAGTATTTCCGAGTGGGAGATGTCTGTTGACGAGCTGTTATCATGGGCGGAAAACACACTCAAACCAATCGCGCAGCTTGCAGCGAAAGGCGAGGGTGAGTTCAAAGCCGGAAGTCATTGTCGGTTCTGTAAGCTTAGAGCCACCTGCCGAAAGAGGGCAGAGTTTATGCTTGAAACTGCGAAACACGAATTCAAGGAACCTGCAGAACTGACCGATGAGGAAATAGCGGGTGTTCTGACGATTGCCGCCGACCTCTCCAAATGGGCGGAGGATGTGTTTGCATACGCGCAGGCGAAGACGATAAACGAAGGTAAGCATTGGCGCGGATTTAAGGTTGTTGAAGGATGTTCAAAGCGTCAGTATGCGGATGAAGGCAAGATTGCGGAAGTATGCCGAGATAACGGTTATACGCTTTCGCAGATATATAAAAATACGCTTATCGGCATAACGGAGATGGAAAAACTGATGGGTAAAAAGCAGTTCAGAGAGCTGTTTGGTGAATACATCATCAAACCGAAAGGCAAATTGACGCTTGTTCCGGAAACGGACAAGCGTGAGGAAGTACATACATTAGGGGATTTTGATGAAATCCCTCAATTTTAACAATGAATAAGAAGTATGACTTGACGGGTATGCGCTTTGGAACTTTAGCTGTGACAGGATTTAATGGCAGGGATAAAGATGGACATTTGCAATGGAATTGTTTATGTGATTGCGGTAACCGAAGTGTTGTCAATGGGACTGCCTTAAGAAACGGCAGTGTTAAAGCCTGTAAGAGATGCGGACATTTGAAAGATATAACCAATCAGCGTTTTGGATATTTGACAGCAAAGGAACGAGTGTATCAGACAGAAAATGGAATGTCAATATGGAAGTGTCAATGCGACTGCGGAAATGTTACAAATGTTCCCATAAATCATTTGACAACACATCATACGGAAAGCTGCGGACATTGCATTAAAAATGATTATATAAATCATGGTACATATTGTGAGGGAAAACCGTAAAAGGTGAACTTTTTCTGTTTAGCTCTGAAGATTGGGATTTTGTCACATCACATAATTGGCATATTGATACTAAAGGTTATGTGTTAACTAAAATTAACGGCAGAAATATTAAATTACACAGATATATAATGCCTGCTTCAGAGGGAATACAAATTGACCATGTAAACCGTAAAAAGTATGATTGCTGGAGAGGAAATTTGCGTTACGCCGTAAATAAGGAAAATGCAGCAAATTCAGCGGCCTTTAAAAACAATCGCAGCAGCGGACACAAAAACGTATATATACAGGATGGCAAGTATAGAGTGATAGTCCGGAAAGATGGAAAAGCTATTCATTTTGGATATTATAAAAACTTGCCGGATGCAGTTATGGTTGCGAATACAGCACGAAAAAAACTGTTCGGAGAGTTTGCATTCTTTGATGATAGTTTCAGTGAAAAAGAAAAGGAGAGTTAAATATGGCGAAAGTAGTAACAAACGAAGTAAGGTTTTCATATACGCATTTATGGGAACCGCAAGCGATAAACGGAAGTGAACCTAAGTACAGCGTTTCACTGATTATTCCTAAAAAGGATACAGAAACAATAAAGGCTATAAAGGAAGCAATTGAAACGGCAAAAAAAGATGGAATTGCAAAATTTGGAGGTAAGATTCCGGCGAACTTAAAGCTTCCGCTCCGTGACGGAGATATTGAGAGACCGGATGATGAGGCGTATGCCGACAGCTACTTCATAAACTGCAATTCAAAAGAACAGCCTCAGATTGTCGATAGAAAGGTAAAACCGATTTTAGACAGAAACGAGTTTTATTCAGGATGTTATGGACGAGCTTCAATTTCTGTTTATGCGTATAATGTGAACGGAAATCGTGGAATTGCAGCATCGGTAAACTCAGTACAAAAGATACGCGACGGTGAGCCGCTCGGCGGACGCACAAGAGCAGAGGACGATTTTGAAGCGTATGAGGATGAGGATGACGATTTCCTGAGTTAAGAGTAAACGGATGTATATGCAAAAAAAGAACACCTTGCAAGATGTTCTTAAATAATATGCTGCTGAAGCCATCGAAGAATATCAGAGTCGGACTGAGTTCCTGACGCAACCGATAAAATAAGTTCAATCAGCTCGATGTCACTGTATTCCAAATCAATGCCGTTTATCGCAAGAAATACAAGCATTGCGTGAGTTCCGATACGTTTATTGCCATCGACAAACGGATGATTTTTTACAAGGCCAAAGCATAGTCGTGAGGCTTTATCCAGTAAAGTAGGATATAGTTCTTCTCCATCGTATGTTTGGAATGGTGTGTTGATAGCCGAGTCAAGAAGCGCTTCATCACGTATATCGGATGAACCGCCGAAATTCTCTATAAGCTGTGAGTGGAGCAGTAAAATCTGTTCTTTAGTAAGAATTTTCATTTTGCAAGCTCCTTATATACCGTCTTATTACGAGCGATTATTTTCTTGGATACGGCTAATACATCATCAGTTGGCGCAGCTAATTGCTCATCGGCTTGATTAAATTCTAAAATCAAGTAACGCGGCGAGTTGTTTTTAAGAATTACAGCAGAGCCGTACTGGTCGACAAGTCTTGCAACTTTAGAAAAATTCTGGTTGGCTTCCGAAATAGAAACCATTGTGTTTGTATTAACATTCATATAGCATACCTCCATTTATATTCTATAAATATTATACTCTAATTTTAGGATAAAGTCAACCTAAAATTTATTGGTAAATGGTGAGATTTATGAAAAAATTAAGCATAGACATTGAAACATTTTCTGACATAGACCTTATCAAGTGCGGAGTGTATAAATATGCCGACTCTCCTGCTTTTGAGATACTCCTGTTTGCCTATTCCATAGATGACGGGGAAATAAATATTATTGATCTTGTAAACGGTGAAGAACTGCCGGAGGAAATAGCCGAAGCAATCAAATCCGACACAGTTATAAAGACAGCATTCAATGCTCAGTTTGAGCGGGTGTGTCTGTCGAAGCATCTCGGCATCCTGCTTGACCCTTCGTCTTGGTATTGCACAGCGGTACAGGCTGCGGAACTGTCGCTGCCGTCATCGCTTGCAGATGTCGGTGCGGCTCTTGGCTTGGAACGGCAGAAGATGACAGAGGGTAAGGAGTTAATCAAATACTTCTGCGTTTCCTGTAAGCCGACCAAATCAAACGGAGGCAGAACAAGGAATATGCCAGGGGACGCTCCTGAGAAGTGGGCGCTGTTTAAGGAATACTGCAAAAGAGATGTTGATGTTGAGAGACAGATTGCAAAAAAGCTTGAGATGTATCCCATCAGTGAGTCAGAGCATCGGTTATATGTACTCGACCAGAGAATAAACGACCGTGGGGTGTTGGTGGATTTGGAATTGGCGCGGCAGGCAGTAAAGCTTAATTCCATACAGACAGCAGTCGCTACGGAACAGGCATATACATTGACAGGTCTTGAAAATCCGAACTCCGTAGCACAGCTTAAGGCGTGGCTTACAGAGAACGGTGTGGAGATTGAAAGCCTTTCAAAAAAGGCTGTGGCGGCGCTTGCGGATGAAACGGACGGCGATATACAGGAAATGCTGCATTTGCGGCTGTTAATGTCGAAAACATCGGTAAAAAAATATGAGGCTGTTATGCGTTCGGTATGCAGAGATAACCGTGTGCGCGGAATGATGCGTTTCTGCGGCGCTTCAAGAACCGGACGGTGGTCAGGGAACATACTGCAGCCGCAAAGCCTGCCTCAAAACCATCTGCCGGATTTGACGCTTGCAAGGGATATTGTAAAAGACGGTGATTTTGAAATGCTTAATATGACATTCGGTAATGTTCCGAATGCCCTGTCAGAGCTTATCCGCACCGTCCTTATTCCAAAACCAAATCACAGATTTATAGTTGCGGACTTTTCAGCCATTGAGGCGCGTGTATTATCGTGGCTTGCAGGTGAGCAGTGGAGGCTTGACACATTCAGGAACGGCGGCGATATTTACTGCGCTTCTGCAAGTCAGATGTTCCGTGTTCCGGTCGAAAAACATGGAGTAAACGGACATCTACGGCAAAAGGGCAAGATATCCGAACTCGCCTGCGGTTACGGCGGCTCAGTCGGCGCATTGAAGAATATGGGTGCAGTTGAGATGGGAGTGCCGGAGGACGAACTGCAAGGCTTAATCAACGATTGGCGAAATGCCAATCCGCATATCGTTAAGCTGTGGACAGAGGTCGGAAATACAGCGATGAAGGCAATTAAGGAAAAAACAATCGTTTCACTCGGCAAACTTGTATTTATGTACGAGCGAGGGATATTATTTATACGCCTGCCGAGCGGACGCAGACTGTCATACATAAAGCCTCGTATCGGTACAAACCGATTTGGCGGCGACAGTATCACATATATGGGCGTCGGCGCGTCAAAGAAATGGGAACGGCTTGAAACCTTCGGCGGTAAGCTGGTAGAGAATATCGTACAGGCGATTGCGAGGGACTTGCTTGCTTCGGCAATGATGAATGTCGCAAATGCCGGATACAATATTGTTTTCCATGTCCACGATGAAATAATAGCCGAAGCGCCGGACGGTCAAGGCTCGGTTGATGAGATGTGTATGCTGATGAGCATAAATCCTGATTGGGCGGACGGTATTCCCTTGAGCGCTGACGGCTATGAGTGTGAATATTACAGGAAGGATTAAGGTTTATGAAAAAGAAAGTAATTTTAACCGCTGTCATAATCGGCGCACTGTCCGAGCTTGCAGCGGTTATATATACAATACATATACGCAGCAATGCCGTAATCGGTGGAGAATATTTTATTCTGCCGCTCTTTATTATGGCGGCATACTGCGTTTTAGAGATAATCGGCACGGTAGAGAGTAATAAGAAAACAGCGGTAAGACTGACAAGGCGGACGAAGTATGGAGATGCGGTTTTAAACCATGAGGTATTTCCCGAATATGCAGAGGAAACTCTGATACATGAGGTGAATTGCTTTGAACCGATGAAAACAGCAGTCGAGAAATTGTGCGAGTACGAAGAAATGGGAGGAAATTAATATGCTTACACGAATACCGTGTACGGACAACACAGACTGCTTTGCAAATAATGACGGCTACTGTGTTTGTCTGATGAGTAATGATTTTAACGGACGAAAGTGTCCGTTTTACAAGGAGAAAACTATAACTGAGACAGAATGTACACTGTCAGAGGTCAGGCTGCTCAGAATAGGCAGAAAGGATTTGATAGAAATGTATCTCAGGAGGATGGTCGATGTACAGAAATAATGAACATTATCCCGACCCGACCTTCGCGTCCGCTTATGCGGCGATAAAGAAAGAAATTGCACAGAATAACGGCGAAACGTATATGCCTTGGGTTTACATAGCATCACCGCTCCGTGGGGATATAGAGGGCAACATCAAAAGAGCGAAGGAATACTGCCACTTTGCCATAAAGCAAAACGCGGTGCCGATGTGTCCGCATATATACTTCCCCTTATTCTTTGACGACAACGCGGAGCTTGAGCGGCGGATAGGTTTAATCCTCGGTTTGCAGATGCTTAAACGCTGCAAGGAAATGTGGGTGTTCGGCGACAGGATTTCCAAGGGTATGGCGAATGAAATCAAAATCGCCGAGAAGCGTAAAATCCCTGTCAGGTATTTTACATCGGAATGTGTGGAGGTGAATACGCTATGAAAATATCAGTTGGAAACAGCAGAACGTCAAGGGCGTGGAAGATAAAAGAAATGTCGTGGGACGAGTTTACGGAGAGATGTTCGCAGACAATCCGAACGGCGGAAACCGTGCAGGAATATCGAAAGCTCCCGAAAGGACAGCAGGACAATATCAAAGATGTGGGCGGCTTTGTCGGTGGCGAGCTTAGAAACGGTATCCGTAAGAAGGATACCGTTGTAAACCGCTGTCTGCTCACGCTTGACGCTGACTACGCAGACGAGGATTTTTGGGAACAGATAGAGCTGTTTTTTGACTTCCAATGCCTGATATACTCAACGCATAAGCATACACCGGAGAGACCGAGACTTAGGCTTATAATACCTCTGTCCCGCCCTGTTACGGCGGACGAGTACACGGCTATTGCAAGACGCATCGCCGCCGACATCGGAATAGAGCAGTTTGACGATACGACCTATCAGCCACACCGTCTTATGTATTGGGCGTCAACATCTGCTGACGGTGAATTCGTATTCAAGCATCGTGACGGAAATCCTGTAGATGCTGATGATGTGCTTGCAAGGTATAAGGATTGGCACGATACATCGGAATATCCCGTATCGTCAAGACAGAAAAAGATAGTATCCCATGCATTGAAAAAGCAAGCCGACCCGCTGATAAAGGACGGCATAGTCGGCGCGTTCTGCCGCGCGTATCCGATACAGCAGGCAATAAGCACATTTTTGTCGGATGTATATACGCCGAGCAGCTTAAGCGGACGTTATGACTATATCCCGGCAGACTCAATCGCAGGGGTTATAGTCTATAACGATAAATTCGCATACAGCCATCACGCGACCGATCCGGCTTGCGGTAAGCTGTGCAATGCGTTTGACCTTGTGCGGATACATAAGTTTTCGTATCTTGATAAGGACGAAACTGACAGTGAGAAATCACCATCCTTCAAAGCAATGATGGACTTTGCGATGAATGATGACAATGTCAAAGCACAGACGCTTACTGATAAGGAAACGGCGGCGCAGGAGGAGTTTTCGGCTATCTCGGACGATGACGATGTAATGTGGCAGCACAGGCTGTCTATGAACAAGCGAGGAGATATAGAGAACACTATACAAAACCTCACGATTATATTGCAGAACGATCCGAAGCTTAAAGGTATCGTTTTCAACGAACTGTCGGATTGTATAGAGATAAAAGGCAGTGTGCCGTGGCAGCATCCGTCTAAATATTGGCGCGATGCGGATGACGCACAATTACTCACATACTTAACCTACCACTACGGTAAATTCACAAGGGTGAACTATGACGTGGCATTGGCAAAAGTAGTCGATGACCGCTCGTTCCATCCTATCCGTCAGTATCTTGACGGCTTGCCGGAATGGGATAGGACGGAGCGCGTGGATACGCTTTTAACCGATTACCTCGCGCGGAGGATAATCCGTACACACGCGCCGTAATCCGTAAAACCTTATGCGGTGCGATAGCCCGTGTTATGATACCGGGCATTAAGTTTGATACGATGCTTGTATTGTCGGGACCGCAGGGGATTGGTAAAAGCACGATTATATCAAAGCTTTGCGGTGAGTGGTTTAACGATTCGCTTTTATTATCCGATACGAAGGATAAGACAGCGGCGGAGAAACTACAAGGGTTTTGGATTTTAGAGATAGGCGAGCTTGCCGGACTGAAAAAGACCGAAATCGAAACCTTAAGAGGTTTTATCTCTCGGCAGAACGATGTGTTCCGTGCGTCCTTCGGTCGCAGAGCGACTCCGCATTTAAGACAGTGTATTTTCATAGGCACAACGAATGCGGAACACGGATATCTCAGAGATACCACGGGCAACCGACGTTTTTTTCCTGTTAAGGTATCGGGGAACTCGGAGAAAAAGCCATGGCAGCTTACGCAGAATGAAATAGACCAGATTTGGGCGGAGGCGCTTGTGTATTACAGGAACAACGAACCGCTTATTCTTGACGCGGAAACCGAGCGGTATGCGAAGAACCTTCAGCGCGAGGCTATGGAAACCGACGAACGAGAGGGAATGGTACGGGAGTACCTTGAAACGTTGCTGCCGGATAATTGGAATGAGATGTCCTTGTATGAACGGCGAAATTTCCTTAACGGCAGTGAGTTTGGAGAGGTGTCCGCAAAAGGCACGGTGCGCCGTCAGAAGGTTTGCAATATGGAAATATGGTGTGAGTGCTTCGGAAAGAACAAGGCGGATTTGAAACGCCTTGACGCAAATGCTATCTCGGCTATTATGGCTAAGATGGAAGGCTGGCAGAAATCCGGCAAAAAGTCGAGGTTCGGTATGTACGGAATTGTCGCGGGCTATGAACGGATATAGGGTAGAAATGTATGCGATTGTGTTTCCGAGGTTGCTTTGGATTGCCATAAAAATAGTGCGTAAGCAACTTCGGAAAACGGCATAAAATCAAGGTTACTGACTATGTTTGTTGCTTTGTTTCTGAAAAATTCTATATAGATTATATATTATATATAAAAATATTACACACACATGTATATACGCGCACGAGGGATTTTTGAGCAAATGGCAACAACATCGGAAAATATGGAGGAAAAATGCGCGAAAAGGATATAGAGCGAAAGCTTGTAAACGCAGTAAAAATGCGAGGTGGCATGGCTTTGAAGTTTGTATCGCCGAATATGAATGGCGTTCCAGATAGATTGTTACTGTTGCCAATGGGTAAGGCAGCATTTGCGGAACTTAAGGCCCCAGGTAAGAAAATGCGAGCCTTGCAGATAAAGCGAAAAAGGCAATTAGAAGCATTAGGGTTTTCGGTGTATTGCATTGACGGCATAGAGCAAATCGGAGGGGTGCTTGATGAAATTGAACAGAGATGATTTGCATGAGTTTCAGAACTACGGTGTTGACTTTATAATAAATAAACCGATTTCAGCATTGATGCTCGAATGCGGTCTTGGGAAAACAATAACCACGCTTACCGCTGTCAGTGATTTGATATATGACTACTTTGAGATTTCAAAGGTGCTTATAATCGCGCCTATGAGAGTAGCTCTCACAGTATGGAAGCAGGAATGCGATAAATGGGAACAGCTAAAATATCTCAGATGCTCAATCGCTGTCGGCAGTGTGTCTGAAAGAGAAAAAGCCCTGCAATCAGATGCGGACATATATATCATCAACCGCGAGAATGTGGAATGGCTTGTAAAGAATTATCCGTTTGATTTTGATATGGTAGTCGTTGATGAGCTTTCGAGTTTTAAGTCGCATCGGAGTAAGAGGTTCAGAGCATTAAGGAAGGTACGACCGAAGTTTGACAGGATTGTCGGGTTAACGGGAACACCTGCGCCTAACGGGTTAATGGATTTATGGGCGGAGATAAACCTGATTGATATGGGAGAGAGGCTTGGAAGATATATAACTCGGTATCGTGATGAGTATTTTAAGCCGGATAAGCGTAACGGCGCAATCGTGTATTCATATAAGCCATTGCCTGATGCAGAGGAGAGGATATACGGGAAAATATCCGACATCTGTGTTTCGATGAAAGCAGCGGACTATCTTGAAATGCCGGAGAGGGTTGATAATATTGTTGAAGTCGGTATGAGCGATAAGGAAACGGCAATGTATAAACGGCTTGAAAAGGAGATGCTATTGCCGTTTGCCGATGGCGATATTGACGCGGTAAATGCGGCGAGTCTTAGCAACAAGCTCCTTCAGCTTGCCAACGGTGCGGTCTATGATGAGAACGGAAAGGTCAAGAAGATACATAGCCGTAAGCTTGACGCTTTAGAGGGCTTAATCGAAGCGGCAAACGGAAAGTCTGTGCTTGTGTATTACAGCTACAAGCACGACAGGGATAGGATTTCAGAGCGGTTCGATGTCCGTGAGATAAAGGACGATAAGGATATATCGGAATGGAATGCAGGAAAGATACAGCTTGCCATAGCGCATCCGGCAAGCTGCGGTCACGGTCTTAATCTGCAAAGCGGAGGCAGCACGATTATATGGTTTGGACTGACTTGGAGTTTGGAACTGTACCAACAGGCAAACGCAAGGCTTTACAGACAGGGACAGAAAAACACAGTGGTGATTCATCACATCATTACCAAAGGCACGGTTGATGAAAAGGTGATGACAGCCTTAAAGAATAAAGATATAGGACAGGCTTCTTTGATGGAGGCTATAAAAGCGAGGATAGAGGAGGTAAGGGATTGATGACGGCAAAGGAATACTTAAATCAGCTTATCGCAATGGATAACGCGATTAACAGGAAACAGCAGCGTCTTGCGACACTTCGTGATGTGGCGATGAACACAACTCCGAACTATGCTGACGAGGCTGTTCAGCGTACACGGGAGAAAAATCCTCTTGAGAATATAATGTCAAAGATAGTTGACCTCGACCGTGAAATTGATGAGGACATTGACGCACTTGTCGATTTTAAAGCAGAAGTATGGGAAAAGCTTGATAAAATCGCAGATGAAAGATATAAACGGATTTTGTGGCTTAGATATGCCGACCGTAAAACGTGGAGATAT
>QTVU01000021.1 GCA_003460745.1 Firmicutes bacterium AM55-24TS
AAAGTTATAAATATATGCTTACTTTTATAACTTTTAATGATAGAATTAGGTATAAACATTATAGGGAGATTTTAATTATGAGTAAATACTATTCTATCAATAAATTTTCAAAAATTTTAGGAGTATCAGCACAAACACTTAGAAATTGGGACGCAAATGGTAAACTTCATCCTCACCATACTTCTAGTAATGGATACAGATATTATTCTCATGAACAGTTAAATCAGGTTATGAACATAAAACCTAATTTAGATAGAATTGTCATTGGATATTGTAGAGTCTCAAGCAATAAACAAAAAGATGATCTGGAAAGACAAATAGAGAATATGAAATTGTATCTAAATGCACAAGGAAGACCTTATGAAATTATTTCTGATATAGGTTCTGGAATCAATTATAAGAAAAAAGGACTGAAAGAACTGATTTTTCTGATATAGGTTCTGGAATCAATTATAAGAAAAAAGGACTGAAAGAACTGATTAAACGCATATCTCAAAATAAAGTAGAAAAAGTTGTGGTTCTTTATAAAGACAGATTGTTAAGATTTGGATTTGAATTAGTCGAATATATCGCAAGTTTATATAACTGTGATATAGAAATTATTGATAACACAGAAAAATCAGAGCAACAAGAACTTGTAGAAGATTTAGTTCAAATAATTACAGTTTTTAGTTGTAAATTACAAGGTAAACGTGCAAATAAAGCTAGAAAATTAGTAAAAGAATTAATTGAGGAAGAAGGTGAATCAAATGATAAAGTCAATAAAAGTGAGATTGAATCCAAATAATAAACAATCGACTAAGTTGTTTCAATATGCAGGCTGTGCTAGATTTGCTTATAATTGGGCTATTTCAAGAGAACAGGATAATTATAAGCAAGGGAACAAATTTTTATCAGATAGTGAATTGCGAAAAGAATTTACACAATTAAAGAAACAGTCTGAATATCAATGGCTGAATGAAGTAAGCAATAATGTAACAAAACAAGCAATTAAAGATGCTTGTAATACTTATAAGAGATTCTTCAAAGGACAATGTAAATATCCTAAATTTAAGAGTAAGAAACACTCTACTCCATCTTTTTATCAAGACAATATAAAAATTCAGTTTACCGATACCCATGTGAAAGTTGAAAGTTTTTCAATGAGTAAAAAACAGAATAAACAAAAGTTAAACTGGATTAAACTTTGTGAAAAAGGAAGAATACCAACTGGCTGTAAATACATGAATCCACGTTTTACTTATGACGGATTATATTGGTATGTGTCAATTGGTATTGAAGTTAATGATAATACTACTCTTCCATCAAATGAAGGTATTGGAATTGATTTAGGAATAAAGCATTTAGCAATATGTTCTGATGGCAATACATACAAGAACATAAACAAAACGCAAACGGTAAAGAAATTAGAAAAGAAAAAACGCAGGTTACAGCGTTCCATATCAAGAAAATATGAGAAAAATAAGAAAGGAGCAAATTACTGTAAAACAAGTAACATTATAAAAAGAGAAAAAGAACTTTTAAAACTAAATCACAGACTAACAAATGTTCGTCAAAACTATTTACACCAAACAACATCTGAGATAGTGAAACGAGAACCAAGTTTCATTTGTATTGAAGATTTGAATGTAAGTGGAATGATGAAGAATAAACATTTATCCAAAGCAGTACAACAGCAAGGTTTTTATGAATTTAGAAGACAGATTGAATACAAGGCTATGTGGAACAATATACCAGTTGTTATAGCCGATAGATTTTTTCCAAGTTCTAAATTATGTAGTTGTTGTGGAAGTATTAAAAAAGATTTAAAGTTGTCTGACCGTATTTACAAATGTGAATGTGGAAATGTAATTGATAGAGATTATCAGGCGGCTTTGAATCTAAAACAGTATGGAGAAAATGTCCTAAAACAACAATCTGTAGCATACCACTTTCAAGTTATTACAGATATGTACTGATACGTTAGTCAGGAATTTATGCCTATGGAGTGTACAAGAACTTGCGAGTAGATTATGAGAAATCATGTCAAAAGCATATACGATGAAGTAGGAATGAAACATAAAGGTTTATAACTTTTTATAAGTTTTCAGTAACGGTGAAACATTTGCTTAGAAAACCAGCATTGCAATATCCACACGCAGAGGTTGTAAATCCAAATGAAGAAGTTGATTTTCAATGCGAATTACAATCAAGTGGAAAGATTGCAAAAGCACGATTAATGATAGATGACAACAATTATGAATATTACTTTGATAATTTTGATATACAAAATTTGCAAGAAAATAATTATAGTTCGTTGGTTACATACCCTATTAAGAATAACATTCCAACATATAAGATATACAAATCGGACAGCAATAGAACAAGTGATGAAACCACGTTTTCATTCGCCGCCGGTGAAATGTATACTTGGAAGATGAGAATATATGAAGACGATACCAAGTTTAATGAGGACGATACCAAGTCTAATTATGTGCCGTCTTCTTGGATTGGTAAAGGTACTGTTATGGAAATTTTATCAGGGGCTGAGTCCGCAGGATCTAATCAAGGAACATATTACGGTTTGAATAGTTCTGAAATGAATGGGAATCGAATTCTAAAGATAAATCCTCATACGCAAATGTATTTTAAGGATTGTACATTAACAAAAACTTCCGATGATAATCCACACAAAGAATTATGGACACGATATGATGAAAATGCGAACTACTATATTAAGGTTGGGAATACGTTTGCAAAAATCAAAAAATATTATTACTTTTTGCCAAAATATGACGCATATAAAAAAGACCCTGAGAGAGGCGACAAGACAGTCAAATGGTTCAACTCAACGGATGATTTAGATACATATGGTGAACCTAAATTTGGTTATGCGGTTGTAAGTGGTAAACTTAAGGTTTCTGTCAATGATACATATACAATATATTGTAATTACATAGATACAGACCAATATTACTTTGATACAAATACACCTCCTACGATTACATTGTACGAGAACTTTGAAAGTGTGAACGGAACAAATGTAACAAGAGAGATAGATTTATCTGAAAACACGCAACTTGCTCCCCTATCCTTATCATATAGCAATTTGCATATCACTGGTGAGTATTTACAATCCGAAGGAATAAGTGTTAGTCATTATAGTTTTCTTTTAGAAAGACGTGAATCGGATACAAAATATTCAACCGTTTCTTATTCAAACAACATATATTCTACAATTATAAATTGGCAGTATGATAGATTTATAAGTGGTAATGAGTATAGATTGACATTATCTTTAACAGATAGTGTTGGTTTTACGTCTGAAAAAGTTATTTATCTTTCAACGGAATATAATTCTGTTTCCTACCCTACCAATTTAAAAATTGAGCCATACAGAAAACATAATTCATTGATTGTAGATTTTAGTGAATTACATTCAATTACCGAAAATGAAAAAATTAAGAACGGACATCAGTTTATTGCTTATAACGAAAGCACTGATAAAATTGATACTACTTTGGAGATTCCTAATAATTCGTGCCATGTTGATAAAGGTAATTCTCTCACTTATGATTCAATTGACGGCGAAAAAGAGTTATCATTCGGTGCGAATACTGTATATACAACCTTTAGAGTTGACACTGATTATACCGGCAGAATATTTGAAGTGACAGATGATAATGGAATAATGACAACGTTAGACTGGGACGGTATTTATTTTAGAATATATGTTGGCACTGAAGATAATAATGGTGTGAGATTAGAACCATACTCTCCTTATGAAAATTGGAATAATAAAACCACTGAAGAAAAGGAACAAGCAATTAATGAAGCATTGATGAAAGAAGAAACGGATTATTCTATTCCTTACTTATATATGGACGGACAAATTAATTATGGAGACAGTTTGTATTATCATACTGAAACTCCTATAAGTGAACAAACATGGCTTGTAATCGTAGATACGGAAGGAAAACGTGCATATTTTAAAAATATGTCTGATAAAAACAGTGAATTTGTAGAAAGAAAGTGGGGTACTTATTAATGGCAAAAGTAAAATTATTCGGCGGTGTAACGTACTGTGCTTTTGGCGTTGATGAAGGCTCACACTCACAAGAAATGATACAAACACCACCTACGCAAACATACGGTAATTATAATTGGAATACTGACACGAGAATGTTGTCAAACTTCAATGATAGTTTGTCGGGTAGTAATTTCGATGGCTCATATGAAAACATAGACCATTTTGAAGTATATAAACACTTGGAGAATCAAATAGATTGCACAAGGTTTGTCAAACAGAAAATTCTGCTCAACGTGTAATAGAAGATTTTACGGTTGGCGACTTATGTGATTACAAGTATAACATTTTTGCTGTTTGTAAAAATACGATGACAGTTAACGATACGGAAGTTAATGTTGAAACCATCTCTCCTTTTGTGTCTGATAAGATTCAATTACATAGAGGTGTTATATCTGTTATAGGACTTGTTCCAACGGATAAAGAAAATACTTATACCATAGACGAAGATAACATATGGCAATTAGATATTAATGTTACTAATGACGGTTATACATTAAATACTGACAAGACGTTCTATCAAACACAAAACGCATATGGCAAAGCCACCGGTGGTAATCGTAAACAAAGAACTATGTCTATTACAGGGTTGCTTGGCAAGATAGATTGTAGTAATGACAGTGAATATGTAGACACCTATGATGACATTATAAATTGGGAGAATTTTGTATCAAGTAACAGTTTAAAAATGCTTATAGACTTGAGAGGCTTGATTACTATTGGAGATACAGATGCTAATCCAACATTTCAATATGATACAAATGACAATCACGATGTTTCTGTTACGTTTACATTTAATCAGTTAAATGATATTGATACGGTTGATGTGCTAGGTATGACATTGCCGATTAATCCATTGTATTATGAATATTTAGCGGATAGTGAAGGAGCATTATTGAAAGATACAGTTGAAGTTGATTCGAATAATAAATATCACGAATACCTTGCTTCTCCCCTTTTGGACGGTGGTTTAATATGAACATATACAAGAACGGATATGTAGTTGACAGTATCCATAATATTAATATTGCAAATATAACAAAACAGGTATATCTAAATTCGTTCAGCAAACTTGGGTTTGAGAGAATACTCAAAGTGTTCAAAGCTGATATAGTTATACCTGTTTTTAGATTGTATTTGTTGGACGAAGATGAAAACATATCAATGGACGCAAGCGATGATTTAATGTCGGCAAGTTTAAGTATTACATATCAGACTGGTCAAAGACGTACAATGAATATTACTCTTGCAAATATAGATAATAAGTGGAAGCCTAAACCGATTAAGGGATTAATATGGACGGGAAGCAAATTTAGATTTGATTCTGGTATTGTTATTGGTGACACAATATATTGGAAACAACAAGGAGTATTTGTTTTTAAAGACCCTACATTATCAAGAGAAAATTCAAATCAAACAATCTCATTATCATTATGTGATAAGTTTGGTTTGTTTGATGGTAGTGTTTATGGAACGACAAGTTTAAAAACAATCATTCCTGTTGGTGTTCCAATGAAGAATGCTTTTACTTCTTTATTGGCAAGCGACAGAGGAAATGGCAAACCATTTGACCTAAAACCAATTATCTTCAATAGTGAATATACGGACATTAATACATATTACACTATAAAGCAAGATGCCGGTACAAAAGTCAGTGAGATATTTACAAGTATGGGCGAAACAATTTCGTCTGATGTATATTATAATGAATTTGGCAATATGGTTGTTAGTTCTAATGTTAATGAGTTTATATCATCTAACTTTCCTGTTGTATATCGTTTTGAGGAAAATGACAAAGATATTGTGTCGGCAAATGTTGTTTATAATACATCACAAGTCAGAAATAAAGTTGTTGTTAAAGGTGCTATTGCCAACGGTTATCAATTCAGTGCTATTGCCGAAAATAAGAATTTGAAATCAGACTATTGTATTCAATATAATGGCGAAATACCAGAAGTTATAAATGATAGTAAGCTATATGCTGATTCATTGTGTATGTCACGGGCAATGTATGAATTGATTAATTTTAGTCGTGGCACGAAAACATTGAATTTATCATGTACATATAATCCTATATTCGATGTTAACCAGTCAGTGATGGTTAATTATCCAAGCTTGGGTATTAACAACGAAAACTATGTCATTGACTCTATTTCTATGAGTATGGATAGTGGTGCAACGACATCTTTGACAATGACAAATATTAACGAGGTAATTTTTTAAATGAAAAATGAAGAAGAAAAAATAGATTTTAATGATGAAACAGTTATTGCATATGTAAATATGATACGTCAAATTATTCAAAGTGAAGTTTCAACATATTTAAAAAATCAGAATATTGAAACATTTGAGGATTTAAAAGTACAAAGTGTTTCTGACGATGGATTGCACGCAACATTGAAAGATACAACTACAAAAGAAGTATATGAAAATATACCTAACTATACAAATATAAAAATCAAACCAAATGATTTTGTCAGGATGTATATAAGTAATCAAGGATTAAAGAAATATATTGGACAAACATTTGGTTCAAGAAGTGAATATTTATGTCAAACAGAAAAGGACGGTGATAAATAATGGCTGATTTACATATAGACACAAGCAATGTTACGCTGATGGGTGAATTTAAAAGTGCAATTGAAGATTATGTTCAAAAATATATTCAAGGATATGTAGATAAAGTTATGGTGGGCAGACATAGTACATTGAAAAATTCAAGCTGGGATTTTAGTGGAGATAAAAATGACACAATACGAAATATATCTATTCCATTTGACAAATCGAAAGAACATTGTGGAGTTATAAATATTAAACTAAGTGACCAAACAACTAATGACCCAAAATCTCAAATCTTCTTTTGGTATGATGGGAATAAACTCAATTCTTTGTTTAACCCACTTATTCATACTAATTCATATGGCAGCCAAAAAGTTCAACAGGTTGATTTAATGGGAGATACCATTTGCATTAAGGTATCTAATTCTGGAAACCCATATGCTCTATCTTATGACTCTGCTTCATTCAGTGTAGATTATCATATTTGGTAGAAAGGAGTGATTAAATGGCACATATAGATTTAAAAAAAGATGCACATATTTTTACTCAAGCAGGTGTGACTATTCAAAACTTATTGAACTTGGTTCAATCATTTGAAACAAATGAACTTGAAGAGTTAAGAGACCTTATTAACGTAATCAAAGATATTGACACAAATGATGATAATGCAGATTTTAAGCAACAACTGATTAATGCTATTAACAATGCAGTAATGGAAAATGAAGTTGTAGATACTTTAGATAAAGATAGTACCTATCCTCCACAAGCTACAACTGTAAGAAAAGCACTGAATGGGATAACGGATAAAATTGCTCAAATTGTTAAAAATGTTCAAGATGAAACACAAGAAAGACAAAATAATGATTCATCACTGAACACCTTAATTTCGACCGAAACAAGCGAACGAAAATCTGATGTTCAATCTATTAATGAAACACTTTCTTCTAAAGCAGATAAAACAACCTTGTATGGTACAGGGATAAGCACACACACAATAACCCATAGTCTTGAAAAAGCAGATTTAATTATAAGTATTAATACATCATATGGCAATGGGTATGTGACAATAGATGGTGAAACTGTAAAAAATAAAATTCTTATGGATGGTTTAACTATTCAATCAGAATCAATTTCTGCAACATTTTCGGCGGAAAAAGGTGAAGAAGGAGAAAAATATATAAATCTTCTTTATTCAACCGAAACAGGCAAGCTTGATTTGGAAGTTACAGAACAGCCTGAACCAGGAAATTTTGCAAAGATGGATGTAACATATATGAAAGCAACAATTTCTGAAATGTATGCAAGAAGAATGTATTTTGATGGATTGAATACTTTGACATCATTGGCTACAAAAAATAAAAATTCATTTTTAGAAGCAATCAATGAATTAGTAGCCTCTGATACTTCAATTAACAATTCTATAGGCACAATAAAAAAACAATTAGAAAATACAACAACAACCGGTATATGGCACTATGGTACACTATTAACCCATACAACAAATGTAAATGATGTTGCCAATAATGACATTTCTGCAAATGTAGGCGATTTTTATTTGAATTCTAATACATTCTCAGTGTATTTCTGTGTCGGTGACAATAAAGGTAATCACAACTGGTTATATATCGGCAATTTAGCCGGCAGTTTTGATTACTCAAACTATGCTAGTGTTAATTCTCCACATTTTACAGGAACACCGACAGCACCTACTCCGTCTGTATCAAATAATTCACGACAAGTTGCAACCACAGAATATGTGAGAAGTGCTATTGATAAATATGCAAGTGGTGATAATCTTGAAATGATTGATTTGGCGGAAGGACTTAGGGATGATGTATATGGTAAACAAGTTGTGTGGACAGTTGGCGGTAATATTATGAATTTAACATTGCCAGCCCCAAAATTAACAAATCCTACAACTTCAGAAGAAGTCAAGATTACTTTTGACAAAGGTATTATTCCTTTTGATAATACTGTAAAAAAGGGGTATCTTCCTTACAATACGACAAGTGTTTCTTTTATTCCTATTACAAGAAACAAGACATATATTAATTGCGAATTTAATTTTGATACGCAACATTTAGAATTTACAACATCTAATTCAATAATTTCTCAAGACACTATAGATGCTGTTGAAACAAGAGTGTGGAAGTTTAGTTTATGTTATTATACAGTAAACGTTGTTTATAATGATTCTTCTGAAGAACCGGCAAGTCAATATGTAATTAGTAATTATGATTGTGATTGGTGTATTAATTCTGAAAAAATAGCATTACCATATCAAACATTGGATATGCTAAAAACCGTTGACAAAAATTGTATTATTAATTCTATAAATGAAGTTGTCGATAATGCTTCAAAGAATCAAAGCGAAGTAGGAACTCTTATTTATGCACTACACCCTGACATAACAACATATTCCACTTTGGCAGCTAAAGATTGGTATTTCGGAAAACTAATAAAAAGTGATGTGGACGAAGTATTTATACTGAATAACGATAGACAAGATGACATAGATTATCCTGATGGTGTCACATTAAGTGGCAAATTACCTTATAATGATGAGGTTGGGTATATGTTATCGCAAGATATACCAGCTTTAAAGAAAGCATTTTGTAAAGTGACAAAAAAATGTGTTGCATCTATTGATGGTTCAGATGGAGAAATAGAAGTGTTATTAACATTCTAAGAGGAGGAATTTATTATGACAAACATTAACTGGAAAGTAAGAATTAAAAATCCGATGTTTTGGGTACAAATTGTAGTTGCTATTTTTGTTCCTGTACTTGGGTATATGGGAATTACGGCGCAAGATCTAACCACATGGCAAGCAGTAGGCAATGTAATATTGACAGCTTTTTCTAATCCATATGTATTGCTGTTGATGGCAACGAGTGTTTATAATGCTATTATCGACCCAACTACAACAGGCATTACAGATAGCAAAATGGCACTTACATACAACACGCCTAACAGTGATAAATAAGAGAACATTCATCCTATGCGAATGTTCTTTTTTTGTGCAAAAATTAAAGAAAGGAAGATTGCTATGAATATAATTGAAGTTGCTTATAAATGGCACGGTGGCTTTACAAAGCGTTCACGCACAGATTTTATAGCGTTACATCACGCAGAAGCAGTTAAATGTACTCCACAAGATATACACAGTTGGCACGTCTCAAATGGTTGGACAGGCATCGGTTATCATTTCTTTGTGCGTAAAGACGGCACAATTTATCGTGGTCGTCCGCTTGATGTGGTTGGTGCTCACGTTCAAGGTATGAACAGTTGTTCTATTGGCATTTGTGCTGAAGGTGATTATCATACAAAAGAAAAGACAATGCCACAAGCACAAAAGAAATCTATTATCGAGTTATGTCAATATCTTAAAAAGAATTATTATCCAAATGCAAAGATAGTTGGACATAGAGAAATCGGTGACAGTAATTGTCCTGGTCGATATTATCCACTTGATGAAATTAAATTTGCTGTTGCCGGAGGAATTACTGTTCAAGCAGAAAATCCTCAAAAGATTGCTTTGGATAAGTTGGTAATGAAGGGTATTATTACAGATGCATCTCAATGGGTACTTACTGATTTCTTGACAAATGCAAAGGCAGTTAGAGTTCTCGACCTGCTTTCAGGCGGTACTTGGACAAGCGAGAAAACAAATTCAAGTATTCATTGGGCTCAGCCAAATGTCATCTCTTTAGCATCTAAGGATGGTGGTTCTTCGGACGGAACAAAAGTCATTGAAGATATTGACGGAATGGTTAATAAACTAAATGTCTGGATTTCTAAGGCTACACTATTGGTTTTGGTTGATAAGCTTACAGGCGGCACAAAAGAAAAATACAAGAATAGAAAAACAGACCATTGGGGCAGAAATTGTCTTGATAGCCTTTGTGACAAAGGCATAATTACAGACGTTAAGTATTGGGACTCCGATTTCGAATCTACAGTAGAAAACGGAGTTTTTTTAGTGCTTTGTTGTAATGCGTTTGGTCTTTGAGGGAGGGTTTAATGTACACGATTACTCTATTAAACGATAGAAGATTATATGGAGCTCACAAAGAAGCAATTATGCAGTATGACAATATGGTCGGTAAAATTCAATTTTTAATTCCACAAACATATGACGGAAATGATATGAGAAATTTTACGACTGTATCATTGGAATATATCTCCCCTATTTCTCATTTGTATAAGCAAGAATTTTTAACTTTATCTGAGGAATTGGTAGAATATGCTGATGAACAATATTTAGAATATTTGCTTCCTATTGGCTCAAAAATGACTGCTGAAAATGGGGATATTGAATTACAACTATCGTTTTACCAAGTTATATGGACGAAGATGGTGTAGTTCAAGACCCTGTTCTGAAAACACAATCTTGTAGGGTAAAAATTATTCCTACAAAGAACTGGGCTCAATTTATACCGTCAGAATCTATGGCGGCACTTGACCAACGTATTGCTCAGTTGATTGCTTTGGAAGAAGAAATTACCGAATTACAAGGACAGATTATTGAACATCATGACAATTTTATAAATGATGATGTTATTTCTGATAAGACAACATATTCGTCAAAGAAGATTGAAGAATTTATAGATAAGAATGAACTTGATGAAACCGTTGAAAATATAACAAATACTGAAAAACAAACAATCTCTGATGAAGAGATAGAAAATCTATTTAAATAATTTAGGATAAATCGCATTATGCCGGCTAACAATGCGTTTTATTATATACATAACTTATACACTTTCATTAAATTCAAGGAGGAAATTAGAATGGCAAACGAAACACAAAAGTTTTTAAGTTACGCAGGTCTTGGTACATATGACAGTAAAATCAAAGCTTATATTGTAGATAAGGCTGACACTGCCAAGACATCTGCTATCGCAGCAGACGCGGTTGTAGTTACTACAGATGTAACAACAGAAGGATATGCAAAGTCTTATACCTTCACTCAGAATGGTGCAACTATTGCTACGGTTGATATTCCAAAGGATATGGTCGTATCAAGTGGTAAAGTGGTTGTTAACCCTGAAGGGCAGGATGAAGGCACATACCTTGAATTGACACTATCTAATGCAACAAGTGACAAAGTTTATATTAATGTTGGTAAGCTTGTAGACATTTACACTGCAAAAGCCAATGCAACTCAGGTTCAGATTGCTATTGATTCTGCAACAAGAGAAGTTAGTGCCACAATTGTTGCTGGTGGTGTAGGTTCAACAGAACTTGCTGACGGTGCAGTTATTACTGCTAAGATTGGTGATGCTCAAGTTACAAAAGCAAAATTAGGCACTGATGTACAAGCTTCTATTGATAAAGCCGATTCTGCAATTCAGTCGGTTGCTACCGGTAAAACAGACGGTACAGTCGCTGTCGATGGCACAGATGTTTTAGTTGCAGGTTTAAAGTCTGCCGCATATGCTGAAACAACGGCTTTTGATGCGGCTGGTGTTGCAGATACAAAAGTAAAAGAACTTGCTGATGGTGCAGTAAAAACAAATACAAGTGATATTTCAACACTAAAAACAAAAGTGGCTGATCTTGAATCTGTTGCTATTGAAGCAATCTCAACAGATGAAATAAATGCTCTATTTACAAAAGTGACTGAATAATTTATTCTCTGATTAATTCAAAGTAATACATATTTCTAAGGGAAGGGTGACGACTCTTCCCTTTTTGTATTGCTTGATACTATATGTTTTTGCAAAAATATATAACTCGTTTTGGAGGAAAGAAAATGGAAGAAAAGAAATTTTTAGATTTAAATGGTTTAAAAATAGTTGTAAATAACATCGAGAACGAGATAGATGGAAATAAGGCTGACATATCTTTTACTGATGATACTACTTATGAACCGTTAGAAGAAACGGAGGCAAGTTCGTAATGGCTATGTCTCTTAAAGAAAGCTTGGAAAGCTTAAAAAATCAAACATCTGCATACACTCCGGCGGTAATGATGCTTGAACCAAATACTGAACCAGAGATAACAGTTGATATGGACAATAGAACGATTACTGTTCCATCTGAATTGCAGACAATAGGTGTAGCCACTGAAAATAATGCCGAAACAGTTTACATTCGTGTTCCGTCTATTACATTTGACGGAATTAATTTAACTGATAAGACTGCCTATATCTATTTTGTGAATGCTGGCAAAGAAGTGAATATTTACAAAGTGACAGATGTTGTCGTTGAAGATAGTTCTATTAAACTTGGATGGACAATTACTAATGACGTTACTCGTTATGCAGGAACGGTATCATTCTCTTTGGCGTTTGAGTTGGATAATTCATATAAATGGACAACCACACCTGCTACTTTAACGGTTCTTAAAGGATTGGACATTGACCAAACAATTTCAAAGCAAGACACCGCTATTGTATCTGCTCTATATGACAAGGTTAATGCTCTTAATACCAAGGTAGACAATGCCGTAAATTCAATGGATAATTCAGTTGCAACAATCAACACATTGCAGAGTGCTATACAATCGTTGCAGTCGGAATTAAACTACATAAAAGAACACGTTGTTTACGTGATAGATGATATTGAAAATTAGAAAGGAGGAACTTAATGGCTAAAGCAAAATATTTTACACAAAATAAGGAAAAAATATATCCTATATCACACACCAAAGCAGTATATGATGGCAATGGTAAAGTCTTAGAGGATAGATTGACTGAAGATGAAACTGCAATTTCAAGCCTACAAACGGACGTAAAAGGCAAAGCCGACAAGACTGATGTAGACAATAAGCTAAACTCAAATAGTGCCATTTCTGACACTACTGTGGCTTTCACAGAGGCTTCAGTAAGGGAAAATATTGTTTCAAATGAAAAGAGTTCTACTCTATTTGGTAAAGTTCAAAAATGGTTCTCTGATTTAAAAAAAGTTGCTTTTACGGGTAGTTATAACGATTTGATTGATACTCCGTCAAATGCTACTACTACCATTAATGGTTTAATGTCGTCAAGCGATAAAATAAAATTAAACGGAATATCAAGTAATGCAAATAACTATATTCACCCCACTACATCTGGCAATAAACACATACCAAGTGGAGGCTCATCAGGTCAAATATTGAAATGGTCGGCAGATGGCACTGCTATATGGGGAACTGAAAAAACATATAGTAATGCTACTACTTCAAGTTCAGGGTTGATGAGTGCAAGCGACAAAACAGACCTCGATGCTTGTGTAGAAACTTTAAGTGCCGATGCGTCTATGTTTCTTAGTTCCATTAAATCTCCAGCTCCTGCTGAATTTGAATTTGTTGAAACTTTATCATTAAGTAATTTAACTTTAACAGGTGATGTAGTATTTTCCGATACGGGTTTATTTAATGGATATGCTTCATTAACTGAAATCACATCAGGACTTAATGATATTTTTCAAAAGAATATTGATAACGGATTTGATTTTGTTTACTATATGGTACATAATACAAGCAGTAAACGATTTGAATTTTCCGCTACTGACCCATTGTATATATCCAGTAGTCAGGGTGGCAAATGGTATTACGACGGCAATGAGATAGCCACTAAGTCTGATATCCCAAGTACGTCTGATTTCCTTAAAACATCTGGCGGTACTTTATCTGGTAATACAACTTTGACTTCAGGATATGGTTTCTTGTCAAGTTATAGTAGTAACCTTAAATTACTAAGAGTGAATTCAAGTTCAAATTACTTCGGCGAACAAGGTGGAGCTACTGCAATGTATAACTATTTTGGTTATAGAAATAGTGCCAATACAACTACAATAACTAATCATTTTGGTAGTAGTTATAATTCATCTTATAAGACAAATCTTAGCAACTATTACGGAAGATATGCTGCCACAAACTATTTCGGTTCAAGTGCTACAACAAATTATTTCGGCGATAGTTCAACTACATCATATTACAGGGGTAATACTATATACCTTGGTAGCTCAATATCTTATCCTGTGTATATGCAAGGCAGCACTTCATATAGAGTTGTAGGAACAACTACTGGATACAACACTAAAATCCATGTGGCAAGTTCACAACCAAGTAATATGGCGGTAGGAGATATATGGTTTAAAATACCATCTTAATGGGAGGTGAAGAATAATGGCAACGGGTTTATGGACAGATTATAAAGCATCATCTTTTGCTGGTGGCAGTGGAACTTCATCTTCTCCATATCAAATTTCAAATGCTGCCCAATTAGCTTATATGGCTTATTTAGTAAATAGCAATACAACTTATAGAAATAAATATTATCAGCTAACTGCTGACATAGATTTATCTGCTCATTATTGGTATCCTATTGGTAAAGAAAACTATTCTTTTAATGGTACGTTTGATGGACAGTATCATACTATTTCAAACATGACAATAGATAACACGGTAACAGGTATGGGTGTAAAATACTTGGGTCTTTTTGGTTATATAGGTAAATACAATTTAACTGTCACTATAAAAAATTTATTTATGAATAACGCTATGATAACAGATAGCTCTGCTACTTATACGTCTTTTTTGGTAGGACACAATGGAGATAAATTATATTTAAATAATATTTCTATTGATAATTCAGAACTTGTTTATGCAAGCAGTACAACTGTTTCTACTACGGGAACTTATTTTGGAGGGCTTGTGGGATATTCTAATAATTTGTTATCAATAGATAATGCCAATATATATAAAACAAACATTCGTAGTAATAAGGAAATGATTGGCGGTTGTATTGGTTATTGTAACAACACTGGTTCTCTTACAATAACCAATGTGAACAGTATTATTGACGAACTGATGACTTCTAACACCGTGGCTAAATTAGGTGGGCTTGTAGGAGAAGTTGAAATTAAAACTGGTTCGTATATTACTATTCAATACATATCTGTGTATATAAAAGATAGTGCTGGGTCAGGCTCGTATTATGGAGGATTAATCGGATATGTTGTTCAATATTCGTCTTATTACACAACATATCTTAAAATTTTAGACTCCATAACAGACGTTACTTTAATTCTATCAAAGGGGACGTTTAAGACGTATGTTGGTGGTTGGAAATATAGTCCTGTAGAAAGTACCATTAAGTCAAGAATGAGTAATCTTTGGTATAACAGTAACTCAACAAATAATAACGGTGCATATAGTGGATTATTTACTTCGACTGATAGTACAGATGTTGTTACAGCGGTAGATTTTTCAGCAAGTAATTCGGCGACAGTAAATTCAGACTGGAGCTCAACTCTACGAATTTATAACGCTGCATACCATCTTGCTTGTCGTAAGTTCTCGGTAGAAACGTTGCAGTCTGGTTCAGTTACTTATCGGAATATTATTTTGCTTAATGATATGTATACACGAAAACATTCTCTAGTTCCTATTAAAATGTTGTTGATTATGGATATGGGTGGCGACAATCCATATGAAGAAAATTTAACAACAGGAAAATATTTCTTGGTAACTGGAACTTCTTTTACATTGCCAAAGGCAGATAAATATTCGTATCTTGAACAAAAATTAAATTTACGTAGTTTAACTGACTCAGACAAATATTTATCTAAATCTCTAGAATCAGAAGCTACTTCTGTATATTATTCACCAAGTGATACGATTAACAATATTACTACGGATATTTATTTGTGGACAGATAGTATAGATACAACAAAGATACTTACCTACAAAAAAGACAACAGCACAATCGTCAATATTGAGGATATTTATGATAAAACAACATCATCAACAATGAAAGTGATAACCGACTATAAGTACAGAAAAGATAGTTCAACAATGGTATAAAGGGGTGATTAATTTGTTAATTATTAATGATAAAATTCAAATTCAAGAAGGTGAAGAAATTTATGAAAGAGATTTTTTCACAAGAGGAGCTAAGAGAAAATGTATTCAAATAGAAATTCCAAAACAAGATGGAGTAACATATGAAACACTTGTAAGTGCATTTACGGATGGTATTTCTATTGTTAGACGATTGACGAAAACAAGAATTGTTTCTCATCTTGTATCAGAGGCTACTGAAACAGAAGACGCAGTTTATGAAGATATTGCTGAAGAATATAATAAAGATTATTCTTTGACAAATTTTGTAGTAGCTGGTGATATTATTGATAAGAGAGATGGTTCATTTGTTGTTTATATGGGAGTTAAAACAGAGACTGAAATACTCGAGGAACAAAACGCTGAGCTTATGTTAACGCTTGTCGGAGGTGAAGAATAATGTATTACAATATGATACGAAAATATTATCTTGAAGGTTATGGTTATCCAAAGAAGTATTACACTGATGTTGATTTAGATAAGTTTGTAGTAAAAGGTATGATAACTAAGGAGCAGGCTGAATCTTTAAAAGTAGAAAAAGGAAGTGTTGAATAATGGCTGAAAATGTTGAAAAAACTGTGGAATTTCAAATTGAAGATATGAATACGGTAATAAATTTACTAAACGACATAAGTGTTCGTGGCAACGATGTAATAAAGTTTGCAAATGTTCTACATATTTTACAAAGCAAAGGTACTATTAAGTAAGACACCAAGGAGGGCTAATGGAAGTAATATCAGAATTACAAAATATAGATTTGACTTCGTGGATCATTGTTGGTTTTATGATAATGGCAATCATCGTAACATTCTATGAGGTCATATGTAAAGTATGTGCCATTTTCAATAAGCCAATAGGAGCAATGAAACAACGAAAGGCTGACCATGCATTGTTAGTTGAGACGGTTCAGGATTTAAAGCAATTACACGAAAAGCACGAAGAAGATACTAAGCAGTCAATTAAGCACGATAAGATTATCAAGGAAGAACTTTCGATGCTTACCAATACTGTCAATAGTATTGCTACCAATCTTGAAGATATGGAGCGAAAAAATAACGAAACCAAAGTTAAGGAATTGAAAGACACTCTTATCAATTATTATAATAAGTATCGTGTAATTGGTGAGTGGTCAAACCTTGAGAAAGAAGCTTTTTGGGAATTATTTGAGGATTACGAATCCAGAGGCGGCAATGGATTTATACACAGTATTGTTGAGCCTGTTATGCGAGAATTAAAGGTAATTGATTAAAATCCAATAATCGAATATAGCACAAACAACACTTGAGGTTGTTTTGAACGTGGAAGCAAGATGTCGGTTCGCTTTCGGTGTCTTGTGGAGTTCTATGGAGGGTTGTGTGATAACCACATAGCGAATAAGTCTTGGACTGAAAGAAAATACACTATAATTTAGGGTAGAGGAATTAAGTTTCCCCTACCCTATTTTTTACGCTTTTCAAGAATAATTTATAGAAATATAGATTTATTTTCCTTTTACTTTTTAGATTATAATAACACCAATTTTGATACCAATTTGATACCAATTAATTGATAAAAGTTGATACATTTTGATACTTTTAAGCCTTTTAGAATTATTTTCCAATCTTTGAGCCCTTAAAAAATGGCTTAAAATAAAGGTTTCTGAGGATTTTAAATTATTTTTGATATTATATCACTTTTTTTCTCAGTTGTCCACAAGAAGCTGATATATCTGAGCCGAGTTCACGTCTTACTGTCGCATTTATGCCAAGATGTGTCAATTTTTCTTGGAACGCTCTTATATCGTCATTACTTCCTTTTTCAAAATTTCTTTCTTCAACTTTATTTACAGGTATAAGATTTATATGCCCGTGCAGGTCACGGACAAGATTTGCCAGTTCCTCTGCATTTGCCATACTGTCATTTACACCGTGAATAAGAGAATATTCAAAACTGATACGTCTGTTTGTCGTCTTTACATATTCTCTGCAAGCCGTCAATAATTCTTCAATGTCGTATTTATGATTTACAGGCATTATACTGTCACGAATTTCATTGTTAGGTGCGTGCAGAGATATTGTCAGCGTTATAGGAAGTTTTTCCTTTGCCAACGCGTATATCCCCGGCACAACGCCGCAGGTTGACAGTGAAATGTGTCTGTATCCTATGTTAAGTCCTTTTTCATGGTTTACATTGTGCAAAAACTTTATGACGTTATCGAAATTGTCAAGCGGCTCGCCTATACCCATCATAACAATATTGCTTATACGCTCGCCGACGTCTTTTTGTGCAAAAATAACTTGATTAAGTATTTCACCCGGCGTTAAACTTCTGTAAAGTCCGCCTATCGTTGATGCACAAAAACGACAACCCATTCTGCAGCCGACTTGACTTGATATACAAATCGTAAGTCCGTGATGATAACGCATAACAACGCTTTCTATACAATTTCCGTCCGGAAGTTCAAAGAGATATTTTACAGTACCGTCTATTTTCGATACATATTTTTCTCTGATTTTAAGCGTTGAAACATACGTTTCTTTTTCAAGTTTTTCCCTTGTTGCCTTTGACAGGTTCGTCATTTCATCATAGCTTTCCACGCCTTTATGAAGCCACGAAAAAATCTGCTCGGCTCTGAATTTCTTCTCGCCGACGGATGTAAGATATTCAATTAATTCATCATATTCAAAATCTTTTAAATCAATCATTTACTTAATCCTTTTCATCTTACAGATATAAAATCCGTCTGTGTTATCTATATGCGGATAAAATGTCTTTTCAAATACTTTTTCAAAATTTTCGTTATCCGCCGTAAAGCTGTCTGTAACAGCCTCATTTTCTTCTTTTTCAATCGTACACGTTGAATAAACAATCTCACCGTTTATTTTAAGATATTTTGACGCATTGTCAAGTATCTGTCTTTGAATTTTCGGTAAATCGTTATCCTCTGCCCTGTTCCACTTTATTTCGGGCTTTCGTCCGATTATTCCCAAACCCGAACACGGAACATCACAAAGTATTTTATCTGCCGTATTTATCATACTTTCGTCTATTTTACAGCCGTCCGAAAGTTTAGGTTCGATTATCGTTATTCCGAGCCTTTCGGCATTCTTTTTTATAAGCTCTATTTTATGTTCGTGTACGTCAAAGGCATATATTTTGCCTTTGTTGTTCATCAATTCCGCAATATGCGTTGTCTTTCCGCCCGGTGCGGCACACATATCAATCACTGTGTCACCCTCACACGGTGCAAGCACTTTTGCTGTCTGCATTGCTGCTGAATCCTGTATTGTGTAATATCCGTCATTATATAAGCTGTCCGCCGAAATGTCAAATCCGTCCGACACTATATAACCGTCATAAACTTCGGCATTTATTCCGTTGTCGTTAAACTTCTTGCAAAGTTCATCTGCCGTTATCTTTAATCTGTTCGGTCGAATATTAAGTCTTTTTTCCATGCCGAAACTTTCAATCAATTTTTCGGTAAAATCATATCCGAATTCATCAATCCACTTTTCACAAAGCCACATCGGGAACGAATATTTGACAGACAAATATTCTGTTTTATCGGACGGATATTCGATTTCTGTTTTCGACACATTTCTCAAAAGTCCGTTTACAAATCCTGCCGATGCACCGTGACCGTATCTTCTTGCAAGCTTTACGCTTTCATTCACTGCGGCACTTGTCGGCACTTTATCCATAAACATTATCTGATATATTCCCATTCTCAAAACTATAAGAATATACTTCGATATTTTTTTCAATTTTATCTTTGAAAACTTTCCTATAACATAATCAAGAGTCAATTTTCTGTCTGTGACGCCGTAAACAAGATTGGAAATAAACGCCTTATCCTGTTTTGGCATATCCGTTTTCAAAGCTTTTTTCAATGCCATATTTGAATATGCTCCGTTAAATTCAACGTCGTATATTACTTTCATTGCAATTTCTCTTGCGTTACTCATTAATCTCTCCTACGATTTGCCAATAAAACAAGTCTTAAAAATTGAAGTGCCGTTGACGCAACCGCCGCAACATATGTCATAGCCGCCGCCGTAAGTGTTTTCCTTGCACCTGTAAGCTCATCACCCTCAAGTAAGTACATACTTTCAAGAGTTTTCATTGCACGTCTTGACGCATTGATTTCAGTCGGCAATGTTACAAGCTGAAATACAAGCACCGCACCGAAAAGTATCGCACCGACATTGCCAGTCTGCCAAGTCCGAGTATAAGTCCGATTATGAAAATCGGCATTGAAAGCGTGTTGCAGACATTTACTATCGGCACAATTCCGTTACGAATTTTTATCGGAACGTATCCTACTTGATGCTGAACCGCGTGACCGCATTCATGTGCCGCAACACCTATTGCGGCTACCGATGTAGAATTATATGTTGAATCCGACAGTCTTATGACGTTTTCATTCGGGCTGTAGTGGTCTGTAAGGTCGCCCGAAACGTGTTCAATTCTTATATTCTGAAGTCCGTTTGCATCAAGAATTTGTCTTGCCGCACTTGCCGCGGTAATTCCTCTTGAACTTCTTACATCATTGTATTTACTGAAAGTCGATTTAACTCCCATTGACGCAAACAATGTAAGTAAAAATGCAATTATTACAAGTACATACGTTGGGTCAAAATAATAGCTGAACATAATTACTCCTTTCCGAGTACAACTCCTAATTCAATTTCATGTCCTCTTGCATAATCTTCAACATTCATTTTTTTACTGTTTGGGAACTGTGCCGTTACAATGTACAATGTTCCCTCACCGCAAGAAATTTTAAGTCCTTTTCCCTTTTCAAGTGCAAGTATTTCTCCCGCCTCTTTATCCGAATTTTCATCACAAACTCTTGCGGAAACAATTTTTAAAATTCCGTCTTTATATTTTGTGCAAGCAAGCGGCCACGAATTCATACCACATATCAGTTTTGAAATTTCACGAGCCGATTTGCTCCAATCTATAACTCCCGTTTTTCTTGAAATCATAGGCGCATATGTATGCTCCTTATCATTTTGCGGAGTAGGTGTTATACTGCCTTTTTCAAGTCCGTCTATTGTTTTTAAAAGCAAGTCGCCGCCTATTACGGCTAAACGGTCGAAAAGTTTCTCTGCCGTTTCATATTCGCCGATTTCGGTTTCGGCTTTCAAAAGCATATCACCCGTGTCAAGTCCACTGTCCATTTTCATCGTTGTAACGCCGGTAACCTTTTCGCCGTTTATAATCGCCCACTGAATAGGTCCCGCACCTCTGTACTTCGGCAAAAGTGACGCGTGTACATTAACACAGCCGTATTTCGGATAATCTATTATATAATCAGGCAAAATTTTGCCGTATGCGACAACGACAATAAGCTCCGGTTTCAGTTTGTCAAGAACAGGCTGAAGTTCACCGTTTCTCAGTTTTTCGGGCTGATATATATTTTCTATACCTGCCTCAAGTGCCGCCGCCTTAACATCAGTCGGTACAAGTTTATGTCCTCTGCCTTTCGGTCTGTCCGGCTGAGATACAACACCCACAACATCAAGACCTGCGTCTGTCATAGCTTTAAGCTTGCCGCCGCAAAATCGGGTGTACCCATAAATAAAATTCTCATTCAACCATCTCCGTTAGTCAATAAATCTAATTACTCTGTCCAAGAACAATTTACCGTCAAGGTGTTCAATTTCGTGACAAAAAGCTCTTGCCAAGAGTTCCTTACCTGTGATTTTAAACCACTTGCCGTTCCTGTCCTGTGCTTTTACGGTTACGACATTCGGTCTTGTAACCTCGCCGAACACTCCGGGTACGCTAAGACAGCCTTCGCTGCCGGTCTGTTCTCCGCTTTCTTCTACTATTTCAGGGTTTATAAGTTCAATTTTACCGTCACCGACATCTATGACAACCGCACGTTTCAGTATTCCCACTTGCGGAGCTGCAAGTCCGACACCGTCACGGCTTTGCATTGTTTCATACATATCGTCAAGAAGTATATGAAGTTTTTCGTCAAACTTCACTACAGCTTTGCATTTCTTATAAAGGATTTCATCGCCTTTTTCCCTTATTTCTCTGATTGCCATTATGTTTCCCCTCTCTAATTTATCATACCGGGTGATTTGTCTATTATTATCGCCACATCCGAAAATTCCTTGTTTTTTCTGCATGTCATTTCAGCTTGTGAAAGTATCTCACCCAAGTTATCGTCATCTTCGCATTTAAAAATAATCTGCCATCTGTATTTGTTTTTTATTTTTGAAATATATGACGGCACGGGTCCTAAAACCTGTATTTTCTGTGATATATTCTGTGTTTTTTCGGCAGTGTTTAAAAAATATTTTGCCGTTTTCGCAACAATATTTTCAACATTGCCTTGAAAATGCACACTCACTATTTTACAAAACGGCGGATACCACATAAGCTTTCGTTTTGCAATTTCCTTATCGTAAAAAGTTCTGTAATTGTGACTTTTTACAAGGCTGACCGCCTCATGTTCGGGCGTATACGTCTGAATAACGGCTCTGCCCTCTTTACTTCCTCTGCCGGCACGTCCCGAAACCTGTTCAAGCATTGCAAAAGTTCTCTCACCGCTTCGGTAATCGTTAATATTGAGCATTGTATCTGCCGTTATAACTCCGACAAGCGTTACATTTTCAAAATCAAGTCCTTTTGCCACCATTTGCGTACCGATAAGAATATCGATTTTATCTTTTTCAAACTTCTGTAAAATCTTCTCGTGCGACTGCTTTTTACCCGTTGTATCCATATCCATTCTGACAGTTGTCGCATTTGGGAACAGACGGTTTAATTCGTCCTCCACCTTTTGCGTACCGCCGCCGAAATAACGTATATAATTACTTCCGCATTTCGGACAAATCTTATAATTCGGTCGTTCATATCCGCAGTAGTGGCACTTTAATTTATCCTCAAATTTATGATATGTAAGCGATATGTTGCAATTCGGACAATGCGGTACATATCCGCAACTGCGACACGAAACAAATGTAGAAAATCCACGCCTGTTAAGAAACAAAATTGTCTGTTCACCGCGTTTTAAATTTTCTTCGATTTCGTTATACAATTTACCCGAAAGCATACTTTTATTGCCCTTTTCCAACTCGCTGCGCATATCAATAACCGATATTTCGGGCATTTTATTTTTATTGTATCTTGTATTCATTTCAAGCAACTTATATTCGCCTGTCTGTGCTTTGTAATAGCTTTCAACAGACGGCGTTGCCGACGCCAAGACAACCGCCGCACCAAACTGACTTGCTCTGAATATTGCCGTTTCGCGTGCGTGGTATCTCGGTGACATATCCGACTTATAAGTATCGGAATGTTCCTCGTCCATTATTATAACTCCGATATTTTTAAGCGGTGTAAAAATCGCACTTCTTGCACCGATTACAATATCAGCCTCACCGTCACGAATTTTCTTCCATTGGTCATATCTTTCACCGGCGGACAAACCGCTGTGAAAAATAGCAACTCTGCCGCCGAATCGCGACATAAATCTTGAAACCATCTGCGGTGTAAGCGATATTTCGGGTACAAGCATAATCGCACTTTTACCCATATTTATCACATTTTCAATCGTCTGCATAAAAACTTCGGTTTTACCGCTGCCTGTCACACCGTGCAGAAGATATATCCCTCCGTCACCCGATTTTACGGAATTTGTGATTTCATCTATCGCGTATTCCTGTTCCGGTGTCGGAACCATCTTTTCTGTTTTCTCAAAAACTCTGTTCCAATACGGATCACGTTCAACCGTCATATCAAACACATTGACAAGATTTTTCTTTTCAAGTGCTTTTACGGTACTGTGTGAGCCGTTTGTGAATTTCTGCAAATCGGCAAGAGAAACATACTCGTTTTCGCTTAGCACTTCAAGCATTTTTGCTTGAACAGGTGCTTTTCTGCGTAAAATTTCGGCACTTTCAAGTGCTGTTTCTCTGTCACATATAAGCTTTACACATTTAATTTTTTTATCCTTAATATCAACCGATTGTCTGTATTCTTTTTTTAAAGTACCCTCTTTAATCATTGCACGGACTTGATTTTGTATATCAACTCCGCACATTTCTTTAAGCCCTTTAAATTCCATACTGCCGCCGTTATCGGTAAGTATTTCCGTAATACGTCGGCGTATCTCCGACTTTTCCTCACTTTTATTTTCAAGAATAATCCATTCTTTCGTTTTAAGTGCCGTACCTGAAGGAACAATCGTATGAATTATATCAAGGTATGACGCAAGATATTTTTTATGCATCCACTCGATAAGTTCAAGCATATCTTCGTCAAAGCCTATCGAATCATTTGCCGTTCTTATTATGGATTTAAGACGTTTACTGTCACTTGTATCCGCAGTGCCGACACAAAAACCCTCAATTTCTCTGTTACCGGAAGAAAACGGAACAAGCACTCTGCTGCCTATTTTAATTTTGCCTTCAAGTTCTTTCGGGACAAGATAATCAAAAGGTTTGTCAACTTGCTTTGACTTATTATCCACAATAATTTTTGCTATCATTATTATTCGTTATCTTCTGTATCGTCTTCTACGACTTCAACTTCTTCCGGCTGTACATCATCATTACTGTTTAGAGAAAGAATAGCAGCAGCCTTTTCGTCCTCCCAAGCCTTTGCACGCTTGATTGCTTCTGAACGAACATAGCCCACTTTTCCCTCTACGATTTCCTCTGCCGCAACTGATACAGGTTTTTCATCGCCATATGCGTCCATATCGTGCATACGTTCTTCACCAATCATTCTCGCACGTTTTGCCGCCATTGTAACAAGTGTATAACGGCTGTCCACACACTTTGAAAGTTCCGAAATTCCAGGTTTAATCATCATAATAATATTCCTCCAGTAATCAATAATTTTCAGCTAATAATTTATCAACAAGGTTACGCTTTTGAACCTTATCACGCATTGTTTCTTCGACTTCACGAACACACTCGCCAAGTTCGTCGTTTACGAATATACAGTCATACTTCGTCGACTGAGATAATTCCCATTTTGCCGCCTCAAGTCGTTCTTCTATTTGTTCTGCCGTTTCACGGCCTCTGTCCTCAAGTCGCTGTTTTAAAACTTTCATTGACGGCGGTGCTATAAACATAAGTACTGCCTCTTCAAAAAGTTTCTTAACTTTAAGTGCGCCTTGCGGCTCGATTTCAAGCAAAACGTTTTTACCGCCCTCAAGCATATCTTCAACAGTCTTTTTCGGAGTACCGTAATAATTGCCGCTGTACATAGCATATTCAAGCATTTCTCCGTTGTCTATCATCTTCTTAAAGTTTTCCACCGTTGTATAATTATATGTCACGCCGTCGGTTTCACCTTTGCGTTTTTCTCTCGTTGTTGACGATACGGACAAAAATACGTCGTTATTTTCATTTGCAAGAAGTTCATTACAAATCGTTCCTTTGCCCGTTCCCGACGGTCCGGACATTACAAAAAGTACACCTCTACTCATCGCCTTTAACGCTCTCCTCTCCTGTATCACCGCTAAGTCTGCCCGACACCGTTTCCGTCTGCAAAGCCGACAGAACAATATGGTCGGAATCAGTTACTATAACGGCTCTTGTTCTTCTGCCGTATGTTGCGTTTATAAGATTACCCTTATCCTCCGCCTCACGAATTATACGTTTAATCGGTGCGGACTCTGGACTTACAACTGCCACAACACGTTCGGCATTAACCATATTTCCAAAGCCTATATTTATAAGTTTCATTATATCACCTGTTATTCAATATTTTGAATTTGCTCTCTTAATTTTTCAATTTCACCCTTTAGTGTTACAACGGTTTTGGCGATTTCAATATCACTTGCCTTTGAACCGATTGTATTTACTTCACGGTTAATTTCCTGAATTAAGAAATCAAGCTTTCTGCCTGCCGGCGAACCGCTGTTTATTATAGTGTCAAATTCTTCAAAGTGACTGCCAAGTCTTACCGTTTCCTCATTTACTGCCACTTTATCGGCATAAATTGCAACTTCGGTAAGTATTCTTGCTTCGTCTATTTCTTTACCGTCAAGAACTTCTTTAATCTTTTCGTAAAGCTTGTCACTGTATTCCTTAACAGTCTGCGGTGAACGCTCGTCTACTTCCTTGACAAGTGTACGCATATAGTCAATTCTCTCGCACAAGTCCTTTTGTATTCTCTCGCCCTCACGCTCACGCATTGCGATAAAGTCGCTAAGTGCGCCGTCAAGAACGGTTTTAACCGTATTCCACAGAGCCTCCTCATCTTCTTCAACTCTTTCGGTTGAGAAAATGTCCGGATTTGACGCAACGTTTGATACCGTTATATCGTCCTTTAATCCAAATTCATCTCTAAGTTGGTATAAAACATCTATGTAATTTTTTGCGATTTCCTTATTTAATGTAATCTGCTTGTCGGCAGTTTCATAGTTTTCTACATTAAGGTATATATCAACCTTACCGCGAGTTATACTTGACGATACATACTTTCTGATTTTATCTTCCAAAAAGCCAAGATGTCTTTGCACTTTTATATTGTAATCCGAATATCTGTGATTTACCGATTTTATCTCCACAAGTATCTTTTTTCCTTCTGTTACGGCCTCTCGTCTGCCGTATCCGGTCATACTTTTCAGCATAGCACGTTCTCCCGTCTAACATATTATATAGGCATATTAACCCATTATTTTTTTATTATACCACAAGTTCTTGTATTTGAACAGTCTTATTTTAAATTTTTTTGAAAAATTCATTACAAAAATAACAGAAATGTATCCGTCAAGTTTGTTATTTCGACAAAAAAACAGACGAACTGTAAATTCAGCTCGTCTGTTTACCGACTTAATTATTTTTTGTTTTTATCGCACTTACAAATAAATCAGTTATATCAGCCGCACCTGTCGGAATTTCAGGTGTCACTATTGTATCGTCCTTTTCCGCATTTGACGATACTGTCATCTTAAGTGACATATCATCAGCATATCCGACTTCTATATTTGCGTCACTTGTTGATTTTGTTGCATCCGTTTCGCTGTTTGCGGAAACGTTGAACTTAAAATCATTTTTTAATTGATTATAGTCACTGTCCGATATATTGCTTATATTTTTCAAAATGTTAAGCATATCTTCTGATTTAATATTCATTTTTAGGCTGTAACCGCCGTTTTCAGTTTCTGTAACCGTTATATATTTATCCATCTGTTCATACATATCAAACATTGAAGCCAATGAAATAATAGTATCAATATCAGTATCGCCCTCTGTCTGATAAGCACTCTTTAATGTGTCCATAGCCTTCGCAGTATTTCCGCTGACAGCACTATCCACTATATTTATTGTGGCAGTCGGCACACCGAGAGAAGTCAAGGCTTTGTTTAAATCAATACTGTACCATACATCACTCTTTACGATAAGTGCCAATGCCTTGATTTTTGCATTGTCCGAGCTTTGAGCAAGTTTTTCTATAACATCTGTTTTAAAGTAAACCTTATCATCCGCTACTACTGCGTTAAGTGTTGCGTCATTTACACTGCTTTCATTCAATGAGCCGTTAAACTTCACATCCGCACCCGCAACATTATCTTTATTTTTGCCGTCAATACTTCCGCTTGCCGCAACACTGTATTTACTGTTGCCGTTATTCAAATCAAAACTCACATCAAATGCAGTATATTCCTTATTATATTTCGGTGTTTCCTTATTTAAAAGTTTTGACATATTCGGTGCCGAGTTTTCAAATTCGTTAAAATAATCGTCAGCATCAAGGATTACAACTGTTTCCGTATCTCCGTCCCAGCCTACTTGCATACCGAATGCGTTACTCATAAAACGAATAGGAACAAGAGTTCTGTCATCAACAATAATCATAGGCGTATCCACTTGAACAGTTGATTCACTGCCGTTATTGTCTACATATATTGTATCGTCCATAAGTGTAAACTTAATTGTTGTGTCACCCTTTTTAGCCGTTACAAGTCTGCTTGAATCATCATAATCAACGATTGCTCCCATATTTTCAAGTGCCGCTCTGAACGGTATCATAACTCTGCCGTCAGTATTTACAGGCTTAACGTCATCATATTTTACAACCTTATCATTATATACAATATGTATTTCCGATTTATCACCATACACGCTCGAAACTTCTTTTACTCTTTCCGCCGCACTTACCGAAAAACACGGTACAACCATTGACGCCGCAACTGCCGCCGCAATAATTTTCTTCATATTATTTTTCCTCACTTTCGTATAAAGCATTGCTTTGATGTTATTATACCACAGCAAAATCGTTTTAGCAATATTTTTATTGTTTTTTTATATAAATATGGTATAATAAAAAATAATACATTTATACAGGAGGACATTATGGCATTTGACGCAGTAGCGGTTCGTTGTCTTGTCAAGGACCTTAAAGACAAGCTTATAAACAGCCGTATAGATAAAATACATCAGCCCGAAAAAGACGAAATTACAATAAATCTAAGAACAATGACGGATAATTTTAAACTTGTGCTTTCCGCAAGTCCTGCACATCCGCGTGTTCATTTCACAAACGTTTCAAAAAAAAATCCTATCAGTGCGCCTATGTTCTGTATGCTTTTGAGAAAGCATATCGGCAGCGGTAAAATTACGGATATTGAACAGATTGGCTTTGAACGTATTATAAAATTTTCGATAGAAAGTTATGACGAACTCGGCGACCTTACGACAAAATATCTTATAGTCGAAATTATGGGCAGACATTCAAATATTATTCTTACCAATCAAGATATGCGTATTCTTGACTGTATCAAACACATTGATTTTACGGTAAGTTCGGTACGTCAGCTGCTTCCCGGACTTGACTATGTTTCACCGCCTGTCCAGGATAAAACCGACCTTACGGAAATAAGCGAAACAGCAAACATAGATTTTTCATCACCGATACAGACCGCCGATAAAGCCATTCTTTCCGCAATAGCAGGTATCAGTCCGCTTACATCAAGAGAAATTGTATATCGTGCGTTCGGTCGCACAGACGTGAAGTGTTCCGAACTTACGGATAACGGCAGAAATAAACTTTTATATGAAACGGTTAAACTTGCAAAAGACGTTCAGCAAAACAATTTCAGTCCTTGTATGATTATAAATTCCGCCTCGGGCAAATTAATGGAATTCAGTGCCACGCCTATAACGCAGTACGAATCACTTGCGGAAATTAAAGAATTTGACGACATAAGCGTACTTCTTGACACATTTTACAGAACTCGCGATATGCACGAGAGAATGCGTCAAAAGAGTGCCGACCTTGTGAAACTTCTTAACAATAATATAGAACGTGTTTCAAAAAAGCTCGGCATTTTAAATAAAACGCTTGCCGATTCGGAGAATAAAGATAAATATAAAATATACGGTGACTTGCTTATGGCAAATCTTTATAATATGAAAAACGGTCAGTCGAGCGTTGAAGTTATAGATTACTACAAAGAGGATTCGCCTACCGTAAAAATTCCGCTTTCGCCGCAGCTTTCACCGTCACAGAATGCACAGAAGTATTACAAGCGGTATAACAAGGCGAAAAATGCCGAAATTGAGGCAGCAAAACAAATTGAAAACGCCAAAAATGACCTTGAATATCTCGAAAGCACACTTGCCGCTATCGAAACATCTGATACGGAATCAGACTTAAACGCAATTCGTGCAGAACTGATTGCCGAAGGCTATTTAAACAGAAAGTTCAATCCGAAAAAGCAAAAACAAAATGCGTCAAAACCTATGCACTTTGTAAGTTCCGACGGTTTTGATATTTATGTGGGCAAGAATAATACTCAAAACGATTACCTTACATTAAAATTTGCAAATTCGTCCGATTTGTGGTTTCACACTAAAAATATTCACGGTTCGCATACAATTATAAAACTCGGACTTGATAAAGATGTTCCGAAAACGACAATCGTGGAAGCTGCCGAACTTGCGGCATACTATTCAAAAGGTCGTGATTCGTCACAAGTTCCCGTTGACTTTACGCAGATTAAAAATGTCAAAAAACCAAACGGTGCAAAACCCGGTATGGTGATATACGATTATTACAACACAATATATGTTACACCGAAAGAATTAAAGAACGAGTAGTCAATGACTACTCGTTCTCTTTTATAAACTTTTGTATTTCTTCCATAAATTCTTTACCGTATTTACGTTTTTTCATTTCGCCGACACCGGAAATATTCAAAAATTCGCTATCCGTAACAGGACGTTTACGGCACATTTCACGAAGTGTAGAATCTTGAAATATAACATACGCAGGAACACTTGCCATAACGGCACGTCTGTTACGAAGTTTTTTTAGTCTTTCAAACAGTCTGTCTTCTTCAGATGTCAAAACGGTATCCTTCTTATGAATATAAGAAACTTCCTTAATCAATTTCATCGAAAGTTCTTTACCGTTTAATATTTCCTTTGTTTTTGGTGTGGGTTGTACTGTCCTGTAATTCATTTCGTCAACTTCAAGATAGCCCTCTTGAATTAAATAATCAATGATATATCTTATCCTTTTAAGCGACATATCGCTCATAATTCCGTATGTAGAAATAGTATCAAGGTCAAGTCTTTTTATTTTGTCGAGCTTACTTCCGTAAAGCACCTCCGCCAAAAGCGTCTTACCGCAACTTCTCCCCTTTTTTCGTATTCTGTATACACATGACACTATTTTTTGTGCGTCTACAGTTATATCCGTTGTTTCAAAATTAGTATTACAATTTCCGCAGTTGTCACAGTTAAGCGGCGGATTTTCGCCGAAATATTCAAGAATAAATGCTCTGAGGCACTCACTTGTAGTGCAATAAAACGTCATCATTTTCAAGCGTTCAAAATCTTTCTCCATAATTTTGATACGCATTTGGTCAGATATTTCCGAGTTTTCATCTGGATTTTCGATAAAATATCTTGCAGTATTGACATCACGCGCACTGTAAAGCATAATACAGTCTGCATCACCGCCGTCACGTCCTGCTCTGCCCGCCTCTTGATAATAGCTTTCAATATTTTTCGGCATATTGTAATGTACAACAAGGTAAACATTTGATTTATCTATACCCATACCGAATGCGTTAGTCGCAACCATTATTTCATATCTGTCGTATATAAAATCGTCTTGATTTTTCTGCCTTTCGTCATCGTCAAGTCCTGCGTGATACCTTGTCGCATCATATCCATTGTCATTAAGTCTTTCACACACTTCCTCAACCGTTTTTCTTGTCGAGCAATACACTATCGCACTTTGATTTTTATGACTGTCCAAAATATCACAAAGTGCCGTAAATTTATCTTTCGGTCTTTGCACTTCAAAATACAGATTTTCTCTGTTAAAGCCCGTAACCTTAACATACGGATTGTTTAGTTTCAAAATACGAATTATATCTTCTCTCACATCGTCGGTCGCTGTTGCGGTAAAAGCAGCTATAATCGGTCTGTATGAAAGTTTTTTTATAAATTCTTCTATTTTCAAATATCCCGGTCTGAAATCATGTCCCCACTGCGATACACAATGTGCTTCATCTATGGTTATCATAGAGATTTTCACTGTTTGCGCTACCCTTATAAATCCCGCAAGTTCAAGTCTTTCAGGTGCAACATATATTATTTTATACATACCCTTGTATATGTTGCTTACAACTTTATTTTGCTGTGCCAAAGTCAGCGAACTGTTTATGTATGCGGCGGCAACACCCGACTGAACAAGTGAATTTACTTGGTCAATCATAAGTGATATAAGCGGCGAAATTACAATCGTTATACCGTCCATCATAAGTGCGGGTACTTGATAACACATTGATTTTCCAGCACCTGTCGGCATTATTCCGAGAATATCGTTTCCTTCCAATATATTATCTATAATCTCGGACTGTCCGTCACGAAACTTCTTGTGTCCGAAATATTTTTTAAGAACTTTTTCCTTTTTCATCAATATACTTCTTTCGTTTACATATGTTACTACTATTTTATCGAAAAAGATAATACATTGCAAGAGATATTTTTAAATAAAAAAATAGCAGACAAAACCATAATGATTTTGTCTGCCTTTTGTCATCTTTCTATGCTTTACTCCCATATTGCCGAATACGCGCGTTCACCGTGTTCACTGTCGTCAAGACCGACATTTTCACTGTTTTCATCAACACGAAGTTTTGTAAACAATCTTACAATACCCACACAAATCAATGTTCCGACAACCGCAACGGCTATTGTTACCAATATACTAAGCACCTGTGCCACGAACAAGTGATAATCACCGAAAACAAGACCGTCCCATTTAGCTACCGGATTAATCGAAGTTTGTGCAAACAAGCCTGTTGCGATACCGCCCCATATACCGCCGATACCGTGACAGCCGAATGCGTCAAGTGCGTCATCATATCCGAATTTTGGTTTTAATACAGATAATGCAAAGTAACATATCGGGCTGACAAGTGCACCGATAATAAACGACGCCCATATCGGTACGAAACCTGCACCCGGTGTAATTGCCACCAAACCGATAACACCGCCTGTACAAGCTCCGACTACTGTCGGCTTTCCGCCTTTGATTATATCTATAATCATCCACGAAAGCATTGCACAAGCCGCAGAAGTGTTAGTTGTTGTAAATGCGTGAAGTGCAAGACCGTCTGCCGCAAGTGCACTTCCTGCATTAAATCCGAACCAACCAAACCACAAAAGTGACGCGCCGAGTACAACAAACGGAATATTATGCGGTACGACACTTCTTTTCTCAATGCCTTTTCTCTTACCGATTAATATTGCAAGCACAAGACCCGAAACACCGGAGCTTATATGTACAACGTTACCGCCGGCAAAGTCGATTGAGCCGATTTGAGCAAGAAATCCGCCGCCCCAAACCATATGAGCCATCGGATAATAAACCACAAACTGCCACAAGAATACAAATAAGAATATTGCTTTAAATTTCATTCTTCCCGCAACCGCACCTGTAATAAGCGACGGTGTTATAATGGCAAACATCATCTGAAACAACGCAAAACCCATATTAGGGATATTGTCACTGTAAGGACCTGCCTCCGCTCCGACACCGTTAAACGCAAACCACTTTAAGTTTCCTATAACTCCGCCCAAGTCACCGCTGAATGAAATCGAATATCCGCAAAGTACCCACAATACCGATGAAAGTCCCATAAATGCTACTGACATCATCATTGTATTGAGCACATTTTTTCTTTGTGCAAGACCGCCATAGAAAAATGCCAATCCCGGTGTCATCAAAAACACATACGTTGCCGCAATTATCATAAATCCTATATCGCCACTGTTTAACATATTTTTATACCCCCTATAATAAAGCCTCTCTGTCCTCTTCGCCTGTTCTTACTTTTATAACTCTCGATACAGGTGAAATAAAAATCTTACCGTCACCGATTTCACCTGTTCTCAAAACCGAAATTGCCGTATTAACAACATCATCAACAGGCACTGTACATACAACCATTTCAATTTTTATCTTCGGAAGTAAGTCAACGCTGTACTCAACACCTCTGTAACGGTGCTTTTGTCCCTTTTGCACACCGTAACCCAATACATTGGATACGGTCATTCCGTTAATTCCGATTTCGTTTAAAGCCGTCTTTAAATCCTCAAGTTTGCTCTGTCTTGTGATAATTTCGATTTTTGTCATTTCTGCCATGACTATATACTCCCCTTTCTCTTAAACATAAAAAGCGCGTCTGACAAATTGACCGCAATCAATCCATCAAACACGCCTTTGTGTTTAATTTAACTAATTATTTTTTATTCCGATTGAACCGTAAAAACAAAAAAGACGCATTTGTAAGAATATTCTCTTACAAACACGTCCTTGTGTTCAATCACCGTAACATTATTATACAACACTAACTTTTTGTTGTCAACAGTTTTTTTGAAATTTTTCTAAAAAGAGAAAGCGAGCTAATAAATTAGCTCGCTGAGGGGGTATATATATTAATCTTTGAAAAAGAGATTAACCTTATTAAATTACATTGATCTTTTCTCGTTATACGATACAACAAAGTCAGGGTATGCTGATGCAAGACCATGTTCTGTTGAGTCAAGACCTTCAATTTCTTCTTGTGGCTTAGCACGAAGCAATCCTGCCTTCTTCAATACAACAAACAGAATTGAACCAACGATTGCTGCCCAAGCGATTAGTGAAACAGCACCCAAAGCTTGAACACCCAAAGCCTTTAGACCGCCGCCATAGAACAGACCAAGTAATTCTGCACCGGCACTTGTATCTGAAGCAAACAAACCGACTGCGATTGTACCCCAAAGACCGCATATACCGTGAACACTGATTGCACCGACAGGGTCGTCAACCTTTAGCTTTGTATCGATAAACGGAATTGCAAGACACATCAAAATTGCACCGACAACACCGATAATAATTGACGCAAACGGAGTTACAAGGTCACAAGGAGCTGTGATTGCAACAAGACCGCCAAGAACACCGTTTAGAGTCATTGAAACATCAGGCTTACCGTAACGAATCCATGTAAAGAACATTGTTGTGATTGCAGCTGCACAAGCGGCAAGGTTAGTTGTGATAAATACCTTAGCGGCTACTTGTACGCCACCGTCTGAAAGACCGCCTGTTGATGCAGGGTTAAATCCGAACCAACCTACCCAAAGGATAAGTACGCCAAGTGCACCGATAAGAATGTTGTGACCCGGAATAACGTTTACTTTTCCGTCCTTTGTGTACTTGCCGATTCTTGGACCAAGAATTGCAGCACCTACAAATGATAATGTACCGCCAAGCATATGTACGATTGCACTACCTGCAAAGTCATGGAAACCTAACTCTGACAACCAGCCGCCGCCCCATACCCAGTGACCTGCGATTGGGTAAATAAACAATGAAATAGCCGCACTGTAGATACAATATGCTTTGAAGTTTGTTCTTTCAGCCATTGCACCCGAAACGATTGTTGCAGATGTTGCACAGAATACTGTTTGGAAGAACAATGCCGTATAATCCATATTCTCTGCACCTGCCATACCGTTCATAAACATATCTCCGAACGGAATACCGATAAACCCGTTACCTTCGCCGTACATAAGTCCGTAACCGATAAACCAATAAATAATTGAACCGAACATAAAGTCAACTATGTTCTTCATAATAATGTTACCTGTGTTTTTACTTCTTGTAAAGCCTGCTTCAACCATTGTGAAACCTGTTTGCATAAAGAACACCAATACACCGCCAAAGAATAACCAAAAACAGTCTACTGCTGTTGTTAATAGTTCTGTACTCATAATCAATCAATCCTCCTATTTAATGAAACTTTCTATAATAAAGCCTCTCTGTCTTCTTCACCGGTTCTTACCTTAATAACTCGTGATACCGGAGAAATGAAAATCTTACCGTCACCGATTTCGCCTGTTCTTAAAACCGAAATCGCTGTATTTACAACATCTTCAACCGGTACTGTACATACAACCATTTCAATCTTAATTTTCGGAAGTAAATCAACGTTATACTCAACACCTCTGTACTGATGTTTCTGACCTTTCTGTACACCATATCCAAGAACATTGGTAACTGTCATACCGTTGATTCCGATTTCATTCAAAGCCGCCTTTAAATCTTCAAGCTTGCTTTGTCTGGTGATAATTTCGACTTTTGTCATTTCTGCCATGACTAAACTCCCCTTTCTTTTAAACAAAAAAGCGTGTCTATCGAAGTTTTCTGATACTTTCGATAAACACGCCTTTGTGCTTAATTATAATGTATAATATTAAGTTTTCCTAATTGAACTGAAAAAGCGCATTCGTAAGACCTTTTTTCAATCTTACGAACACGCCCTTGTGTTCAATCTCTTTAACTTTAATTACATTATACGCCTATGGATTTAAAATGTCAATAGCTTTTTTTAATTTTGACTAACATTACAAAATAAAAGTTACTTTGCACTTATTTATTTAGAAAATATAAACAAACCTTGACACCAACCAACAAAATCCGTACTATATGTTGACAAACCACTCATTGCGTGGTACAATAATAAAAATGACATAAAGGAGATATAAAACAGTATGTACTGCGTAGGCAATTACAACTCAATAAAAGCAGACAAAGGGTATTCTGTTTCCCCTTTATTTCTATTTTCATTTTTAAAAACCAATTGACAATGTTATTTATTCATTGTCTTTTTTTTGGGCTATATAGCCTAATTCACTAACATGGAAGGAGAACAATTATGAAAGCACAGCTTATTTTGGAAAACGGTATGCGTTTTTCGGGAACGCTTTTCGGCGCTGAGAAAAACATCGTCGGAGAAGTCGTTTTCACAACCGGTATGACAGGCTATCAGGAAACTCTTACTGACCCGTCTTTTGCAGGTCAGATTGTCACTATGACTTTCCCTCTTATCGGTAACTACGGAATTAATCTTGAGGATATGGAGGCAAAGCACACTAATCTTAAAGCTTTTGTAGTAAGAGAAAAGTGTGATTTTCCGTCTAACTTCAGAAATGAAATGAACCTTGATGATTTTCTTCGTCAACAGGGTGTTGTAGGTATTGAGGGTATCGATACAAGAGCACTTACAAGAGTTATCCGTGAAGCAGGTACAATGAAGGGTGTCATTATGCAGGGCGAGCCGAGTGATGAAGAAGTCAATGTACTTATGAACTCTCTTGACAACAGTCACGTTATTATGGACACAACTGCCGAACAGGTATATACATTAAATGAAACAGGCAGACCGCACGTTGCTTTCATAGATATGGGTGCAAAACAAGGTATTATCCGCGATTTATTGAAGAGAGGCTGTAAAATTACAGTATTCCCTGCCAACATTCCCGCTTCGGTTATCGAAGAAGCAAATCCGGACCTTGTATTCCTTTCAAACGGTCCCGGCGATCCGCTTGACGCTCCGGGTACAGTTGATACTGTTAAGCAATTAATAGGTAAATATCCAATCTGCGGTATCTGTATGGGACATCAGATTATAGGTCTTGCACTTGGCTGCGAAACTAAGAAATTAAAGTTCGGTCACCACGGCGGAAACCACCCTGTAAAAGACCTTACAACAGGTAATGTTTTCATTACAAGCCAAAATCACAACTATATAGTTGCAGATTTGCCGGACACTGTTGAAGAAACATTTATAAACGTAAATGACGGTACTTGCGAGGGTATCAGACATAAAACTCTACCAATCCAAAGCGTTCAGTTCCACCCTGAAGCATCACCGGGACCGCTTGATACAGGTTGGTTATTTGACAGATTTTTAAAGGGGGTAAACTAATATGCCTTTAGATAAAAGTATAAAGAAAGTTCTTGTTATAGGCTCAGGTCCTATCGTAATCGGACAGGCTGCCGAATTTGACTATTCGGGTACACAGGCTTGTCAAGCAATTAAAGACGAGGGTATTGACGTTGTACTTGTAAACTCAAACCCGGCTACAATTATGACTGACAGAGGTATGGCTACAAACACTTATATTGAGCCGCTTACCGCAGAATATGTAGAAAAGATTATTCAAAAAGAACGTCCGGACTCAATTATCGCCGGTATGGGCGGTCAGACAGTCTTAACCTTGCTTGTGAGCTTTACGACAAGGGCGTTTTTGAAAAGTATAATATGAATGTTATCGGTACTTCAATTCCGTCTATCAAAGAGGGTGAGGACCGTGACAGCTTTAAGCGTCTTATGGAACGCACAAATCAGCCGATTGCTCCGTCTGAAATCGTTACAGATGTTGAATCGGGTCTTGCATTTGCAAAGAAAATCGGCTACCCTGTCATCGTTCGTCCCGCTTACACACTTGGCGGTACAGGCGGCGGTATTGCTGAAGATCCCGAACAGCTTGAAACAATCCTTTCACAAGGTTTGCACCTTTCAAGAGTAGGTCAGGTTCTTCTTGAAAAGTCAATCAAGGGTTGGAAAGAAATCGAATTTGAAGTTATGCGTGACGGTGCCGGTAACTGTATCACGGTATGTTCAATGGAAAACATCGACCCGGTTGGCGTTCACACAGGTGACTCAATCGTTGTCGCTCCTGCACTTACTTTGGCTGATAAAGAATATCAAATGTTGCGTAAAGCAGCTATCGATATTATCAATTCAATAGAAATTAAAGGTGGTTGTAACGTACAGTTTGCACTTGATCCGGAAAGCTTTAACTATGCGGTTATCGAAATTAACCCTCGTGTGAGCCGTTCATCCGCACTTGCATCAAAGGCAACAGGCTACCCTATCGCTAAGATTGCCGCTAAGATTGCACTTGGTTACAACCTTGACGAAATTAAGAATGCCGTTACAGGTAAAACATACGCTTGCTTTGAACCTGCTATCGACTACGTTGTAACAAAAATTCCAAAATGGCCGTTTGATAAATTCTTCGGTGCAAAGCGTAATCTTGGTACAAAGATGATGGCTACAGGTGAAATTATGGCTATCGGCAATACTCTTGAATCATCACTTCTAAAGGGTATTCGTTCACTTGAAATAAAGCAATACACACTTGAAAGAAAATCTTCAAAGAAACGTACCACCGTTGAATTAAAACAACGCGTTATCGTTCCTGATGATGAAAGACTTTTCGACCTTGCAGAGCTTATCCGCAGAAATTACAATATGGAAAAGCTTGCCGAAATCACAGGTATGGACCCATTCTTCTTGCAGAAAATTAAAAATATCGTAGACGCAGAAGAAGAATTAAAGAAATATAAATTAGCCGATTTGACTTATGACATTCTAAAGAAATATAAGAAAATGGGCTTTAGTGATAAGGGCATTTCAGAACTTATCGGTTGTGACGCAGACGAGGTATATAATCTTAGAAAATCTTTGGGTATTATCCCTGTTTACAAAATGGTTGATACTTGTGCGGGTGAATTTGAGGCTGTTTCTCCGTATTATTACTCAACATATGACGAAACTACAGAGTCATTCCCTTCTGATAAGAAAAAAGTTATCGTTATCGGTTCGGGTCCTATCAGAATCGGTCAAGGTATCGAATTTGACTATTGCAGTGTTCATTCTGTTCTTTCTCTTGAAAAAGCAGGTATCGAAACAATTATTATAAACAACAACCCTGAAACAGTAAGTACAGACTTTGATACATCAGACAAACTATACTTCGAGCCGCTTACAGAAGAAGATGTTTACAACATTATCGAACTTGAAAAGCCTGACGGTGTTATTCTTCAATTCGGCGGTCAGACTGCTATCAAACTTGCAAACTTCCTTGACAGTATGCACGTTCCTGTACTTGGTACACAGCCTAAATACATTGACGAGGCTGAGGACAGAGAAAAATTTGACGAAATGCTTGAAAAACTTAATATCAAGCGTCCAAAGGGTAAGGCTGTTTGGAGTGTTAAGGAAGGTATTGAAGAAGCTAATAAGCTTGAATATCCGTTACTTGTACGTCCGTCATACGTTCTTGGCGGTCAAGGTATGGAAATTACAAGAAATGAAATCGACCTTGTAAGATACCTTACAGACGCATTTATTAAAGATACAAAAAATCCTGTTCTTATCGACCGCTATCTTGGCGGACGTGAACTTGAAGTTGACGCAATTTGTGACGGTACAGACGTTCTTATTCCGGGTATCATGGAACACCTTGAAAGAGCCGGTGTACACAGCGGTGACTCAATTTCAATTTATCCACCGCAGAATGTACCTCAACATATTATTGATAAAATCGTTGACGTAACATACAGAATTGCACTTGAACTAAAGGTTATCGGTATGATTAACATTCAGTTTATCGAATTCAGAGATGAACTTTATATTATCGAAGTAAACCCACGTTCAAGCCGTACAGTACCTTATATAACAAAGGTTACAAACGTACCTGTTATTGATATTGCAACAAACATTATGCTTGGCAAAACGCTTAAAGAAATGGGTTATTCAACAGGTATCGCGCCGCAGACAAATACAGTCGCTATAAAAGTTCCTGTATTCTCAACCGAAAAATTACCGCAGGTTGAAGTAAGTCTTGGTCCTGAAATGCGTTCGACAGGTGAAGTTTTAGGCGTAGGTCAAAACTTCCATGAGGCTATGTACAAAGGATTTACTGCCGCCGGTACAACAATTCCAAAGGCAGGTTCAACAATTCTTGTTACGGTTCGTGAAATGGATAAAGAAAACTTCTTGCCTATCGCAAAGAAATTCCACGAACTTGGCTGCAAGTTTATTGCCACTGCCGGCACTGCAAAATTGCTTGAAGATAACGATATTCCGGTACAGGTTGCAAAGAAGATTTCAGAGGGTGTTCCGAATATCCTTGATGTTATCAGAAGCGGTATGATTGACCTTATCATCGACATTCCTAAGAAGGGTAATGATATTCATTCAGACGGATTTAAAATCAGACGTACAGCTATTGAGTGCGACGTTTCGATTATGACAAGTCTTGACACTGTTAAAGCACTTGTTGATGTTATGGAACATCGCTATACACCTGATACTGTTGAAGTTATTTCACTTTCGGATATTAAATAACATACAAAAAGCGGAGATTTTTAAAATCTCCGCTTTTTTAATGCTCTGTATTATTGAAGTATCGCCAAATCGTTTGCTTCACACATATTGCTTATTCCGTAAAGTATAAGCACCTCGTCATAGCTGTTCTGCTCCGTCAATGCAGATACATTATTAAGATAATATCTCAAATCAACCATATCAATCTGCGAACAATTTTCAGCCATAAACGGCACGAAACAATGTGCATAGCTGTCTTTTATCACAAGCACTTTCTTACCGTCCTCATTATCGTTATTCACAATCCTTTCAAAATTATGATTTCCGTCAAGGAACACAGGATATTTATCAAGTTCTTCGAGATGTTCTTTAAAAAACATACTGTCATAAACCTCATCTTCAAAGCCGTCATTAATTGTCACCGTAACATTAATCGGATATTCCCACGTTTCTATACTGTCAGATTTTTCGTACCACAATGCACTTTTTGAATAAGTCGTGCCGAAAAATCCGTCTGTACTTTCAATATCATAATCACTGCGAACTTCAATATTTTCACTTTCCGCCCACTTTTTATATGCCAAATACGCACCGTAACTTGTCCAATGGTGGTCGGTTTTATAATAAATCTGCTTGTCCTTGTTTTCGGTCAGAGTATCGCGTATATCAATAAATTCTGCGTTCTCTGCCCTGTTTTTTATATCGTCGATTATTTCGCCGTCATTATATTCGGTATGAACTTTCGGAAGTTCTTCCGACATTATATATCCCGTTGATGGTACAACAATAATTTTTGTTTCGATACCCGTATTTTTCACGAAATTATTTATCGCCGTTATATTTGCATTTAATTTCTCTTCATCACACTTTACAGGTGTGTTAATAATATACCCGTCTTTTCCTTTATATACCCCATTTGAGCCGTTACGTCCCGAATAAAGCATATAATATGAATCGGTTGACGCAAAAAAATTTCTTGCGGGAAAGTGGTCTGAAATATATGTTTCAAAATCCTTTTCCCATTTTCCGTTAAACAATTTTTGTACACTGAATTCAGGGAATTTTGCAAGTGTTCGTTTTTCGTTCACCGAAACCTCTTGTTTCGGCAAAAATGCGGTAAGTGCCGCCATTGTACCTATAAATCCGCAAAACAATACTGTAAGCAATATATCTCTTTTTTTAGCCATTATATCACCCCTTAGAAACGGAAATACAGGAACGGATTATAGCTTTGATTTACCAGTGACGCCGTACAAAGCACAATCACAACCGCACAAAATGCAATTTCCAACACGCCCATATACTTTTTATCCTTTAATTTCAAATACGTGTTCTTCCATATCGGAAGTGACGCCATTGCCGTCACAATCAAAATCGGCAAATACATAAGTATTGTACTGAGCGTATCACCGCCGATAATACCGTTTTTCAACGTAAACATACTTGTCAAATACGTCGCAAATTGTCCGAAATCTTCAAAATAGAAAATTGTCCAACCGAGAAGTATTAAAAACAATGCGTATATGTGTTTTAGCAAAGACGGCAATTTTTCAAGATATTTGCCATACACATATTTTTCAAGCACAAGGATAACAAAATAATAAATTCCCCATGCAATAAAATTAAAATTCGCACCATGCCATAATCCTGTCAATGCCCAAACCGCAAACAAATTAAAAATCACACGCGGTAATTTGCACCTGTTGCCGCCGAGCGGAATATAAACATAGTCGCGAAACCATGAACTAAGCGAAATATGCCATCTGCGCCAAAACTCAGTTATCGTCTTTGAAACATACGGATAATTAAAGTTTTTCATAAATTCAAAACCGAACATTTTACCCAGCCCGCAAGCCATATCGGAATATCCCGAAAAGTCAAAATATATCTGAAACGCATATGAAATTATGCCAATCCACGCACCGACTATGCCGTTTGACGATGTTCCTCTGATTGTATCCCAAAGTACCCCCATTTGATTTGCGATAAGAACTTTCTTCGCCAACCCAACTGCAAACAACTTTATACCGTCGGCAAACTGCGATATGTTTTCACGTCTTTCATCAAGCATTTTCGCAATGTCTGTATATCTTACAATCGGCCCTGCTATTAGCTGTGGAAAAAATGAAACATACGTTCCGAAAGACACAAGGCTTTTTTGTGCTTTAGTGTCCCCTCTGTAAACATCAATCGTATACGATAACGTCTGAAATGTATAGAATGAAATTCCTATCGGCAACGGTAAATTGATTTTCGGCATAAAGCTAAACGGCGGAATTGCTCTCAATATATCAGTCACAAATCCCGTATATTTAAACACCGCCAAAAGTCCTAAACTAATTACAAGCGACAAAACCAAAAACGTTTTTTTACGTTTTTGGTTATCGCGGTATTTTTCTATCAGCAGTCCGAATATATAATTCGACACGACAGAAACAATCATTATTAAAATAAAAACAGGCTCTCCCCAACCGTAAAATACAAGATTGGCCAAGAGTAAAAATGCATTTCTGAATTTTCTCGGCACAATATAGTATACCGCCAAAACTATCGGCAGAAACACAAACAAAAATAATAAACTTGAAAAGTACACTACCTACACCCTTTCAAATTATTTTGTATATTGGTCAATTATGCTCTGTACGCTTGATGAGTCCTCGCTTACGCATACGATAACGTAATCACCGACAGTTTCAACAACGCAGTCGTCAAGCTTTGACACTTCATTCGGTGCATAGCTTGTGTATGTTGTTTTTTGTGTTTCAATATGTTGTTCGGCTTTTTCTTTCACAGATTCCGTATCTGATGTTTTAAATATTGTAATTTCATCAACAACCGCCGGTGTACCTGTATATGACACACATTCTTCAACTTCGCCGTCTGAAATCATATATCTCTTTTCAGCAATATCCGATGAAACCTCCGTAAGCTGTTCCGCAAATTTACCATCACTCGACAATGCTGACGCAAGCTCATTTATATCAACAGCCTTACCTCCGCAGCCTGCAAGCGATACGCACATCATAACTGCCGCCAAACCCAAAACTAATTTTTTCATCTCAATATATCCTCTCTTTTAATTATTGTATATTATTTTGTATATAAACCAAGCACTTTTTATAATAATCTTCTCCGAAATGAATACCGTCACTCGCCACTCCGTCAGGCAAATTGCCGTCCTCGCCTACAACGGCACTGTATACGTCCGCATAGACAACACCTTTGCTCTCGGCAAGTTTCTTTATCAATTCATTGTATTTAACTATCTGCTCGTTATTTGTATTATCCACGTTATTGTCCGATACCTCTTTGGTTACCGGGGTTATCGCAAGCAAATATATTTTTGCCGTACTCTGATATGACTTTGCTTTGTCAATAAGTGCACCGTACTGCTCTACAAATGTATCCGAATTAGCCCAACCAAGTTCGTTTTCACCGAATATCATAAATATTTTATTGTACTGCTTGCCGTTGTTAAGTTCTTCAATAACAGGCACTGTACCCGTTGACGTGGATTTCGTCATTGCGTCATTGACATTCAAACCGATTCTCGCAAAATAATCCGCACCTTCTACAAGGCTGTAATTCATCATTCCGTCTACGAACGAATTACCGATGAACGCCGAATTTTGATAATAATTTTGGTCAATATCCGATGAATTTGATTTTTGTGCCGGTGCAGTTGTCGGCGTCTGCGTTGACATAGCCGCAAGCTCCTCCTGTCTTTTCTGCTCCGCCCTTTGCGATACGGACGACACGCACCCTTTAATTGCGAATATAACAAGAGCTGCGATTATAATTGCAACTGCAAATACAAATACTCTGCGAATTAAAAATTTACGTCTGCGTTGTTCACGCAAACGCTTTCTTCTGATCATTTCAAGACGTTCTTTCTGATTCAAAATTCTCTCCCCTTAATTTATACATCAATAAAGTGGCACTATAAAATAGTACCACTGTTTTATTCTTTAGTCAATAGCTTGTGTCAAATTCAGTCGAATTTATGTTTCAAAATATGAAGCACAATTCTTACATAAATCGCTCTGTAATTTTTCTTTTTCATACACTTAAAAATCGGATGGTTGATTTCTATACCGTCACAAGATATATCGTCCATAAAAATATCCGTTATTTCTTTTAACCTCGCATACCTTGCCTTGCGTTTTAATTTCAGGTTCGGATTAAACAAAAAGCAGAAACTTCCGAATGTTTTATGAAAATAATCGTCATAAATTCTCTGCAAAACATCTTTGTTATTTCTGTTCCAGCTTAAAACAATGTCCTTAACGTACATTGTAGACTGTCTTGACGTATCAAAAATATCAAAGCGATACTTATCCCAAAATCTTTTATATGAGTTTACATAGTATCTGCAAAGCACATCGCCTGTCATATAAAAACTGTCTATACAGTTTACATACCTTGCAACAAAAACATCGTCCTCACTTTTTCTGAGCTTAGGAAACTCAATACCGTTTTTTCTGATTATATCGGTCTTGTATAGCTTAAACCAAGCCGCCCCTTGAATACCGCGTTCGCCGTACATAAACATATGCTCATAATAATCTTTTCGTGCATCTCCGCCTGTACGTTTAAGTCCGTCAGCCTTTTTGACAGTGCGGAAAACCTTTTCACCGTCAAACATAGAAAAACTGCATACAACAAGGTCGGTATTTTCATTTTCCATATACCGGACAAATTTTTCTATCGCATTTTTTTCAAGATAATCGTCTATATCAAAGAAATATATATAATCACCCGTTGCTTTTCTCAGTGCAAGATTTCTTGCCGCACCGGGTCCTTCGTTGTTTTTGCCGAATACCGCAATACGTCTGTCCTTGTCCGCCTCGGCAAGGCATTTCATATAACTTCCGTCTTTTGAACCGTCGTCAATTATTATAATTTCAAGATTTTCATATGTCTGTTCCGTTATACACTTAATTCCGCTTTCAACCCAATCTTCCATATTGTATACGGGAATTATGATACTTACTTTTTTCATACTCAACCTCTGTCACAAATTTCTTTTATAGCTTCAAAATTACGTTGTGAATTATTTTCATCTCTAAGCGTAAAGAATTTATCAATTCTTTTTCTGTACTTATCATCAAGCACGCAACCGTTTTCAAGTATTCTGTCAAGTTCGTCTATAACGTCATTTTTATCATACAAAATTTCACCGAAACCGTCGCGTTCATAGTCAAAATAGCCTTCTTCATAATGTTGTTGTCTAAATGACTCTTTGTCAAACTGATAGAAAATCATAGGTTTTTCCATATATCCGTAATCAAAAAACACGCTTGAAAAATCGGTTATAAGAACGTCCGATTTAATAAGTAAATTTTGCACCGTACTGTCATTGAACGTAACAATCTTAACTCGCTCGCCGTCTTTAAATGTATCAATAAATCTCTGAAACTCAATATGAGGATAGAAAAGCAATTCATAATTGTATTTTTCAAGAACATTTTTCAAATTTTTACTTGCAAGAAAATTTGAATACACCCTGTAATATTCACTTTTTACAAATTCTTTTTTGTCAGTCCCTTGAAGATTGTATCGCCAAGTCGGCATAAGCAAAACTTTTTTGGTCGGCTGTTCATTTTTATACAGTGCGTCATAACGGCACAAACCGAGCATTTGCACAACGTTATCCTTATATCCGTACAAGCTCTTGACATACTCGTATTCAGGCTTTGCCGAACACACAAACAAATCCAAATTCACATTATTGTTATACAAATATGTGAGGTTATCCTTGATGATACCGTGTTGTAAAAATATCTTTTTACCCTTTATAATCCCCTTTTTATCAGCCTTAACAAAAAAATCTATATACGGTGTGTAACCCATAATATGTGTACTGATTTTTACTTTTGACAGCACAAGCGAAATGTAATGTTCAAAACTGTTATGATTTATAATTCTGCCGAGTTTTTCCACACGTTCTCTGTCAGCGGAATCTTTCGTTATTGCGTAAGCAATATTGATTTCGGGATGATTTGCGGTAATGTACTTGAACAAATAATACGCATTATCCCTTGCGTCAATTCCACGCTCCGCTATAAGCCATAAATCCTTATACTTTTCTTTATTTTTCGCAAAAGGTGCGACAATTACCGCCGCACCGTATTTTACGAAACAGGAAATATAATCCTTTGACTTCTTTATAAATGTATGCAAATTCATATATATCCCTCCAATATGCAAAGATTACTTTATTTCTCCGTGTTTTTCATACTGCGTGATTTGCGACACCTTATTGTTGTCGTCAACAAATACAACTGTCGGTCTGTGTTCTTTTGCCTCGTCCGCCGTCATATTGCAGTATGCCATAATAATAACTTTATCACCCTTTTGAACACATCTTGCCGCCGCACCGTTAAGGCATATAACGCCCGAATTTTCTTCTCCGGCTATTGTATACGTTTCAAAGCGCTGACCGTTGTTTACGTCAACTATCTGCACCTTTTCATATTCAAGTATGCCCGACGCTTTCAAAAGTGCCGTATCAATCGTTATACTTCCGACATAATCAAGTTCTGCCTGTGTAACGGTTGCACGATGTATTTTACCTTTAAGCATTGTTAATTCCATTGCTTATTTTCTCCTTACTCCATTATAAAATTATCTATTAAACGTGTTTTTCCAATATATACCGCCATTGCACAAAGGAGCGGCTTTTGTACTTTTTCAAGTGTTTCAAGCTGATTGAAGTCAACCATTTCCACATAGTCAATCTTTGCAAGAGGTTCTTTTTCAATCTCAGCTTTGATTGCCGAAATAATTGTCTTTACGTCTGTTTCGCCGTCTTCAATCATCTTCTTGCCGATTTCAAGCGAACGTGAAAGGCATAGTGCCGCCTTGCGTTCGTCTGTGTTTAGATATGTGTTTCTTGAACTCTTTGCCAAACCGTCATTTTCACGAATTATAGGACAACCGACTATTTCAATATCAAAGTTCAAGTCCTTAACCATCTTCTTTATTACGCACAACTGTTGCGCGTCCTTTTGACCGAAATACGCTCTGTCAGGCTGAACGATATTGAACAGCTTACTTACAACAGTACACACACCGGAAAAATGAATAGGTCTTGTTTTACCGCAAAGTACCTTTGTAATCTTGTTCATATCAACAAATGTAAGTGCATTGTCATACATTTCATCAGCTTCAGGATTAAATATAATTGACGCACCCGCACTTTCGCAAAGTTTCGCGTCCGCATTAATATCTCTCGGATAACTTTCAAAATCCTCGTTAGGACCGAACTGTGTAGGATTTACAAAATCACTTACAACAACTCTGTCATTTTCCTTTACCGCACGCTCTATAAGGCTTTTATGTCCTTCGTGAAGATAACCCATTGTTGGAACAAGACCAACCGTAAGTCCTTCCTTTTTCCATGCTTTAACTGTTTTTCTTACTTCATCTATTGTTTTTACTATCTGCATTTTATTCTTCCTCCGTTATTTGTTTCATAACTTCTTCGCTCATTTTAAACGAATTTTCCTCTTTTGGGAATGTACCGTTTTTCACTTCGCTGCAATATTCCTTAAAGCATTTTTTCATACTCTCGCCCAATTCACCATATTTCTTTACAAACTTCGGTGTAAAATCGGAATACATTCCAAGCATATCCTGATATACAAGCACCTGACCGTCACAGCCGTTGCCCGCACCGATTCCTATTGTAGGAATTGAAAGAATTTCAGTTATATATGTTGCAAGAGGTGTCGGTACACATTCCAAAACAACCGCAAATGCGCCGGCTCTTTCAACCGCTTTTGCGTCATCTATAATTCGTTTTGCGTCATCTATATTTTTGCCTTGAACCTTAAAGCCACCGAACGCGTTGACTGATTGAGGCGTCATTCCGATATGACCGACAACAGGAATTGACGCATCTACGATTTTTCTTATATGTTCCTCAAACTTAACTCCGCCCTCAAGTTTAACCGCATCGGCATGACCTTCTTTTATGAGTCTGCCTGCGTTCACAACTGCGTCATACACAGATGTTTGATACGACATAAATGGCATATCTGTTACGACAAGTGCATTTTTTGCACCTCTTGCAACGATTTTACTGTGATGTATCATATCTTCCATTGTCACAGACAATGTACTGTCATATCCCATAATAACCATACCAAGCGAATCGCCTACAAGTATTGAATCAACGCCTGCCTCGTCCTCAAGTTTTGCCGTTGTGTAATCATAAGCTGTAAGCATTGTAATTTTTTCACCGTCAGTTTTCTTATTTTTAAAGGTTACTGTTGTGTTTTTCATTCTATTCCTCCGTTTTTCATATCAAATATAACATTTGTCAGTTCTTTGTATAACTCTCTTGTTCTTCCATCAAGCACTTCAATATGTTTTTCAACAGTCGCCATATCCCCTCTTGCCGCAGGTCCTGTGATTGCTTTTTCACAACCGACTTTAAGTATATTGTCCATATTGCACTTCATCAGTGTTGACAGTGCACTCTCGCTTTCCGACTTTGAAAAACCGCACTCCTGTAAAAGCTCCGTTGCCTTATAGCAAACCGATACGACAAAATTTGACGCAAAACACGCCGCCGCATGGTATTTGGCTTTATTTTCCGGTGTAATAATCTTAAATCTGTTACCGCATAATGAAAGAATTTCTGAAACAGTATCAACTGCTTTTCCGCCGCCTTCGACAGTAAAAAAAGCGTTTGATATTGCATTTAATGACGTATGCTTGCTGTTAAATGCCAGCATCGGATGAACACTGCAAACATTTTCACTGTCTGCACCTTTAAAAATTTCACTTGACACAGAGCCGCTGCAATGACATATAATTTTCTCTTTTAAATTCATATCCTTGATTTTGTTCCAAACCGTTTGGATATTATCATCATTTGTAGTTATAAAAATTATGTCACTATTATTTATAAGCTTTTCACGGCTGTAAAGCTCAAAATCTTCTGTATTGTTACTTCGTGACGAGAAACCGATTACATTTACGCCCTTGCTTCTGAAATAGTAAGCCAGACTCATACCGCATTTTCCCGCTCCGATAAATCCTATTGCGTTTATATTATCACCTCCGATAATATCACCGCAACGCACTAAATGTCAGGTGCAATTTTCTTCCGAAATACCGCCCATCAGTTTTATTTTATCATATTTTGTTTTGTATTACAATATTATTTCACTAATTAATATTATATTTTTTCAACAAAAAAATGACTTAGAACAAAGTTCTAAGTCATTTGGTGCCGATGATTTGGTGCCATTTTGACATACACACTTTTGTAGCACTACACTATATCTATTTTAAATTAGGTATATTCAAGTAAACGACTACATCTTTTTCATTTACTAATATTTTATTTACTATAAGATACATCAGTTCCTTTAATTGCGGAATTGACTTCTCCTTTAACATTTTTCTGAGTTTTAGCAACAATAAATCTATTTCTTCTTCAGATAAATTTTTGCGTTCCTCTTTTGATAATTTCTTAATTCTTAATTGAATCTCTTCTTTTTGGTTGTCTCTAATAACGTAAGTTTTTTCTATTTAGTGTTGAAGAATTGATTAATGTAATTACACCCGAAATTCTCAAAAGTTCTTTATCTATTTTCCTTACTTCTTTATTTAGAGCATTAATCTTTGGTTGATTAGAATTTGCTATTCCTCTTTTGATAATTTCTTAATTCTTAATTGAATCTCTTCTTTTTGGTTGTCTCTAATAACGTAAGTTTTTTCTATTTAGTGTTGAAGAATTGATTAATGTAATTAC
>QTVU01000022.1 GCA_003460745.1 Firmicutes bacterium AM55-24TS
ATCTAAAAAGGATTCAAATTTTTTTCTGTTTATCATTGTTCTACTACCATTTTGAACAATAAATTTATAATCGGATTCCAAAAAATCATTAACTATCCTGTACATTTTATTCTCTCCGATATTAAAATACTCCGACGCCTCTTTAATTGTCAGTAAATACTTTTCTGATATCGGAATTTTTTTAACCGAAGCTTTATCCAAAATATGCACCTCCTAAAAATATATCACCCCCTATATAGGCAAAACGAATAGCAGCTTGCAAGACTGCTCCATAGGAATTTCACCTTCCCGGCGCTCTGCCCGGACTGTCCCCGATGCTTGCATACACGCCTTTTATAGCGCGGTCTACGGCTGGACAGAAGTATCATTGTCCCTATACAAGATTATCGCCCACAGCTTGCAAATTCTGTTTTTCGGCATTGATAATTTATCGCAATCTATATACTTCAATGAAAGAAATTATACAAAGAGGTAGAAGCAAATTATAGATTATGGCGTATCTGTCGTCTGGCTCATTCATATAGGAATGTATCCGCTTGCTCTTATTCTGTCCCAGCATTGTCTTCCGGGACTTTCTTTTTACGTTCTTCCACTGACCATTTATATAATCAACAGTATGTTATTCCACAATTTATTTGAGAGCACAACAATAAGACGGCACAGCTTTTGCCATGTCACCTGCGAGTATCTGAAAACAAATTTAACTGCTAATCAAACACTTTTTTCATTACATAACGCAATTTTAGTGCGACAACATTTGTGGCTGTTACATAATAATTGATTTTGTAATGAAAATGGCTGAAAATATTATAAAAAACTGTCTAAAATCAACATTTCATAGATTATATTCACGAACGATTCTTGTCTAAAATGTAGTGGAAATTATTGACAATTACTTTTGCGAATGATATAATCACAACATAATCAATTATTATGTTGTATCGTGTAGAAAATAGTCCCGTATAAGACCGAGATTTTGAATTCTCTTGCGGTGTACTTCTCCGCTTTCCGCTGTATAAATACGCGCGGTATTTATACTCGAATGTCCAAGAATATCAGAAAGACGGACTATATCCTGATAAACAGCATAATATGTTTTACCAAACAAGTGTCTTAGATTATGCGGAAACACCTTGCTTGCAAGCACTCCTGCTTTAATGCAAAGACGCTTCATCTCTGCCCAGATATTACTCCGATTAAGTGGATTTCCTTTTCTGGTAACAAACACAGCTCCATTTTTAATATTCTTTTCCCTAATGTACCGCTGTAACATCTTACACAGCTTGCTCGGAATGAAAATAACACAATTTTTTCCCTTGCATTTAATGCTTGCAACACCGTTTTTCACTGCATCTACCGTTATATATGCCAATTCGGACACACGGATTCCGGTAGCACAAATTGTCTGCATTACAAGATACAAACGTGTTTTCCCCTGTTCGTAAGCTGTTTTAGAAGTATGTCATATTCCGCTTTTGTAAGCTCACGGTTTGGTTCAATAAATGTGTTTTTCTGAATTTTAAGACTTTTTACCCTGTATTCCGGATGATTTATCCATCCAAAAAATGAATTTAGCGATGATAATACTGAATTTACACTTTTAGGCACATATTCACTCTCCAGCAATTGCTTATATTCTTGAACAACCGCTTTGCTGATTTGTTGTCCGTCAAGCCACTGAACAAATGCGGTTACATCATGAGTGTACTTCATCACTGTCGCTTTTGACTTTTCCTCCAAAATAAGGTAGCTCTCAAATTCCTTAATTTTTTGTAACATCAATAATTTCCTCCACAACCATTATACAATATATTTTTAAATTTGTCATATACCAAAAAATGGTTATAAAAAACAAGGCACATTACAAAACGGTTTTTAGCCATTTCGCAATGCGCTTTATATGCTTATAATAAAATCTTTTTTATCCGCAATGCGCTTTATATGCTTATAATAAAATCTTTTTTATCCGCAATATATTAAATATTGAAATTAGTTATGTGTCTGCATATTGAATATACTTCTTACTATATTGAATATATCACTCATCACAGAATACACGGTTATATTTAAGAAAAAAAGAGAGAGAGATATTCTTATTATGGGGTGTTCACATGTACCCGTATATTCTGAGATCAACTATATATTTTTTTATTTATTTAATTCCTATTATTTTACCAACGCTTGCAATTTGCGAAAAGCAAACTGTAAACTACTTCGATGTCCTCTGTAATAGTTTTCTATGCTATGTTCTTATTGAAAAGAACTATATATCATATTATATTGAAATACCTCAATGCATACTCAATTCCATCATCTAATAAATTCTTGGTAACAAATGAAGATAGTTGTTTTAGTTTCTCTGGACTTTCACCCACTGCAATACTATTTGGCACTGCCTCAAGCATAGGAATATCATTCATACTATCGCCTATGGCATAGGCATCTGATAAATGTATATGATGATACCTGAGTACACGATCTATTCATGTTCCTTTTCTCATCATACCACGCAAGCAGCTTATCAAAAGCAAAATTATCATCACTTACGTCGGGTGACAAGTTCTTACCCTGATTTTCAAAACGTCTTTTAAGTTTCATAAAGCCTTCAAATGAGCGGCAGCGTTTATCGGTAAAAAATGATTTTGAATGTTCATACATTGGTGTCATATCGCACTCATATATTAGTTCTGCTACACTATCACATAGTTTTTGCGGTAATTTATGCTGAAATATTACTTCTTTGCCACACTCTATATACATTCCACATCCACATATATAACCATCAAAACCTATATCTAACAAGCGCTGCTCAATATTCATAATAGTCCTACCAGTATCAACATACATAAGATGTCCATTTGCCTGTGCTTTATGAATTGCGTTTATAGCGCTTTCCGGGATTATATATGCCCCATCATCAGATATAAGTGTGCCGTCCAAATCAAAAAATACTATCATTAGTGCCTCTCCTTAATTTTATTTTCTCTATTATTATATATTAAAATAAAACTCTTTACAAATATTATAAATACGTTTTAATTCAAAATAGTATTTATTCCGTCTTGTATTCAAAAAAATCGAAATCCGCGTAATGCTTGTGTTTGACTCTATCCGCACAGGTAATACCCACCATTGTTCCTGTAAACTCACCATACCGGCAGTATTCATCCGAAAATTTCGTAGCATCAAATACAGGACCGATTGGTATATATTTTTTTCCGTCAAGACTCCACATAAATTGCATTTTACGACCGCGTACTTCTACTCTCATATATACAGGGACATCCTCAACTGCCACACGTGTATCAAGCATCTCCGCTTTTTCGCCGTTTTCAATATGTATAATCGACAGCGCGCTTTGTCCAAGTGTTTCGCTATAATATTTACGGAGATTGATATAGTTCATATTATCATAGTAAAATATCAGACCGGCGCTCTGATGAGGCATTTCTGGAATATATTCCATTTTTGTAGTTACAGTCGCATAAGTGCTTGTGAGTTTTCTTGCAAGTATGCTTACCTTGTTTAATGATGTTCTCGACTCCTGACCTCTAAGGCGCACATAACCCTTTCTTGCGTTTATATCTGCAAAGCACGATGGCATAATACGCGGCGAGTAATACCAACTGCCGAGAATATCACTGTCAAAATCATCAAAATCAGGAATTTGACTCACCGGATATTCCTCTAATGCGCTTTCCTCCGTATATTCCTTTGCAATATTTGTTCCATCGGTCATTCTGAGCCATCCCTCGTCAGTCCATTTCATTTTTTGAATTGCTGTTTCACGTCCTAAAGTACAGCGCAGTTCCGGAACAAACGGTCTTGCGCACAGATGAACAAGATAACTTTCGCCATTTGGAAGATCTACAAGACTTCCGTGTCCCGCCTTTTGAAGCGTAGTATAAGGATTAAAATATTGAGGCTTTAAATGGTCAATGTTATTCCGTTCGTTCGTTTCCACCGGATTTGAAGTCACCACAGGACCATTCGGGTCTTTTTCGTATGGTCCCCATATATTCCTCGATCTTCCCATTGTGACACAATGATTATAACCTGTTCCGCCTTCAGCGCACATTATATAATAATATCCGTTTTTCTTATACAGATGCGGAGCTTCAATACAACCTCTGTTAGTACCGCCGCGCCATATACGTTTTGGATAGCCTATAATTTCTTTCTTTACAGGATTATATTCTGACATTGAAATCACACCCGGCTTTTCGTAGCCCTCTCGTGTTTCCCACTCAAGTGACACTATATATTTTCTGTCGTCATCATCGTGCAGGATTGACGCATCAAATCCTGCCGAATGCAGATAAACAGGCTCGCTCCAAGGACCTTTTATATCACTTGCTGTAATAAGATAGTTGTCAACCTCAAAATATCCTGCATTCATTGAGTTCATTACACCGTAAACAACATAGAACAGATTCTCGCTTTCGCACCATGTCAAACACGGCGCCCATATACCTTTCGAGGAGGGAAGTTTTTTTAAGTCAACAGTTTCATCATCAGTGAGTACATGAGTGTAAAGTTCCCAATTTTTCATATCCCTTGAATGGTAAACAGGTATTCCGGGAAACCATTCAAAGCTTGAAACCGCTATATAATAATCGTCATCTTTGCGACAAATACACGGATCCGGATTAAAGCCCGGAAGAATAGGATTTTTAATCATTTATACTTCATCCTCTCATTGTTCTATACTCATCGTTTACATAATCAAAAGCCAAGTTCTTCTCCAACAACTACAACACTGATACGTCCAGGGAATTTGTAACATCCGTCAATAATGCTTATTACATTACATACTCGCATTTCGCCTGTACAATCCTCACATCGGCAGGTTTCATCACACGGATTATTATGATGTATTCTTTTAGAATTCATTGGAGCAACTGATTTTGCGCGCTTAATTCCTTCTGCCGCATCTGCAACAATTTTATTAGCGCCAACTACAACAATTACTTTTTTGGGTCCGAAGCCTATACATCCTACCCTGTTTCCGGTGCAATCTATATTTACTATCTGCCCATCCATAGTTATTGCATTTGACCCTGTCACAAACACATCTGACAAGAAACCCAGACGATATTTATGAAGTTCCTCTTCCCACGACTTATTCGTAAAGCGGTCAATAAATTTATACTTTGGACTTTTAATTAAATCAAGTATTCCTGTTTTCTGAAGCGTTACGCTGCCGCCTACGGCAATTTCAGCACCTTCCGGAAGCATTTTCTCAACCATTTTTTTTGCATCTTCGGCTGTATCGGCATAATGCGCATCAAATTTGCGTTTATTCAAAACCTCTACAGCGTCTTTTGCCCTGCATTCTAAACTCCATTTTTTTATTTCATTCATTCTTGATTGCCAGCCTTTTCTTTAATCTATTTTGTAATAACTGCTTATTTTCGTTGGAACTCGCTTTTTTAAAGCTTCTCCACCGCTATTTCTCTTATATATATGTCAGGTCCGAAAACTCTCATATCTGCGCCGTTATTTTGTTTGTTATTAAACGAAGCGTCTTCAAGAACTACAGACTGCGTTTTCCATTCTCCGCTGTTTGTTCTCGGTTCAAACATACTATTCTTATAATTTCTTGCATTACCCTCAAACGCTTCATCTGAAGAATTGTAATGTATCCCGAATTCACCTGTACCCTCGTCAAGATAGGTTATTGTTACTTTAACCCTGTTATCCTCCGGCGCAATATATGTGTCGCTTATCTGGCAGTACATATATTGATTTTCAGGAATAAAAACACATGCCGTTTCCTTTTTTAGTTCGGACTTTGTATAAGAATCGCCCTTAGTCGGGTCAGTGTTAAGTGTTATGTTCATAAGATTATAGAAATAATCCTCGTTGAATATTATTCTTGCGGGCGGCTCAAGAGACATATTATATTCCTCCAGAACATCAGTCTCCTTGTTTAACTGCTCGTTTTTAATTACGCCTTTTTGAAGCAGTGAACCAAGCAATACATTATTCGTCTGATACGGGTTTGTGAAAAGAGCTCGGTATGACAGGAATACAAGCTCATCATATGTAATCGGGCTGTCTAACTCTACACACATGCTTTCATCCTTATATAATCCTGACTCAACCGCTATTTTTTCGCAGTTTGCGTAAGCGTCACCCTGATATCCCAAAGCGCGCAGTAAAATTGCGGTAGCCTCGCGTTTTGTAATTGTCGCTTTTGCGCTAAATGTTTTGTCACCTGTGCCGACAGCAATACCCATTTCATAAGCTTTTGATACATACGGAACAGCCCATGACGATAAATCAGTAAACGGATTTTCTGCATTATCGTCAGCCTTTTCGCCTAAAACGCCTATTATCGCCTTTACTGCCTGCTCACGTGTAACCTCGTTCTCAAGATTCATTACAAATTTATCAGCATTTTCGCCATCCAATAGTCCGAGATTATACAGATTTCTTGCGTATAAATCGTATTTTGAACCGTTTACCTGTGAATTTATAAGTGAAGCGTCCTCTGTTACGATTACATCGTCTATATAAATCTTGTAATCATCTGTGCCTTTAGCCTTCAAAATAAGTCCTGTAATATTCTTTCCTGCCACAGATATATCTGTAAGAGTGTTATAAGTCCACTTCCCATTCGCGAAACTCAGGTCGCTGTATAATACATCACCGTCAGCTGTTTCAAGTCCAACGCTTAATTCCGCGCTGCCGCCTGCCAGATATGCGCTTATTCCTATATTTATCTTTTCCGCGCTGAAATCAAGTTCGGACAGCTTTGTCAACATTTCGCCTCCGCCGCCCACTCTATTAAGCTTCAAGGCATATCTGCCGTTATATGTAAGTTCATCCTTTACAAGCTCACCGTTGCCATCTACAGGCTGCGCATCAAAATATTTCTCAAAACCGCTTCTGAAATAAACAGGACCTTCACTTAACAGCAGCGGCATTTCTTCTGTAATTTCCTCTTCGCCGCGCAGCACTTTTGGAATATATCCCGCAAGCCGCATGTATAAATCCGATGAAGTGTAACTTCCGTCTGCGCTTGCTGTTATAAAATATTGATCCTTAGGAATCATAGACGAGTCCTCCGCAAGCTTTAAAATTGCAGTACCCTCGTCATATTCGTCAAACATCGCAATGTATCCGCAGTGTATATCTTGCTTTGCAATATTATATGCCTGACGCCACATGAAATCCCCTGCGCGTCTCGGTATCTGATTTCTTACCGCGTTATCCTTCCAGTTTGACCACGAAAATCCGGGAAACATTACAGGCTGATACGCTATACCCTTTTCGTCAAGATATGCCTTATCCGCTGCAAGAATACTCGCATCACTGTCAACATCACTGTCTGTTTTTGCACTGCCGACAGACCACGGTGACAGCATATCAAGCTTACAGAACGCTTTCTCCATAGCTTCGTCCTTCGCTATCTGATCTCTCCAGCTCTTTGAAACACCGCCTATTACATAGCAGCCCTTATCGTGAAACCAATCGATCAGTTCGGAATACTGTTCTCCAGTACCTTCGCGTATTCCCAAACCCCACAGACATACAACAGGTCTGCCATTATCCTTTGCGTATGACGGCGAGGAGGTAATATCCAAGTCGTTAAGAATCACCTGCTGCCAATCCGCCTTTAAATCTTCTACGAGATTTTCCTCGCTAAGACCCGATATATCATACATTACATAGAAAAGCTCGTTATGCTTTTCTGCCGATGCCTTTACGTTTTTCAGTATATCAACGCTGTTTTTAAATCTTTCCTCAACACCGTTTATTGTAACCGAACCAAATCGCTGAACCGCAACTCCGTCAATGCCGTAATCGTGCATCATCTCAAAATGCTTATCTATAACACCTGCGCGATACGAAGAAAACAGCTTTGATTTTTCACCGTTTCCAAGTTCTGCAAAATATGTTTCTTTCAAGTCCTCCACGGAGTAATCTCTTACATCAGGATACGCGTCAAAGGTCAAATGTCCAACCTCCGGTCTGCCCCAATGTACCCATTCATTTCTCGGTGAACCGTCTCCTTCCGTGTTAAACCATGCCTGATAGCCAGCTATAACCTTATCCTCTATCGTATCCTCCGCAGCATACGCGCATACTCCAAGCGCTGCACTGAGCGCTGTTGCCGCCGCAATCACTTTTGTTATTTTTTTCATTAGATATGTCCCCTTTCTAAATTTGAATAGAAAAGAAAGTATTTTATCGGCATCTTCTTTTCCCAATATTTATTTTGCAATCATAGCCGCGCCGATTATTCCCGCGTCATTAAAGGATTGTGCCGTTACAATTTTTGTTTTAGGCATAAATTTATTGAAGCCGTTTGCTGCTGCATATTCGCATACAGGCTGCAAAAGATACTCGCCCTCCCTGCTTATTCCTCCGCCTACAGATATAATGTCGGGCTGCAATACATTCTCTACGCTCACAATTCCATCCGCAACATACTGAGCATACTGCTTTACAACAGCCTGCGCAGCTTTGTCACCCTGCTTTGCCGCATCAAAAGACGTTCTGCCCGAAATTTTGCCTTCTGCCTTGGCGATTTCATGCATAAGGCTTTCAGGATTTTTCTCCATTGCTACTTTAGTCTGACGTATAAGCGCCGTTACCGAAGCATACGTCTCCCAGCAACCACGTTTTCCACAAGTACACGGTTCTCCGCCCGAAACAAGAGTAATATGCCCTGCTTCGCTCGCAGCTCCGTTAAAACCGCGAAACACCTTCCCATTCAAAATCAGTCCGCTGCCAACACCTGTTCCGAGCGTTATAAACATAAATATAGGAACATTGTTACCACTCACAATATACTCTCCCATAGCGGCACAGTTTGCATCATTATCAATCTTGACAGGCAAATTAAGATATTTTTGAAACTCCTTCGCAAGCATATAATGCTCCATTTTTATGTTATTTGAATAAATAACCTCGCCTGTCTCAAAGTTAATTGTTCCCGGACAGCCTATTCCGACAGCCTCAATATCGTTCAATTCAAGCTCCGCATCCTTTATAAGCTGTTTTGACAAAAATACCATATCCTTTACAATTTCATCTGTAGGTCTTTGAGAAAGCGTCGGTACTGAAGACTGCACAACAATTTTTCCATCTTCTCTTACAATGCCGGCGGCTATATTTGTTCCGCCAAGGTCTATTCCTATATACATTATTACGCTTCCTTTCTCTCAACTCCGACTGTCAAAATCTCATACGGTTTTACCTCGATATTAAAGTATTCGTTATCTTTTGCGGCAATATCCGTAAAACGCTGTTCGATGATATTACTCTGATATAGGTTGTTTATTACTTCTGTCTTCTTTATCGTCAATACAGTAGGCTTATCACTCAAATTCACCCATCTGATAATAATATCATCAGAATCCTGTTTTGCTTTTAGTCCTGTAAGCGTCAAACCTTCTCCACTCCAGTCAAGCATTGAATATTTATCCGGCATACTGCTTTATGCAAGCTCGTTGTTGCAACAGGCATATCCACACGGAACTGATAACATTCTTCATAGGCTTTGCTGTTTATAATATTTCCGCTGAACGGCACAATTTCTATTTCTGTCTCGCTTATGCCTATACACTGTGCCTCAGGTGCCGGGAATACTCCCCAATCACCCATTTCGCCCGTAGCTCTCAGAAGTGTTATTGCAAGCGTATTATTCATGTCGGGCAGCATTTCGTACTCATAAAGACCAATATTAGCAACAGCTATGCCACTTTCGCCGTCGTCTATACTCACAAATCCCTGTTCATGCTCGCAGGCGCTCGGATTATCCCAGCAAGCATTATGACAATTATTTCTCGTAACAAGCTCAAATACAGAATCTGCACTATGTACCTTGGAGTCTATACCGGTCGGCACCATTATTCTGACTCTATGATCCTTTGCCCTATTGTCAAATACTATTTTTATTTTTACGCCTTTTCCATGCTTATCAAGAGATACATAAGTTTCTATTGTAAGCTCGACAGTATTTTTACTTCTTCCGCCTTTTCTTTCTTTAAAAAATACCATGTGACGCTTTTCGTCCTCAAATGCTTCATCGCCTGCTTCGGGAACTGTTATTGTATTTGTAATCTTATAAACAGCTCTGAACGGTTCGTTCTCTACAAGCTCAATTTTAGCATTATCTCCCTTTGTTGTTATCGGCTCTGTTCCTTCAGGCATCTTATACATATACTCGTTACCTATGTCGCCTGTTTCTTCATAATAACCGACACCTCTATATATTCTGCCGCTCATCTTATCGGTTATGTCGAGAGTTCCGTTGCCGTTTATCTGCACGCTTATTACACTGTTTTCCATACGGTTTTCGCCTGTGACAAGTGTTTCCTTTGTATCTATATCACTGCCCTCTGCAAGCGCATATGTTCTATATCCCATTACGGGTACATTCTCTGCTTCAAAAGTTATACGCACCGTTCTTGCCATATACGGCTGTCTGAACTTATCCTTAGGTAAATCAAAACCAAATGTTACACCTAAATCCTCAAGTCTGAACGGAATTGAACTGCCGTCCGCATCAATAAGTTTGTATTCGGGTACGGTAATCTCGTCTATTTCATATGCACATTTTTTAAGCCAACCTGATTTACGCACTATATCCAAATCCACCGATATAACGCCCGTTCTCTCTCTGCCAGTTGTATTAAATACCGAGAACGGTATAGCCTCACAATATTTTTCAAACACAGAAGTATCAATTTTATCTGCTATATAGCTCTTTCCTTCACTTATAAGATAATCAGCCACTTGCTTGCTCTTATTAAAGCGCGTTACCATTTCTTGCTGTACCTCGTCAACACTGCAGCAGCAAATACTATCATGCGGATGATTCTGCATAAGGGTTTTCCATGAATATTCAAGCTCGTCAGCAGGATAACTCTGTCCAAAAAGAGACGATATAACGCATATAGGCTCAGCTTCATTTTCAAGCGCCGATTCGCATTTTCGGTTCATGCGCTTTAAATATACATGTGAGGATGCGCAGTTAACAAGCGTTGTCCAGCCATCGGTATCCTGACTTGTAAGCTCGCCTTTTACTACCGTTAAATCATCAGAAAGATTATCATTTAATGCTTTTATATAATCAGGGAAATTGGAATGTATGAAGTTTATGTCCGGATATAACTTTGACGCGGTTTCAATAGCTTCACCTATATCCGTTTGAACCGGCTGATGATCGCAGCCGTTCATCATCAGGTATTCATCCGTTGAGGCAAATCTCGCAGCATTCTTAATGCGCTCATTCCAGTATGCCTTTGCAGTTTCCACATCTGTCGGGATTTCATTGCCATTATTATACCAGTTAGCAAATAAAATTCCGAGAATAGGCGTACCGTCCGGCGACTGCCATATCATTTCAGAATATGGTGATTCATAGCTGCCATTTGCCTGAACTTCGTTATCAAAACCAACAGGACGCACACCTCTGCCAAAAGTAACCGTCTCCATTCCCGCCTGTTTTAAAATCTGCGGCATCTGCCCTGCATTGCCGAACGCGTCAGGGAAATAACCCATTTTACACATACCGCCGTACTTTTCAGCAGATTTCATACCTATAAGCAGATTTCTTACGTTGGATTCTCCGCTTGTATAAAATTCGTCCTGCAGAACATACCAGGGACCTATAATAAATCTGCCCTCTTTGACATACTTAATTAACTTATCTCTGTTTTCCGGCTTAATCTCCAGATAATCGTCAATCACTATAGTCTGACCGTCCAGATGAAAGCTCTTAAAGGAACCGTCAGTTTCAAACAGTTCCATACACTTGTCAACAAGCTCAACCAATCGCATTCTATGTTCCTCAAAAGGAAGATACCACTCTCTGTCCCAGTGTGAATGTGATATTATATGTATGTTTTTACTCATTGTTATACCACCTTTCCGAATATTTTGAAAACATTTATGTGAGTTTGTTATATTTGTTATATTGATATTATACCATTATATCATATCAAAGTCAACATGCATTTGATATTTTTTATATCAAATGCACAGATATTATTCATTATTTCATATATAACAATTACAAAAAAAGATACGCATATCATAAAAGCAGTATGCGTATTTCCTTTGAGTAATTCACTTCAACATCCGCTTTTTTATTGCATAATAAATTTTATTTTAAAAGTTGTATTTGATTTGTAATCTACAAAATAGAGCACATCGTCCTCTGCCGCATGATTTTGCAAATGCTCACTGCCTAGTATCGGAGTTTCATCACATTCAATCACCATACTGCCTATAGCAACTTTTCCGTCTGTTATTTTAGGCTTTATTACCGAAACAAAGCGCTCTGTTATATCATGCTTTGAGTCATCATTAAATTCAAAAACGTCGGTAAGTTCAATATAGTTATCATTCAGATTGAATTTTCGTTTAAGTCTTTTTATGACACCAGCATACGCTTCTGCCATATCCAGTTCAAAAACTCCAGCTCCATTCCATATGACCTTTCCCTTGAAACTCTGTCCGGCGGATTGATATTTGCCGTCTATTATAGGAACATTATGTCCTCTTGAAGAATTACAAAGGTAATCATACCGTCCTTCATTAAAATACTCGTGAGTGTATTCGCCTGAACCAAAATCCGCTATAAGCTGTCCTTCTTCACCCGCGATTATAAAACTGCCGACATCATTGTGATTATGATTTCCGCCGTTGCTGCCACTTTTTGCCGTAAATGCGAATTTTGCTTTACGATTTATATACCATTCCGCATCCTTAAAATAGCTTTCTGATGGTTTGGCTTCTTTGAGTCCCGCCAAGTTTTTATCAGTCCACATAAAGGTTCTCGTGCAGGAAAGAAATCTGTAGCAATGGTCTACTCCTGACGAAATTTTGTCATTTATAATTCTTATATCGCTGCCATAACGATTTCTCAGATAATGTGCAAGTCCGGAATGATACTGTTCGTGTCTTACGCAATCTCCGTAGCTTATTACACTATTGTCCGTCAAAAACATATTCTGCTGACACATAGCAATATTTTTCACCTTTGAATTATTCATAAGATCCACGCCGCAGCGTTCCTTATACAAATCAGCAAAGCCTGTAAAATACCAAAATCCATAATTCCAATAACCTAAGCCCTCAGTAGAAATTCCATCGTCTCCAAAGCCCGAAAGGTATGACTTAAGCGCACCGTTAATGCGTTTCTCTACCAGATTAAATTTTTCAGGGAACGCATAAAGAAATGTCATTCCGACAGCTCCGCCGCAAACCGCAGCCCAATTATGATTAAATGTTTCCCAAGGGAAAATTTCTTCTATAAATGGATTTATAATACGTGTCTCTACCTCAACTCTGATTTTTTCGATAATATCCACAGGCAATTTACTGCCGAGAAATTCGCATATCTCCGTGAGCGCATGACCTGTTTCCGCAGAGAACAGGTCAATCACACGTTCGGGATGTAACGTCCCCTCTGACATATGTGCCGGAAATGCCCAAGTCTTTTCAGCGCATATATCATTTATAATTCGTAAAAGCGTCTCAAAATGTTCATCTTCACCGTAAATAAAGCACATCATAGCCGACATTAGCAGTGCGCCCCGACGCACAAAATACTTTTGTTCATATTCCTGTCGCTGACCTGTTGCATAAAAATAGTTAAATAATTCCTCAGTCAGTTCAGGCATTTCCATATCTCTGAATTTTTTGTACTCTGACCTTATATAAGCTAAATTTTTCTCTAAACAAGACATATTTTTTATAGCCTTAAAATCATTTACCTGCATACTTTTACCCCTTTATAGAAAACACCACAGAACAGATAGCTCTGTGGTGTTTTATTCTGCATTATTCTACTATTTTATTTATAATTTCAATTGATTTGATAAGAGTTCCTCCTGTTGCAGCGTTTGTTACAAACTGTATATACGAATCGCGCTTCGTTGAGCCTCCGACCATATAGAAATTATCCAAATCCACTTCAGCAGTTATCCATTCGCCATCTCCGCTTCCAAGCACTATTCTCTGCTGATTGTCTTCCGATGTCATCACCAAGCCGTTTTCTTCCTCGTTAAGCTCGGTACATTTTATAAACATCGTACCCGCGTTCTTTTTATATGTTACTCGTACCTTTATAGGAGTTTTTACACCATCAGATACAGACTCACTCTTTTGCGTAAGTCCGAGATAACGGTAATCCGGTACTATAGAAAATTCCGCGCGCTCATTTTCCTGTGATGATTTTATTCTGATACCATATGTGCCGTCATCAAGTTTTTCAGGTACAAAGGAGGTTACATCGTTTGTTTTCCACGTTGCAAGCGAGCTGTTGAACATACCGTTATACGCTGTCAAGCCCGAACGAATGCCTGTTGCTCCTGTCGCGCCCATATCCTCGGTTCTGTCCTCATGTTCGCTGCCGTCAAACAACTCAACCTTTGAAATTTTGATAGTACCGTCACTTCTGGTCAATCTGATAGTTATATCACTGTCCATTCCACCAAATTGAGCATCCGGAATAAGAACAGTAGTTGTTTCCCAGCGGTTTGTTCCGGCTGTATAGAAATAGTGCGCGCCGTCTATAGCGGTATTTATCATTGAAACTCTTACAGGTATATCAGCCATGCCGCCATCATGATATGTTATGGTAACAAGTCTGTCCTTCTGACCTGATACAACATTTTTGTCAACCGCAAAATGAAGTGATTTATCGGTTCCTGTTATAGTAGCCGCCCCGTCGTCAACTGTTATTCCCTCGTCAGCCGTCATTGTAAGCGCTTCTGCATTATCGGGGTCAGCAAAGCTATATTCTCCCAGCTTTGTGCTGTAATCACGGTAAGTTACCTCAATTTTGCCGATAATTATATCCTCATTCTCAGGAACAGCCGAAGCAATAAACTGAATAGGGCTGAATGTGGATTCTGAAGTTCCCTTAACATAGTAATCATCAATATTAATCTTTACTGTTTTCCATTCGCCGCTGCCTATGAGTGAGAGCGAAGCGTCATTGTCAGGCCAATAAATGCTGCCGTCTTCTGCCTTTTTCTTTGCACCCTTTACATAAAGCGCACCGTTTGTGTTGTTCGCGTAGTATGTAACCTTAACTGTTACAGGTCTTACCTGCGCTGCATTTTCCTCGGTATAATCCTTTTCACTTGGAAGTTTCGCATTGCCATATGCCTGACCCAAAAAACGATAATCCGGTACAAGCCTGATTTCTGCGCGTTTATTACCGTTATTAACATCAGTTGAGTTTAGCTTAATTGCTTTCTCGCCATCAACCTCGGCAACCTCTACGCTCATTTTTTCATTTGCTGTGCTTAACGAAGCCATTGTAGTGTTAAGCATATCATCTGCAACAGTTACACCTGAAACAATACCGTTCAAATAGTATCCGCCTACTTCATATGACGGACAGTCTGAAAGCTTTACATCTGCTATTGCATATTTCAGGTTATCTGCTGATTTAAGCTGAATATCTTCAGCATTGTTATTGAATGACGCGTCAGGTATTAATACCGATGCTGTTTCCCACTTTCCTGTTCCGGTTGTGCTGAAATAATGCGCGCGGTCAATGGCAGGATTTATCATTGAAACACGCATTCTCAGCTTATTTCCGCAGTCATTATACTTAAAGATTACAAGTCTGTGTCCCTTGCCTGTTACAGCTGTATTGTCAACAGCAAGTTTTAAAGTATTAGCATTTGACTCAGTTGTAAACGCTTTTATTCCGTCAATTACTTCCTCCTCAAAGCCCGTTGCAGTTGCTCTCATATTGCTTTCAGTTCCATTAGCAAAATCAACCTCAGCGGCAACCTTTTTAAGAGTTGACGCGGTTATTTCGCTTATAGTCGGCTCTGTTCCTCCTATATGCGCTATTAGTCTGTATTCATACTCAGTATCAATTGTAAGACCGCTATCTTCATAGCTTCTTGCCGGCGCATCAACCATCTCTACAAATTCACCGTCTCTGTAAATGCTGTATGCCTGCGCATTTTCTACCGTCTTCCACGCAAGCTTTATTGAATCAACTCCTGCAGAAATTGCGCTGAAATCATCTGACAGATTTACAATCTGAATCATACGGATATAGTTTGTATCATTATCAAAGTTAAGTCTTAAATCATAGCCGCCGAGCGCATTTGCGAATGCAGCGTCCTCTATAATATATGTATGTGTCATCCAGCGCTGTTCATTCAGCTTTTTACGTACAACCACACCCTTATTGTTTGTACCGTCCGCCGCATTGTACTGCATACGAATATTATCAAATCCAACCTCATCAAATGTAACCATTACAGCCACTCTGCTGTCAAGCTCTGAATTGATATAGTTATCGTCAACCTTAAGCTGAATATACGTTCCGCCGACTGTATTTTCAACCTTCAAGCAGTTCAATGTTGTTTCGTCCTGAAGAGGCTTATGGTCTTCTTCTATAGATACAGGACTGCCTTCTCTTGTATGGAGTACCGCCTGCATTTTTTCTCCTGTGACTGTATTGCTTGAGCCATCGTCAAATGCGTCAAATACAACCTTAGCACCCTCTACAGACTCCGCTCTAACTTCTGCCTTTTCCGACTCATTACCGCTTGCGTCAAAGGCTGAAACCGCATATTGATAACTTTCATTTACTTCTATCATTGTATCAGTATATGATAGCGCATTACCTGAAAGTGAAGCTATTTTTTCGTAGGTACCGTCCGTTCTTCTGTATACATTATAACCTTCGACAGCAATATTGTCCTCTGCCTCGTCCCATGCAAGCTCTATACCGTTAATTGTACTGCGTACAACCTCAAGATTTTCAGGAGCTGTCGGAGCAGTATCCGTATCGGCAAGATTATATGTTCTTGAATACGGTCTCATCCCCTCGATGCTGTCCCATACAAAAATCTTTGCGGTATAATTTGACACATCCTCCGCGTCAATTCCTACCGAAACAGAAATTTCTTTTCTTTCTCCCGCAGTTAGCTGAGTTGTATCTGAGGAGTTAACCTCCTTTAATGAACCATTCTCGTAGAGAGCAAGCAGAACTCTTACATCGCTCGCCTCCGCGTCGTCATTATTTACAACCGGGACCTTAGCAGCAAATTCGCCCTTACCCAGGAAATACACATTTTGATTATTGAGCGTAAATGACGGTGTTCCGTCAACAGATACCTTCTGAGTGAAGCCTGTTTTCATCATACTTGATGAATACATCGCTTTGTCGCTATCGCGCGTTAGTGCATAGTATTCTACTCCGTCAGCAACTACATCTGCCGGAATAACCGCTGTATATTCATCATTTTCCTTTACGGTATCCATAGTCTTCCATTCTCTTGCCGTATATGCAGCATTGTTTTTACTATATACGAGCTTTACGGAAAACGGATCTGCATCAGAATTTACCTTTATATGAACTTTATTTGTACCATCCTGTTGCAAAACAGTTTTTGTTATTTCCGTTTTTGACGGAGCTGTTCCCTGCCCCTTAAGGTAATAATCCATAAAGGTATATACTGAGTCACTTCCGCTTATACTTTCGTGACTCGAATTATAACTCCATACGTGATTTGCGCTTGCCGCATTACCCATATTTGCTGCTTTATTCAAGGTAGCTTCAACTGATTTGGGTCTGAAGAAGGTGTCCTTTGCCGCAGCGTCCATATAGTAGTTTGCCGTTATATTTTCAAGATAAGCCGAAGGATCAAGATAGCTGTACCATTCCTCAATGGCAAACTCATCTTTCGGAAAATATCCATTGTCTGTCCAGAAGCTCTCGTACTTTGTGCCATCAGATGTAGGACCGTAGAAGCCCGAACCGTACTGCGAATAAGCTGCCTTTACCTTGTCGCCGAGAATACCTGTTACAAAGGTCGTTGAGTATCCGCCCCATGAGCTTCCCATAATGCCCATTTTGTCTGTGTCTGTCTTTGAATTTGACGCAAGATAATTGAACGCCTGTATTACGCCTACTTCAGCGTCAACAAGGTTAGAGTTCTTCGCTCCGCCGTCCTTTTCCGTAATATTAAAGCGGTAATTGTCATTTCCTATGTATTGTCCGTCCGAGCGTGTTTCCTCAACGCCATTTACTGTGACCGTTCCCACACTTCCTGTCAGCGCAGGAATGTCTATTGCCATTGTTACATAACCCTTTGCCGCAAAATCCTTTGCGCGTTCCTTAAGCGTGTCGGCTGTACCGCCGCCGCCATGCAGAAATAATATAGCAGGGTATGTTCCTTCTGCTGCCGGCTCATACATATATGCGAACATCTTATTTTTTATATTTCCGTATTCACTCTTTTCGGTTATATTATTTATAGTCTTATATTCGCCGTCATTAAGACCGCTGTTGCCGTTATCTCTTGTGTAGAACTGCGCTGATGATTCTATAATATCAGCCGTAACTGCGTCACTCCCAAGCACTTTCTTTGATGTATGCAATATTGTTTCCGGCTCTTTAATCTGAGACTTCAAAACAAGCTTTGTATCTACATACGGCGCAAATGGGTCTCCGAAATCATGCGCGCCTTCCTGATGGTCTGCCGCTAATGCCGTATTAAACATACCTAATGGCATCAGCATTGAGGCTGATAACAGCCATGAAATAAATCTTTTTTTGTTCATTGCTTTCATATCCTTTCTTAATCCTCATAATTTCTGAATGCCGATGCCGGCAAATCATCATTGTTAAACAACGTTGCGTCTGTCGGAAGCTTGTAATAACCGTAATTAACATATTTCGGTTCACTTATATCATCACTCCATACAATGATACTCTTATTATCATCCGCAAGCTCATAGCCAGATACCGTCTTAAACTCTTTATCGTCACCCGCAAGCGTCATACCGACAAGTGTGTTGTCTTTAAGCTTAAGTCCATTCATAACAGAATAGTCCTCAAAGGTGATTTTCAGCGCTTTTGTACCGTCCTCTGTTGTCACCTGCTCTACGGCCTTGAATATCGGTCCTGTATATTCAAGATTTTCCTCATTATATACAAGCTTTCTCGCCCACAGGCTCAATCTTCTGCCGACCTCACTCTTATTTCTCGGGTGAATATCCTTTATGTTGTCAGTATTATCTGTAATAACCGCCATACCTACATTTTCAGGTTTTCCGTTAGTGGTATTCTTGCCTATCATATAGTTAAACTGCGCCTCGCGCATAGCTGCGTATTCGCCGCCCGGATTATCAAATGCGGCAAGCTGAACATACATAAACGGAAGACTATCGTCATTAAATACCGTGCGGTAATCACTTACCATTGATTCCATAGCCTTTGTATATGCCGGCATAGTTATCTTGCTGCTGTTGGCATCAGCTTCGCCCTGATACCAAATCACTCCGGCAAGCTGAATACCTTTTCCTGTCTCACTGTTTTCCCAGTTTGTATATGGATATATCAGTCTTTTATACAGCGCAGAATTACCAAACTGTGCGCCATTGCCATTATCCACCTGGTTTACAAGGAATGTTTCTATGCTTGCGCCGCCGACTGCCGAGGATATTAAGCCAATCGGAATATGGCCGTTGTCGCCATACAGATGCTTTCCGAAATACGAAGCTGTCGCCGAGAATTTAAGGTCCTGTATGCTTTGAGTGTTTGACTGTTTCCAGCCGACAGTGTCTGTTTCCCAATAATTTGATACCGTATTGTTTTCATTTGATATAATTCTTATATTTTCATTATCAAGCAAGCCGCTGTCAACATCATTATGGTAGTCAGTCCAATACGGATATTCATAACCGTATCTCATATTTGATTGTCCGGCACACAGGTAAACATCACCAAATATAATATTGCTGATTGTAGTTGTTTTTGATGTTGCATCACCCGCTGTAGCTGTAAGTTCAAGAGTGTAAGTTTTGTCTACCTGATACGATTGTTCAGGTAATGTTATTGTCCAGTCACCTGCTCTTGTTGCGGCAGATGTTGCAGTATTGCTTGCTACTTCTGCGCCACCTTCATCTTTAAGTATTGCCGTTACCGTTGCCGACTTATAGGTTTTATCGTCATTCCGCGGCGTACCGTCAAGTCGTCCCCAGATGTTAATTTCCTTATCACGCTGGATAATCATATTATCCGTGAACATTGACGGCATATGTATTTCAAACGGTCTTTCCTCCGGTCCATCCCATTGCGAGATTTCGATTGACTTGATATATACGTGTCCATACATACCGCTGGGGTATGAGTTTATCGCAATGTCAGACAGAACATCATTCACATTTATACTGTGGCTGTTTTTTCCGCAATATGCCACTTCTCTGGTGTACCACTTGTGATTTCTCGCCATACTGCCCGACTCCAACTGAAGGAAGTTTTTCCAATAGTCGGAGTTTGCATTGGCAGGCTTCACTGCGTTCAGCTCAGGATTATAACCGGTAGTATTTGCGGTTCTCTGAAGGTTCATTCTTATTGTAGAACTCGGATTAAAGAACTCTGCGCCCCATGTAATCTTTAGAAGATACCAGTTGTCCTCCTCTGCATTCATAAGACCGCTTTTATCATCAAATTTAAGTCCCAAATTAGAATTTAGAATGTCGCTCGTTGTTATATTGTCGCCCGTCTTAGGATTAAAATTCCAGCAGGAGCCTTTTGTAAGCACCTTTGTTCGGTCATTTTGATCCAAAATTCCATCCACTCTGCTCATATTATTAACGTAACTTACCGACATATTGTAGCCTTCAAGCTCTGTACTCGGTTCGCCGCTGAATACCAATGACGCTGTGTTTTCCTTTTCCATTGTCTTTAGCGGTGTCAAAGCGCTTTGAGCAACAACCTCTCCTGCGGCATTATAGCCCTTTACAATATATCCGTATTCACCGCCAGAAACAAGCGGAATTCCCTCATATGCCTCATAGATCTTTGTAGTATCTCCCGCATCACTCAAACTCTTCGTGGTGTCATTCAAATCCGATATATAATATCTGCCATTATCCTGTTGACTGTAATCAGCCTCATACGGACCGTACTGCGGTCTTTGTGCACTGCCTTTATCAACATAGCTTGTCGTTGATACTTCTCCGTCGGTTTCAAATTCCACTACGCCATCCATTACACGCTGAACACGATAGTATTTCGGAGCGTCTTCCGCTTCGCCGTCATATGTCCACGTAAGACCTATGCTGTCATACGTGGTGTTGTCATCATCACGCACAACTGTGATATTAGGGTCAGCAAACGAAGGAGCATTGGGTGCGTCTTTATCCGCTTTATCATATCCGAACGCCTTAAACTCATAGAAGCTGTTGTATGGATTGGTTCCGCCACCGTTAACAGTAGCACCGCGTCCGCAATATTGAATATATCTCGCATTTACTTTTTCAAATTCGAATCTCTCGAATTTAAGTTCCTGCGTTTTTCCATCACTCGCATAGGTATTAACTTTCTTCCATTTTTGTCCGTCATTGCTGACCTTTATATCAAAATCATACTTTCTTGCTGACGATGCATAAAAGGCAATATCAACGGAGCTGACACATCTTATTTCTCCAAAATCGAAAGTTACCGTATTCTCAGGCTTTGCCGTTGTCACCATAGCAGACCAGCGGCTTGCATCAGTTACAATACCGTCTATCGCCTGAGAAGCATAACCTATGCCTTTGCCTGAATCAATGCTCTCTGCATTTGCTTCTGCCGAGTTTATTTTCAGCTCCTTAAATACCTGAGGTGCATTCGGATCCTCTATTGGCTCTTCTGAACCATATATCTCAAATTCCCAGAAGCTGTTATAATCGTTATGTGAACTATTAGCCACTACTGTCGAGCCGCGTCCTACATATCTTACACATCTCGCATTTACAGGTTGATCAAATACAAAATCCTCAAAGTCGTTTGTAGTACCGCTGCTTGTAAAGGTCTTTACCTTTGTATATGTACTTCCGTCTGTGCTGACCTCTATATCAAAATCATACTTTCTCGCATTGCCGAGATAGAACATAATAGACGCTTTCTCTACACCTCTTATTGTACCGAGGTCTACTGTCAGGGTGTTAGTTGTTTCAGCGCCTTGTACAATCGCCGTCCAGCGCGTGTCAGGCTTGCCGTCTGCCGCATACTGCTCGTTTCCGTCTGTAAGACGTGAGCTCGCTGTAACTTCTTTAATTTCAAGCGCTCCATTACGCTGGGTATTCGCTTTGAACGAAAGCGTATTTGACACCTCGTCAAACTCTCTTGCAAGCCCAAGAGTTTCCGCCAAAGCTGCCGAGTCAACCATAACAACGCCATCTGATGTTATGCTGTTTCCATCAGTAAGAGTGAGTGATTTTTCACCCTTTGTCATTGTGCTGTTCTCATATGTCATACCAAGCTCTGATGCTATATATTCTGCGCTTACATATACCTTACCGTCCTGCTTAACAGGTCTTGGATTCTCCTCTGTATACTCTCTTACAAGCACATCATTAACCTTAAGATAAGTGTAATCATCCTTAACATTTGCATTTGACGTCAGGCTTTTTGAGAATAACCATGACAGCAAATCCGGTTCCTTAAATGTCTCAATCTGTACCTCATGGCTTATGCTTGGATACTGAGTGTATCTCACATTCGTTGAGCCTGCCTCCTTAAGAGCCGCCACCATTTCCCTTGAGCCGCTTAAAGGAACGGTGTCATCAATTTCACCGTGATGCGCCCATACAGCCATTGTTTTAAGACTTTCCGCCTGTGTCACATCACCTGCGGCGCACTGCGGTATTGCCGCCGCAAACATATCGGGGTTTCTCATAATCATATCCCATGTTCCGTAGCCGCCCATTGACTGTCCGGCTATATAACTCTGTCAGTATCTACGCTGAAGCGATTTTCAAAATCAAGAATAATATCTTTTGCCATACTCAGCTCATCGCTTACAGGAACTTCGCTTACCTTATATGTTCCCTTGCCCCATGGTGTGTCAACCCATTGCTCACCTTCAGGACACTGCGGAGCGACAATTATACAAGGATATTTGTTTATGTTCTCCTCACTCAACAGTCTGTCAAACAGCGGTTTCGGGTTATTTAACTGATTTTCATTGTCGTTTCCGCGTCTGCCTGCGCCATGAAGATACATAAGTATCGGATACTCCTTACTGCTGTCATAATTGACAGGCAGGATATATCTGTACGGCATAGCATGTTCGTACTTTGTACTGTCCTCATAGCTTCCATAGAGGAAGTCGCTTGTTGTTGCCGAGGTTTTTATATCTATTCCATTTATATTTATACTTTTGCTCTCACCTATCGGCTGCATTTCACTAAGGCTATTCCAGTTGAAAAGTTTAATTGTTTTGCTGTTTTCCGAAGTGTAAATTTTACTGTAGTAGCCTTGTCAATTTTATCTACAATTTTACTCTGTTCAAGTGCGCCGTTTTTGTCATAAAGCGCTGCAATTACAACACCGTCCGTATCGCCGTCTATTGTAACTCCCGCTTCCGTATTGGTTCTCAGTTTATCAATTATATTTATAGTTGACGGAAGATTTTTTTGTTGTATCTCCGTAGTAAGCAGCTATATTCTTACCAGCATCTGCGCCGACTTCGTTATATACCGACTGATGATAATGGTATAAATCCTTCATACTTGCCTGATTATCGGCAAACTTTTCCGATACCATTACGAAACGATCATCTGCAGCGCAAAGTTCTGACTGAGCCTCAATATATGGGTCATATTTACCGCTTGTATCATTCTTGTGTCCGATTTGTACCATAAAGCATTTCTCAATGCCTTCGTCTATCATAGCCTGCGCCATATTCTGCGTCATTTCCTTATAGTCCGCAATAGGAGTTGACACATCTGCATCACTTTCACCCTGACACCATACCATAAGCTTGCGTCTTACGGTATAGCCATTCTTTTTAAGAAACAGCTTTGCCGCCTTATAGCGCGAAACAGCATCGTCAAGCGCCGGACTGCCGGGCTGCCAAAAGCTTATCTGACTACCGCCCTTTGAGCATGATACTCCGACCATAGGAACTCCGGTATAGGAATAATATTCCTCCATAAGCGCCGATACCATCGAGCCGCTTTTTGAACCCAGCTCGTTAACTCCGCTCGCCGCATTATTCTCGTTAACTCCAAACGGTTCCCTTACATCATACAGCTTTGCAGGGTCGCTTATCGCGCGGAATTCATAGCCGTGTCCGCTTTGACAAACCACACTGTCCGCCGCCTCTCCGCGTCCTGCCATGTTGCTTTGCCCCATAAACATTACAAGGTCAACCTCGCCCATATCCTCTACTTCTTCCACCTCAGTGTCATAGCTTCCATATGTCATATCTGACGGAACAATGGCAGAGGTATATACTCCTATGTAGCTTAAAAATGTTGCGATTTTGCCGTTATTTCTTCCTGCAACTCCCTTGTCGTTCGTATTGAACTTTATATGAGTTGCTTTTACAGGATTAAATGCGGCAGTCAGCCAGCCTGAAGCAGTATTTCCGGATTTAAGTGGTTTCCAGCCTTCTGTATTTGCATGTACCTCGGTGCTGCTGTTTATATATGAGATTTCATAATTCTTTGCAAAGAAGTTTTGAAAAGCCTTCGTTTTATCATTAAAATACGAGCCTATCTCAAATCTTGAAATCTCTTTTTCTTCTCCAAGCGGAATTATGATATTAGCTTCTTCAAAATCATATGTTTCAGGGCTTGCACTTCCCCAGTAAATATATGCACAGGCAGAAATATCCTTCTTGTTAAGTCTTGCATCCACGACGTCGGTTGACGATTTTATGTCTGTACCGTCGTTTTTTTCAAACAGCATTGAGCTTCCCTCCGGAGCAATGTCTGTTGTTTTGCTTATTTTTATTGTCGCTTTTGACATATCTTCATCCGAAACAACTCTTACATAGCGTGTGTTATAATCCTTGTAAACGTAGCAATTATTAGCTTCGTTGAAGCTGAAATCAGCAGCCGCGTTTTTTTCAGTAACATTGCTTGTAAGCTCAGTCCATATTTTGCCGTCCATTGAGCTTTCAACGGTGTATTCATCAGGCGCGCTGCCTCCAAAGTCAATGTTAACTCTGTTAAAATCTGTCGCCGCACCCATATCCGCCTGAGCATAATACATAGGCTTTGTTACAGTATCCGCGCTCACAGGCAGCGCGGGCACGCTGCTCATAAGAGCTGCCATTGCGCATACCGCCGCAACCGCTTTGTAGATATTTTTCATCATTCTTCCTCCTTTTTACTCGTTGTCATATCCATATACTCTAAATTCCCAGAAGCTGCTGTAATTGTTATGCACGCCACCGCTCAACTCTGTCGCACCGCGTCCGATATAGCGCACATAACGCGCTGTTGTTTCCTCAAACTCAAAGGCTTCATATTCTTTATCGACCTTTGCGCCGCTATCTTTATTTTCAAGCACTTTTGTCCAAGTATCACCTTTGGAGCTGACCTCAATGTCAAAGTTATACGACCTTGCGTTTCCCAGATAGAATGATATTGCAACAGCTGATATTTTCTTTTCCTCGCCAAGGTCAAAGGTTATTTTATTTTCTGGTCTGGTGTCTGTTATCATCATTGCCAACCAACGGGAATCAGTAGTAGTATCCTCAAGCTTACCAATGATACCGTCTACTGCATATGACGCAGTGGTTCCTCCATGCTCATTTTCTGCCGATGCAGTTAGAGTTAAAGATTTAGGACCTGTTCCGTACACTCTGAACTCACGAACAGGATTGTAAGTATTTTGAGTTCCATTATTCAACGTTGAACCATAGCCTACAAATCGAATATAACGCGCTGTCTGTGCGGTAAATGTAATTCGTTCACCCTCATCATATGCTTCTCCTACCGTATATCCGACACCGTTTTCGACATAGTTGGCAACTGTAATCCATTCGTAGCCATCAGCGCTTACTTCAATTTTAAACTTATGCGACCTTATCCATGGCTGATAGAACAGCAATTCAACTGCTGATACTGACTGCTTTGCCAATAAGTCAATAGTTAATGTGTTTGGTTCTGTATTTGTCATCATCGCATTCCATTGAGTAGTTTTATCGCCGTCTACAGCCTTTGAAGGCGCCTGATCTGCATTTAGATATGCGCTGGCTGTAATTTGCGTATCCGATGAAGTGAGCAGTTCTGCTGCATCAGTTGCTGTATCGGAACCATACACTTCAAATTCTTGAATTGCATTGTATTGGATGAATGTACTATTGGCATTTGCATATGCCCCGCGTCCGACATAACGCACATAACGCACGCTCACCGTCTTTCCAAAATCAAATGTTTCAAAACCGTTTGCAGTAGTACCACTGCTTTCAAATGTATTTATCTTTTCCCAGTAAATTCCATCTTTACTTACTCTTATATCAAAATTGTATTTTCTTGCATTTCCTGCATAAAACCAAATCTGAACATTTGAAACTTTCTTAACAGCACCCAAATCAACTGTCATATATGTCTGCGTTCTTCCTGTCGGATTTTCTGACGGATCTTGCGTTATTGCATTATAATTGGTCGCTGTATCACCGTCTATTGCATTTGCTGCTACTGCATTGTTACTCAGATGATTAGTTATATCCTCAGCCGAAACTATTTTCAATGCGTCAGGTCTTTGAGTTGTCGGAGTTACCGTTGCTGTGTCGCTTACTTCTCCAACCTTTGCCGTAACGGTAATTTCCGATGTCTGAGCGCTGTTTACGGCAAGAGTGCCGTTTTCTATTGTAGTTCCTGCACCTGTGCTGGCTTCATCAACGGACCATTCTATATCCGATGCATATACGGCTGTAACATCCGTATCATCCACCGCTGTAACCTTTGCGGTATAATTCGACGTCTTGCCCTTTTGAACACGCGAAGCGCCCTCTACAGTTATGGACTTAACAGCCTTCTCAAAGGTTGCAGTTACCGCGACATCTGATGCGGGAATAGTAAATTGCCATACGCCATTTACCGGTTTTGTAATATCTGCACCGTTTACAGTTATCTTTTTCAGTTCATAACCCTCGGCTGCTGAAGGAGTTACTTTTATAGTACTATTGTACTCCGCCTTTCCATCACCGTCAAGTCCGTTGAGTGTGATTGTACCGTGCTTTGTGCCATCGTCATCAGTTGCAGAATTATTTGTAACCGTATACTTATTGATTGTCCAGTTAGTTGTATATGTCGCATTGCCTGTGACCTCCGTTATCTCGGGCGTCCATGTATAGCTGTAGCCTTCCTTTGTCGGTGCATCGCCACTGTATTCAGGTGTTTCACCGTAAGCTATTTGTTCGGTTTTAAGTGTATTGTTTCCATCCTTCCATGTAACGGTGTATTTGTTCTTAACCTCGTTCCACGTTGCAGTGTAAGTTTGCGTCCCTGTTACAGCTGCAATTTCCGGCGACCATTCTTTAAAGGTATATGTGTACTCTGCCGTAGCTTCTCTTGTTGGCATTTCGCCGTATTCAGGAGTTACACCGTATTCAACATCCTCTTCCTTATTCTCCTTACCTGCAACTACCCATGTGATTTTATAGCTTCTTGTGGTCGGAGTAAATGTAGCTGTATATTCGGCATCTGCTGTTGCCGCAATCACTTCTGGAGTCCAACCTGCAAAGGTATATGTATATTGCGCAGTGTCAGCCTTTGTAGGATTATTGCCGTCAAACACAGGCATTACGCCGCTTGAGACCTGTGTGGTTTTAATTGTCGAGCCATCATCATTCTTCCATGTGATAGTAAATTTATCAGGCTCATTAGAGTTCCATTTTGCAAAATATTCTTTATCACCATAAGCCTCTGCGTCAATAGTCTTTACCGGTGTGCCGTTAAAATCGCTTTCTTCATACCAGCCGCCGAAGGTATAACCGTTTCTCGTCGGTATCGGAAGTGTCAACGCCGTGCCGCAGGTATAGCTTGTATAATTTGTTTCATTCGCAATAGTACCCCCATTCGTATTATAGGTTACGTTGTAGCTTCTCTTTGATGCGCTGAACTGCGCCGTATAGGTTATATCACCCGTTACAGCTGTAATTTCCGGAGTCCATCCCGTGAATTCATATGTATCTGTATTTGTCTGATCCTTTGAAGGCGTGCCGCTGTATGAAGGCATTTCACCTTCAACGTAAGTTTCCTGCATAGTATCTCCTTCTACACTCCATGTTACTGTATAAACCGCCTTAACGGTTACAGCCTGTGAAGCCGCTGTACTTCCCTTGTAGCTTGCATTATCCGGTTTAACGGTAGCAACTACGGTATATTCACCCGCCTGCACATTTTCAAGCGTGCCGTTTTCGCCGCCCGATATAGGCGAGCCGTTCCGCGACCAAACATATGTAAAGTCATTTACTGCCAGAGCCGTTTCGCCGGCTGAAATCTGTGCAGTGAGATTTGACGGAGCCGTCTGTGATGAAGCATTAATTGATACGCTTACGGTATCATCGCCGGTAATATCCGCTCTTGTATCTCCCTCTGGACTTACAACATACGGAGCTGCGATTGTTATACTGCCTCGTAATTGCCTGTACCGGTATAGGTTGCCGTTACAGTATAATTGCCTTCTGCGGCATCTTCAAGTATTGATCCTGTTTCCGAAAGAATTTCCTCACCCTTTTTCCATTCATATATAAAAGCGGATGTATCTTCAAATCCAGAATCATTTATTGCTGATACAGTTGCATTTAAAGTCGCGGGAGCTGTTTTATCACCCGAAATCTCAACCTTTGCCACTGTGTTTATCTGTACTTTCTCCGGTGTAACTGTTACATTATACGGTATCATTTCTGAAAGGCTGCTCCACACAAAAAGCTTGGAGTTTGTTTTTGTATAATCCTTATCAAATTGAACTTCTCCTTCTTTCTCGGAGGAAATATCCTTAAACGTCTTTGCCTCCACGGAGCTCAGCGTCTGCCCCTCATAAACCGCGTAAATAACTACACCGTCAAATGGTATAGTCTCTTCTGTAGTAATCTTTACTGATTTAGTGCCCTCCTGTGCGGCTATAGCTACACTTTTCGTTCCTGTTCCAGATGCAAATGAAACGGCTGAAACACTACCCGTAAAGATAGCCGCCGCACATGCTGCCGCAATAAATTTAATAAACTTTCTCATATTTCCTCCTTACTGCAAAACTGCATTATTCCGTTTTGTTTTTTGATATATCATTTATTATGTTTTATATGATTATATTGTACTATGATATATCAAATTTGTCAATAGGTTTTATTGCATTTTACTATTTTATATCAAATTTTAAAAATTGATATAAAAAATACATGTTAACTTTGTCAATCAGCATTTTTTTATAGCTGGTTTGCCCAGCTTAATTTGTAATAAAACAAGGACTTTCACATTAATTCTGCGTCAGTCCCTGTTTAAAAATGAACTATTTGTCCAAATATCTCAATTCAATACTATCAAGCGAAACAGCACTGTTAAACTCTGTAAGACTTATTGTATTATTCTCTCCCGGCTTCATTGTTACGGTAATATTTGACTCACCCTTGAAAAAGCCCTTGCCGCCCGTACCCATTAGATTTATAAATGAGTAATCGCGTCCATTTACAATAAGCTTTGCATAGCATTGTGTTTTTGCCGAATACTTCAGCTTGATATTTACTCTGCCGCCATTTTCTCCTCCGTCAGTATTGTTAAATGCAACGTACGCACCCGGTATCATAAGATTTGTAACAGCGGTAATCTGATTTCCGTTATATTCAAATTTCTCCGTGTTAGGCTGCGCGGCTTCCGTATTTGTATTGGCAAATTCAGCGTCCTCCGCCTCATATACCACATCAGCATCCGCTATTATCTCGCGGTCGCCTATAAGCAGTTCCGAGCCATCTGTCTGTATAACCTTGTCAATGGTATCATCGGTGAATGTAGCTTATCCGCCTGGAACGAGCGGAGCGCACCGTTTCCTGATAAATCCATTGTGTGGTAGAACATATACCACTGATTCTTAAACTGCACAATAGAGCCATGCGAGGTGTCCGAGCTTTCGGGGTCAAGTATTACCCCCTTTGCACCGTCCGGCTCTGATGATAAGGAATTGTCGCCTGTCGGTATTTTCCACGGTCCTTTAGGACTTACAGTGCTATAGACATATCGCTGTCTGTTATGAGCTCCCTTTGTACCGTATTCATTGTCCTCATTGCGTACATACGCGTCCGCATACATCATGTAATATACGCCGTCCCTCTTTACGACATAAGTTCCTTCGTGATAATCAGGAATACCGCCCATATTTATGAGATTTCCGTTTTCATCCTTTCCTATATACACACCGTTTTCATCCCACTCTTCAGGAATTCCCTCGACTATCATAACCTTCGGAACCTCCTTGAGCGTAACCATATCGTCATTAAGTTCTGCAACCGCACAGCCATTCATCCATGTTCCGCCTCCAGCGAGATAGATATAGCTTCTGCCGTCATCATCCGTAAATACGCAGGGGTCAATCATTCCCCTGCCGCCTATTCCAATAATCGGCACGCCGACATCAACGAAGCCGTGATCAGGGTAATCACTTACCGCCACTCCTACCATCCACTCGTCATTAAATGCTCTTGACGCGGGACGTGGATAATAGAAATAATACTTGCCTGTTTTCTCGCTGTATGCCGCGTCGGGCGCCCACATAAACGTGCCGTCGTCAAACTTACCGTCTTTGTCGAAGGCTTCTCTGCCCCATTCAAGGTCGTATGCACTGAAAATCTCGCCCTCATCAGTATAGTCAACCATATTTTTTGTCGAGTAAATATGAAACGCGTCCATTCTGTTACAGCCTTGCTGAGGGTATCTGTCGTGCGATGGATACACATACAGCTTGTCGGGGTCTGTTTTCCATACATGTGCTGACGGGTCAGCTGTATATATCGTTTTTATAGGTGGATTTATTCCCATATCATCAGCTTCTTTCTCCTCAGGCTCAACCCTATTCTCCGTATCTGTATAATTAGCTACATCAATATAATCGATGTTTATCCAGCCGCTGCCCTTTATTGGACCCGCAACATAAATCGTATTCGTTCCGACCTTCATATCAACATCTACCGATACTTGTTTTTTCGGTTTGTCAGCCGTTGGGTCAACTCCCACCTCAAGCTCCTTTACAGTACCGTCATTACACTTAATCGGAATGTTGCCGCAGCGCTGCTCCATATTTACCTCCTGAGAGGAACGGTATCCGAGTATAACAGTTACCATTCCCTCCGCTTGTCTTTCTACCGTAAAGCGGACAGATGTTGTATTGCTGAAATCATAATTTAAGCTTTCTGCCGAACTCAAGCTTTTAAAGCCTCCTACAACATTCCCCTCTGTATTTATGTCGTTTGACTGCCCCGCTTGATTTTCCAACTTGAAATTGGCGACATTTGCGCCGTTTATAAGCTCTGCGTCCTCCGCTTCGTATCTTGTATAACCCTCTGCGACATCGGGAGCGGGCAAGTTTACCGCAAACGCAATATTCGCTCCACCAAGAGCCATAGCAGATGTAAGCATTGACGCTATGATTTTCTTTATATTTCTTTTCATTTTTCTATTCCTCCCTATCACTGAACTACAACGCCGTCAATTGTCGCAAGCGGCTTCTGTTCTAAGTTCCATACAAACGGTCTTACTGTATCACCCTTTAAAGCCAAAACATTTTCAATAGTCTTTTCAATATTCTCATCACCTGCTTCAGCATTAAAAGTATTTACTATTTTTATGCTCTTCAGTGTTTTATCACTGTTATAAACGGCCACATAGATTGTAATGTCATTTACAACTTTATCAGTTGCGTTGCTTACGGTAAAGGTAAGTTTGTTATCTCCCGCTTTAACCTCGTTATCGTCATTATATTTACATGTAACGGTGAATTCATTAGTCTGTTCGCCTGTTGTTATGCTCTCAACAAGCGGTGCGCCCATAACTCTGAGTTCCTTTGCAAGAATTACATTTTTGTTCATCAGCGCATCATTCTTCATAACCGTATCAACCACTGTATTGCCGTTTTGGTCAACAATTTGAAGCCTGTCGCTTTCGGGCTTTAAAACTCCGTTGTTTGCAATCTTTATATATCGTCCCTCCGCATTTGTTACATTTTGGTCCTCGTGCATAGCGCAGTAGTATGGTCCATAATCATTGACGAACGGCGAAAGACGTCCCTCCACCACGTCATATGACTTTGAAAATACCGGTTTACTGCCAAAGGCGGCTGTATCGCTTACATAAACATCATACTTTTTCGGTGTATACTGAGGTCCTGCATAGTATGATACAGTATCGACAATAGCCTTTTTGCCGAAATCTACTGTAATTGAACTGTTGCTTTTAAGCGTAAGACGGTCAGGGTCGGAGTCGACAAAGGGATGATAAGGAGCATATGAGTTGTATTGTGTATCTCCGTCAAACAACGCCGCAATGCCTGTTTCCTTTTCAACAGACATATAATCCTTTCTCGGGTCACTGCCAAAATCTGCGTCTGTCGCTTTTCCCTCAATGGTTACAGAATTACTATCGACTGTGTATGCCGACTTTGCCAAATCGCTGACCTCACCGTAAAGCCTTATTGTATTCGGCAGCTTTGTTTTCGCCACATTTTCCGCGTTATATCCCCGCACGATTATTTTCTTTATCTCCATAAGATTATCCGCAAAATAACCCGTGGCGCCTTCATTCACTCTGAAATCGGCTTCGCCGCCGTCAGCCTTTATCCCAACGTACCACATATCCGCAGGAAGCTCTCCGACAATCCTTGAAAAGGTCTTCGGAGTGTCAAAAGTATACTCCGCTCCGTCATGAAGTATGTACTCAGACTCAAACACCGGACTGTAATAGTAGAACGCTATCTCAGGCATATTCACCATAGCGTTTTCCGGCGTTCCCGTATAATTGTGGAAGTTGTGCCAATAAAAATCAACGCTGTTCGTTTTTTCACCCTCATTGCAAAGCGGAGCTTTTATAACGAAAACGCTCTTATTGCCGGTTTCTGAATCTATTGTTTTTGGCTCGCCAAAATCGTTCGCTTTGGTAAGCTCGTGTCTGTTTTTCGCGTTTTTATCAGGAATACGCACATAGAAATCCGCCGCATTTGAAGCGTCCATATAGACAATCGCATACGCAAATTCCAAAGCTTCATCAAATACAAAAGGAAGCTCTACCATTGCCAATGACTTATCCGTTGTCTTACCTTCTTTTATCGCATCATGATAAAGACCTGTAAGATTGCACTTTCCGAGATTTGCTATAGAGCCGTCCGCATTGTATGTGCCGTCAAAGAACTGAGTAAAATTGTCATTGGCAGCACTCCACATCGGTTTTGTATTTCCGTCGATACCTCTTGAGCCAAGTCCGACATTGGCTTTTGACGATGAATATCGTACAATCTGTTCAAGCTTAATCTTCGGCAGTCCCTCGCTACCTACCTGAGCTTGGCACATTTTGCTTTAGCTGTGCTTTCAAGATACTTTGTTTCATCGGTGTCATTTGAAAAGCTTACCGTCTGATACTCGCCGTAATTTGTTCCGTCCTCCGAAAACGCAATCATCACATCAGCCGTCTGCGCGTCCTTATAGGATAATGTAAACTTATCAAACGAGCACACCGCGCCAAACGGAATAATCTGCTCATCCGCTGCAAGGCTCACATTCGGTACGGCAGCCATACACGACATTGTCAGACCTGCCGACAGCAGCAGGCTGATTTTCTTTTTAATTTTTTTCATAATCTTTTCCAAGCCTTTCCGTCTGCAAATATTTGTTATTATGCAAAGCGCAGACATTACTCCGCATAAAATTTATTTAATGTTAAAAGACGCAGCCGTGCAGCGCCGATAACAGCGCCGCTTAGCTACGTCCTCCTGTAATATATACGATATGAATATCGCTTAAATAGCATGTTCATCGTTATAATGAATATACTGCTTAAATATTTAATTTTACCAATACTTTTTCCATTCGCCGCCTGAGACTATTCTGACAAGTGCTTCCATAAAGTAATAGTCGCCCCATATGTTACACTCAGGTCTGTCACCTCTCATTCGGGCATACATACCGTCAGTCAAAAGCCCCGTAGAGGTTATTTTATCAGTCATATATTTGTCAATAAGTGAATTGAGTATCTCCTCAGCCGCCTGCATATATCGTTCATTTGGCACATGCTTATTCATTTCGAGTATGCCGCATAATGTTATTGATGCCGCAGAAGTATCTCGCGGCTCATCGCCGTTTGTAAAAATCATATCCCAGTAGGGAACTTTATCCTCCGGCAATTTGCTTAGGAAACAATCCACAAGTCCGTTGAATATCGGAATTATACTTTCATCTTTCGTATATGAGTAGCCTAACGCCGTGCCGTATATTCCCCACGACTGTCCTCTTGCCCAACAGGAATCATCGCTGTAGCCCTGATGTGTTTCACCCCTCAACGGTCTGCCCGTTTCCTTGTCGAAGTAAAAGGTGTGGTGGGTTGTAAAGTCGTCGCGTATCGCATTTGAAACAGTTGCTTTCAGATGTGACACCGCCATATTTCTGTATTTTTCCTCACCTGTAGTCTCAGCCGCCCAGAACAAAAGCGGAATATTAAGCATGCAGTCGATAATAAGCTTATGGCTTGCCGGGTCGTTAAGATTACCCCATGCTTGTATAAAGCCTCCCTTATCGCTGAAGCGTTTTGCAAGCAACTCTGCGGCTTCAAGTGCAGTTTTCTTTGCCTTCTCACTGCCTGTTATCTTGTAGTCGGCAACACATGAAAGACTGTAAAGGAAGCCTATATCGTGAGTATTAAGAGTATCAAGCCTGTTATCAAGTCTGTCTCTGAAATCGGCGGATTGCTCCTGCGCTTTTTTCATAAAGCATTCCTCTTTTGTCATTTCATACGCAAGCCAAAGCATACCCGTATAAAAGCTGTTAGTCCATTCATAATTTGTCTGACCGTCGTACAAGTAGTCGCGGCTCTGAGGACACGGATAAAGAGAACCGAAAATATCAATATTTTCTCTTTCCCTGTCTATGCAGTATTCAAGCGCTTTTTTGATTTTTTCAATATTCATAGTTTTATTTATCCTCTCACTGCTTAATAATTTCAACTCTGCTTATATATTCATTTTCATCGCCTGTTTTTGAATTCTCGGCGGAAAGTCCCCAAATACTGAAATCAATACCTCCGTCCTGACGGTTCATAAACGAAGCGTCAGTTACATTAAGAGTATGCGTAATCCATGTATCTGTGCCGGTCTTCTGAATATATACATCCTTATAGCGGTTTTCCTCTGTTGAGTATGCATAACGAATTCTATCTGTTCCATGGTCGAAATATGTTATATTTATCTGACAATTATGATCGTCCGGATCCATAAAATCATCATCTAAATTCAATATACATCTCTTTCCGACACCTATTGAAATACAGCCCTCGCCACCCTGTTCAGTTTGCTTTGTGTAATAATAGGCTGTGGCTGTTCCTGTTGTGACTGCGTCAGGCATACGTTCTGTCCCATTCCGTCAAAGCTTATGACAGCCGTCGTAACAATAGGTTCAACCTCAAGCGGATTTACATATTGTTCATCAGGCGACTGCTTGACAAGCATAACCTCTGATATATACTCGTCTACACCTGCGCCGCTCTCGTTTTCCGCAAATATGCTTATATCAGCGCCATCGCTCTGTGAATGAGAAAATTGCGCATTCTTTATAACTAACCTTGCTTCCTTCCAGACATTTGTATTTGTCTTGGCAATATATCCGCTGCAATACGGCATGTTTGCGACATTATATGCAATACGTATTCTGTCAACGCCGCTATCAAAATATTTTACAACCAATGTAAAGTACTTATCATCAGAAGTAATATATCCGTCGTCAAGCTTAAATGACAAATTCTTTCCTACGGTTATTTTTTCGCACGTTACTCCTTCATATTCCGTTTTCTCACTGTCTGTCGCTATTGACATACCTGTTCCGCTGCCTTCAGCGAAGTTATAACTTATGGCATGCTCCAAATCGCCGCGAAGCTCATCGGAAACAACACCGGCTGCCGGTTCACTTGAATAATACGCGCTTATAAGTCCATCGTCACCGCATCCGGCTATATCAGATACCGACATAATTCCATTGTCCGCTAAATATCTCACAAGCGCGGTTGTACCGCCGTAAACGCTTACATACAGCGAATTATATGATATATCTATAAGGTCTGAACGACTTCCGTTCATATCAGTGTCAGCAGAACACATTCCCAACGGCTTTGCCGTCTCAAGCGCATGTTCATAAATATCAGACGATGCGTTTCCTTTATATCCAAGCATTCTCAAATACATTGCGCATAATTGTCTTAAGGTTACATTCTCAGCTGCGCCGAAATAACCATCCTCAATTCCATAACACAATCCTATACTTTCACCGTATGCAACATACGGCTTTGCCCATTCTGAAACATCAGCAAAAGAGCAGTTATAATTTTCTTTAAATACATTATCCAAATTTCCCGTCACACGCAGAACTGCAACAATCGCCTGCTCGCGCGTACAAATCATCCCTAATCCCGGGTCAAAGCCCGTGTCGCTTACGCCCTTTATCAGCCCAAGACGATACAGCACTTCTGCCTTGTCATTAATCTTCGTCACCTCTGCCGCAGCAACATTTGCACCTAAGAGAGCAGCGGCAATAATCACTGAAATAATTCTTTTAAATTTCTTCATGCCGTCCTCCTTATCTTCCATAAAGCTCAAATTCCCAAATACTGCTGTATTGGTTTACATTATTGCCGTTAAACTTAGCGCATACATACCTTCCGTATGCGGGTGTTTCCAAGACATATTCTTCTAATTGATCTGTTGTTCCGCTGTTCTTTGTGTCAAGCACCTGTGTCCATGTCTTGCCGTCCTCACTAACCTCTATAGTAAACGGATATACTCTCGGATTACCGGAGAAGAATGCAAGCTTTATTGAGGTTATCGGATGCTTTGAACCCAAATCAATCATAATGTTGTTTGCACCGATTGACGACCATCTTGTATCCATTTTGCCGTCTGCAGCATATGAGGCAACATTCGCAGTTTCCTGTGCAGTTGCTGAAATTGAATATGTATTCAGCTTAACAATCGGACTTGTTGAATTCTTATCTACGTCGGGGAGATTTGGTATATTAACCGTCAATTCTCTATTCTTTGGACTCCATGAAATCTGTGAGCCTATGGCATCCGTAATAAATGACGACGGAACCATCATACTCCCGTTCATCAGCTTGGCAGGCAAAGACAGCGTTACTTTTCTGCCGTCCGCAATGGCATATATGCTGTCCGCAGTTACCATAATTGACTTATCACTTCTCGAGACAGAAAGTGTTTTTGAGCCATTGTCAATTTCATATGAGTATCCAAACTGCTCAAGAATTTTCTCCATTGGAACATAAAGCGTGCTGCCCTCTATAAAAGGCACCTGATTTTCCATATTAAGCTTCGTTCCTCCCGCTCTCACCGAAATAGATAAATCAGCAAGCGGAACGGTAACAGCCGGATTTTTAACCCTTCTAAATTCTACTCCCTGCAAATCATGGTTTCCTGTCCATTCCTTATACGAACCCGGAACAATTTCCTGCATAGAAGCATTGTGAAGATAGTTCACGCCAACAAACGATGCGTTTCCCGTATTTCCGTCCATTAGACGTTCCTTGATTGTGTTTATCTTTGCATTTCTCACTATAAGCTGACCGTTGTTAAGAATAAAGCACCTGTCGAGCGAGGATGCGAAATTTCCGGATTGAAGCTCTATCGTTCCGCCGTTGCACTCAACGAAGTGACCAAGACTTCCCCATATTGCGATACCGTGCAGAGTAACCTTTCCTTTGAATGACGGTGCCGTTTCAAATCCGCCCGAAATCTTATCATGGCTGTTAATACCAACAAGCTGAGTATTTATAAACGAAAAGCCTCCCTCTCCTATATCCTCAACCAACAATGCAGTTCTGGAATTGTCTGAGCCATATCCAAGCGATAGTCCTGAAGGACCCGTGCCATTTTCGCTCATAAGCCTCAATCCCACGCCTGCCGGGAATATAAAATCGTTGTAAAACAGTATATTCTTTGTGTCACCAAGAATGAAGGGCTGATAATTATCCTTCATATATCCATCAATCGCCGAAACAGCAGCGTCATATTTTTCCTTAATCACCGGGTCGTTGTTATTCTTGACCGGAGTTCCACTGCCTTCCCACGATCCATGCTTGCTCTCATATCCTGTAGTAACTGTGTTATAATTCATCTGAGTATTAGATATGAGGCAATCCTCGCTGCCGGCGCCTACACGCACGCCAATATGCCAGCATGAACCGCAGAGATATTCCATATATGCTCTGTCGCATCTGTATGTGAACAAATCAGCAAAATCATATGCGTTTCTGATTGCCATATTAATAATTGAAACATCTGCACCCATACCCTGCACAGTGTAAGGGAATTTAATAGGGTCATTATAATCCTGTTCCGGATAATCTACACAGATACCGCGTATAGTTGATTTCTCCTGAAGATGAATTGTCGCTCCGCCTTCCTGACCCTTGCCGTGATATATTTCGAGCGTGGAGCCGTTCTTTCTCGGCATAGTACCTGTATCAAGCGCGCCTCTGAACTCGACATTCGACGGCACTGTTAATTCAGACTTAATGCCATAGAATCCGGGCGGTAAAAATACGATACCACCGCCGTCAGCCGCCGCTTTGTCAAGGGCTTTCTGGATTGCCGGAGCATCATCGGTTACACCGTCTATTTTTACGCCGAAATCTTTAGCATTATACATAACAGCTCTCGGCGGCTTAACCTCCAGAACATTTACCTGAGGAAATTCAGGAGTGGGTTCCATTTCAACAGGAGTATCATCAACTGTAACTGTTAGAACTGAATTGTTTTCTATTGTTTTAGTTTCCTTAAATGTGCTTCCAAGTATTGAAGCATTGCTGTACTTGCCAAGCGTTATCTGAGGAGCTGCATTGTTAAACTTACAATTAAGCATGCTTGCATAGCCTGCTGAAAGAGAAACCTTACCGCTCTCTATATCCATCTCCTGCATCATAACCTGACCTGTACCCTCGTTTAATATGGCGTTATCCGTTGCGTTATAGTCCAGCCTATAAGCGATATTTTACTTGCCATTGTATTTCTTGCCACAAAACCGTTTTCACAGTTATCAATCTCCGTATGCGTGATAACCATACCTGAATTTGAGGTATCCTCAATCGCAACACCTATATGGCAATTGCTAAACTTCATACCGTAATTTTCACCGTTAGGGTACATATTTGATATTCGGCTTTCGCCATTCCATGCTCCTTCGCAGAAGGAATTTAGCGCATAAAAGCCAACACCGTAACGGTCCGCCGTAAGCCAGCGTCCGTATGACCAGTCATTACGGCTCATCTCATATGCTATACCGTTTTCATATATGTAGCTTCTGTGCGAATCTTTATCGCTGGGAGCTCCCGGAAGTCCCGAGTTTTCCCAATACAGCGGTGAAAAATCGCAGTTCTCTATTCTGCCGACATCGGCAAGAGAATCTATGCGAATTCCGCTTTTCAGCGGTGTGCCGTATATATTACGAACAATGGGACAACCGCCCATATTAGGGTTGTTTTTATAGCCAAGATATGCGTTGACAAATTCAATATTGTCAACCGTAACATAGTCGTTACCCCAAACAGACGGATCACCCATCTGAATAGCAGGAGGATATGGCTGAATATTATCAGCCTCCTGCTCCGGATACCATATTGCAAGGTCATGAATACCCGTAACCGGCTGCATCATGATAAAAGGATCTCCTTCTATACTTCCTCTTCCGGCATATGCCTGCAAAATAGTTCCTTTTACAGCCTTATCTCTGCCAGGCGTATCAATCTCTCCATTAATCGAAACTCCCTGCTTCATAACAAGATTTCCCTTAATAGCATATCTGCCCTCAGGTACCCAAATGGTGCAGCCGCCTGCCGCAGCGGCCGCGTCTATTGCATCCTGAAACGCCTTGGTATCATCAGTTACTCCGTCACCCTTAGCGCCGAAATCCTGAACCGTATAGCCGGCTATTACATATTCATCTGTATAGTAATCCGTCTGGTACAGTTTAAAATTCGGAGCGGGATATGAAGGCTTTTCCTCCTCGGCAGCATTCGCCGCCGGAATAATTGATAGAAGCATGGCAGCGGATATAACCGCCGCCGCTGCTTGTTTAATTTTCTTCATCATGTTCCGCTGCCTCCTATTCTAAAATTAACTGAATTTCCGCAATATACGTATCCGTATCTCTTTCGTTGGATTCCTCTTTTGTCTTGCCCCATACCGCAAAATTTGTCTTCTCATCCTGAAGTCCATTATTAGCGCTCGTGTCTGCTGGACTCGCATTTATCAAATCGGTTACATCAAGTTCATACCATTTCCATGTATTGGTATCTTCCTTTTGGATATTAACTGTCTTGTTTCTGTCCGTATTGGATATATAGCAAACTCTTATTCCGTCCGTACCGTTATCATAATAACAAATACGAATTTTTGCATTTCTCGGTTCTGCGCCTATCAAATTCTGAAGCGTATCATCAAATCTCAGTGAAATTCTCTGACCGTTAATCCAGCCACCTGAGCCGTCTGTTTTTTCATGTGCAGCCAAAATTTTTCTGCATTTAATTCCGCCAATCTCTGCCGCTTCACTATAGCCAAACCATGCTGTATTTGCAACATGCTGATTTGTGCCTCCCCAGTATACGGTCATCTTTTCACCTGTATATGTTGTGTCATAGGTTGTACCGTCAAGCAGTCTTATTCCGGCGAAATTATCTTTATTGACCGTAAATTTCTCTGTGCCTGTTCCAAGAGCTGTGCCTTCAATATCAACCGCCTCCACTTTATATGTATAATCCTCATACCATACAAGTTCTTCACTGCTGTCGTCATATTCCGTATTGGTTATAGGCTCATTTGTAAGTTTTTCCTCACCGCGGTATACATTATATCCTGCGGCATTCTCAACTGCATCCCATTTAAAAGCTATATTCTCAAGCGTTGACTTATCCATATCCTGTTCCAGTGAAATATCGGAAGGTTTCGGCTGTTCGGTAGGCTGTGGTGTCTCAACCGGAGTTTCATCTTCAAGAATAAGCTCAAATTGAGAAATATATTCTGTTGAACCAACGGCATCACCTGAGCCCTTTGCCCATATAGTAAGGTTCGGTCCGTCAGGATATATCGGCGAAACCTTAGAGTCCACTCTGCCATCCTGATAGCCGCCCTTTGAACCCTGGTCATCACTTTCATTCACTAAATCGGTTACGACAAATTCCTCCCATTTCCAGTCTCCGCTATCTGTTTTCTGTATGTTAAGGTCAGAATATCTTTTCGTTTTACTGATATAGGAAATTCTGATTTTATCTGTTCCCTGATCCAGATATCTCACGCGAATCTTAGCGTTTCTCGGCTCATTTCCAATTGCTTCGTTAAGCGGATTGCTGTATATAAGCACTAAACGCTTATCATCGTCAATCGCGCGACATTCCTCGTCATTTTGCGTTACTCCGTAATTGTAAGCTTTATCACCAGAATTGTTAATCTGTTCATCATTATTCTTTCCTGCCCAGAATATATGAATAAGATCATTTTCGCTTTCTGAACAGCTATCAGCTGTCTGTCCTGCGAGGAAGTTGATAGATGCCTTCTTTATATCGGCAGGATTTATTGTCGGAGCCGGAGTTGGTGTCGGTGTTGGTTCAGCTGTCGGAGAAGGAGTCTGACCCGGTTCCAATGTTGGTGTAGGCTCCGGAGCATCGCCCTCAAGCACTACCTGAACCTCGGAAATATATGTCTCTACATCGACAACATCACCTTTATCTGAATCAGCCTTTGACCATATTGTGAAATCAACACCCTCGTCCTGAGTTTTAGCACCCTCTCTCGGGTCAATAAATGCCGCAGTAAAATCGGACACTTTTTGTTCTTTTGTAATCCATTGCTGTGTATTTGTTTTAACAATGTTAAATGTGGTATAACGCGCGCCTTTTCCCACATATGACACCTTAAATCCGTCTGTACCGTTGTCAAAATAGGTCACGCGTATAACAGCGTCTCTTACTCCATCGCCTATACGGTTTTTAAAATCGCCTGAATACTTAAACACTGCTCTTCCGTCAGCTGGAATACGTCTGCAAGGAACACCATCCTGTATGTAAGCCGTATTATAACCATACCAGCCTCATCTGTTTCCTTTCCAGTAGCAATATACAATGACATTTTTTCTGTTATATTAGGTTGTGAAAACAAAACTGCTGCTATATCAGAATTATCAATGGAAACATCGGTCAGAAGTTTTCCGTCCGACTCATTGCCGTATTCATCATATGCAGTAAGACGATACTCTGCTTTTCCGGATTTATACCATTTCACACTTTCGTCATTAAAGTCTGCTGTTTTTGTATCACCGATTTTTTCGCCGTTTTTGTATATCCTGTAACCCTCAGTTTTATATTATCTTCGCATTCTTCCCATTTAAAGGATATTGCGCCCTTGTTGTTGAGCTTTACATTCCACGGATTTTCGGGAGCTGTATCTGATGACGCGATTGAATAAACCTGTGTTTTAGCATTCGCACTATTTAAACTATCCCAAATGCACATTGTCACATATGTATTTTGCGCATTGGTTATGTCTAATGTATTCTTAAATTCACCGCTGTTTGAATTTGTATATCGGACACTAACCAACTTATTAGTATTTTTTTCATATATTGCATTTATCATCACCGCATCATTGTTGATACCAGAAGCATTGATAACGCATTCCAAACCACCGTTTGAAAGGGTATGTACAACTTCATTATTCTGTTTGAAATATGCTTCTTTAACAACAGCATCGGCTGCCATAACGCTGTATGATGTAAATGCTAATACAGCAGTTATTAGTCCGATTAGATATTTTATCTTTTTCATTTACATACTCCTTTCTATCAGTCAAGAAATACCACTATATCCTTAATTTCACCCTTAAATGCCGAAACATATATATTGCTGCATTCATCACTTACAGTACTGTAAGTCTCAACATCATCTAAAGTTCCAGTGTAAACTTTTTTCCTGCTTCGGTCGTATATGTATACATTTGCCTGACTCGCAGAAAAGTAAACAACACCGCCTCTTTCCGGAGACACAATTTCATGATTAGGGTTTACTGCTACACCAAGGAAGTCTCCTGCCCTGTCATATGCCCAGCACAAAAATCTTCTGTCAGTGCCATATATATTTTTTTCAAAATCATCTGGCATCGCAAGTTCTCCATAGCTTTGAATGTAAATTGGATCAAGTGTTGTTACTATTCCGTCCGAATCAATATTGTAGCGTACAATATCACCTACACTAACAGGATAGAAACTATCACCTTCTGTTTTTCCAAGTGTATTGCGTCCTTCACCAAAAATATTCTGAGTCGTGCCGTTTATATAAACCTCCATAGCATCTGCTTCGTCTTCTTTGGGATTAAGACCATACATCACATCTGAAACTACTGCAATATTTGTTTCACCCTCAATATCACCATCTATTCCACCGGCTAATTCCTGAACAATAATATCAGCTGTTATACTGTTTTTACCTAATGCATAAGCTGTGAGATTTTTATAATTCTTATCATTCTTTAAGCTTGAAATGCTATTTACAGAATATTTTTCAAATCTACTGTTTTTATCCGGGACAGTGACGAATTTCGTATCGGCATTAACAAGAATTCTACCGCCGAAGCAGTTCAAATTCTTTTTATAAAGAAGTCCGTCGCTCTTTTCAGACTCAGATGCTGAACCATTTGGCATATTGGAATAAAGCACTCTTAAATCGCTCGGAGAAGCCGTTTTATTCGAATAAACCGTATCAATAGTCTTAAGTTCATTGTTTGCGAGTTTATAAGTTATAAGTTGACGATTTTCAAGCGGCATATCATCCTGTTTTTTATATGTTACGCCGTCAAGTTTCACCTTATTTGCGAATTTATATATCACCAGATTACCGTCCATTGTGAGAATTCGTGCTTCTCCCATATCCTCGTAGTCCTCATGCCATGAAGATACTAAATATCCGAAAGTAACATCATGAGCTACACTTTCATCTGTCATCATTATAATCCTATTATTCGATGAAAGCAAAAACACACCGCCAATGCCAACTGCTATTTTACCATCATCCTCATTATCATAATAATAGCTATTTCCATTGATTACAATTTCGTCATAATCATTATTTGATTTTTTTATTGAAGTTACAGTACCTTCTACGACATTTCGCACAACAACATATTTTGTATAGGAATTATCGGCAGCTTTATAAGCTTCCAGCACATCCCACTCTTTAAGCTCGGTAGGCAGCATTTCTTTCCCGTCTAAATCATATATATCGTAGTCATCCTCGTCTTCAACATTAACGGCAGCCTTATTGTCCTTAAAATATATAGACTTGTTTGTACCGCCATAATGATCAACAACAAAGCAATCCATCACATTTACAAATACAAGATTATAATTACTCGACCCGTCTGTTGAAACAAGCTTTATTGTTCCATCGTCCGGAATCTCCTTTTCATTCCTCGGAAAATACATATATGACGCATCCTTAAACGCGGATAAATCAGTCACTCTTTTTCCGTTATATATAACCTCAGCATCATTTGCGATACGAGCTGTCTTTCTCTTCCCATCCTCATAATACTGATATGTACCATTTGAATACTTATCAACATCAGAATTATTAAAGGTTATTTCCTTTGTTTTTGAATTCGGTACAATATATGCCAAAATATCCTGATCATTTTCTGTTTTATAGTACACTGTCGCATTATAACCTATGTATTTTGTTACATCCTTTCCGCCGCTGTTAAGCTGAACATGTCCGATATTTGTATTCACAATAATACAACCCTTCGTCGCATAAAGACCTGTAATTGATGTAATATCATTTGCAATTATTGTGCCCTTAATGCTTGATGCTTCATGATTTTCAGAAAGGATAGTCTTGTCTTCATTAACATCATAGTCTATGTATCCATTTTGATAAACCGGTTCACACAGAGGAATTGTCGATGAATTCGCCAATACTCTAATTACATCGGAATATGTCATAACATCTGTTTCGCCTTTTTTAATACCATCAAACATCGCAGTTCCTGCCGCTGTTTTAATATAGCCATTCGGATATCCACCGGCAGATTCTGCCCATCCGCCGTAACCCAATACTGTAAGTACCGCTCTTGCTACCTGCTGCTTTGTAACTACACCCTCAGGATCAAATCGGTTGTTGAGATACGGAAGGATTATTTTCTGATCAACCGCTGTATTTATATATGATAAACTTTCATCACCATTTGGTATATCTTCAAACGAACTTGTACTGCCGCCTGTTGCAGGGATAACCGCAAACCTAAGCATCATTTCTGCAAACTCCGCTCTCGTTATACTCTCGTCATGGTCATATTCTGCCCATCCATAAGATATACCTCTGTCAAGTGCCTCGCTGTCTGAAATTGCGTAAGCAGAAAAAGCACTGAACATTGTAATTAACGACAATATTATAGATATTATTCGTTTCTTTTTCATGCCTGATTTCCTCCTTACTTACTTAATACATTATAAATAATAACCGCTGCCTCAGCACGTGTTGTATTTGCTAATGGGTTGAAATTATTATTTTGATCACCGTTTACTATTTTCTCCGCCTTTAACGTATTAACCGCGTCAAGCGCATAGCTTCTTATATCGTTTTCATCACCAAATGGTTCTGCACCTGCAGCACCCGAAGTACGTCCCGTTTTATCAAGTATATTCTTAATAATCACTGCCATATCTTGGCGAACAATGTTGGCATTAGGAGCAAATTGATTGTCCCCTATTCCCTGCACCAGCCCGAGGTTGTTCGCCGCCGCTACATACGGATAAAACCATGCGTTCTTGTCTACATCATCAAAATCACAATCCATCATCTCAGAATCACCGTAAAATGCCTTTATTGCAAGTGTCACAAACTCAGCACGAGTTATATTATTTTCTGGTCTGAAGGTGTCGTCGCCGTAGCCGCTTATAACTTTTCTCTCTACAAGATAATTGACCGCATCATTTGCCCACGGCGTTCTGCGCATATCGTCAAATTTATATGGGTCAGAAGTAACCGGAGATGAGACATCGTTACTTCCAAATATACCTGTATTTGAATTGTCAGGTTTCGGAAGCGATACCGAGGTTGATTTTATTCCGTTGTTTCCTCCACCTACTCCACCGCCGCCGATGGAGTTGTTATTATTGTTTGATGGATTTTCAGACTCGCTAATCGCTGCTTTTACCGCTGCCGCAAAGGTATCCAGTGTAGCATAATTTCCTCTTACAAGCTGTTTGCAGACAGTCTGCACATTGCTATTATACTGAGTCCAGCTTATATTGGCTTTTTCTCCGATAAGATCTCTATTTTCAGTTATAAAGTCGCGCACCTCAGTCCAGTACTCAGTTCCAAAAATAACTGTATTTGTCACACTGTTGTTATATGCGTTCCAGAAAGACTCCACGTCTTTTACGCTTGATGTCTGAACAGCTGACATTGCTTTTGTCATTACATACGAGCCGGCTTTTTTTGCGCTTTCATACATTGTTTTAAACGAATCATAACTTCCGTTTACAGATTTTGAATAATTAACTGTAATCATTTCTATATTGTTATCATTTATCGTTTCCTTATTTTCACGTATCTGTGCAATAATCAGCGCCTGATTAAAAGTATCCCGAAGCTGTTTACCGTTTACAAATCCGCTTAAATCCCGCTTTGTTTCAAATACAGCAGATACAACAAACATTTTTCCGGTATCACTTAATGTTTCGTATACCTCGGTATCAATACCAAACATCTCCATACCTGCATTATTGTCAGATTCTAAAAACGAACGCAGCTGTGATGCATTTGAAGCTCCATTTATCTTAGAGCTTAACACAGAGGAAATATCTCCGAAATATCGAAAGCTTTGTTTTAGTTCTTCCGTTACATCCGCCTTCACATATGCGTCATACTCTGCCGCCTCTGCGCCATCAGGCATAGAAAATCCAAAACTGTATTCTCCTGTTTCATCAGTGTTAACCTGATATGTACATAATATTGTATCTTCCTGCGGTACATCTCCCGCTTTTGTTACTCTCAAAGTAACTCGCTCTCTGTTGCTTTCGGAATTTATTTTGCCCGATACAGTAATATACTGTGTATCAGGGTCCGTATCTATTGAAGTAATTATTCCGTCAGCAGCATAAGCAATTGTACTACCGGTTATAACAGCGGCAGTTAACAATGCTACCGTGAATTTCTTCAATTTTTTCCCCTCCATTTCTGAATTTTACTAGCCACGTGCAAAACTCCAAAAACATAGAGTTTATGCAATTTTACGGATGTGGCAAATCTGTTTTGTCACTATAAATTTAATATTTAATGTATAGAAAAAACCACTCTGATTTGGTATAATATAGTTGAAATCAAAATCCCACAAAGGAGAGTGGTTTTTATCTATCGTCAAGAAATTTTAAAAGACATCAGTCTTTTCACTTCACAACCAAAAGCTAAATTTTACGATGAACTATTCATTAATTTAGATTTAAGCTGTATTCC
>QTVU01000023.1 GCA_003460745.1 Firmicutes bacterium AM55-24TS
AAAACAATTTTTACGAACGGAGTTGTTGTTTTATGGAATTGAAGATAAAGAAAATATTTTTTAAATCATATATATTAAATACCGAAAATCAAATTTTTACGAACGGAGTTGTTGTTTTATGGAATTGAAGATAAAGAAAATATTTTTTAAATCATATATATTAAATACCGAAAATCAAACAGAATTTATAATAAAGAAAAACCTGAAAACATATGGTGAATATTCTGTCTGTAACAACATCGGTGAAATTGTTTATTCCGTAAAAATCGACCCTAAACCGCTCGACAAACGCATTAAATACGTCTTTACCGAACACGAAACACAAAACGAATTTTATGCATGGGCAGACTACAAATGGAACGACACCGAAACAAACGGCTCTGCTTTAAAGAAGCTTTACGATATTTTCGTAACACCCCCGATTGAATTTTATATTGAGGCTGAAAGCTTTTTCGGTGAACTTTGTATAAGACGAAGTAAATTCAATAAATTCGATATTCTGATAAATAACAAACTCAAAGGTTTGATTACAAATCACAAAATTTCATGTGATGAAATCGACGATAAAGCACTTCTTGCAATGCTTTACGTTTTTTCAAAATTTGTTTCGGATAATGAAAAAGAACTTGTTTCCGCTAAAATTATGTAATACAAAAGGCTGTCGACATTTCGCCGACAGCCTTTATTTTTTATTTTACGGTAACTTTTCTGTATGTATTAAAGTTTAACCATTTTTCAAAGAATTTGTTTTCATCATCTCTTGTTGCATATTCCCTAAGGAAGTTCACAACTTTTTCTCTTGAATCAGCCTTAATTTCAAAACCGCGTCCGTTAATGACAGGGTAACCGTCGTATTCATAATTCTTTGTTTCGATAATATCGCCTATCTTCTTATTTCTGACTTTAACCGTAACCCCGTCACGAAGTACAATTATATCAAAGCTGTCAAGATATTTATAGCTTTCACCCTCTGTCGGAATTTTGTCACCGACAGTATAAGTCTTGTCAACAGGTTGATATTTAAGTACTGACAAGCTCTGTGGATCGTAATAGAATTCTTCAAAAATATCGCCTCTTGCCTCAAGGTTTTCAAACTTAAACGATGCTCTGTCCGAGAAAGAACCGCCCTTTTCTTTAAGTTCGTCAACAACACCGCAAGCCGAAGTCATATTTGTCACACGGTCGATAAGAATTAATTCACCGAGTGTTCTGTGTTCGTCAAACAAGTCTGCAACAACAGCCTCCGTAAGCAAGATTTCGCATACCGCAATACCGTTTTTGCCTATTGTTTCCGCATTGATATGCTCACCTGTATTAACGTCAATCGCATAATCAATACCTGCGACTATACCGGCGATTGTCTTTGTACCAATCTTTACAAGATAGTCTTTTCCGACTGTCAAAGGCTCATCGTCCATCCACAAAAGTGACGCTGTAAGACGCTTATAAGGTGCAAGGTTTGTACCCTTTACAAGCACACAACCTCTTGAAACGTCAACTTCTTTGTCAAGAGTAATTGTGACAGGCTGACCTTTAAATGCAGTTTCTGACTTCTTGTCACCTACATAAATTTCTTTTACATGAGCACTTTCATTGCTCGGCAATGTTGTAATCTCGTCACCGACATTTATGCTGCCCGATTCAATCTGACCTTGGAAACCTCTGAATGTGTGGTTCGGTCGGCAGACTCTCTGTACAGGGAGATAAAATCCCTGTTCCGCATTTTCTTCGCTTATATCTACATTTTCAAGATATTCCAAAAGCGGTTCGCCGTCATACCAAGTGATATTTTCCGATTTAACCGTTACGTTGTCACCCTCTGTTGCAGACAACGGAATTATCTTAACGTTTTCAAGTGACAATTCGTTTTTCAATTCTTCAATCTGTCCTACGATTTTATCATAAGCATTTTTATCATACTTTACAAGGTCCATCTTATTTACGGCAAACACAAAGTAACGTATACCCATAAGCTTACAAATTCTCGCATGACGTCTTGTTTGAACAAGCACGCCTTGTGACGCGTCGATAAGAATTACAGCCAAGTCCGCAAATGACGCACCTACTGCCATGTTTCTTGTATATTCTTCGTGTCCGGGTGTATCGGCAACGATAAAGCTTCTGTTATCAGTTGTGAAATAGCGGTATGCAACGTCAATCGTTATACCTTGTTCTCTTTCGGCCATAAGTCCGTCAAGTAAAAGTGAGTAGTCAATCGCTCCGCCTCTGCTGCCGACTTTACTGTCAAGCTCCAGCGCTTTCTCCTGATCGGCATAAAGAAGTTTTGAGTCGTAAAGGATATGTCCTATAAGTGTTGACTTACCGTCGTCAACGCTTCCGCAAGTTATAAATTTAAGTAATCCGTTCATATTAGAAATAACCCTCCCTTTTTCTGCGTTCCATGCTTCCTGCCGCCTCATTGTCTATAACTCTTGAAGTTCTTTCGGAAGATACCGCACTTAGTGTTTCTTCAATAATTTCGTCAAGCGTATCGGCAGTCGATTCTATACCGCCTGTAAGCGGATAACAGCCAAGTGTTCTGAATCTTACTGATTTGTATTCAGGCACTTCTCCCTCTTTTAGAGGTAATCTGTCGTCATCAACCATTATAAGATTACCGTCACGTTCAACAACAGGTCTTTTTGCCGCAAAGTAAAGCGGTACAATATCAATCTTTTCACGCTTGATATACTGCCAAATATCTTTTTCTGTCCAGTTTGAAATTGGGAATACTCTCATACTTTCGCCCTTGTTAATCTTAGTGTTGTAAAGTTTCCACATTTCAGGACGTTGATTTTTAGGGTCCCACGCCTGTGCCTCATTTCTGAATGAGAAAATTCTTTCCTTTGCACGCGATTTTTCTTCGTCACGTCTGCCGCCGCCGAATGCCGCTGTAAAGCCGTACTTTGTAAGCGCCTGCTTTAATGCCTGTGTTTTCATTATATCAGTATAAGCCGCACCGTGGTCAAACGGATTGATACCTTGCTTTATACCTTCCTCATTTGAATACACAATCATTTCAATACCGAGTTTCTTTGCGGTATCGTCACGGAATTTAATCATATCCTTAAACTTCCAAGTTGTGTCTATGTGCATAAATGGAAACGGTGGTTTTTCAGGATAAAACGCCTTCATTGCAAGGTGCAGCATTACTGAACTGTCCTTACCGATTGAGTATAGCATTACAGGCTTTTCACACTCTGCCGCTACCTCTCTTATAATATATATTGCTTCTGCTTCAAGCTCATCAAGATGTGATAATTCACTCATTTAGTGTCCCTCCTTTTAGTGTCCCTTAATACTTATTTGATTCTTTTCTGTCTATGTCTATTTCGGAAACCGTGCCGTCATATTTTTCAATTACCCATTTCAAAATATCGCCGTTTTCCTCTGTATGTACCTTACTTCCCATACCGCCTATATCCGCACCGAGATAAAACGATATTGCGTGCATAGGACATTCCTTGATACAGGAAGTACAGCCCCAGCAATCTTTCGGGTACTTTATAAATGCTTTATTATCTCCGTCCTTTTTTATAAGACTTCCCGGACATACCATACAGCATTTTCCGCAGCCTATACATTTGCTTTTATCAATCATTATGCTCATATGTCTGCCCCCTTCCACAAGGTCACGAAGTATAATTTCTATTTCACCGTCTTTAAGACGTGAATTGACGTATTTGTTAAAGTTTTCGTTATCCTTATTCGGATAATCAAGATTTTCCGCAAAACTGTGCCAGCGTGTTTCCTTTCTCGCTTTGAGATGTGCTATAACACTTCTTGCAACGACAAGTCTTTCACGAAGTTCGTATATATACATAAGCTCCTGAAAATCTTCTGCGTGAAGTTTTTCTGAAAGCTGATAGATTTGACGGATTTTCGTATCGGCTATGTCAAGCTGTTTTTCATTAAAGCGATAATTTGTCTTGATACCGCCTGCATACGAATCCATAACGGTCTGCATTGCCTCTTCAAGCTGTTCTGTCGTGAATGTTCCGTCAATGTTTCCGTAAAGGAAATCTGTCACTTCCGACAGGTGACGTTCAATGTCACTTTCGTCAATCGCACTTATTTCGCCAAGTTCAGAAATTGCGGTAAGTGCCGCGATTTCCCCCTCTGCCAAAGCACCTGTAACGTATTTCTGCGGACAACCGCCTGCAACGTCACCTGCGGCATACAATCCTTTTACGGTAGTCCTTCTCTTTGTATCCACCCAATAACCGCTTGCGGTGTGACCGCCTACGATATAAGGCTCTGTACCCTCTATCTCAACATTTTGCTCTGACGGATTTTTACCGCTTTCAATCCATTTAAGAGTCTGTGACGGTGCCATATTCAGATAAGCCTTTTTCAAATCCTCGCTTGCCTCTTGGGATATACCCTCTGTACGAAGATAGCAAGGACCTCTGCCCTCAATATTTTCATTCACCGTTCCGTACACTCTCTCGGAGGTTGTAAGACCGTATTTTGTTTCGTAAACCTCACCGAGTGAATTTATTTGCTTTGCACCCGCACCTTGTGCCAAAGTACCTGTCGGGGCGATTGTATCTTTACAGCGAAGTGCTATAAATCGCATTTCAAATGTCGTCATTTCCGCACCGGCTTTTATACCCATTGCATATCCCGCACCCGTATTAAACGGCGGATACCACATTTTATGACGTGAAAATCCGGGATTATTCGGCTTGTAAAGGCCGGCCGCACCGCCTGTTGCGATTATAACCGCTTTCGCTTCGATTATGTAAAACGTATCGTTTTCAATACCTATACCGTATGCACCCTTTACCCTGTTACCCTCAACCGCATAATCAATAATATTTACACGATTAAGTACCGATACATTTTCTTTTTGCAACGCCGCCTCTGCCAAAATAGGCTTTATATTTTCACCGTTGATTTTAAGGTTTCTGTTACCTCTTGTCACATACTTTCCGTTTTCGTCCTTCAAAATAACAAGTCCGAGTTTTTCAAGTCTGTCTACAACTTCATTCAGCTTTTCGGACATTGTAAGAAGTAAATCTTCTCTGACAATTCCGTCAGCGTCCTTTTTAGCATAATCAACGTAATCCTGCGGAACACGTCCCTCTGTTATGTATGCGTTAAGTGCGTTGACACCTGCGGCAAGACAACCGCTTCTCTTTATATGTGCCTTTTCGCATATAAGCACCTTAGCATCGGAATGTTCTGCGATAGTAACCGCCGCATAGCAACCGGCAGTACCGCCGCCTATAATTAAAATATCTGTTTTTAATCTTTCGGTTTTCAATATATTTGTCATATAAACACCTCTTTTATCAGATTACCAATGAATCCTCCGAAATTGATTTATTGTCAAGCAAGTATGCCTTATCGCCTACCGTAACAAATATTCTGTACAAGAATACGTCAACTTCTTCACCGACTTCAATCGCCTGTTCGTCAAGACCGCGTCTGGCTTTAAGTTCCGTACCGTCCACGTCTACAACTACTTCTATACTGTCGCCTCTGAACAATACATTTTTCGTAACTCCGTGAGATGCGGAGCTTTTGTATTTCTGTACTTCGTTTTTCTTTGTCACTTTAACAAATTCAGGTCGTACGATTGCTTTTTCGACATTTTCAATATGCTCAAAATTATGAAACTTTGAATAATCATCAACGAATGTTGCTTCTCCGAAAAACGATGCCGTAAATGCTGTTTTCGGATTGTGATAAATTTCAATAGGTGTTCCCGTCTGTTCAATTCTACCCTTATTTGTTATTATAATTTCGTCTGCAACTTCGATTGCCTCGTCTTGGTCGTGAGTTACAAATATACTTGTAACTCCAAGCTTTTCAATCATTTCTCTAAGCCAGCTTCTAAGCTCTTTTCTTACTTTTGCGTCAATCGCCGCAAACGGTTCGTCAAGAAGTAAAAGCTGTGGATTAGGTGCAAGCGCTCTTGCGAATGCCACTCTCTGTCTTTGACCGCCCGAAAGCTGACTCGGATAACGTTTTTCCAAACCCTCAAGACCTATAAGTTTAATAAGTTCTCTTACTCTCTCGTCTATCTTCTTTTTATCGGCTTTCTGAACTCTAAGACCGAATGCGATATTATCATACACCGTCATATATCGAAACAGTGCGTAATTCTGAAATACAAAGCCAATCCCTCTCTTGCTTGCCGCAAGGTCGTTTACTCTCACACCGTCGATTATAATATCTCCGCTGTCGGGAGTTTCAAGACCCGCAATCATTCGCAGAATAGTTGTCTTACCGCTGCCGCTCGGACCTAAAAGACCGATAAGTTTACCCTTTTCAACGCCGAAGTTGACATTGTCCGACGCTTTATAATCGCCGAAGTTTTTGTTTATATTTTTTAATTCAACGTACACTCTATTCCGCCTTCTTTCCTTTGTATTCAACAATACTTCTGATTATCAAAATAATCACTGCCAAAATCACAAGTATTGACGCTACCGCAAATGCCGGTACATATTTATTGTCGCCGAAAAGTATTTCAACCTGCAACGGAAGCGTATTCGTTTTACCTCTCAAATGTCCCGAAAGGACTGATACCGCACCGAATTCACCCATCGCTCTTGCCGTACAGAGTACCACTCCGTAAAGCAATGCCCATTTTATATGAGGGAATGTTACTTTTCTGAAAATCGTAAATCCGCTTGCACCCATAAGTGCCGCCGCTTCTTCCTCTGTGCCCTGTTCCTCAAGTATCGGTATAATTTCTCTTGATATAAACGGAAACGTTACAAATATCGTTGCCAATATAATTCCCGGTACGGCAAACACTACTTTTATACCGGCTTGCTGTAAATAAGGATAAAGCACGCTTTGTCTGCCGAATACCAATATGAATATCAAACCTGCTATAACAGGTGAAACCGTTACCGGAATATCAATAAGAGTTGTCAAAACCTTTTTGCCTTTAAACCGGAACATTGTCAAGAACCATGCCGCAAACAGTCCGAAGAATGTGTTTACAACAAGTGCCGACAAAGTTGCTTTTGCGGTAAGCTTTACCGCGCTTATCGTATCTTTATCGGTTATGTACCGGAAATATTTTCCTCCACCGTTACGAAGTGCAACGGATATAACCGTATAAAGCGGAAGAATTAAGAATACAAATGCGAATAATACGCTGACGGCAATCAATATCCATTTAACAACCTTACTGCCTTCATTTTTCTGCATACTATCTTCCTCCTTTTAATATTTTTGTGTTTCTCGCCTGAATAAGATTTACAATAAACAATATTGCAAATGAGAATGCAAGCATCACAAGTGCTATTGCCGTTGCACTGTTATAGTCAAAGTCCTGTAATTCCGACATAATTATAAGCGGTGTTATTTCCGTTTCATAAGGCTTGTTGCCTGCTATAAAAATTACACTGCCGTATTCTCCTATACATCTTCCGAGTGCCAAGCCAAAGCCTGTAAGTGCAGGAGGAATTATTTCGGGTAAAATGACTTTACGAAATATCGTTCCTCTGTTTGCACCAAGCGCCCCTGCCGCCTCCTCATATGACGGATCAAGCTTTTCAAGTACAGGCTGTACCGCTCTTACAACGAACGGTATGCCGATAAATATAAGCGCCACTACAATTCCGATTCTTGTATGTGCTATTTTTATACCGAACGGTGCGAATAATTTTCCTATAAGTCCTTCTTCTGTTGTAAGGTTTGTAAGAGCCAAACCGGCAACAGCTGTCGGAAGTGCGAACGGAAGTTCAATCATTCCGTCAAGAACACGTTTAAACGGAAAATCATATCTTACAAGCACCCAAGCAAGTATGACGCCCATAATCGAATTTATTATTGATGCGATAAGCGAAGTGAGGAAAGTTACCTTAAAACTTGCAAGAACACGCGGACGTGTAATTGTTTCGATAATATCGCTCAGGTGCATTCTTGATGTGTAAATCACAAGTGCCGCCAACGGTATAAGAACAACTAAACTCAATATTGTAATTGTCACGCCCATTGAAAGTCCGAAACCGGGTATTACTCTTTTCTTCTTTGCTTTCATTTACATTCCTTCTTTACTTATCTGTTTTTTCATAAATGCGGTCAAATACTCCGCCGTCATCAAAATGCTTTTTCTGTACTTCGTCCCAACCACCGAAGTCTTGTATTGTTACAAGGTTTATGTTAAGGTCAAATGTATCTGCATATTCGTTTAATATATCAGGGTTTGACGGACGGTAGAAATTGTCGCCTGCAATTCTCTGTGCCTCATCGGAATATAAATAACTTAAATATTCCGTTGCAACATCTCTTGTACCTCTTTGATCAACCACCTCATCAACCACCGCAACAGACGGCTGAGCCAAAATGCTTATGCTCGGCGTTACGATTTCATATTCATCGGGATTTTCCTGAACCGATAGGAACGCCTCATTTTCCCAAGCGATAAGTACATCGCCTTGATTGTTTTCAACAAATGATGTTGTAGCACCTCTTGCTCCCGAATCAAGTACAAGCACGTTTTCGTATAACTTCTTTATAAATGCCTCAATCTGTGTTTCGTCACCGTTGTAAAGTTTATCGGCATATGCCCAAGCCGCAAGGTAATTCCATCTTGCACCGCCTGAAGTTTTCGGATTAGGTGTTATAACTCCGACGCCGTCTTTAACAAGGTCGCCCCAATCCTTGATATTTTTCGGATTGCCTTTTCTTACAAGGAATACGATTGTTGAAGTGTAAGGCGAACTGTCTTTGTCAAATTCATTTATCCAGCCGTCCTCTATAAGTCCTGCGTCTTGTATTGCCTTTACGTCATATTCAAGTGCAAGCGTTACAACGTCTGCCTCGTTTCCGTTTGCAACTTCAAGTGCTTGCTTACCGCTGCCGCCGTGTGACTGTATAACTTCAACGTCCTGTCCTGTTTGCCCTTGCCAATGCTCTGCGAAAAGTTCGTTGTACGCACTGTATAATTCTCTTGTAGGGTCGTATGATACGTTCGTTATCGTAACTGACTTTTCTGTACTTGTGTCTGCACTGTTTCCGCAGCCTGCAAGTACCGTTACCGCCAAAATTGATGTTAATAATATACTAAAAATTTTCTTTTTCATAAATTCATTACCTCACTATAATATAAAATTTATTTTTTTATCACCTCTGAGCCATACACATTCGGCAACACATCTTTCTATATACCATGCTTTTTCTGTTCAAATTTTCTCTCATAATCGTTGCCTCCTTTGTTATTCATACTTTTCCTATGGGATATAGGATTTTTAATGTCCTTATCTTACTCCTATATTGTCGTTTTGTCAACATTTTCATATAGTAAAAAAATTAAATTTTTTTCCTATATGTTTTATTTCGGACGACCGATGATCGTCCGCTACGAAATACTTATAAATTAAGAAAAGCAAAATTATCCGAATATAATTAATCATACTTGCAAATAATAACACAAAACGAAAGGCGGAAATTTTTATGTTAAGAGGAAAAATAGTAGTAGTCGGTGCCGGTTTTGTGGGTTCTACAACCGCATACACAATAATGCTTGACGGTTTTTTCAGAGAAATTGTATTGATTGACGTGAACAAAGACAAAGCCGACGGTGACGCTCTTGATATGGCTCACGGCACATCTTTTCTAAAGCCTGTAAGCGTTTACAGCGGAGATTGGAAAGACTGTGCCGGCGCCGATATAGTCGTTATAACAGCAGGGGTAAACCAAAAAGTCGGCGAAACACGAATTGACCTGTTAAAACGAAATACCGAAATTTTTAAAAGTATAGTTGAAAATGTTATGAAGCACGCGCCGACAGACGTAATACTTCTTACCGTCACAAACCCTGTCGATATTCTGACATACGTCACCTACAAACTTTCGGGACTTCCTAAACAGCAAATTATCGGCTCGGGTACGGTTCTTGACACTTCAAGACTGAAATATCTTATCAGCAAACATACGGGAATTGATGCACGTTACTGCCACACATACATTATCGGTGAACACGGTGACAGTGAAGTTGCGGCATGGAGCATCACAAACATTGCCGGTATGAGTATGAAAAGTTTTTTTGAGCATTACGGCAAGTGTACAGATGAAGATTTACAAGCGATGTACAGCGAAGTTAAAAACTCCGCATACGAAATTATACAAAAAAAAGGTGCAACCTACTACGCAATAGCGGCAGCAGTTGCACGAATTGTCGAATGTATTTCAGGCGGTGAAAATTCTGTTCTCACCATTTCAAGCGTCTTAAACGGTGAATACGGAATTGAAGATATTTCACTCAGCGTTCCGACACAAGTTTCGGGTTACGGTGTTGAACGCATACTTGACGTTCCTTTTAACGAAATTGAACTTCAAGGCCTTAGAAACAGTGCCAAAACACTTAAAGACAGCCTTAAATCAATCGGTTTTTAAATCATAAATAATTGCATTACAGATTGCGGCGGCCACATTTGAGCCGCCTTTTCTGCCTCTTGCTACTATATACGGCACACCCGATGTCATAATCAATTCTTTTGCCTGCACAACATTCACAAAGCCGACAGGTACACCGATTATCGCAATCGGATTAATTTGACCGTTCTTTATGAGTTTATCAAGTTCTATAAGTGCGGTCGGTGCATTTCCCACAGCAAAAATCACGTCTTTTTCAAGTTTTGACGCTTTTTCCATACTCGCAACGGCTCTTGTAGTGCCGTTTTCCTTTGCGGCTTTTGCAACGTCCTCGTCGGACATAAAACAATGTACCTCTCCGCCATATAACGCAAGACGTTTTTTGTTTATTCCCGAACGTGCCATTTGCGTATCGGTTACAATGTCCGCACCGTTCTTTATCGCGTTCTTTATAATCTCAACCACGTTTTCCGAAAAACACAAATTGTCAAGATAATCAAAATCGGCGGTTGTGTGAATAACACGTTTAACAATCGGTTTAATCGTTTTTTCTATATCGTACGGAAGTTCGCTCTCTATGATTTCAAAACTCCTCTTTTCGATTTCTGAAGGCAATACGTTTTCAAATTCCATTAATATTCTATCCCCTCTCTTGCAACAATTCCCTTGTCATATGGGTGCTTTATCTTTTTAATTTCAGAAATATAGTCGGCTCTTTCACAAAACCATTCATCAGGGTTTCTGCCCGTCATAACAAGCTCGCCGCCGTAATTTTCAACAATATTTCTCACACTCGCCTTATCAACCAAATCATAATTATATGACGCAAAAATCTCGTCAAGCACTATCATATCAAATTCATTCATATTATCAAGTGCATACTGTAAATTTTCGTTATGGCATTTCACGATATTTTCTTTGTCACTGTCGGACATACTTCTGAAAAAGCCGTAGTTTTTGTCACAGCGCATAACCTTTATATTCTCACACTTACCCAAAACTTCAAGTTCCCCCGTATGCGAGCCTTTTAAAAACTGCATAAAAAGCACTTTTTTACCGTAACCGCCGCAACGCACCGCAAGACCGATTGACGCGGTCGTTTTGCCTTTGCCGTCACCGCAATATATGTGTATCATTTTCTACACCTCTTTGTTAATAATTTTGTATATCAAGTCCATATCAAGACTTTCACGCACCATATCGGCAAGCCTGTCATATTCACGTTCTTTCAGTTCCGCCATATCAATGCTCTTGATTTTTGTACTGTCTATACCCTTTTTGTCACACAAACACTTGACAATTTTATCGGCACACTTATCAAATATGCCGTGTACATAACTTCCGTGAACGTCACCTTGTGAAATTCCGTCTTGCTTGCCGTTTGACAGTTTCGTCATATAAGGGACACTAAATTCACTTTTACCCATATGAATTTCATATCCCTCAAATTCAGTGCCATTAAGACTTTTTAGTGTCCCTGTCATATTTTCAAAAACACCGTTTACTATCGTTCTTGTCTTTTCGGTTTTAAACTCCGTTTCCATCGGCAAAAGTCCCATACCGCGAACACTTCCGTCGTTTTCCACACCGTCTGTATCGGTGATTTTTTCACCAAGCATTTGATAACCGCCACATATACCGAAAATAGGGCATTTACTTTTTTTAACTGCCGTTTCAATACCGTTTTCCCTCATCCATAAAAGGTCGGCAACAGTATTTTTACTTCCGGGAAGTATAATCATATCGGGATTACCGATTTCACTCACATTATTAACATACCTTACCGACACACCGTCTATGCATTCAAACACATTAAAATCGGTAAAGTTTGAAATTCGCGGAAAACGTACAACCGCAATATCAATCACATTTACAGTCTTATTTTCAAAACGTTCCGACAGGCTGTCCTCATCGTCAATCATAAAATGACCGTACGGAACAACTCCGACAACAGGTACATTCGTAAGATTTTCAATCATATCAAGTCCGGAACGCAGGATTTCCACGTCACCGCGAAATTTATTTATAATTGTCCCCTTAATTCTCGACTTTTCCTCATCATCAAGCAACATAACAGTTCCGTAAAGCTGTGCAAAAACACCGCCCCTGTCAATGTCACCGACAAGCAGAACAGGTGCGTCAGCCATTTTCGCCATGCCCATATTGACAATATCGTCCTGTTTCAAATTTATTTCCGCAGGACTTCCCGCCCCCTCAATAACGATTATATCGTACATTTCCGACAGTTTGTTATACGCTTTCATAATGTCGGGTACAAGTTTCTTCTTATATTTAAAGTAGTCCACCGCATTCATATCGCCCTGAACTTCACCGTTTACAATAATTTGTGAGCCTTTATCGTTGGTAGGTTTAAGTAAAATCGGATTCATCAAAACAGACGGCTTTACGCCTGCCGCCTCTGCCTGTACGACCTGTGCACGCCCCATTTCAAGTCCCTCGTCAGTGATATACGAATTGAGCGCCATATTCTGCGACTTAAACGGCGCAGCCTTAAAACCGTCCTGCTTAAAAATTCTGCACAATGCCGCCGCAATAATGCTTTTTCCCGCATTGGACATTGTTCCCTGTATCATAATCGCTTTAGCCACATATATCACCCAACTCTCTTATAAATTCCGCGTTTTCATCGTGTTTTTTTACTGTAATTCTGTAAAAGCCTTCATCAAGACCGTTAAAATTTCCGCAGTTCCTTATCAGTATTTCTCGCTTTAAAAGTGACTTGTCAAGTCCGACGTTGCCTTTAAATAAAATAAAATTCACGTCCGAATTAAATACTTTAAAGCCCAAATTTTTAAGCTTATCCATTAAAAATTCACGTTCTTCTCTTATAATTTGTTTCCCTTTTTCAAGATAATCATTATCATTAATCGCCGTAATTCCGCCGATTTGTGCCGCCGCCGACACATTCCACATCGGCAGCTGTCTTTGCACGTCACATACAAAATCAGTATCGGCAATCATATAACCGAGCCTTAATCCCGCCATTGCGTAAGTTTTCGTAAAAGCCTTAATAACAGGTACTTTTTCTTTCATCGAATATCCGTCCGCCAAATCCATAAAGCACTCGTCAAACACACACACGATTTTCCTTTCATCGCAAACCTCCGCAATATGTTGAGCCGTTTTTTTATCTGCAATTTTTCCGACAGGATTATTCGGATTGCATATGAAAACCATATCAATATCATCAAGATAATCAATAAAATCATCTTGCAGTTCAAAATCATTTTTTTCTTTCAAATAATAATAGCAAATTTGCGAACCCACGCTTTTAAGCGCCCTCTCGTACTCCGAAAATGTAGGTGCCAACAAAAGTGTTTTTTTCGGCATAACCGCACGAACAACCGCAAAAATCATTTCCGCCGCACCGTTTGAGCAAAGCACATTATCTATGCCAACCTGCTCTTTTTCCGCAATGGCATTTCGTAAATTTATACACATTGCGTCAGGATAAATACCGAACTGTTCGATATTTTCCGCAATCGCTTTTTTTACGTTTTCACTCATTCCGAGCGGATTGGTATTCACCGAAAAGTCAAGACGCACCTTATTTCTGTAAACGTCACCGCCATGCTCATATACCATATACAACACCTACCGCCACTTTCAATCCGACAAACAGCACCGCCGAAATTATGGACGTCATATACATAAGTTTAATCGAATCTGCAATATTATCATATTTAATCGGCTTAATGCCATCGCCTATAAACGGCTTTTTGTACAGCTTACCGAAATAGTACGCGTCACCCGCAAGCTGAATTTCAAGTGCACCTGCCACGACCGACTCCGTCTGAGCCGAGTTCGGGCTTGCGTGATTGCGTGAATCGCGTTTAAAAATTCTGTACGCATTGCGTGAATTGCAACCCATAATTTTTGACGCAAAAATCATCAAATATGCCGAAATTCTTGACGGTATATAATTTGCAATATCGTCAAGCTTTGCGGCAAATCTGCCGAAATTTATGTACCTGTCGTTCTTGTAACCGACCATTGATCCATTGTGTTAATCGCCTTGTAAACGCAACCCAACACACCGCCGCCGATTGCCATATATATGAGCGGTGCAATAACTCCGTCAGACGTATTTTCCGCAACGGTTTCAACAGCCGCTTTCGTTATCCCAATGTCGTCAAGACTTTCCGTATCACGTCCGACAATCATAGAAACGCTTTTTCGTGCGCCGTCAACGTCACCGTTTTTGAGCGGTTTATACACACTCATACCTGCTTGTTTCAATGACTTCGCCGCAAGCATAAAATAACATATAACGCTTTCAATCGCAATACCGAAAAAGTAATTTAATCTGTATGCAAAAAACAAAATCGCAAACGGTACACCGCCACATATAATAAGCACGCATATCGCCATAACCGCACCGCCGAGCCTTTCGTTTTTCGGGAAAATTCTTCTCATAACCTTTTCCAAAAACAAAATCAAATAACCTATAAGTCGAATTGGGTGCAGTTTAAAATCAGGGTCGCCGAATATTGCATCAAGCACAAAACCTATACTAACTGCAGCCGATTGGGCTATAATCATCAACTATCTCTCCGTTTCTCATTTCAAATTCATATCCGCAGCCGTTTTTGACCTGATAATCATAAAAATTACCGCCAAAAAGTTTCTGCATAATCGCCATAATACTTCCGCCGTGAATTACAAACGCCGTGTCACGCTCCGTAAGGCTCTCAAAAAATCCGTCTTTGCAGCGATTTTTAAAATCTTCGTGTGTCTCGCCGTTCGGAAACGGCAATTCACCGTTGCTGTCAAGCCACTTTTGATAATCGGGATTGTCTTTTAAATCCTCGTATGATTTATTCTCAAAATCGCCGAAATCACATTCCTTGAGTTTATCGCAAATTTCAATATCCACATTCGGATATATAAATTCCGCCGTTTGAATACATCGTTTCAGCGGACTGACAACAACCCTCTCACACTTAGGATAATCACCTTTCAGACAGTCGGTATTTATCAAATCTTCGTCCGTTGTTCCGATATATCTTCGCTTTAAATTTCCCTCCGTCATACCGTGACGTATAAGTATTATCTTCATTTAATTCTGTTCCCCACTCCGCATACAACTCGCACGACTTCGTCCGCTTTTTTCGCGATATAACAGCACGTTCTTCCGACTGCTTCGCGCCATTCTCTGTCACATTTATCCATAGGAACAACGCCGTAACCGATTTCGGTGGAAATAATCGTTATATCGTGATTTTTCTCCAAAATCTCGTCAATAACCGCAATAATATCTTTGCCGTCAGCCATCAATTTTTTTATAAAAATATAAAAATCATAAACCGCCTTTGCAGTCAAAATACTGTCATAATCGGCCATTAAAATTTCATCAATACCGTAATTTTCTCTTACAAAATCACGCTTTCCGCTATCCGCACCGCCTATAACAAAACGCATAATACACCTCCGAAAATCACGCACAAAACCTCGCATATACATACAAAATATCCCGCAATATCGCCTGTTATTCCGCCGAATTTACTGTATGCAACGTGTCTGTACCACAAAAACGAAATCACCGCCGCGCATATCGTACCCAGTCCGTACACGCCCGTAAAACAAAGCATCGCAACGCACAAAGTAATATACAAAATCATAACAGTCACAATCGTTTTTTTGTGTGCGGCACTCTTAAATGTGTAAAGAAGTCCGCTGTTTTTTGCACATTTAAAAATGCCGATTGCCAATCCGCTCAGCGAACGCGATAAAACAAAGCCTACACTCACCGCTATGGTAGCTTTTATATCCCATATCTCCGTCATAAATCCGAAAAACAACAGATAATACATTACCGCACCGATTATCGCAAATGCGCCCGTATGCGTATCTTTTAAAATTTCGAGTTTTTTCTCTTTGTCACCGTATGACGAAAGTGCATCAACGGTGTCAATAAATCCGTCCGTATGTATTCCGCCCGAAACAAGCACCGGCAAAGCTGTCATCACAACCGCATAAACGCTTGTGTTAAAACCAAATCTACCGCACAGAAATCGTACAAGTAACATAAGTCCGCCGATTACTGCACCGACAATCGGAAAAAAGCACATTGCGTATTTCATATTTTTTTCGTTCCATTCCACTCTCGGCATAGGAATTTTTGAATACATCGAAAATGCTACGCATATTGATTTAATTATGTTCATTTTACTGTCCCCTTTTAATTTCAATCGGTATTCCGTAAACGACCTCATACACTTTATCGGCACGTTTTGACAATGCACTGTTTATTCTGCCTAAAAGGCTGATATACATTTTAGTGTCCCCGCCATATTCAATGCCGTCCGAAGATATTTCATTTGTGACAATAACAATATTTTCACTCTTTAAATTCAAAATTCCGCCGATAATTTTTTCAAAAGCATTATCATTATTATCCGAAAACATCACGTTTGCGGTCAAATTCGATATACATTCCAAAAGAATTGTATCGGCACTTTCCGTTATTTCGGATAAATCAGTATAACATTCAACCGTTCTAAAGCCTTTTCCGTCACGCATTTTTCTGTGACGTTCGATACGTTTTAAACATTCGTCATCATATGGTTTCATCGTTGCAACGTACAGCATTTTACCGCCCAATTTCATTGCAATATTTTCGGCAAATTCAGACTTTCCGCTTCCACTTCCGCCTGTTACAAGTATAAACATTATTTAAGCTCCTTATAGCTTTCAACGTTAATATCGTCAAAAGTAGACATTTCGTTATATACGCAAAGTGCGGTATCAAGTGCGGTAAGCATAACCATTCCGCCTGTCCCCTCGCCCAAGCACATATCCGCATTTATCGGTGCTTTCTTGCCGAGTATTTTCAAAATATCAGCCGTACAGCTTTCTTTTGAAACGTGTGACGCAATCATAAAATCACTGCATTTCGGACATAACTTTTCCGCACAAAGTGCCGCAACCGACGAAATAAATCCGTCAATAACCATTGCAATGCCGTACATAGCACCGCCGATAAACGCCCCCGTCAAAGCGGCAATATCATAACCGCCGACCTTTGAAAGCACGTCAAAAATATTGTTTTTATCAGGTTTGTGAAGCTCAATCGACTTTTTTATAACCTCAATTTTTCTCTCCAATGCACCGCTTGTCAGTCCTGCACCTCTGCCGGTTACGTCCTCTGCTTTTCTGTCAAGCAAAACGCTTGCAACCGCCGAGCTTGTAGTCGTGTTTCCGATTCCCATTTCACCGGTCACAATGATTTTATAGCCTTTTTCGCTAAGTTCTTTTACGCAGTCAATTCCCACTTGCACCGCCTCTTTGGCTTGCTCATACGTCATTGCTTTTTCGTGTAACATATTTTTTGTGCCGTACGATATTTTTTTGTTTACCACGCCGTCAACGTCACGTGCCACTCCCACGTCAATCGGTACAACGTCCGCACCGATATTTCTTGCCATAGCACACACGCTTGTTGCACCCTTTGCGAAGTTTTCCGTCACAACAGCCGTAACTTCCTGCCCTGTCTGAGTTATTCCCTCGCACACAACGCCGTTATCTGCACACATGACAAGTACACATCTCTTTTTTATGTCTATGTTTTGTGTCCCTTGAATACCCGCAATATTTTTTACAATCTCCTCAAATACACCAAGACTGTGCAATGGTTTTGCTATTGAGTTCCATTTCTTTTCCGCATTTTCTATTGCTTGTTCATCTAATTTTCTGATTTTGTACATTTGTATTCCTCACAGCTTTTCAAAAAGTTTTCGGCAAAATTTATATTTGCAAAAAAGTGCAAGTGCGGAAAACCTGCAAATAAGTTTTTATCAACATTCACACATTCCCACTGTCTGTCATTTTTCACAGCCGTAAAACCGTTTCCGTTACAGTCACTGTCAAAATAATGAAACTCTCTTGCACGGATTTTATCGCCTTTTTTGCATAAAATATTATCTCTGTTTGCCGTCATTTCCATATATCCGAAGCGTTGCAAACAGTCTGTTTTTCTGCACTTTCCTTTGATTATGCCGACCATACTGTGTTCGTTTTTATCGCTATCCTCCATAATCTCGTGAAGATACATAAACCCTCCGCATTCCGCAATACACGGTACACCGCTTTCAACACACTCTTTAACAGAATTTAGTGTCCCCGTATTTTTCTCAAGAATATCCGCATACAGTTCGGGATAACCGCCGCCCAAAATCAATCCGTCGCACTGCGGTACGTTCTCATTTTCAAGCGGACTGAACTTAACAATCTCCGCACCCATTTCACTGAGTAAATTGAGATTATCCTCATAATAAAAACAAAATGCTCTGTCATACGCAACCGCAATTTTTACGTTATATTTTTTTGTAATTTCAGGCGATGCAAATTTAGTGTCCCTATCGTTTTCTGATATTTCTAAAATCTTGTCTATGTCAATGTATTTTTCGGCGTAATCGGCAAGTAAATTCATCTTGTCCTTTATATCGTCAATTTCTCCTGCAGTGACCAGTCCCAGATGCCTGCTGCTTATCTGCACATCTTTGATATTCGGCAAAAAGCCTAAAGGAGTTAAGCCGATTTTTCGACATTTCTCCGCCAAATTACCGTACATTTTCTCGGACAGATTATTAAATATAACACCTTTAATATTATTTTTCCTAAACTCCTTAAATCCTTTCACCAAAGCCATTGCGGACAGGCTCATACCACGGCAGTTTACAACAAGAATAACATCTGTATCGGTAATCTCCGAAAGCTCGTGCGTACTTCCTTTTTCCGTAAAAGAAAAGCCGTCATAAAAGCCCATAACGCCCTCAATAACCGCAATATCACCGCTGTTTTTATTCAGCAAATAATTCACAGCATCATTGCTCATAAGGTATGTGTCAAGGTTGTATGCCGCCGTTCCGATAACCGTTTTGTGAAACATTGGGTCAATATAATCCGGACCGCATTTAAAAGACGAAACATTAATTTTTCTGTTTACAAGTGCTTGAAGCACCGCACAAGTCACAGTTGTTTTTCCGCAGCCGCTGTTTGTGCCGGCAATCATAATTCTTCTCATAATTTTTCACCGCAGATTATGAAAACGGGATTTTGTGCTGTCATCATATTGTATCCGCCGACCTTTCTTCCTCTTGACGCACAGATTTGCGTCACCGAATATTCATACCCGAGTTTTTCAAAACTTTCTTGTGCGAGCGATAAAGTTTCAAGAGTTATTGCGTTCACGACCACTTTTTTGCAATCGCACTTTTCTATTATTTCATACAAATTCCCCGATGAACCACCTATAAAAACCTTGTCCGCTTTCGGTAATCCGTCCATACCGTTCGGTGCGTCCGCACAAATTATTTCAATATTATCGGCATGAAATTTGAGTGCATTTTGTTTTATCAATTCAGCCGCCTCCGCTTTTTTTTCAATCGCATATACTTTGCCTTTTCCGCATAGCAGAGCCATTTCAACACTTACCGAGCCCGTTCCTGCACCTATATCGTAACATATATCGTCATATTTGATTTCAAGCTTTGATATGCTTACCGCTCTCACTTCGCTTTTTGTCATAGGTGCGTTGCCCGTCACGAATTCGCTGTCGTTAATTCCGATTTTTGTGCATTTGTCATATTCATTATTGATTATTACCGCCACACTGAGCGAAGCTAATTTAGTGTCCCTAAAACCTTTTGCTTTTCCATGAAGTATTTTTTCATTTTCATATGACAAATTTTCTCCGATATAAACTTCGGCATTTTCAAAACCGTATCGGCACAACTTATCACAAGGATTTTCACCCAAAAGCACAAATGTTTTCTCATTCTCTCTGACTTCACTCACAATATTGCAATTTCTGCCGTGCATACTTACAATGTTCATGTCGTCATACGCCATACCGATTTTAGCACAAAAATACGATACGCAACTTATACCTGCAAAAATTTCGGCATTAGGAAATTCTTCTTTTAATTTTTTCGCACCGCTGAAAAATGACGTATCGCCCGAAAAAAGTATTACCGCATTTTCACACTTATTTTCTTCTAAAATCTTTTTAATTTTATCCGTTTCATACTCAAAAAAAACTTTTTTCTCGTTGACATACGGCTCGGCAACACGTTTTGCACCGATTATAATATCAGCATTTTTTATTTTTTCTTCTGCTATTTTTGTCAAATATTTAGTGTCCCCCATTCCGACACCGACTATAAAAATGTTCATATTACAACCACTCCAAAATCATTTTTTCAACCTCCGAAACCGTCATTCCGCTTTCATCGGTCGGTCTTTTAATTATAATACACTCAACGCCGTTTTCCTTTGCCGCCTCTGTTTTTTCCGTAAAACCGCCGTTTTTTCCCGTACATTTTGTAACAAGATACTTAATGTCAAGCTCACGAATCAACGCACTGTTAAACGCTTTTGAAAACGGGCCTTGCATACAAATAATATTTTTCATCTTGAAACCTGCATTTTTACACAGCTCCAGCGATTCCTCCGACGGCAGTACGCGTGCAAACGCTCTGTCCGCAACAACCGAAAACTTTGCAATTTCCTTTGAACCCGTCGTTATAAGTATGTTTCCTGTTGTTTTTTCAAGGTATTCTGCGGCTGCTTTGATATTTTCAAAATACGTCCCGTCTGCCTGAACGTCCTCACGCACAACCCTTATATACTTCACTTCACACGCTTTTTTTATGTTTTCTGTCACAAATTCAGCGTAAGGATGAGTTGCGTCAATGACCAATCTAACACTGTTTTCGTCAAAAAAATCAGCCATTTCTTCCGCCGTCATTCTTCCGACGCGCACATTTTTCATATCAAGCAATTCCGCACCGTATTCCGTCGCAACGCACACAACGTAACTGACTTTTTGCTCACTCAAAAAGTCGGCGATTTTATGTCCCTCGTCTGTACCGCCAAACAATACTACATCATACATTTTTATACCCTCTCGGTGTAACCATTTTTCCGCCGATATTTTTCGTCATAGAATTGCCGATAAACACAGTCGTAAACATATCCGCGCTGTAATTTCTAAGTTCGGCAAGGCTCATAATCGCATATTCCTCACCGTCACGACCGATATTTTTTGCAACGGCACACACCGTATCACCGTTTTTGTGTTTCAGCATTATATCACACGCACGCATTAAATAATCGTGACGTTTTTTACTTGACGGATTGTACAGACATATCGCGAAATCAGCCGCCGACGCACATTCAAGACGTTTTTCGATTTTCTCCCAAGGGGTGAGCAAATCGCTAAGGCTTATAACCGCAAAATCGTGTCCCAACGGTGCTCCCACAAGTGCACCGCCGCTAAGCATCGCCGACACGCCTGCCACAACGCTCACTTCAACATTTTCATAGCCTGCTGCAATTTCATACACAAGTGACGCCATACCGTAAACGCCTGCATCACCGCTGCAAACAACTGCAACATTTCTGCCGTCAGCCGCCATTTCAACCGCTTTTCTGCAACGCTCCGCCTCCTGTTTCATCGCCGAAACGAAATATTCTTTTTCAGGAAACAGCTTTTTCACAAGCTCGGCATACACCGTATATCCGACAATCACATCGGCTTTTTCAAGCACATTTCTCGCCTTGAAAGTCATTCCGTCTGCATTTCCTGCGCCTATTCCAACAACATAAATTTTCATTCAAACTTAACCTTTCAAAAAATCAATTTCAGTATTTATTCTTCCGAGTGCCAAAGCCGTACCGTTTAAAGCCGTCTTTTTTTCTGTTATTTTCGCACCTACCGCGCAAACCGCTCTTTCGCACACATTGTCGACTCCGACAGTCTTTTTCACAAATTCGGACGTTGTAAATTCTCCTTCAACCGCCGACAAAGTTTTAGCCGAAAACGTCAAAAGCGGTATATCAAATTTTTCACAAAATTCAACAATACCCTTTTCATTTTTCTTTATATCCACCGTCGCAACTGCAAAAAGCGAATAAACCGATACGCCGTTCACTTTCAAAAACGCCAATATACTTTCTTCGACAGTTTCGCAACCTTTTCTGCAACCGATTCCGAGTACAACATTTTTCGGCATTAAATTAAGCGTAGTTCTAAACGGCTTTTTATCGTCATCACTTATGCAAATTCCGACTTCGTTGCTTTCTTCAAAACAATCGGGAACGTTTTTTAATTTGTAATCGGTATACAATCCGACCTTTTTGTCATTCAAAATCCGTGACGATATTTCTTTTATAAGTTTAGTGTCCCCGATATGCAAATTATTTCTTACCGCAAATGTGTCAACAGAGAATTTTTTGTTAATATCGGTTGCCGTAGTTATAACCGCCACTCCGCTTGTCAATGCGGCGATTTTCTCCGCCAAATCATTCGCACCGCCTATATGTCCGGACAAAATTGGTATCGCAAAATTGCCTTTTTCATCAACCACCACAACTGCCGGATCTTTGGCTTTATCCTTGACATACGGAGCTATCGAACGCACCGCAATTCCGCACGCGCCGACAAACACAATCGCATTATATTTCTTGAAAATATCTCTGACAAGTGACGAAACATTATTAAATGTTTCCAAGCCGTCAGTCTTATATTTTTCAAAAACGTAGCCCTTTACGTCCATTTCACGCACGAGCATTTTTACGATTTTCGCACCGTTTTCCGTAAAAGCTATTGACGCAATTTTCATTCCGTCACGCCCTTTCTGAATTCGGTTGTAAATGTCTTATCGTAAAGTTTCGACAGTGAATAATCATCGCCGAGAAAATCACCGACTGTTATAAGTGCGGTCTTTTTTATACCGTTTTTCTCTGCTGTTTTATTTAGTGTCCCCACTGTGCAACGCATAACTTTTTCGTCTTTCCAAGTAGCCTTGTAAACTATCGCCGCAGGTGTATTTTCACTGTAACCGCCTTTTACAAGTTCAGCCGACAATTCCTTTAATAAACCTGTTGATAAAAATATCACCATTGTCGCATTATGTGATGCGAGCAAATGTATTTTTTCTTTCGGAGGCACAGGAGTTCTGCCCTCCATACGCGTTATTATGACGGTTTGCGATACATCAGGTAACGTATATTCCGCCTTCAAAGCCGCTGCCGCACCGCAAAACGAGCTTACACCGGGGCAAACATCATATTCAATTCCAAGTTTATCAAGCCTGTCCATTTGTTCACGAATTGCACCGTAAACACACGGATCACCCGTATGCAAACGCACAATATTTTTAGTGTCCCCTTGTTTCATCACGTCAATAACTTCATCAAGATTCATTTTCGCACTGTTATAAATTTCAGCACTGTCTTTTGCATATTCCAAAAGTTCAGGATTAACAAGCGAACCGGCATAAATAATAATATCCGCATTTTCCAAAAGTTTTTTTCCGCGTATAGTTATAAGATCGGCTGCACCGCTGCCCGCTCCAACAAAATGTACCATTTTATATCCTTTCCAAAATACCGTCAACATCAGCAGTTTTTCCGATAATTCCCTGTTTATTCAAAAACATTATTGCACCGATATTGACATCACTTCTGTGCTTTAGGTATTTATCAATTCTTTTCATCAATATATCAATAGTTTTAGTGTCCCCAATGATTTCATAAGCCTCATCGGTCGTCACACAATCGAGAATATCCGCAAAATTATCCACACCGGCCAAAGCCGCACATAACGCAAGCGTTTCCATTCTGCCGTCCGCATATTTTGAATGAGTATTCATAATTCCGCTGCCAAGCTTAACAAGTTTACCCATATGCGAAATTATCAGTATATCCGAAAAACCCAAATCGGACGCATAATCTATCGCGTCACCAATATAATTACTGCACTGAACGGTATTTTTTATACCAAAAGTTTTTTTAGCAAAATCCTCGCCGTAATTGCCCGGCACAAGCACCGCAATACTGTCGCCGGCACTTTTTCGTGTATTGAGTTCAAGGAAAATCGTGTCCAAAAGTGCCTTTTCGCTCATAGGTTCAACAATTCCGCTTGTACCCAAAATCGAAATTCCACCCTCAATACCGAGTCTTGAATTAAACGTCTTTTTCGCGATTTCTTCGCCGTTCGGCACGGAAATAATCACATCAAAACCGCCGTCATAATCACCGCAAATCTCATTTATACTGTTTCTAATCATTTGACGCGGAACACTGTTTATCGCGGCATTTCCGACAGGTTGATCAAGTCCGTTACGCGTCACGCGACCTACGCCCACACCGCCGTCAATTTTTATACCGCCACTATTTTTTCTGACAGTCGCACAAACAAGTATACCGTTTGTTATGTCAGGATCGTCACCGCTGTACTTTTTAACTGTGCAAGTGACACTGTCACCGTCAATCTGCGTGTCGGTTATGTCAATATTTATGCTCTCACCTTTGGGAAGTGTAATTTGAGTTGTTATGACTATTTCGTCATTTAACACAGTCATAACCGCCGCTTTTGCCGCCGCCGCAGCACAACTCCCAGTCGTGTAACCTTTCTTTAAAAACCTGTTGCTTTTCATCTGTTTTTCTCCACAAAAAAATCATATACATTATTATATAATGTATATGATTTTCTGTCAATCCAAATTAGAGTTTCTTAACACCAAGTGTTACTTTTTCACCGTTGATGTTCCATTCTTTTGTATTACCGTCGGCAGAATTTGTATCAACTTCATCTGCAAGAGTTTCGTCTTTGATAGTGCTTTCATTATCAGTGATAATCTTAGCAATCTTATCATTACCCTCACAGCTTACTTTGATGTGGTCCATAACCTCAAAATCAGAATCTTTTCTCATTGTCTGAATTTTTGAAATCACTTCACGAACAAATCCTTCTTCGATAAGTTCTTCAGAAAGGTTTGTATCAAGCACAACAGTAATACCGTAATCGCTGTTTGATTCAAAGCCTTCCTTATGAGCCGATTCGATAAGCAAATCTTCTTCTGCAAGCGATTCTTCGTTTCCGTCAACAGTAATCTTTAATGAGCCTGTTTCCTTAAGTTCAGCCATAGCCTTGCTACCGTCAATATTAGCAAGAATTTCTCTTACTGCGTTGATATTCTTACCGAAACGTCTGCCAAGAGTCTTTAACTGCGGCTTAAAGCTATATGCAGTAAATGCGGCAACGTCATCTGTAAATTCAACCTTTTTAACGTTAAGTTCGTCCTCAATAATGTCAATATAGAAATCACTAAGTGCCTCCGGTGCTTTAACGTACATCATACCGATTGGCTGACGGTTCTTAATATTTGCAGTATTACGGCACGCACGACCAAGCACAACTATATCAAGAACTTCTTCCATATCATTTTCAAGTTCTTTATCAATAAGTTTTTCGTCATATTCAGGGAAGTCGCACAAGTGAATACTTTCCGGAGCGGACTTATCAATATTTCTTACAAGATTTTGATAAATATCCTCTGTCATAAACGGAATCATCGGTGCAGCTGCCTTACAAAGCGTTACAAGTGCGGTATAAAGAGTCATGTACGCATTAATCTTATCCTGAGTCATTTCCTTAACCCAGAAACGCGCTCTCGAACGTCTTACATACCAGTTTGAAAGCTCGTCAACAAAGTTATCAAGCACTCTTGCCGTTTCTGTAATCTTGTAATTTGCAAGGTTATCGTCAACTGTCTTAACAAGTGTATTAAGCTTTGACAAAAGCCACTTATCCATTACCGAAAGTTTATCGTATTCAAGAGTATACTTTGTTGCATCAAACTCGTCGATATTCGCATACAATACGAAGAACGCATATGTGTTCCAAAGTGTACCCATAAACTTACGTTGTCCTTCCGAAACCGCACCGTCATGGAAACGATTCGGTAGCCATGGGGCACTGTTTGAATAGAAGTACCAGCGAATTGCGTCCGCACCGTGCTTTTCAAGTGCGTCAAACGGATCAACCGCATTGCCCTTAGACTTAGACATCTTCTGACCGTTTTCGTCCTGAACGTGTCCCAAAACGATTACATTCTTGTACGGTGCTTTATTGAATAACAAAGTCGATTCCGCAAGAAGTGAATAGAACCAACCTCTTGTCTGGTCAACCGCCTCACTGATAAAGTCAGCAGGGAAGTTTTCTTCAAATATATCCTTATTTTCAAACGGATAGTGCCATTGTGCAAAAGGCATTGCACCCGAGTCAAACCAACAGTCGATAACTTCAGGAACTCTGTGCATTTCTTTACCGCATTCAGGACACTTAATAGTTACAGCGTCAATAAACGGTCTGTGAAGTTCGATTTCATCAGGACAGTTATCAGACATTGACTTAAGTTCTTCGATAGAACCGATTGCGTGTCTGTGACCGCATTCACATTCCCAAATATTAAGCGGAGTACCCCAATAACGGTTACGGCTTATACCCCAATCCTGTACGTTTTCAAGCCAAGCACCGAAACGTCCTTCACCGATTGTCTTAGGAATCCAATTAACTGTATTGTTATTTTTAATAAGGTCGTCCTTAACGTCTGTCATCTTGATAAACCAAGTATCACGTGCATAGTAGATAAGCGGTGTATCACATCTCCAACAGAACGGATAGCTGTGTTCAAACTTAGGCGCATTGAACAGTTGACCTCTTTCTTCAAGATTTACAAGAATTTCTTTATCAACATCTTTACAGAATGTACCTGCCCAAGGTGTTTCCTTAGTCATTTCACCCTTACCGTCAACAAGCTGTACGAAAGGCAAGTCGTACTTTCTGCCGACATTCGCGTCGTCCTCACCGAATGCAGGAGCGATATGAACGATACCTGTACCGTCTGTAAGAGTTACATAACTGTCGCAAGTTACATAATAAGCCTTTTTATCAGGTGTTACGAAATTGAATAGCGGCTCATATTCCTTGTATTCAAGGTCAGTACCGACATACTTTTCAACCACTTCATATTCTGTGTCAGGGAAGTTAGCCTCAACAAGTGCCTCTGCCAAAATAAACTTCTCGTCACCTACTTTAATTTTTACATATGTTTCAACAGGATTTACACAAAGTGCAACGTTTGACGGAAGTGTCCAAGGAGTTGTTGTCCAAGCAAGGAAGTATGTGTTTTCCTCACCCTTTACGATAAACTTAGCAGTAGCACTGCGTTCTTTAACGTCCTTGTATCCCTGTGCAACTTCGTGTGAAGAAAGCGGAGTACCGCAACGCGGGCAATACGGAACGATTTTGTGACCTTTATACAAAAGTCCCTTTTCCCAAATTTGCTTTAATGCCCACCATTCAGACTCGATAAAGTTGTTGTCGTAAGTTACATAAGGATCGTCCATATCAGCCCAAAAGCCGACTGTACCTGAGAAATCTTCCCACATACCTTTATACTTCCATACACTTTCCTTACATTGCTTGATGAACGGTTCAAGACCGTATTCTTCGATTTGTTCCTTGCCGTCAAGACCAAGTTTCTTTTCAACTTCAAGTTCAACCGGAAGTCCGTGAGTATCCCAACCGGCTTTACGAAGTACCTTGTAGCCTTTCATTGTACGGTAACGCGGAATCATATCCTTGATAACACGCGTTAAAACGTGACCGATATGCGGTTTACCGTTTGCAGTCGGAGGTCCGTCATAGAAAGTATAAACCTCTCCTTCTTTTCTTTCATCAATACTCTTTTGGAAAATGTGATTTTCTTCCCAAAATTTTTCGGTTTTCTTTTCTCTTTCAACAAAATTCAGATTTGGTGAAACCTTGTCGTACATTATATTCATTCCTTTCAAATAAAAAAGCTTTCGTCCTGCATAACAAGACGAAAGCCAAATGCTTCGTTATACCACTCGTCATACCAACATATGCGTTTCCTTTTACGGAGAAAACCCGTCACAGTCTACTCGGCAAAGCCTTTCGGTGTGAAACTCGGAAGTGATATTCAGCCATATTTACTCACCGCCATGCTCTCACCGTCCACAGCTCGCTCTGTGTTTTCAATATGACATACTGTCTTCGTCATCGTCTTTATTGTTTTATTATATTACAAAATATTTTTTTAGTCAACAGTTTTTATTGAAAAATTTCCTGTCTGCCAATGTTTTTAGTCGATATTATCGACCATTTTCATAACATTTGCACAAAGTGACTTAATCTGCATTTTATACTGTTCAATCTCGCCTTTCAGCGAAAGCATTTCTTGATGGCGTTTCATATGTTCATCATCAATCTGACGTGCAAGATAAGACGCGTCAAGCTTTGCTTTACTGATAATTGCATTCGCCTCTGTTTCGGCATTTCTCTTTGCGTCCTCGGCGGCTTGCTTGGCAATGTCAATCGACTTCTGCATTGTGTTTTCCATTTGCTTGTAACGCTCCACCGTTTCGGTCAAAAGTCCGATTTTATCTTTAAGCGTCTGATTTTCTTTACACAAAAGTTCGTAATCCTGTATTACAACGTCAAGAAAATCGTCAACCTCATCACAATTATAGCCCTTGAGTTTCTTTTCAAATTCCTTATTTTGAATATCAATAGGTCTTAGCACAATGCTCCCCCTCCTTACACGAACTTCTCCACAGTTATGTGAAGTCTTCCTTTCCTGGTATTGTTCCCAATATCCTTTAAAATAAATCTTCCGTAATTGCGTATGGATAATAAGTCACCCTCACCGACTTGCTTTGAACGGTCAAGCACTTCCCGGTGATTCAGTTTTACATATCCCGAACTTATTAATTTTTCCGTATTTCCTCTTGATATATTAAGTGTCGCCGCAACTACCGCGTCAAGACGCAATGACGCACATACGCACATTTTTTCGGTCGTTTTCGGTTTAGGCGGTATAAAGTCCGCCATATCAACGATTTTCGTATTAACACCCGCATTTGCAATCTTATTCACGTTTCGTGCAACATATTCCGCTATATCCGACATTACAAACACATATGCGCCCTCATCATCTGTCAAAATATCGCCGGTTTTGCTCCTGTCGATGCCGAGCGACATAAGCGTACCGAGATAATCCCTGTGCGTCAGTTTACGAAACTTTGGCACATCAAAACGTATAACGGAAATCGGCACTTCGCTTTCCTCAGACTCCTGCCATTCGGGAAATACGCAAAGCACCTTTCTTTCTGCATTTTCATAACCGCCGAAAAACAACGTATTATATCCGTACGGAATTTGAAATTCGTCCTCAATCACGGCAAGTTCACCGCCGTCAAGGAAATCGGAACATTTCATTTCACAATGCTTATCGCAAAGCGAAAACAAATCGTTTATCCTTGCAATAAGCAACTTATGATTTGTATTCATATCCACCTCATATACAAAAGGGTGGTAATCTCCCATACCACCCAGCCGTATTTTGTTTAATTGTACGTAAATCCGAATATCAGATTACATAAAGTTCCAATCCATACCGTTTTTAACGTGTTCTTTCATTGTATCGCCTGTTATATCAATATTTTTCGGAGCAGCAACAAAAATACCCTCTGATACACGTCTGACTTTTCCGTTTACGCCGTAAGCCGCACCGGACATAAAATCAACAATTCTTCTTGCTTCTTCATTGTCAATCTGTCCTACATCAAAAATAACAAGTCTGCCCTCTTTTATTTCATTGGCAACATTTGTCGAATCGTTAATATCGGAAGGTCTCATTATCTTTATTCTTGAAGATGATGTCGGATTGATAGGCACTACCTTTGAGAAAGTCTTTTTCGGAGCAGACTGCTGCGAACTTCTCTTAACACGTGCGTTTTCTTCGTCTTCTGCCTCTTCCTCATCATAATAGTCGTCATCATAATAATCATCTTCACTTTCAAAGCCCAAAAAGTGCTTTACTGTGTTTAAAAAACCCATTTGTCTGTATCCTTTCATAAATTACTTATTTTGAGAATAATCTCTTGCACCGAATATGGCACTGCCGACACGAACCATATTTGCTCCGCATTCAATGGCAGTTTCAAAATCCCCACTCATACCCATTGATAGGTATACCATATTAACATTATCATATTTTTTTTGCTTTATGTCAACAAAAAGTTGTCGCATGTTGTCAAAATGTAATCTGTTTGTAACAGAATTGTCAGTTTTCGGTGCTATTGTCATCAAGCCTTTAACTTTTACGTGCTTTAATTTACCGGCATATTTTAACAAATCTTCAACTTCTTCTTTTGATATTCCCGATTTTGTTTCTTCGCCAGAGATATTTACCTGTATCAAAATATCCATATCAAGATTATGTTTTTCCGCCTGCCGTTCGATTTCATCCATAAGTTTGATTGAATCAACCGAATGAATAAGGCAAACCTTATCAATGACATACTTAACCTTGTTTGTCTGTAAATGACCTATAAGATGCCACTTTACAGGCAAAACGCTGTCATACTTGTCCCTTACCTCCTGCGGCTTATTCTCGCCGATGTCCGTTACACCAAGCTTTATAGCCTCGTTCATCATTTCGGCAGGGTGAGTTTTTGTAACGGCAACAAGCGTTATATCTTCACGTTTGCGTCCGCTCCTCTTAGCCGCCGCACTTATTCTCTTTTCAACTTCTTCAAGATTTTCCGCTATACTCACTTTTATCATTCCTTTACCTATCTTTCACCGACAACAATTCTCTCCATCTGTGAAAGTTTATTTTCCGCGTTGTCTGTCGATTCGATTATTGCATATCCTGCGTCCGTATTTGTAAACAAGACATCGCAATAACAGTCATGCTCTCTGTTTTCTTTTATTCCTATGACCTTCTTAGATCCGTCGTCTTCCGTTCTGACAGACTGTATCGGTACTTTGTAGCCCTCATAGCTTTCAAAAATCAAGTCCACGTCCACAAGTCTGTAAGAAAACGCACTTTCAAGATATGTCGGGCATTTAACCGTCAATATAACTCTGCCGTTTTCTTCGGCTGAAACGGAATTTATACTGCCCTTAACAACTGCGTCCGCCATATTGTTAAACCTAAGTTTTACGTTATCGCCGACTTCTCTGCCTTCTATGGTGTCTGACGGTATATCCATCATAACGTACCAAACATGATTATTAACAATTTTGCACACCGCACCGCCGGCATTGATTTTATTGTCAATCTTCTGTATCTTCGGCGACTGCGACAAACCTTCAAAATATGAAACATCATAATTTTCTATGTCATTCGGAACAAGCTCCGTTTCGTATCCGTCTACATAAGTTGTAAACACACCCGAAATCTGTGCATAAATATCCTCTTTATTTACGCCGATACTGTTTAAAATCTGCTCTCGCTGATTTTCAAGTTCCTGCTCTGTGTTGTCCGCCGCAAGCTGATTGCTTTGTCTTAGGCTGTTAATATCCTTCTTGTATTTTGCAATAGAAAGAATATCGTTATCCTGCGCCGCGTCAATTATATCATTTTCACGCTCGTATATGTTATTCTCCAAAGTGTTTGAATCAAGCGTTGAAATTAATTCTTCACTTTTTTCTGTTTTTGTCTTTTTTATCTTGTTGTCAACAACGGTAAGTTCTTTAATGCTGTCATCGCTGACATCGCCGTAAAACAAAGAACCGATTGTACTGTCTTTGCTGACTCTCTCACCCTCCGCAACGGAATGATAAGCCGTTCCTGCACTGCGTGAATACATAACCCATTCATCGCGTATAATAAAACCGTTTGTATTTATAGCATTTTCTTGCGTTATATAGCTTAATTTCTGCGTGTTTATCGGTGTGACAGCATATTTAATACCGTATCCGACCATAGCGGCTATCGCTATACAGATTACTGTGATAAAGAATTTCTTCATCTGTTATTTTCCCCTTAATCCACAAAAATGTTTTGTAGTTTCTGTCAATATAATTATATTATATAATTTTTTTCGACTAAATACAATAGCAAACATCATTTTTGTGATTTAAAATATAAAATAGCCGATGCGGCGTCATATTTTTCACCAAGTATTGACAATTTTTCTTTCACAAAATCACTTTTACCCTTTTCAAGCACATCAACAATCCACGTCATAAACAGCCGTTCATCTGCATTTTTTATTTTTTCAAACACACCTCCCGATATTTCGCCGTTATGCTGACGGACATATTCAAAATATTCATTCATAACCGCACCGACAAGTTCATCAATCGTATACAGTTTGTACGGATTTACGCCGAATATATTCGCCGCAATTTCAATACCCTCAATAAGCTCCTTTGAATATAATCTTCTTGCAGCTGCGTAATCTCTTGCTTTAAAACTGTATAAAACGCCGCTGAATTTGCCGAACGCTTTCATACAGTCGTAATATCCGTCCTGTATGCTTTTTCTTATTCCGTCCCTGTCAAAATCAAACGTCCCCGTCTGCGGACGTGAGCATTTAATATTTATCACATTCTTACCGGCAAGATTAAAAGTTCTGTAAAACCCCACTCCCTTTACATCTATCGCAATAATATTTTCAATCCCTTTTTCAAGCAGCATATTAATCGGCATATTGTTTGACACGCCGCCGTCTATAAATTTCTTTTCGTCGATCGTCCTCGCCTTAAATCCCGGAAAGCACGCACTCGCCATAAGGTATTCGGTCAGTTTACCGTAAGGTATGTCTTTGATAAAATAATAATTTTCGCTTTTCTCCGAAAGTGAAAAAGTCGCTATACCGAAATCAATTTCGGAATTACGAATTTTATCCTCGTCGACTATTTCATTTAACAGATTTTCAAGCGGTGACATATCAAGTCCGTTGTTACTGTAAATTTCTTTTGCGATTTTCATTAAGTTTTTGACTTTAAAAAGATTTTCGTCATTCTCCATTTCTTTCGGCAACGATATAATATCGCCAATCGCAATTTTGTTCCATAATCTTTCGGCTTTTGTTTTACTGCCTTGCACGAAAAGTGCACCGTTTACCGCACCGATTGAAACACCCGACACCGCCGAAACTTTAATTTTAAGTTCTTTAAGTGCTTTCCACACACCAATCTGATATGCTCCTCTGACGCCGCCGCCGGCTAAGACAAGTCCGTATTCCATATTTGTCCTCCTACCTAATGCAAAATTTGGTGTGCATTTTCACGCACACCAAATAAATTAGCTGTTATATAGTTTTGTATAAAATCCATTCTTGGCAAGCAATTCATTGTGAGTACCCTGTTCAATAATTCTGCCCTTGTCCATAACAAGAATCAAATCAGCCTCACGAATTGTTGAAAGACGGTGAGCGATAATAAAGCTTGTTCTGCCTTCCATCATCTTTAGGAATGCCTTTTGTATTCTCTGCTCTGTCATTGTATCGACATTTGAAGTTGCCTCGTCAAGAATAAGTATTTTAGGATCTGATAACATCGCACGTGCAATAGTCAAAAGCTGTTTTTGACCGCTCGACAAATTTCCGCCGTCCTCTGTAATCATTGTATCATAGCCGTTCGGCAAACGCTTGATAAAGCCGTGTGCAGACGCAGCCTTTGCGGCATTTATAATTTCTTCGTCTGTCGCACCCTCTTTACCGTATGCGATATTTTCTTTTACAGTACCCGCAAACAACCAAGTATCTTGAAGTACCATACCGAAATTCTTACGTAAGCTGTCACGCTGAACAGAATCAATAGACTGTCCGTCAACAAATATAGTACCATTATCCACACCGTAGAAGTTCATCAAAAGATTTACGATAGTTGTTTTACCTGCACCCGTAGGTCCGACTATTGCTACTCTTTGACCCGGTTTTGCTACAATATTCAAGTCTTTGATAAGTTCTTTATCCTTATTATATGAGAAATCAACGTCTTTAAACGTAACTTCACCGTTTTTAACTTCAATTTCGGGTCTGTCCTCGTCGGGCGTTTCAGGCTCAATTTCGCCAAGTGCGAAAATTCTTGCCGCCGCTGCCTGTGCAGATTGAAGTTGAGTTAAAATACTTGTCATATCATTAATCGGACGTGCAAACTGTGTAGCGTAAATCAAGAAACTTGATATTATACCTACTGACAAATGTCCTGCAAGTGCGGCAAGTCCGCCAAGAACGCCGACAGAAATATACGCAAGGTTATTGATATATCTTGTAGTCGGATTGACAAGCGATGAGTAGAATTGAGCCTTTTGACCGCAGTCGTAAAGACGTGCGTTTATCTCGCCGAATACTTCACTGCTCTTGTCCTCATAACCGAATGCCTTGACAACCTTTAAATTGCCGACCGTTTCCGAAACATAACCGTTAAGTTCACCGATAGTCTGTGCCTGTAATCTGAACATTTTACCCGAATTAGTCGCAATCGCTTTTGAAACGAATATACAAATAATCGTAATAACAATAACGCAAAGTGTTATTCTCCAGTCAAGCAAGAACATCAAGACAAGCGAACCGACAACCGTTACGATACCCGAAAACAGCTGTGTAATTCCCTGCAAAAGTCCTTCGGAAACTGCGTCTATGTCGTTTGTAAGACGGCTGATAATATCGCCGTGTGAATGACCGTCAAAAAATTTAAGCGGCAATTTTGAAATCTTGCCGAATGCGTCTTTACGCATTTTTTCAATCGAATGGTTTGAAAGTGCGTTTGTAAACACTGTCATTCCCCATGTAAACAAAGCATTAAGCACATAAACCGCAAAAAGTATTCCTATAAATTTCGCAACCATAGGAAAATCTACGTTATTTTCGCCTTTGATAAAGTCGATAGCTCTACCCGAAATATACGGTGCAACAAGCATAAATATGTTTGCAAGCAATGCCGATATTATAACCAAAACAAGATATTTTCTGTTACCCGCAATATAAGAGTTGAGCTTTGAAAGTGTTTTATTGTTTTTCATCGTTTTACCCCTTTCTTAGTCAAGCTGTTCCTGTGAGTAACAAATTTCCCTGTAAATATCGCAAGTATCAACAAGTTCTTTGTGTGTACCTATTCCGACAATTTCACCGTCGTCCATAACCGCAATTCTGTCCGCGTCTTTCACCGAATTTACACGCTGTGACACGATTATAACCGTCTGACTGTCGGTATTTTCTTTAATAGCACGTCTTAAATTTGCGTCTGTCGCATAGTCAAGTGCGCTGGCGCTGTCGTCCAAAATAAGTATAGGCGAATTTTTGATTAACGCACGCGCGATTGTAATACGCTGTTTTTGACCGCCCGAAAGATTATTACCGCCTTGTGAAACGAATGTATCAAAACCTTTTTCAAGTCTGTCGATAAATTCGGTTGCTTGTGCCGTATCAGCCGCACGACGCATTTCTTCCAACGTTGCGTCTGCCTTTGCCATATGAAGATTGTCCGCTATTGTACCAGAGAAAAGTGCCGCTCTCTGCTGTACAACCGCAACAGTCTTTCTAAGCGTGTCTTCATCGTATTTCTTTATATCCACTCCGTCAATAAGCACTTCACCCTTTGTTGCGTCATAAAAACGCGGTATAAGACTTATAAGCGTACTCTTACCCGAACCTGTACCGCCGATAATACCGATTGTTTCGCCTTTTTTTATCGTCAAATTAATATTATCGACAGACGGTACTTTACTGCCTGTATACGTCAATGATACGTTTTTAAATTCAACCGCATTTTCACCGTTTTGAGTAGTATTCTTTTCGCCGTATTCAATAAGCGGCTCTGTTTCAAGAACTTCCCCCACACGCAAAGCCGATGCATATGCCTTTGTGTACAATACAACAAGGTTTGCAACGACTATCATAGCGTTTAGAATTTGCGTAATGTAGTTGATAAACGCAATAACTTCACCCTGTGAAAGATGACCTGTATTTACACGAATACCGCCGAAATAAATAACCGCAATAGCCGCAAGATTCATTATAATAGTAGTAAGCGGATTGGTAAGTGCGGCAATTTTACCGACTCTTATAGCCGTATTTGCGTAATCTGTATTTCTGTCGTTAAATCTTTCCTTTTCACGTTTTACGCCGGCAAACGCACGAATTACACGCACACCGGAAAGATTTTCACGAAGTACCAAAGTAAGCGAATCAAGCTTTTTCTGAACAGATTTATAAAGCGGTACTGCCTTGAACATTACAAGGAAAAGTACGAGTATAAACAGCGGTATGACAATCATAAATATAATCGACAGCTTTAAGTCAATCATAATCGCCATAACAAGTCCGCCGACGCACAGAAACGGCGCACGGATTACAAGACGTATAAGCATTGCAACCGCCGATTGAAGTTGAGTAACATCACCCGTAATTCTGTTTATAAGTGACGGTGTACCAAACTTGTCAAGTTGTGCGAATGACAGTGTACCGATTTTTTTGAACATCGCATTACGCACATCTGTACCGAATCCCTGTGACGCGATAGACGCACTGTACTGGCATATAAACGCAAATATTACGCCAAATGTTGCAATGACAAGCATTAATATACCCATTTTAATAATATAACTTCTGTTACCCATGTTGACTCCGTTATCAATCAGCAAAGCCATAAGAGTCGGAATTAGCAACTCCAACACCGCCTCGGACAATTTAAAAAACGGTCCGACTGTAAGCTGAAGCCTGTACGGTTTCAGAAACGGAAATAGTTTTTTCAATATATAACACCTCTTTTGTAAAAAATCAATATCCTTTTTATTTTATCACTTTTTCTAAAAATATTCAATGAAAAATGTGCATTAATATTAATATTTTCACTCGCCTACATTCGTAATATGTAACGGACGTATCTTTATATATCGGTATGACGACAGCGGTCTGCAATCCGCATCATACGAATGTGCCGCAACAAGAATTGACTGCGGTGTTCTGTTTCCTGCGTCAACCACAACCGGAGAATGGTCAAATCTTTCTTTGTCGGTAAATTGCAGCTGAATAATGTCGCCGTTTTGAATTTGTGATAAATCGGTTAATATTGCTCTCGGTCCTGCACCGCGGTTGGTGGTTAAAAATCTGTATAATTCGTCAACTCCTGTCCATGCCGGCGCTCTGTTGTTTACAGAAATGTAGTACCAACCGTATGTCGGCGTGTAGTTCATAACACCGCTGCCGGCATATATGCACTGTGACGCAAAGTTTGTACAATCACCGCCCAAATCAGAAAAATCATAGTATTTCGGATTTCTTCCGTATGCCCACTTTTTCGCATATGCAACCGCATTCTCTCTGTTATATTCCATAAATATCATTCCTTTCTTTTTTATATTAATATAATATGGAATATAGGCGGTTTTGTTAATGGGTGATAAATACCACCACTCCGTCACTTCGTGCCACCTCTCCTCAAGGAGAGGCTTTTTAGGCTCCCTTTGAGGGGAGCTGTCAACGCAGTTGACTGAGGGGTGCCAAAACGATAATATTACGTCGAGGCGACCATTGGTCTCCAGAATAAAAAAAATTTCGTTCGTAAAGGACGGTGCCCCGACGTCCCACATATTTTTATAAAATCCCCACAAAAATATTTTTCAGTATTGAAAAATGCTTTATATTGGTATATAATAAAATTAAATAAATATAGGGAGGAATCGCTAATGAAAATATTGGTAACAGGCGGTGCAGGATACATAGGCAGCCACACTTGTGTCGAACTTTTAAATGCAGGTTATGAAATTGTCGTACTTGACAATCTTTACAACGCAAGTGAAAAATGCCTTGACGCAGTAAAAAAACTTACAGGAAAGGATTTTCCGTTCTACAAAGTAGACTTGCTTGACAAAGAGGCAACAGAAAAGGTATTTGCAGAAAATAAAATCGACGCAGTTATTCACTTTGCCGGTCTAAAGGCAGTCGGCGAATCTACAAGAATACCGCTTACATATTATGATAACAACATCACAGGTACACTTCACCTTATGCAGGCTATGGAAAAATACGACTGCAACAACATCGTATTCTCATCATCAGCTACTGTTTACGGCGATCCTGAAAGAGTTCCTATTGTTGAAACTGACAACAAGGGCGACAAAATTCTTACAACAAATCCTTACGGAACAACAAAACTATTTATCGAAAGAATTATGACAGACGCTCAAAAAGCTAATCCAAAGCTATCTGTAACACTTCTTCGTTACTTCAACCCAATCGGTGCTCACGAAAGCGGTATTATGGGTGAAGACCCTAAGGGTATTCCGAACAACTTACTTCCGTACATTGCACAAGTTGCAGTAGGTAAGCTTGAAAAAGTTCATGTCTTCGGTAACGATTACCCTACTCCTGACGGTACAGGCGTTCGTGACTATATCCACGTTGTTGACCTTGCAATCGGTCACGTTAAGGCTATCGAACATTGTTCAGACAAGGAAGGCGTACACATCTACAACCTTGGTACAGGTAACGGTTACAGCGTTCTTGACATTGTTAAGGCATTCTCAAAGGCTTGCGGTAAGGAAATTCCTTATCAAATCGACCCAAGAAGACCGGGCGATATTGCCGAATGTTATGCAGATCCTGCAAAGGCAAAGGCTGAACTTGGCTGGGAGGCTAAGAGAGGTATTGACGAAATGTGTGCTGACAGCTGGCGATGGCAGTCAACTCACCCTGACGGTTTCGGTGAATAATTGATTTTAAGAGTTGTTTTAGATTTATTCCAAAACAACTCTTTTATTTTCAGACAAAGAAAGGACAAATAATGGAGCTTACAAAAGAAATATGGACGCAATCAGATTATGACGAATTTGCGGAATACTTAAAAACATTGGCTGACGAAAAATACAAAAAATTCAGTGACTCGCTTGTTCCCGGCGGAACGCAATCTATCGGTATTCGTGTACCCATCTTGCGTCAAACGGCTAAAGCTATTTCAAAAGGTGACTACGCGTCATTCCTTAATTGCAAAAACAACGCATACCGTGAAGAAATTATGATTAAAGGCTTGGTTATGTCGCTTATTAAGTGCGATTATCACGAAATGCTCGGCTATATCAAGCAATACGTTCCTCAAATCACAAGTTGGGAAACTTGCGACATTGTTTCATTTAAAGGATTGAAGAAACATTTAGATGAATTTTTAAATGACGTTGAATATTTTATCTACAACGAAAATCCGTGGATTGTACGTTTTGGTTTTAACTGCCTTATGGAATTTTATTTGACCGATGAATATATCGACAAAGTGCTCTCATACGTCAACTCGGTAAATTCAGATTTCTACTATGTTCAAATGATGCAAGGCTGGCTCGTTGCAACAGCTGCCGCAAAGTGCAGAGATAAAACAATGAAATTTCTTGAAAGCAATGATTTAAACGCAACCACTCAAAATATGGCGGTACGAAAAATTCGTGAATCGTTAAGAATATCAAAAGAAGATAAAGAACTTGTTCTGAAATTCAAAAAGTAACGGCATGGTGCTTGCCCTACCGTTCAGACTGTCGACAAATTGTCCGGAACGTGCAAAATATTTATTTTAATATTTAAAAATTTAATTTGTAGCTATAATAAATAACCGGCAAGCCTATCTTCGATATACGGCTTGCCGGTGCACTTTTTGCGAAAATAAACTCTAACGTACCCACGTACGCCGACGAGTTCATTTTCACAAAATCCGAACTAATTTCTCGACCTCTGTTAGCTTTCTTTTTTTCGGTTGTCTTCCCAACCGAGATATGTCGCCTCAAGACGGTATATCGGCATACCCTGTTCAGAGAAGCGTTGTTCATATTCAGTCATAACGTTGCCCTCAAACTTTGAATTATGCAAATCAAGGCTGATATTTTCAAGCTTGAAATTTTCCTCCGCAAATGAGTTAAGCGAAAAATCAAACAAAGCCTTATTATCGGTTTTAAACCAAATATAATCGCCCTGTTTAAGCACGGCTTTATATCTGTCAAGAAAACGCTTATGAGTAAGTCTGCGTTTTGCCTGTTTATTTTTCTTCCAAGGGTCAGAAAAATTAAGATAAATACGTCTTATCTCGCCAAATTCAAATATATCTTCAATTTTTTCCGCATCCATATCCATAAACAAAACGTTTGTAAGTTCAGCTGCCACAGTTTTTTCCATAGCCATAACTATAACGTCCTCAACCTTTTCAATCGCAATAAAATTCACATCAGGGTACATTTTCGCCATACCGACAATAAAATTCCCCTTACCGCAACCGATTTCAATATGAATAGGATTATCGTTACCGAAACGTTCCGCCCATTTCCCCTTATATTTTTCAGGTTCTTTTATCCAAATATCACTGCAACGTTCCATTCTTGCGTCACAATTTTTCTTTTTTCTCATTCTCATATTATTTTTACCTCAAATACAAATTTCTCATTTATTATACTATAACAATAATTTTTTTACAATATATTTCTTAAATATTTTAAAAATCACAAAAAAAATCGGACGCATACGCATCCGATTTTAATGTTATTTTATGACTTATTTAATTAAATCCCAAAGCATTGAAAGCATTGTAGCAGCTTGTGCTCTTGTTGCATTAGCCTTTGGTTGGAATGAACCGTCATCCATACCGTTGATAATACCCAAACCAACTGCATTGTTTACATCTTCAACAGCCCATGTTGCGATGTCTGCTGCGTCTGTAAATTTCTTATCGGCAGCCTTAGCCTCAACATTCTTATATGCGGCAGCCTTAGCAACCATTGAGGCCATTTCTTCTCTTGAAATTTCCTTATCGAAATCTTCAACAGTGAACGGAATATCTTCTGCAATTAGGTTAGCATTTTGAGCGGCTTTTACGAATGGCATTGCCCAGTGTTCGCTTGCCAATGATGAATCTGTATCAATCTTTAGAGCGTTTACGATAAGTGTTGCAAACTGACCCTTTGTTACAGTTCCGTCAGGAGCGAAGTGTGTATCGTCCATACCGTTGATAACGCCTGCTTTATACATCTTATCGATGTATGTCTTACCCCAGTGACCTACAACGTCAACGAACGGTGAATCTGTTGATGGTGTTGAACCTGCAACAGGTAGAGCAGATTCGTCAAATGCCTTTGCCTTGTATGAATTTGAAACAAGTTTAACATTTGCATCCGGTTGAGTTGTGTACTGTGAATTAGCAATATGGTCGTTCATATACCAGCTGATATGCGGTGGTTGGTTGTAACAGTTTGTATCTGTTGCTGATGAGTTTCTGTAAATATCATCATGTGCAAGTGTATAGAAGTTATAATTTGTTGCATATGGTGTTTCATATAGTCTTAGAGAATATTGATATACAGTCTTATCTAATTCAACTTCAACGTCCTTATCAAAGTTACCCTTGATTGTTGTCTTTTCTTTCTTTGTGTCTTGACCTGTAATTGCGTAAGAAACAATTTCTTCTCTCCAGTCACCTAACAAGTCAGCTTGTAGGTTCGGATTACCCTTTGTTGAGTTGATTGAGTGTGAACCCTCACCCTCGAAAATCTTATCGAATGTCTTTGTATCGTCATTCCACTTTGTTACAGTAATTTCTTTACCTGCACCGTTGTGGTCTTGAAGTTCATCCTGCAAGTCGCCTGTCCAATAAATTCTGCCGTTCATAGCAGCCTTTAGATCAGGAAGTTCGTTACCGTTGCTGTCCCAGTAACCTGATGAACCTGCACCCCACATAGCGTACCAAGAATCGCCGTAACCGATATTGGCAATCATAGCACGACCTGTATCTTTGATACCGTTGTGGATCTGATAGAATTCACCTGTCTTAGCGTTTTGAAGTGAAATACCCCATTGATGACGATCATTAGGAGCGCCTTGAGCAGCAGCTGCAGCCGAATTTTTAAATATTGTATTAGATGTGATGTATGGAGAAAGTTGTGGACCTTTCAAATCAAACACTTCACTGTCTGCACTGTAATCTTCATAAGCTTTTAACCATTCAAGACCTTCTTTAGTCGGGTCGAAGTCACCAAGGTGCATAGCATCACCGTGCTCTTGATATGTACACCATAGAATTGAACCGTCATTATCCCATGTCAAAGCGCCGTAGAAGATTTCGTCCTTACCGTCGCCGTCAACGTCACCTGCTTCAATTTGGTGGTTACCTTGACCGATATAGCCGTTATTCTTTGATTCGGCTGTATCGAATGACCATTCCATCTTTAGCTTACCATTCTTAAAGCTGTATGCAGCGGCACCTGTACGACCATTAGGATTTGAGATACCCTTACCGAAGTAATAACCTCTTGCAAATACAGCAGACGGTGACTGACCGTCAATATAAGCTATTGTACTGTTATATCTTTCCGAACGGTTACCGAAGTCATCACCGAATGTTAATGATGCAGCATTTGAACCGACAGTATTATTTGGGAAATAATCTATTGTGTCAAGAGCCTTACCTGTTTCACCGTCGAAACACGTTACATAAAGCGGACCTTGTAAGTTTTTACCGCCGTTTAGGGCAGCCCAGCTGTTTTCGTATGTTTCACCCTTTGATGCGTCACCGATTACATTACCCTGACCGTCAACAGTACCGTCAGCAGTTCTTACCATAACTTCTGCTCTGCCGTCACCGTCAAAATCGGCTACGTTAAGCTGAGTATCGTGTTGTCCTGCACGGATATTGTAACCCATGTCAATTCTCCAAAGCTGAGTACCGTCAAGCTTGTAAGCGTCCATAAAGACCTTACCGGTTCTACCGCCTGTAGCGGCATCCTTAGCATCTGAAGGGCTCCATAGCATTACGATTTCATATTGTCCGTCACCGTCAAGGTCACCGTATGATGAATCACCCGGTGTATATGAACCGTAGTATATGCCGTTTCTGTCTTGTAACATAACGTCACTTTCAGGAGTTTTACCCAAAGGAATATCAAGGTATCCGTTCTCCCATACGCCTACACTGTCTGACATTTCGCCGTTTGCAACTACTGTATACTTATCGTTTACAGTACCTGACGCGTCAACAAAGTTTGTAACCGCACCTTCGTTAATCTTTTCTTGGTTTCTGTAAAGAGTAAATGTAGTGTCAGCAGGCTCTGTTGCCAATCTTCTCCATGAAATAAGTACACCGTCGTCAGTCTTTGTCGCAACGACACCTCTATCAAGGTTTTCCATGTTTCTTGTGATTGCACTGCCGGCAAATGCACTTGCACTTGTCATAGGAGCAACTACTCCTACTGCCGCAACCTGAGCAAGAACCAAAGAAAATGCACCTAATTTTCTTAGTTTTTTCTTTGAATTTTTAAGCATTTAGTTATCCTCCCTCTTTTATATATACTTTACCTATCCATTAAAGCATAATAATCATTATCTATATAATATCATATTTCACAAACTTTTTAAAGTGTTTTTCATAAATTCAATGTGTAATTTACAGTGTTTTTTGTTCAAAATGCGATTGAGGATTTTTGTTTATATAAGTGCAGAACACAAACGAAATGCCGTTTTCAACGCGTTTTTCGGACACGTTACCGAGCTCCCACACCTCATTTTTATCAAGATTGTCGATAAAGACATCCGCATTGCCGTCGGAAAACACCTTTGTTATATATGCACTGTCACAGTACGGCAAAAGCTGTCTGTAAACCTCTCCGCCGCCTATGACAAAAGTATCGTCACCGCCGTATTTTCCGATAATCGTTTTTATATCGTGAACAATCTCCGTGCCGTCACACTTAAAATTTTTATCGGTTGTAAGTACAACGTTTTTTCGATTTTTAAGCGGTTTTGCGTTAGGGAAGCTCTCCAACGTCTTTCTGCCCATAACAACCGTCTTACCCATTGTTTTCTCTTTAAAAAATTCCATATCCTCTGATATGCGGAACAGCAAATTCATACCTTTGCCAATGCCCCACTTTTCATCAACCGCCGCAATTATTTTCATTCTGTTTCATCAGGAAATATCAATTCCTGTGCATACGGAAGTGTTCTCGCCCAATCGATGAATGACTTTGACCATTCTGTCAATTTGTGAAATCTTCTCTGGCCTTTTGAACACATCGCCAAAAGATTTTCGTATGTCATTGTAACGGTTCTTGTCTGCTGCCACGCTGACGGCAACCATCTGATAAGTTCTTTCCAATATGCCTTATCCTTTGTTTCAAGATACTTTACACGCATACTCTCCAAAAATTCTATATGCTTGTCTATCACATCACCAAGTTTTGTGCCGTCATAATCAAGATCTGAATTGTAATCGTCAATTTCAAAACACTCGGCAGTAATAGGTGTTGACGCAAGTTTGTGCATTGTCGATGTGCTGTTTGCGGTTGTACCAACCTTATACGTATCAAATTCTTTCCACCAATAAAGCGGACCTGTTATATCAACCGACACAAAAATCTGACGCATAAATTTTCTGTGTTCACTGCCCGATTTTATAAGTCTTTGCGCCAAATCCAAATCGTTTTCACCAATTACGACTTTTCCATTCTCCTCAACCGTATCGTTTTTATGCCATGATTCAAGAGGGTTTCTCATACCTTTAAGCGCACGTTTAAAGCCGTAAACCTCTGTATTTTCAAATTTCATTTAGTTACCTCTTTTCATTTCGATATACTCGTCAAATGTACACATTCTGTCCACGATTGTGCCGTCCTCACGAATATCAATAATTCTGTTTGCAACGGTATTCACAAATTCGTGGTCGTGTGACGCAAATATAACGTTTCCCTTGAATGCTTTCAAGCCGTTGTTTACCGCAGTGATTGACTCAAGGTCAAGGTGGTTTGTAGGCTGGTCAAGTATAAGTATGTTTGATCCGTACAACATCATTCTTGAAAGCATACATCTGACTTTCTCACCACCGGAAAGCACGTTTACCTGTTTAAACACATCATCGCCCGAGAATAACATTCTTCCCAAAAATCCTCTTATATACGATTCGTTTTGAGTTTCAAAGCCTGCCGCACTGTATTGTCTTAGCCAATCCACAAGATTTAGTTCACAGCCGTCAAAATACTTAGAGTTATCTTTAGGAAAATAACTTCTTGACGTACTTACGCCCCACTTAACAGTGCCCTCGTCCGGCTCATCTTCACCGGCAAGTATTTGCATAAGTGCAGTGATTGCAATTTCGTTTTCACCTATTATGGCAATCTTATCGTCATGATTTAGTGTGAATGATATATTATTAAGAAGTTTTTCACCGTTTACAGTCTTTGAAAGTCCGTCAACAGTAAGCAAATCGCGTCCCGCTTCTCTGTCCATATCAAAGCCGACAAACGGATAACGTCTTGATGACGCAGGCAATTCTTCAACTGTAAGTTTATCAAGCATTTTCTTACGGCTTGTAGCCTGTTTTGATTTCGACTTATTCGCAGAGAACCGCTGAATAAAAGTCTGCAATTCTTTAATTTTTTCTTCAGCTTTTTTATTTTGTTGCTTGATAAGTCTTTCCATCATCTGACTTGACTCGTACCAGAACTCATAGTTACCGACATACATCTTAACCTTTGAATAGTCAATATCAACGATATGCGTACACACAACATTAAGGAAATATCTGTCGTGCGATACAACTATGACTGTACCCTCGTAATCAAGCAAGAAATCTTCAAGCCATTCAATAGCCTGCAAGTCAAGGTGGTTTGTAGGCTCGTCAAGAAGAATAATGTCGGGGTCACCAAAAAGTGCCTGTGCCAAAAGGACTTTAACCTTTTCGTTACCGCCAAGGTCAGCCATCTGCGAATACATAATACTTTCGTCAAGTCCAAGACCCTGCATTAACTTTGACGCATTGGAATCAGCCTCCCAACCGTCCATTTCCGCAAATTCCGCCTCAAGTTCAGCCGCTTTTATACCGTCCTCGTCCGAGAAATCTTCTTTTTCATACAACGCGTCTTTTTCTTTCATAATATCATAAAGACGCTTGTTACCCATAATAATCGTATCAAGTACAGTGTACTCGTCATATGCAAAGTGATCCTGTTTCAAAACCGACATACGACAATTTGGGTCGATAGACACTTCACCGGTTGTCGAATCAAGTTCACCCGAAAGAATTTTAAGAAAAGTCGATTTTCCCGCACCGTTTGCACCGATTACTCCGTAGCAGTTGCCCGGTGTGAATTTTAAATTAACGTCTGAAAACAGATTTTGTCCGCTGAAATTCAGACTTACGTTTGTTACTGTAATCATTAAATATTTCTCCTAATTTTTATTGTTGATTTTATTTTTCAATTATACTATAATAATGTTATGAATGCAAGTATATTATAGGAGGAAATCAGAATGTTAAATATAGGTTGTCACTTGTCAGCCGCAAAAGGCTATATGAATATGGGTAAAGAGGCAAAGAGCATTGACGCAAATACTTTTCAATTTTTCACGCGTAATCCACGCGGAGGTAAAGCGAAAGCTATTGACGAACAAGACGTAAAAACCTTCCTTGAATTTATGAAAGAAAATAATTTTTCGCAAATTCTCGCTCACGCACCGTATACGCTTAATGCGTGTTCCAATAAAGAAGAAACTCGCGAATTTGCCTTAAATACAATGGCTGACGATTTAAGACGTATGGAGTATACACCAAACCAGCTGTACAACTTCCACCCGGGCAGTCACGTCGGACAAGGCGTTGAAATCGGAATTGATTTTATCGTAAAGCAGCTTAATACTGTACTTACACCCGATATGACAACGACAGTTTTGCTTGAAACAATGGCAGGTAAAGGTACAGAAATAGGTCGCAGTTTTGAAGAATTGAAAGAAATTCTTGACGGTGTTAAACTTGATAATAAAATGGGCGTGTGTATGGATACTTGCCATATTTATGACGGTGGATATGATATTGTTAATGACCTTGACGGTGTTCTTGATGAATTTGACAGAATTATCGGTCTTGACAGATTAAAAGCAATTCATATGAATGACAGTAAAAACCCTTTTGAAAGTCATAAAGACAGACACGAAAAAATCGGCGAAGGCAGTATCGGTTTTGATACTATGGTTAAGATTATCAATCACCCTAAATTACAGGGTATTCCGATTTTGCTTGAAACACCAAATGAGCTTGACGGTTATAAAAAAGAAATTCATATGCTTCGAGAAGCATATACTATATAAAACAGAATACTAAATTAAATACAAAACCCAAGAAAAGATGAGGACGTCAGCCCTCATCTTTTTTTTGGTTTTCTTCATCTTCTTCAAATCCTGTTCTTAACTTAGGGATAATCTGACTGCGTCCGCCTCTGCCGTTTGTATTATGTTTTCTTTCCACACTTTCAACCAAATCAGTATCTATGTTTTTCAACGCAAAATCTATACATTGATTTATAAATTCATTTCGGCTTATATCAATTTCAATAGCCCAACTGTTGATTTCTTCTAACATTCTACTATCCAATCTAAGTGAAATAACTTCTTTTTCAGGTTTTTTAGGTTCAAATTTTTTCAAAGCGATTCCTCCTCTTGACACAATTATATATTCTATGCTAAAATAATCCTATATTCTTATATTGAATACAT